>JAFIHG010000027.1 GCA_017848795.1 Candidatus Nanopelagicales bacterium | reverse complement strand
GTGGTCTCGACCACTGGGGGTCGGCTGGCGCGTACCGGACTCGAGGCGACTCGATCGCCGAGGACAGGAAGGGGTCAGTAGGCGCCGCTGCCGGCGAGGACCGCCCGCACGGTCCGGAAGAGGATCGACAGGTCGAAGAACAGGCTCCAGTTCTCGACGTAGTAGAGGTCGAGCCGGACCGACTCCTCCCACGACAGGTCGGAGCGGCCGCTGATCTGCCACAGGCCGGTGAGGCCCGGCTTGACGAGCAGGCGACGCTGCACGTCGTCGCCGTACTGTGCCACCTCGCGCGGCAGTGGCGGGCGCGGGCCCACCAGGGACATGTTGCCGCGGAAGATGTTCCACAGTTGGGGCAGCTCGTCGAGCGAGGTGCGCCGCAGCCAGCCGCCGACGCGCGTGATCCGCGGGTCGTCATGGACCTTGAACAGCGGTCCCTCCTGGTGCACGTTCTCCGCGCGCAGGTCGACGAGTCGCTGTTCGGCGTCCTGGGACATCGAGCGGAACTTCACCATCGAGAACCGCTTGCCGCCTCGCCCGACCCGCTCCTGGCGGAACAGCGCCGGCCCGCTGCTGTCGAGCCGTACCGCGATGCCGATCGCGAGCATGAGCGGCCACAGCAGCAGCAGGGCCAGTAGCGCGAGGCCCCGATCGAAGGCGCCCTTGAGCACCCGGCGCACGCCGGTGAACTCGGGCTGCTCGACGTGCAGCAGCGGCAATCCGCCGAGCGGGCGGACCGAGATCCGCGGGCCGGAGACGTCGGTGAGGTTCGGCGTGACGAGGACATCCACGTCGCTGCCCTCGAGTTCCCAGGCGAAGCGGCGCAGGTCGTGTTGCGAGAGCGGCGACCACGCCGCGACAGCGACCGCATCCACGTCGTACTCCTGGACCTTCCCGGGGGCGTCGTCCGAGGTCCCGACGACCGGCACCCCTTCGATCACGTCCGACCGGCTGACGTCCACGAGGGCGCCGACGATGACGAGCCCAGGCTGGGCGTCACGCAGGTTGCGCACCATCTCCGCGGTCGCGCGCTCGGTGCCGATGATGAGTACGCGCTGCGCGACGGCGCCGCCGCGCTCGGCACGCTGCAGCAGCACCCGTCCGGCGAAGTGGACGAGCAGGCTGCCGATGGTCATGACCGGCAGCACGACGATCATGTAACCGCGGGCCATGTCCCAGTTGGCCGCGTACAGGATGATCGTGAGCGTCGCGAAGAAGCGGACCGCCATCTCGAACACCCGGCGGAACTCGTCGGTCCCGTCGCCGAGGAAGCGGTGCTCGTAGGTCCGGCCCAGGTAGAGCGTGCCGACCCACAGGACCGGCAGGGCGAAGGTGAGCACGAGGTAGACGGTGTTGCCCGGACGGCCGGCGGCGGCGCCGAAGCGCAGGTACAGCGCGAGCAGCGCGGCGATCAGCGCGACGAGGCCGTCGCAGAACATCAGCCAGCGGACCAGACCGTTGAGCCAGTCGGCGCGCGCCTGGCGCCGCTGCACCCGGCGCTGGTCGGCCGCCGCGCGCGGCGCCGCGACCGCTCCGGCCCCGACGAGCTCCGAAGCGGTGTCGGGCAGCAGCGGTGCGGCCAGGTGAGGCAGCGTGACGCCTCCGCGCGTCCCGCTCCGCTCCACCAGTGCCACCTTCCTGCTCCCCCGTCCGGAATCGCGCGTCTCGTGCCGATCGTTCGCCGCAGCCCTTACCTGTCTCGACGACTTCTCGACCGGCCGTCACCAACCTCTCATCCGGCACCCGCCCACCGCGTCGGACCAACGGTTGATTCCGCCTCGCCTGAAGGTCGCGGATCTTGCTCAGAACCGTCACGTACGTCACATTCGGACCACCGGTTGCATGTATCACACCGCGGCGACGACCGGCATTTCTGATTGTCCCACAGGCGCTTTTCGAGGTATGACCAGGCCGGCGCCGAGGGCAGGAGAGTGCCTGTCACCCGGCCGGGCGCCTTCCCGACAGTGCGTCAGATGTCGATCACGGAACGTCATGTGACGGACCGTCGATGATCACGCGACGGGTACCGCCTGCAGTCCGAGCTCGGCCGCGTTCACCAGGCCGCCGTGGCGCGGCAGCACCCGCACGGTGTACCCGAACGGTCCGGTGTGCGTGAGTTCGACCTGCGTCTCGTACCGCCAGCGGTGCCCGTCGAGCTGCTCGCTCGGCTCGAGCACCATCGCCTGGGCGTCCACGAGCTGGTCGTTGTGGTCGACGCGTCCGACCAGCAGCTGCACCGTGACCTCCGACGGGGACAGCTCGCCGAGCCGCACGTACGCCCGTACGGTGCACACGTCGCCGCGCTGCGGTGCGTCCTTCAGGTCCTCGGCATCGGCGTGCTCGACCGAGACCTGCGGCCAGAGGGCACGGACGCGTGCGACGTACGCCGCCAGGGATTTGGCCCGGGCGGCACCGTCGGCCAGCATCGCCCGCGAGGTGGCTGTCGCCGGCTGGTAGAGCTCGGTGACGTACTCGCGCACCATCCGCGACGCGAGCACCTTGGGCCCCAGTGTCCCCAGCGTGTGGCGCACGCGGTCCAGCCAGTGCACCGGCAGGCCGCTCTCGTCGACGTCGTAGAACATCGGAGCCACCCGCCGCTCGATCAGGTCGTAGAGCGCCTGGGCCTCCAGCTCGTCGCGGCGCTCCGGGTCCTCGACCCGGTCGGCCGTCGGGATCGCCCAGCCGTTCTGGCCGTCGTACCACTCGTCCCACCAGCCATCGAGGATGGAGAGGTTCAGCGCGCCGTTGAGCGCAGCCTTCATCCCGGAGGTGCCGCTCGCCTCGAGCGGGCGGAGCGGGTTGTTCAGCCACACGTCGCAACCCGGGTACATCGCGCGCGCCATGCCCATCCCATAGTCCGGCAGGAACACGATGCGGTGCCGCACCTCGCGCCGGTCCGTGAACTGCACGAGTGTGCGGATGAGCTCCTTGCCGCCCTCGTCGGCGGGGTGGGCCTTGCCTGCGACCACGAGTTGCACCGGCCGCTGCGGGTCGAGCAGCAGTGCTTCCAGGCGGTCAGGGTCGCGCAGCATGAGGGTGAGCCGCTTGTACGACGGCACCCGGCGCGCGAACCCGATGGTGAGGATGTCGGGGTCGAAGATGTCGCTGATCCAGCCGATCTCGGCGTCGCTGGAGCCGCGGGCGAGGCAGGAGTCGCGCACCAGCTCGCGGACCACTGCGACGAGGTGCTCGCGCATGGTGCGCTTGGCGTCCCAGAGTTCCTTGTCGCCGAGCTGGGCGGCGACCTGCCAGCCCTCGGGTTCGCCGATGCTGTCCGGACCGCTGCGGGCCGCGATGAGGTCGCGCAGCTCTCGCGCGACCCAGGTCGGGGCGTGGACCCCGTTGGTGATGGACGTGATGGGCACCTCGTCGGGATCGAAGCCCTCCCAGACCCCCGCGAACATGTGCCGGCTGACCTTGCCGTGCAGCCGGCTCACGCCGTTGCTGCGCTGCCCGAGTCGGAGTCCGAGGACCGCCATGTTGAACGTGTCGGGGTCCCCACCCGGGTAGGACTCGGCGCCGAGCTCGAGGACGCGCGCCACCGGAACGCCGTGGTGGCCGGCGTCGGCCGGGCCGCCGCAGTAGCGCTCGACGAGCTCGCGGGGGAAGCGGTCGATGCCCGCGGGCACGGGCGTGTGTGTGGTGAACACGGTGCCGGCGCGGACCGCACGGAACGCCTCGTCGAAGGAGAGTCCCTCGTCGCTGACGAGCTCGCGGATCCGTTCGAACCCGAGGAATCCGGCATGGCCCTCGTTCGTGTGGAACACCTCTGGCGCTGGTGCACCGGTGATTCGGGAGTACGCACGCAGCGCGCGCACCCCACCGATGCCGAGCAACAGCTCCTGTGCCAGGCGGTGCTCGCCGCCCCCGCCGTACAGCCGGTCGGTGATGTCCCGCTCGACGGCGCCGTTGGCCTCGACGTCAGAGTCGAGCAGCAGCAGCGGCACCCGGCCGACCTGGGCCCGCCACACGTGCGCGTGGACCATGCGCTCCCCGGCCAGCGCCACGCTGACGACGACCGGTGTCCCGTCCTCCTCGCGCAGCAGTGCGAGGGGCAGGGCATCGGGGTCCAGCAGCGGGTAGGTCTCCAACTGCCAGCCGTCGGCCGAGAGCGACTGGCGGAAGTAGCCGGCGCGGTAGAACAGCCCGACCGCGACGATCGGCACGCCGAGGTCGCTCGCGGCCTTGAGGTGGTCCCCCGCCAGGATTCCCAGCCCCCCGGAATACTGAGGCAGGACCTTGCTGATGCCGTACTCGGGGGAGAAGTACGCGATGGCCTGCGGCGCGTCGGAGCCGAGGGTCTGGTACCAACGATCACCCTGCAGGTAGTCCTGCAGCCCGCCGCTCACCCATGCCAGGTGCGAGAGGAAGTCCTCGTCCTGCGCCAGCTCGTCCAATCGGCCGGTGGTCACTGCTCCCAGCAGCCGCAGCGGGTCCCGCCGGCCCGCGTGCCACAGTGCCGGATCGATCCGTTCGAACAGGTCCTGGGTCTCCACGTGCCACGACCAGCGCAGGTTCGCCGCGAGCTGCGCCAGGCCCGCCAGCGGACCTCGGAGCACCGGCCTGACCGTGAATCGTCGGATCGCTCTCACGGACGACCACGGTAACCGCTCGCGGCGAAGTGCTCTCGCACCGGGCGGTTCGCTTCACGGCGCGGTACCCGAGAGGAGTCGGTAGGGTCGAGTGCGATGTCTCCCCGTGCGGCTCAGACGCGCCGGGCAGTGCCGTCCGCCCGGACGAACGGCTCGCGCACCGGCAACGCGACAACCCCTGCCGGTGCCACCACCGGCAGGTATGCCATCGAGGACGTGACACCGGTCGTCGCGTGCGGCGCCCGGCCCGCGAAGGCGGTCGTCGGAGAGCCGGTGGAGATCACCGCTGTCGTGGTCGGCGAGGGCCACGACGCGGTCGGTGCGAACGTGGTGCTGCGCGGGCCGCGGCGCGCGGTGGGCCCCTTCACCCGCATGGCGCCGGGAGCGGCGGGGACCGACCGGTATCACGCCTGGGTGGCTCCGACCGCGACAGGGACGTGGACCTACACGGTGGAGGCGTGGGGCGACCCGCTGAGCACCTGGCTGCACCGTGCTGCGGTCAAGGTGCCGGCCGGGCTCGACGTCGACCTGGAGCTCGAGGAAGGGGCCCGGCTCTACGAGGAGTTCGCCGCCGCGCTGCCGCGGCGGGTGCCCCGCCGTGCGGTGACCGCGGCGATCGACGCGCTGCGCGACTCGGGGCTGCCGGCCTCCCAGCGCCTGGCCGCGGTGATGGACCCGGCAATCGTGGCGCTGGTCGACGAGCACCCGCTGCGCCGTGGGGTGAGCAGCGTCACCTACCCGCTGCGCGTGGACCGCGAGAGGGCGCTTTTCGGCTCGTGGTACGAGTTCTTCCCGCGCTCGGAGGGCTCCTCGCTCGACCCGCCCCGCTCGGGCACCTTCGCGACCGCGGCGGCACGGCTGCCCGCGATCGCCGCCATGGAGTTCGACGTCGTGTACCTGCCGCCGATCCACCCGATCGGCGAGCAGTTCCGCAAGGGCCCCAACAACACGCTCGAGGCCGGGCCGGACGATCCCGGCTCCCCCTGGGCGATCGGCTCGGCCGCGGGCGGGCACGACGCCGTGCATCCCGACCTCGGTACCGAGGACGACTTCCGCGCCTTCGTCGCTCGTGCGGGCGAGCTCGGCCTGGAGGTGGCGCTCGACCTGGCGTTGCAGTGCTCGCCGGACCACCCGTGGGTCACCGAGCATCCCGACTGGTTCGTGCAGCGCGCGGACGGCACGATCGCGTACGCGGAGAACCCTCCGAAGAAGTACCAGGACATCTACCCGATGCACTTCGATGCCGACCCGGAGGGCGTCTTCGTCGAGGTGCTGCGCGTCGTGCGCCTCTGGATGGACTGCGGCGTGCGCATCTTTCGTGTCGACAACCCGCACACCAAGCCGGTCTCCTTCTGGGAGCGGCTCATCGCCGAGGTGAACGCCACCGACCCGGACGTCCTCTTCCTCGCCGAGGCGTTCACCCGCCCCGCGATGATGCGCATGCTCGGCGAGATCGGGTTCCAGCAGTCCTACACGTACTTCACGTGGCGCAACGAGAAGTGGGAGCTCGAGGAGTACCTGAAGGAGCTGGCAGGACCGCTCGCGGCGAGCATGCGCCCCAACTTCTTCGTGAACACCCCGGACATCCTCACCGAGTACCTGCAGTACGGCGGTCCCGGCGCCTTCGCGATCCGGGCGACGCTCGCTGCGACGCTGGCCCCGACCTGGGGGGTCTACTCCGGGTTCGAATTGTTCGAGCACGTCGCCGTGCGCCCCGGCAGCGAGGAGTACCTGGACTCCGAGAAGTACCAGTACCGCCCGCGGGACTGGGACTCGGCCGCAGCCGAGGGCCGCACGCTGGCGCCGTACCTCACCGCGCTCAACCGCTGGCGGCGCGAGCACCGGGCGCTGCAGCTGTTGCGCAACCTCACGTTCCACTACTGCGACAACGAGTTCATGGTCGCCTACTCCAAGCGGGAGGGCGATGACTGCATCCTGGTCGTCTGCACGCTGGATCCGCACGGGACGCGGGAGTGCACGGTGCATCTCGATCTCGACGCGCTCGGGGTGCCGGAGCGCACCTTCGTCCCGGACGGCCCCTTCGGGGCGGAGCCGTACGTCGCGCGCAGGTTCCTCGCCCACGACCTGGTCACCGGCGAGTCCTGGTGGTGGGGGGAGCACAACTACGTGCGCCTCGACCCGCACCAGGCGGTCGCCCACGTCATCCACGTCCGCTTGGACGACGCGTCATGACCGCCTCCCTGCGTCCTCTCGGGACCGGCGAGCTGGACCGGCTCGTCGACGGACACCACCACGACCCGCACGCGGTGCTGGGCCCGCACCTGCACGACGGCGCCGTCACGCTGCGGGTCCTGCGCCCCTGGGCCGAGTCGGTCACCGCCATCACGTCGGGCGCGGACGGCCAGAGCCGTACCGAGCTGACGCACGAGCATCGCGGCGTGTTCGCCGGTGTGCTGCCGGTCAGCGCCGTCCCCGACTACCGGCTAGAGGTCTCCTACCGCGACCAGGAGCCCGTCGCCAGCGACGACGCGTACCGGTTCCTACCGACGCTCGGTGACGTCGACCTGCACCTGATCGGCGAAGGCCGGCACGAAACGCTGTGGACGGTGCTCGGCGCGCACCGGCGCAGCTACCCGTCGCTGCACGGCACCGTCACCGGGACCTCGTTCGCGGTGTGGGCGCCCAACGCACAGGGCGTACGCGTCGTGAGCGACCTGAACCATTGGGACGGCACGGCCTTTCCGATGCGCAGCCTCGGCTCGTCGGGCGTGTGGGAGCTGTTCGTGCCGGGCGTCGGCGACGGCACCCGTTACAAGTTCGAGATCCTCGGTCGGGACGGGGTGTGGCGCACCAAGGCCGACCCGCTGGCACGTGCCGCCGAGCACCCGCCGCAGACCGCGTCCGTCGTGTTCACCTCGGCCTACGAGTGGCAGGACGATGACTGGATGTCACAGCGGGCGACCCGCGACCCGCACAACACTCCGATGAGCATCTACGAGGTGCATCTGGGTTCCTGGCGTGCCGGGCTCGGCTACCGCCAGCTCGCCGACGAGCTCACCGCGTACGTGTCCGAGATGGGTTTCACGCACGTCGAGCTGATGCCGGTGATGGAGCACCCGTACGCCCCGTCCTGGGGCTACCAGGTCACCTCCTACTACGCGCCGACGTCCCGGTTCGGCTCCCCCGACGAGTTCCGCCACCTGGTGGACCGACTGCACCAGGCCGGTATCGGCGTACTCCTCGACTGGGTCCCGGCGCACTTCCCGAAGGACGACTGGGCGCTCGCCCGGTTCGACGGAACCCCCCTGTACGAGCACGCGGACCCGCGGCGCGGGGAGCAGAAGGACTGGGGCACCTACATCTTCGACTTCGGACGACGCGAGGTGCGCAACTTCCTGGTGGCGAACGCCTGTTACTGGCTCGAGGAGTTCCACGTCGACGGGCTGCGGGTCGACGCCGTCGCGTCCATGCTCTACCTGGACTACTCGCGTGAAGCGGACGAATGGGTCCCGAACCAGTACGGGGGGCGCGAGAACCTGGAAGCGGTCTCCTTCCTGCAGGAGGTGAACGCGACGGCGTACCGCCGCTCGCCCGGCATTGTCACGGTCGCGGAGGAGTCGACCGCGTGGCCCGGCGTCACCCGGCCCACGCATCTCGGCGGGCTCGGCTTCGGGCTGAAGTGGAACATGGGCTGGATGCACGACACGCTCGACTACATCTCGCGCTCGCCGATCCACCGCCAGTACCACCACAACGAGATGACGTTCTCGCTCATGTACGCCTGGAGCGAGCAGTACTGCCTGCCGATCAGCCATGACGAGGTCGTGCACGGCAAGGGCTCACTGGTCGGCAAGGTGCCCGGGGATCGCTGGCAGGAGCTGGCGACGCTACGCGCCTTCTTCGCGTTCATGTGGGGGCACCCGGGAAAGCAGCTGCTGTTCATGGGCTCGGAGTTCGCCCAGTACGCGGAGTGGAGCGAGGCGCGCGGGCTGGACTGGTGGTTGCTCGACCACGCCGATCACCGCGGGGTGGCGCAGTGCCTCGCCGACCTCAACCGCGCGTACCGGGAGAGCCCGGCGCTCTGGTCGCTGGACAACGAGCCGCGCGGGTTCGAGTGGATCGACGCGAATGACAGTGCGGGCAACGTGTTCTCGTGGCTCCGATGGGGCGCGGACGGCTCGGTCGTCGCCTGTGTCGTGAACTTCGCCGCCGTGCCCCACGAGGGCTACCGGGTCGGGTTGCCGTACGCCGGGGAGTGGCGCGAGCTGGTCAACACCGACGCCGAGCTGTACGGCGGGTCGGGGGTCGGCAACCTCGGGGCCGTCACCGCCACCGCCGACCCGTGGCACAGCCGACCCGCCTCGGCAGCGCTGCGGGTACCCCCGCTCGGCGCCCTCTACCTCACTCCCGTCGAGCGCCCCGCCCCGAGCGACCGGAACGGGTAGCCGGACCCGGCGACCCGGAGTCCGCGTCAGAACAGGGCGTTGGCGAGCGCGGTGCGCGCCTTGACGACCCGCGGATCGTCGTCGCCGACGAGCAGGAACAGCCCGACGAGGTGTTCGCGTGCAGCGGTACGGTCCTCGCCGCTGGTACGCGCGACGAGCGCGACGAGGCGCGCGAACGCCTCGTCGACGAGTCCGGTCAACAGCTCCACGTCGGCCGCGAGCGCTTGCGCCGCCACGGACTCCGGCTCGGCCGACGCCGCACTCAGTGCGGCATTCACGTCCACCCCGTCGGTGCGCCGCAGCAGCTGCACCTGGCCCAGGCCCGCCTGTGCCTCGAGGTCGGCGGGAGCCTCGGCGAGCACGGCGCGGTAGGCCTGCTCCGCCGCGTGCCAGTCACCCCGCTCGACCGCCTCGAAGGCCGCGTCGAACCGCGGGTCGCCCACCGGCTCCTCGACGACCGGTTCTCCCTCGGCCGGTGGCGCACCGGTGAGCCCGTTCGCCTCTGCCACCTTGAGCAGCTCGTCGAGGTACTGCCGGACCGCCGGCTCGGGCAGCGCCCCCTGGAACAGCGGCACGGGCTGGCCCTTGATCACCGCGATCACCGTCGGGATCGACTGCACCTGGAACGCTTGGGAGATCCGCGGGTTCGCATCAACGTCGATCTTGGCGAGCACGAACTTGCCGGCGTACTCGGTCGCCAGCGACTCGAGCACCGGGGAGAGCTGCTTGCAGGGGCCGCACCACGTCGCCCAGAGGTCGATGACGACCGGAACGACGAACGACTGGTCCAGCACGTCCGCCTGGAACGACTCCTCGGTGATGTCGATGGACCAACTGGTCGGCGCTCCCGGCGGGTTCGCGGCGCGGCGCTGCTCCGCCTTCGCCTGCGCCTCACGCGCTGCCGCCAGGGCACCGAGATCGACCGCGCCTCGCATGGACATTCCGCTGCCTGTGGGTGTGCTCACCGGGCCATTCTCCCCCGGCCGCCCCACTCCCCCCATCCGGCCCTGCGCCCGGCCGGGCCGCGGGCTGCGGCGAGGGGACGAAACGGCTCCGCAGAGCGCATCCACCCGTGCCCGCGATCGCTAGGGTGGCGTGCTGAGCGTGCGGAGGGCGGATGAAGCGACTGGTCGTCCTGCTCCTGCTCGTCGTGCTGACGCTCGCCGGCCTGCTGTGGCCGGTCGTCGCCGCCCAGGTGCCGGCCGGCGGGTCGGCATCCGCAGACCCCGTCACGATCAGCCGGTTCGACGCGGCGTACGTCGTCGGAGCGGACGGGACACTAGTCGCCACCGAGACGATCACGGCTGAGTTCCCGTACGGCCGGCACGGGATCTTCCAGTTCTGGGACGTCGCGGACTCGGCCGACAGCGGCGTCCGGTACCAGCCCGAGATCCGTTCGGTGACTCTGGACGGCACGCCCGAGCCGTACGAGACGCTGTGGGAGAACTCGCGGCGGTTCTACGTCGCCAAGATCGGCGATCCGGACCGCACGGTGACGCCCGGCACGCACCAGTACCGGATCGTCTACCGGGTCGCAGGCGTGCTCTCACCGGTCGAGGGCCGGCCGGACCAGGCCTCGTTCCGGTGGGACGTCGTCGCCCGGGCGTGGCTCATGCAGATCCAGCGCGCGGTGGTCACCGTGGAGCTGCCCAGCGCGGCGCTCGCGGTGAACTGTGACGTCCTCGTCGTCGGGCGCACCTGCGCCACGAAGGGGTCGGGCACCACGAGGGTGACGCTCACCGCGAAGAACCTGCCGCCGATCAGCGGCGTGCACGCCGACCTGCCGATGGCGCTCGCCCCGCCGGCGCGCGCCCATCTGCCGTGGCCGGTCACGCTGGACGGGGTGCTCGGCACGAGCGTCCCGCTCGCGCTGCTGGTGGGGCTGCTCAGCCTCGTCACGCTCGGCGCCGGAGTCGCCTGGGTGCGCAGCGCGGACGAGTCCCCGCCGGGATTCCCGGTGATGTACGCCCCGCCTGCCGGGCTCGGCCCGGTCCAGACGGTCTACCTGGACCAGGAGTCCGCCGGCAAGCACGCACTCACCAGCACCCTGCTGCACATGGCGGCCAGCGGGTTGGTCGACCTGGAGCAGCAGGGCAGCGACGACTGGGTCGTCACCGGCACCGGGACCCCGCAGCAGTGGCGGGACGCCGACCCGCTCACGGCACAGGTCGGTCGCCGTCTCGGCATCACGTTCGCCGGGCACCAGTTCCGAGCCGACGGCAGCAAGGACGCCGGCGAGACCCTCAGCAAGGCGACGAGCGAGCTCGTGGCGGGCGTCGCGCCATGGGCGCAGGGCGCCGGTCTCTCCGCCAAAGCCTCCGGGGAGCGGTGGGGGCGGCGCGTCTGGCTGCTCTGCGCGCTGCTCGCGATCGCCGGATTCCTCGGATGGCCCGGCGGGCTCACCATGTACGGCCTGCCGTTCGCCGCCTTCGTCATCGGCGGGTACGGCCTGATGAAGGTGGGCGTCGGCACCCGCCGCACGCAGGCCGGTCGGCGTGCCTGGGCGGAGGCCGGCGGATTCCGCCGGCTGCTCTCGACGTCGTCCGCCGAGGACCGGTTCGACTTCGCTGCCCGCAAGGACCTCTACGTCGCCTACATCCCGTACGCGGTCGCGTTCGGCGTCGCCGACCGCTGGGCCCAGAAGTACCGGACCGCCACCGGCGAAGAGCCGCCGCAGCCCGACTGGTACCCCGCGTACGCCGGCTACGGCACCGGCTGGTCGGGCTCCGGCGGTGGTTTCGACAGCTTCGACCACGCGCTCAGCTCCTCCATCAGCGCCTACTCCGCCTCGCAGTCCTCCTCGTCCGGCGGAGGTGGCGGTGGAGGCGGTGGGGGCGGCGGAGGCGGCGGGGGATCATGGTGACCCGCCCCGGACCGCGCGTCTGCGCGCCAGACTGTTCTCTCGTCGATGCACGGCCGATCCGCGACCGGCAAGGAGTCCGCCCGTGACCGTACTGATCATCGTCCTCGTCGTCGTCGTACTGCTCGTGATCCTCGGCGTCGTCGGGTTCAACAAGCTGCGGTCCGCGGACGTGCGGGCCGACGAGGCCCTCGGCGGCATCGACGTCCAGCTCACCCGGCGCGCCGACCTCGTACCGAACCTCGTGGAGACGGTGAAGGGATACGCGACGCACGAGAAGTCCGTGCTCGAGCAGGTGACGGCGGCGCGGACCGGCGTCACCGAGGCCGCCCGCTCGGGGACCGTCGAGCAGAAGGCGGCCGCCGACGCGGCGCTCGACAAGGCGCTCGTCGACGTGATGGCGGTGGCCGAGAACTACCCGGATCTCAAGGCGTCGACGAACTTCCTGGACCTGCAGCGCCAGCTCGCGGACACCGAGAACCAGCTCGCGTTCGCGCGGCAGTACTACAACGACGCGGCCGCGACCCTCAACACCGCCGTACGCACCCTGCCCTGGATGTTCTTCTCCGGCATGGCCGGAGTGCACCGGCGTGAGTTCTACCAGGCGCCCGCGGGCAGCGCGTCCCCTCCCACCGTCAGGTTCTGAAGAACACCGTCGAGTTCTCAGGGGCACCAGCCGGCGCTCGGTGCGGCGCGATGCGGGCGGCGCGATGCGGGCGGCGCGATGCGGGCGGGCACAATGTCCGGCATGCAGGTATCGGCCAAGGCGGACTACGCGATCCGGGCGCTGCTCGAGCTCGCCACGCGGCCGCCCGGCACCGGTTACACGAGCGTGGACGTACTCGCCGGACGGCAGGACCTGCCCACCAAGTACCTCGAGAGCATCCTCACCGGCCTGCGCAAGGACGGGATCGTGATCAGCCGCCGCGGCGCCGAGGGCGGCTACCGACTGGCGCGGGGGGCCGAGCAGATCAGCATCGCGGACGTGATCCGCTCGGTCGACGGGCCGCTCGCCGGCGTACGCGGACTGCGCCCGGAGGACACGAGCTACGAGGGCGCCGCCGCCGCCATGCCCGACCTGTGGGTGGCGCTGCGCGCGGCGGTACGCCAGGTGCTGGAGGAGGTGTCGATCGCGGCGCTCGCGTCCGGGGAACTCCCGGCCCACGTACGCACGCTGGCCGCCGACCCCGACGCCTGGCTCGCCCACTGACCCCTCGTTCCGGATGAATGTGGCAGGACTCCGCTAAGAGTGGAGTCCTGCCACATTCACCCGGAACAGGCGGTGCTGGCGCAGGGCCTCGACGAGGTCCGGTACGCCCTCGCCGGTCGCGGCGACGGTCGTCAGTACGGGCGGTTCCCAGTCGCCACCCCCGCTGCGGCGCACAGACGCGCGCAATTCCCGGACCGCGGCGCGGGCGCCGTCGCGGTCGGCCTTGTTCACGACGAGTACGTCCGCGATCTCGAGGATGCCCGCTTTCGCCGCCTGGATCCCGTCGCCCATCCCGGGGGCCACGAGCACGACGGTGCTGTCGGCGGCAGCGGCGATCTCGACCTCGCTCTGCCCCACCCCGACGGTCTCGACCAGCACGATGTCGAAGCCCGCCGCGTCGAGCACGCGGATCGCGGAGCGGGCGGCCGCGGCGAGCCCGCCGAGGTGCCCACGGGTCGCCATCGACCGTACGAACACGCCGGGATCCAGCGCATGCTCGCCCATCCGGACGCGGTCCCCCAGCAACGCCCCGCCGCTGAACGGCGAGGACGGGTCGACGGCCAGCACCGCGACGCGCGCCCCGTCCCCCCTAAAGCATGCGACGAGCCGGGAGGTGATCGTCGACTTCCCGACGCCCGGTGCACCGGTGAGCCCGATGATGTGCGCGTGGCGGGGGTAGGCCGCCGCAGCGGCGAGAACGTCCTCGCCGTCGCCGTCCTCCACCTGGCTCAGCAGCCGCGCGAGCGTGCGTACCGAGCCGTCGCGGGCCCGGGCGAGCTGGTCCGCGACGGTCACCGTGGTCAGGCCGGCACGCGAAGGATCAGCGCGTCGCCCTGTCCCCCGCCGCCGCAGAGCGACGCGGCACCCACACCACCGCCGCGGCGCTTGAGCTCCAGCGCGAGGGAAAGGGCGATCCGCGCCCCGCTCATCCCGACCGGGTGACCGAGCGCGATCGCGCCGCCGTTCACGTTCACCTTGTCCTCGGGGATGCCGAGCTCGCGGGCGGAGACCAGGCCGACCGCGGCGAACGCCTCGTTGAGCTCGACGAGGTCGAGGTCGGACGGCGCGATGCCCTCCTTCTGGCAGGCCTTCACGATCGCGTTCGCCGGCTGGCTCTGCAGCGTGTTGTCCGGCCCGGCGACCACGCCGTGCGCACCGATCTCCGCGAGCCAGGACAGACCCAGCTCCTCGGCCTTGCTGCGGCGCATCACGACGACCGCACACGCGCCGTCGGAGATCTGCGAGGCGGAGCCCGCCGTGATCGTGCCGTCCTTGGCGAACGCCGGACGCAGCCGCGCGAGGGTGTCGGTGGTGGTGTCGGGGCGGATGCCCTCGTCGTCCTTGAACACGATCGGGTCACCCTTGCGCTGCGGGATCTCCACGGGAACGATCTCGTCCTCGAACACGCCGTTCTTCTGCGCCGCGGCGGCGAGCTGGTGGGAGCGGGCGGCGAACGCGTCCTGCTCCTCACGGGTCAGCTTGTGCTTACCGTTCGCCCGCTCGGTGAGCTCGCCCATCGAGATGAAGTCGAACGAGTCGTGCAGCGCGTCGCGGTTCATCGAGTCGACGAGCGTGGCATCGCCGTACTTCACGCCCGTACGGTTGCTCGCGAGCAGCGCCGGCGCCTGGGTCATGGACTCCTGGCCGCCGGCCACGACGATGTCGAACTCGCCGGCGCGGATCAGCTGGTCGGCGAGCGCGATCGCATCGAGACCGGACAGGCACACCTTGTTGACGGTGAGCGACGGCGTCGACAGCGGGATGCCGGCCTTGGCGGCGGCCTGCCGGGCCGGGCACTGGCCCGCGCCGGCGAGCAGCACCTGGCCCATGATCACGTAGTCGACCTGTTCGGGCGCCACCCCGGACCGTTCCAGTGCACCCTTGATGGCGACCGCGCCGAGGTCGGCGCCGGAGAAGTCCTTCAGCGCCCCCAGCAGGCGGCCCATCGGCGTACGGGCACCGGCGACGATGACGGTCGGGTCGGACATGACGAACCTCCTGCTGGCACCTGGGCTTCCACGTGCCACGATACCCGGGTGAGCCCCTCCTCCCCGGCCGAGGTTCTCGGCGCTCTGGTGACCGCGATCGACCACGTCGGGATCGCCGTACCCGACCTCGACGACGCGGTCGCGTTCTACGGCCGGCACTTCGGGCTGGTCAACGAGCACGAGGAGACCAACGAGGACCAGGGCGTACGGGAGGCGATGCTGGTCGCCGGTGACGGGGACACCCGGCTGCAGCTGCTGGCCCCGCTGCGCCCGGACTCGGCGATCGGGAAGTTCCTGGAGCGCAGCGGTCCGGGCATCCAGCAGCTGGCGTTCCGGGTGAGCGACGTCGAGGCGGCCGCCGAGCGGCTGCGCGGCGCCGGGCTGCGGCTGTTGTACGACGCTCCCCGTACCGGCACCGCCGGGTCGCGCATCAACTTCGTGCACCCCAAGGACTGCGGCGGCGTCCTCGTCGAACTCGTCGAGCCTCACCCAGAACGTTCCGGATGAATGTGGCAGGAGTCCGCTCTTGACGGACTCCTGCCACATTCATCCGGAACGGGCGACGCGGCGCGGGGTGACCCCCTACCTCGCGGACGGGGTTACCGGGCAGTAGCGTCCGCGGTACCAACGCCGCGCCGCCGCCGGAGGCTCCACGTGAAGGACATCCTCGAGGCGATCCTCGCCGACGACACGACTGCCGCGGACTTCGCCGCGCTCCCGATCCCCGACCACTACCGCGCCGTCACGGTCCACCGCGACGACGAGGCGATGTTCGAGGGTCGCGAGAGCAGGGACAAGGACCCGCGCGAGTCCCTGCACCTCGAGGACGTACCGGTCCCGGAGCTCGGGCCGGGCGAGGCGCTGATCGCCGTCATGGCCAGCTCGGTCAACTACAACACCGTGTGGTCCTCGATCTTCGAGCCGGTGTCGACGTTCGCGTTCCTGCGACGGTACGGCCGGCTCAACCCGCTCGCCGCCCGGCACGACCTGCCCTACCACGTACTCGGCTCGGACCTGTCCGGTGTCGTGCTGCGGGTCGGCCCCGGCGTGCACTCCTGGCACCCGGGCGACGAGGTCGTCGCCCACTGCCTGTCGGTCGAGCTCGAGAGTCCGCTCGGGCACGACGACACGATGCTCGACCCGGAGCAGCGGATCTGGGGCTTCGAGACGAACTTCGGCGGGCTGGCCCAGCTCGCGTTGGTGAAGGCGAACCAGCTGCTGCCCAAGTCCGAGCACCTGTCCTGGGAGGAGGCGGCCGTCCCCGGCCTGGTGAACTCGACGGCGTACCGCCAGCTCGTGTCCCACCACGGCGCGGCGATGAAGCAGGGCGACACCGTACTGATCTGGGGCGCGTCCGGCGGGCTCGGGTCGTACGCCACCCAGCTCGCCCTCGGCGGCGGGGCGACGCCGATCTGCGTGGTCTCCAGCCCGGAGAAGGCCGAGATCTGCCGGCGGATGGGCGCCGAGCTGATCATCGACCGGAACGTCGAGGACTACCGGTTCTGGAAGGACGGCGTCCAGGACCCGACGGAATGGCAGCGCTTCGGCAAGAAGATCCGCGAGCTCACCGGCGGCGACGACGTCGACATCGTGTTCGAGCACCCGGGCCGGGAGACCTTCGGGGCGTCGGTGTACGTCGCCCGCAAGGGCGGCACCATCGTCACCTGCGCCTCGACGAGCGGCTTCCTGCACGAGTACGACAACCGCTACCTCTGGATGAACCTCAAGCGGATCATCGGCTCGCACTTCGCGAACTACCGCGAGGCGTGGGAGGCCAACCGACTGATCCGCCGCGGCCGGGTGCACCCCACGCTGTCGCGCACCTACCGGATGGACGACACCGGGCAGGCGGCGTACGACGTGCACCGCAATCTGCACCAGGGCAAGGTCGGGGTGCTCTGTCTGGCGCCGGAGGAGGGGCTCGGCGTACGCGATCCCGAGCTGCGCGCGCGCCACGAGGACGCGATCAACCGCTTCCGCAACATCTAGCGCGCCCCTCAGCCCGATCACCGCTGCGGCCGCGCGCCTTACGCATTACCTGCGGAGCGTCTTCGCGATCCCGTTGGCGTACGCCTTCGCACCGGACGACGTCAGGTGGATCCCGTCGGGGCCGAACCAGGAGCCGTGGCCGCGCGAGTGGCCCGCCCAGTCGAACAGCACGACGTCACCGCGCTGCCCGGCGACCGAGCGCAGCGTGCTGTTCACTCCGGCCACCCAGGAACGGTTGGCCTTGGCGGTGACCAGCACGATGATCGTCTTGACCTTCCGCGCCGTCTTCAGCAGCAGCGACCGCTCGACGGTGCCGTTGGTGCCGGTGTGGATCACAACCGGCCCACGGATCGTGCCGCGCTTGGCGGCCTTGTTCACCTTGCCGAGCACCGTCCAGGACTGGCGCGAGATTGCCGCGCTCACCTTGGCCTTGAGCCGCTTCTTCAGCGCGGTTTTCGCGCCCAGCATGACCGAGTCGCCGTAGGCGCGGACCTTGCCCGACCAGATGCCGCGCTTCTTCCTTTTCTTGTTCTCCTTCTTCGCGGCGGGTACGGCAGCGGCAGGAGCGGCTGCGGCAGGAGCCGCCGCGGCGTGCACCGCCGGCCGCATCGGCGGCTGCGCCTGGCTGCTCGCGGGTGCCGCTGCCGCGCTGCAGCCGGCCAGCAGCACCACGGTGGCGGCGACGGCCGCCAGCCCGGCCGAGCGGACGGAGCGAGCGGTACGGGTGGTAGCGGTGCCTGGAGTCACGGTCGACCACGCTAACCCGGGATCCGCCCAGCCCCAAACCTCAGCGGAACGGCGCGAGGGCCTTCGCCACGCGCTTCGGGTCGCCGCCGAGCGCGTCGGCGATCGCCGACGTGTACACCCGGCCGCCGGTCTTGTTCAGATGGACGTAGTCGCTCGCGAAGTACTGCCGCTTGCCGTCCGAGAGCGCGTTCCAGTCGACGAGCCGCACGTTGGGGTGACGCGCGGCGGCCGCCGCCAGCACCCGGTTGCTGTCGTCCTGCCAGCTGCGCGGGACATGGGTGTTCACCAGCACCACGACGCGTTCCGGACCGATTGCCTTGAGCGTCTGCTCCAGGTCCTCGGGCACGATGACGCCGTTGGTACCAGTGTGGATGATGACGGTCGGCGCGAGCCGGTCGGCGCTGATCCGCTGGCGGATGCGCGCGAAGACGGCGCCGGACTGCCGCGCGACAGCGGCGTCGACGGTGATCTTCGGGAACACCGCCTCGAGCAGGGCGCTGTCCCCGAGCATGACCGAGTCGCCGACAGCGGTGATCGGGCCCAGCGTGAGGTCGGTCACCGCGGGCGGCGGAGCGGGACTCTGGGACGGCGACCCGCTCGGGTTGGGCGACGAGCCCGGCTTCGGGCGGTGGTCGCCCGGGTCGCGGCTCGCCCCACTGCTGGGATGCACGACGGGCTGGGGCTGCTCCGGCTCGTCGAGCAGGTCCCCGGCACCGGCCGTCGCCGTCTTGTCCAGGCCCTCCATCGCGGCCGCGCTGGGGGCGGACGCCAGCCCGGAGGAGATCGACCCGACGACCAGCCCGAGCGTGAGCACCCCGGCACCGCCGACGGCCCACACGCGGGCGCCCCACTGCTCGCGGGCCACCGTCCAGGCGCGCCCCAGCACCCCGCGGCGGATCGGCATCTCCACGAGCCGGTACGACAGCTCGGCGACGGCGATGGTCGTACCGAGACGCAGCACGAGCACCGGCAAGCCCGACCAGGGCACGTCGATCTCCGGGCGCAGCACCAGGAAGATCGGCCAGTGGTAGAGGTAGAGGCCGTACGAGCGGGTGCCCAGGTAGCGCAGCGGCCCCCACCCGAGCAGGGACCCGAAGCGCAGCGCGGGGTGCACGGCGGCCGCGATGACCAGGACCACCAGTGCCGAGAGCAGCAGGTAGCCGCCGCGGTACAGCAGGACGGAGTCGTACGGCGTGGCGACGACGAACCAGCAGATCCCGACCAGGCCGAACACGCCGACCGCCGTCAGCGTCCGGCGGCTGGCCGTTGCCACGCGCTCGGGCAGCTCCCCCATCCGCCACACGACGGCGAAGGCGGCGCCGAGCAGCAGTCCCATGGCGTGCGCGTCGGTGCGGAAGTAGATCTGGCTCGGGTCCGTCGATCCGGGCGCGTCCATGCTGATCGAGAGGTACGCCATCCACGCGGTGGACAGCAGCGACAGCGCGAACGCCACCGTGCCGACGCGCATCCGGCCGCCCCACCGGTACAGCCCGAACACGACGAGCGGCCACAGCAGGTAGAACTGCTCCTCGATCGCGAGGGTCCACAGGTGCTGGAGCAGCGGCGCGCGCCCGATCGCCTCGAAGTAGCTCAGGTCGTGCGCGACGTACCACCAGTTGGTGACGTAGAACAGCGACGCCACGATGTCGCCGCGCAGTCGCTCGGCCGCGTCGGGTGCCACGGTGAGCGCGAGCATCGCGGCGCCGAACAGTGCGACGAACAGGGCCGGCAGCAGCCGGCGCGCGCGGTGCAGGTAGAAGCGGCCGAAGTCGATCCGGTCGGTGAGTCGCAGTTCCTTGAGGATCAGCGAGGTGATCAGGTAACCGGAGAGGACGAAGAAGACGTCGACGCCGAGGAACCCGCCCTGGAACCAGTCGAGTTCGGCGTGGAAGAACAGGACGGCCAGCACCGCGATGGCGCGCAACCCGTCCAGCCCGGCGGCGTAACGCAGGGTCCGGGAGCCGCCTCCGGCCGCGGTGTGCGGCCGGTCGGCGACAACTGTCATCGCGCCACTTCCCTGCCTTGATCCGCCCTTGCCGGCGCTAAGACTAACTGTTCGCGCGATCGGTTCCGTGCACCTTGCGGTGGGGCAGATCACTCCAGCGGGTCATCGGCCCGGCGTACTCCTCCGGGAGCGGGTGGGCCTGCGGTACGACACGGCGCACCACCTCGTCGAGGACCACCCGGACGTACTTCTCCCCCACCCACAGGTGACGCGCGCCGGGCACGGCGATGATCTCGGCGTGCGGCGCGCGCGCAAAGCGGACGCGCGCGGCGTCGGGACGTAGGTAGTCGTCGAGCTCCGGTACGAGCGCGACGAGCGGGCGGCCCGAGCCCGCCCACCGGTCGAGGTCCGCGTCCGTCGCGAACCGCAGCGGCGGTGAGAGCAGGATCGCGCCGCGCACCGGGTCGACATCACCGTGGCGCAGCGCGACGTCGGTGCCGAACGACCAGCCGAGCAGCCAGGGGTCGGGCAGCCCGCGGCGTACGACCTCGTCCACCGCCGCGCGCAGGTCCATGCCCTCCCCGCGTCCCTCGTCGAAGGCACCCTCGCTGGTCCCGGCGGCGCTCGAGGTCCCGCGGGTGTTGAAGCGCAGCACCGCGACGCCCGCGAGCGCCGGCAGGCGCCACGCCGCCTTGCGCAGCACATGACTGTCCATCATGCCTTCGGCGGTCGGCAGCGGGTGCAGGCAGACGAGGGTGGCCCGCGCGGGGCCGTCCAGCGGCGAGGCGAGCTCGCCGACCAGGCGCAGTCCGTCCGCGGTCCGCAGCGTCAGCGGTTCCCGGCGCGCGGGCAGCACGCTGTTGGCGACGATCCTCGGCACGACCCGATCCTCTCAGCCGCGCCGCGCCGGCCCGCGGCGGTCGCGCGCCGCCCAGCACGGCGAGTGCCAGTGCCGGCGGTGCGACTCGCCTGCGGGGGTGTCGAACGGCCAGGCGACGACGTGCGGCGTCCCCGGCGTGACGAGCTGCTCGCAGCCCGGGCAGCGGTACGCCTTCGTCGAGCTCTGCCCACTCAGCCGTTGCACCACCCAGTCACCGTCCGGGTGCTCCTCCACCCGGCGGATACTCCCGACCCGCAGCGGTTCGGGCGGCTCGCGCCGCCGCTTACCGCCCCGTGACACCCTTCACACCGACTCGTGGTTGCGGAAGCCGCGGCCGGTCTTGCGCCCGAGGAACCCGGCCCGCGTGAGGTGTTCGAGCAGCGGGGCGGGGGCGAAACCCGGTTCGCGGTACTCCAGGTACAGCGTGCGCTGTATGGCCAGCGCGACGTCGAGTCCTACGACGTCGAGCAGCTCGAAGGGTCCCATCGGGTAACCGCAACCGGTCTTCATCGCGGTGTCGATGTCGTCCTCGGAGGCGTACCGGATCGCGAGCATCTTCACCGCGTCGTTCAGGTACGGGAACAGCAGCGCGTTCACGATGAACCCGGCGCGGTCGGCGCACTGCACCGGGTGCTTGTCCAGGCGTTCGCACAGCTCGACCATGGTGGCCGCGACCTCGGGTGAGGTCGACACCGTGGAGACGACCTCGACCAGCTTCATCACCGGCGCCGGGTTGAAGAAGTGCAGCCCGACGACGTCCGCGGGCCGGCGCGTCGCGGCGGCGAGCTCGACGACCGGCAGGCTCGAGGTGGTCGTCGCGAGGATGGTGCCGGGCTTGCAGATCTCGTCGAACGTCTCGAACAGCGCTGCCTTGACCGACAGCTCCTCGACGACCGCCTCGATCACCAGGTCGCGGTCGGCGAGGTCGTCGAAGTCGGTGGTGCCCTGGACCCGGCCGAGCGCCGCCTCGCGGGCGGCCTCGTCGAGCTTGCCGCGCAGCACCGCCTTGTCGAGTGAGCGCTGCAGGCTCGCCCGTACCGCTGCCACCTTCTCCACCCCACGGGTCAGGTAGAGCACGTCGTAGCCGGCCTTGGCGAGCACCTCGACGATGCCGACAGCCATCGTGCCGGAGCCGACGACCGCGACCCGTTCGATCGGCCGGGTCGGCGACTCGTCACCGTTCGGTACGGGCGTGAGCGCGTCGGGGACCACCACCGGGCTGTTCGGCGCCTCGTAGGTGTAGAAGCCCTTGCCGGTCTTGCGGCCGCGCAGGCCCGCCGTGACCATCTGCTTGAGGATCGGGGAGGGCGCGTGCAGCCGGTCGCGGCCCTGCTTGTACATCGTGTCGAGGATCTCGTACGCGGTGTCGAGGCCGATCAGATCGAGCAGCGCGAGCGGGCCCATCGGCAGGCCGCACCCCAGCCGCATCGCGTCGTCGATGTCCTCGCGGGTGGCGTACCGGGTCTCGAACATCGAGGCGGCGTGATTGAGGTAGCCGAACAGCAGCGCGTTCGCGATGAAGCCGGCCTTGTCGCCGACCACGACGGGGAGCTTGCCGAGCCGGGTGGCCACCGCCTGCGCGGTGTCGACGACGTCGTCGTCGGTCACCACGGTGCGTACGACCTCGAGGAAGCGCAGCACCGGGGCGGGATTGAAGAAGTGCATCCCGACGACCCGCGCGGGCCGGCTGGTGGCGACGGCAATGTCGGTGACCGAGAGCGAGGAGGTGTTGGTCGCGAGCACCGCGTCGGGGCCGGCGATCGCGTCGAGCTGCTCGAAGACGGCCCGCTTGAGCTCGAGCCGTTCGGGGACCGCCTCGACGATCAGGTCCCGGTCGGCCAGGTCGGCCAGCGCCGAGGTGAAGCGGATCCGTCCCAGGATCGTCTGGCGCTCCTCCTCGGTCGCCTTGCCGCGCTTGACGGCGCGCGCGGTCGACTGCTCGATGTGGCCGCGCCCGCGGGCCACCGCCTCGTCGCCCGCGTCGACGCCGACCACGTCGTACCCGCTGCGGGCGAAGACCTCCGCGATACCCGCCCCCATGGTGCCGAGACCGACGACACCGACCTTGCTGACCTGCGCAGACATGTGACTCCTCGGGCGGTGCGGACGACCGCCCCAGAGTCTCGCAAATCGCGCCCCCGGCGCGGCCCCGGGCCGGTCGATAGCGTTGCGCCATGGAACTTCGCATCTTCACCGAACCGCAGCAGGGCGCGACGTACGAGCAGCAGCTCGCGGTGGCGCGTAGCGCCGAACAGCTGGGCTACGGGGCGTTCTTCCGCTCCGACCACTTCGTCGTGATGGGCGATCACGTCGACGGGCTGCCCGGACCGACCGACTCGTGGGTCACGCTCGGCGGGATCGCGCGAGAGACCTCGACGATCCGGCTCGGCACCCTGGTGACCTCCGCGACCTTCCGGCTGCCCGGGATGCTGGCGGTGTCGGTCGCGCAGGTCGACGCGATGAGCGGCGGCCGCGTCGAGCTGGGTCTGGGTGCCGGCTGGTTCGAACGCGAGCACGAGGCGTACGGCGTGCCGTTCCCCGACGTACCGGAGCGCTTCGACCGGCTCGAGGAGCAACTGGCCATCGTGACCGGGTTGTGGGACACGCCGGTCGGCGAGCGGTTCTCGTACGAGGGCACGCACTACCGGCTCGTCGACTCCCCCGCGCTGCCGAAACCGGCCGCCCGGCCGCCGGTGATCGTCGGCGGCGGCGGGCCGCGGCGCACCCCCGCGCTCGCGGCTCGCTACGCGGCCGAGTTCAATCTCGCGTTCCGCTCCGTCGACGAGACGCGTCGCCAGTTCGACCGGGTACGGCGGGTCTGCGAGGAGGCCGGCCGTACCGACCCACTGGTCTATTCGGCGGCGCAGGTGCTCTGCTGCGGGGCGGACGAAGCGGAGTTCACCCGGCGCGCCGCCGCGATCGGCCGGGAGCCGGCCGAGCTGCGCGAGAACGGGCTCGCCGGCACCCCGTCCGAGGTCCTCGCCGGCATCGGACGCTTCGCGGAGCTCGGCGCCACCCGCCTCTACCTGCAGGTGCTCGACCTCGACGACCTCGACCATCTCGCGCTCGTCGCCGCCGAGGTCATGCCACACCTCTGACGCAACGGGTGGGTGACCCGGCCTCCGGGCCGGGCGGCCGACCTCGTTGTGCGAAACTCGCCGGCGTGCGGTTGGTGGTGGCGCGGTGCTCGGTCGACTACGCCGGACGGCTCACCTCCCACCTGCCCTCGGCGGTACGCCTGCTGCTGGTCAAGGCCGACGGCTCGGTGCTGGTCCACGCCGACGGCGGGTCGTACAAGCCGCTGAACTGGATGGCGCCGCCGGCCACGCTGCGGATCGACGCGGACGAGGCGGGCGCCGGGACCTGGACGGTGACCAACAAGGCCGGTGAGCAGCTGCTCATCACCGTCGAGGAGGTGCTGCACGACGCGTCGTACGAGCTCGGCGTCGACCCGGGCCTGGTCAAGGACGGCGTGGAGGCGCACCTGCAAGCGCTGCTCGCGGAGCAGGTACACCGCCTCGGCGAAGGCTGGCGTCTCGTACGCCGCGAGTACCCCACCGCCATCGGCCCGGTCGACCTGATGTGTCGGGACGCCGACGGGCTGGCGGTCGCGGTGGAGATCAAGCGGCGCGGCGAGATCGACGGGGTCGAGCAGCTCACCCGCTACCTCGAGCTGCTCGGTCGCGACCCGCTCCTCGCTCCCGTACGCGGCATCTTCGCCGCCCAGGAGATCAAGCCGCAGGCCCGCGTGCTGGCCCAGGACCGCGGCATCGAGTGCGTCGTGCTCGACTACGACGCGATGCGCGGCCTCGACGACCCCACGGCCCGCTTGTTCTGACGCCGCGGCGGCTCGCCGCGCTGTCCACAGGCCTCACGACCGAGGCTGGCGGCTCACGCGGCCTGGAAAATACAGTGGTGGCCATGGCGACCGAACCCAGCATGGGTCACCGTGTGACTCGGCTCGAGAACGACACGGAGTCGATCTACGAGCTCATCACGGAGCTCAGGTCCACACAGGACGAGCACACCCGCCGCTTCGACCGGATCGAGACCAACCTCGACGAACACACCCGCCACCTCGACCGGATCGACACCAACCTCGACGAACACACCCGCCACCTCGACCGGATCGAGACCAACCTCGACGAGCACACCCGCCACCTCGACCGGATCGAGACCAACCTCGACGAGCACACCCGCCACCTCGACCAGATCGAGAGCATCCTTGGCGAGCACACCCGCCGCTTCGACCAGATCGAGACCAACCTCGACGAACACACCCCGCGCTTCGACCAGATCGAGAGCATCCTTGGCGAGGTGGTCCGTCGTCTTTCCTGAGGTGTGTCCCCGTACGGGCATCTCCGCGCGTGCCAAGTCCGGCCGACGCCGGGATCCTCCACCCACAACCGGGCCGGGATCGCGGGAAATGATGAGAGCGGAGGGCTCAGCCCGCTCCTGTCATCGATCTCCGTACTCTCCTGACGAGCCCGATGGCCGACACTGCTAGGACCAGGCCGCCCGCGAGCCAGCCGCCGTACGAGCGCAGCCACCAGTGGACGCCTTGCACGGACCACCCCGACGGTGCGGCGGGTCCCGGTCCACCGAGTTGGGCATTCGCGACAACTCCGGCCGCGGCGACGCGCACGTAGACCGACGGGTCCGCCGTCGTGAGGGTCACCGGATCCGCGCCCGGACGAGTCGCAACCAGGACGCGCCGGTCCCCACTCTGGTCGTAGTTCACCGGGACCGTCGCGATGACGTCGGCGGCATCGCGCAGCCCGACGGCGGTCGCGTCCGCGATGCCACGCAGCGGCAGGTCGTACGAGCGCGCCTTGTTGGGCCGGTCCGGCTCCAGCGGGACGCTCCACAGCTTCCCGTCCTGGTAATTCGGGATCCACCGCAGCGTCGAGCCACCGGCGCGCCGCACCGACACCGGCGTGACGTCCGGAACTCGCGTGGTCGTGAAGCGGTCCACGACCTGACCGGCCAGGTCGCAGCGGGTGGTTCTGATCGGCGCACCGACGTTCGGCCCGTCCCCCCGCGAGAACACGACGGTCGCCGAGTCGGCGTCCCAGGCGACCAGGTCGCCCGCGGCAGCGGCGCTGTGCGCCCGGTACTCGACGACGTCACCCGTCGCCGTATCCAGGAGCACCAGCCGGCTCGTCGCGACACAGCCGTCGGGGACTGCGGTCCTCGCAGCCACCGCCGCCAGCACGTGTGCGCCGTCCGGCGCGGTCAGCACCCGGTCGATGCTGCCGCCGAGCGAACCGTCGGGGGTGAGCTGCGCCGAACGGACCGCGCCCGTACGGGCGACGTACCACGACAACGCCGCCTGCTCACCGCCGCACATGTCATCCGACCCGGTACGCCATGCGAGGACGGACCCGTCGGCAGAGAGCGAGATGCCGTCGGGACGGGCGCCGGCGTGCGGGATGCGCGCCTGCATCCCGCCGTCCGCAGACACCGCGAACACTCCCGTACCGTCGCTCGCGACCATCCCGACGCGCCCGATGGGCTGCGTGTCCAGATCCGGCGTCCACGGCGGGGGTACCGACAGGTGGGCCGGCAACCGGTCCGGACCTTGCGCGCCCGACAGCGGCTCGCGCACCGTCGGTGGAGCGACGACGTGCGCCGGGAGCAGCGCGAACGTGGCGACCACGATGCACGCAGTGAACGCGAGCATCTCGACCACCCGTGCCCGGCGCCGGCGGCGGGCCCGCCCCAGTGCGCGCTCGGCGGCGTCGACCCGATCTGCGAGCGGCGCGGTCGCCTGCCGGGCCACCTCGTGCATCAGGTCGCCGAGGCCGTTCATGGCTGCGACTCCCCTTCGCGGACCATCCGGCCCTCCTCCACTCCATCGACGAGATCGCGCAGCTCGGGGGCCAGCGACCGCAGCCGCGCCAACGCATCGCGGGTCTGCGACTTCACCGTGCCCAGCGCGATCCCGAGCGCGTCCGCGGTCTGCGACTCCGAGAGGTCGTCGTAGAAGCGCAGCACCAGCACGGCCCGCTGCTTGGCGGTCAGGCGCCGCAGCGCGTCGTCGAGCGTGACGCGCAGGTCGGCAGCCAGGGCGGGCTCGGCAGCGGCACGCTCGGGCGCGGGTCCCAGCTGCTCCCGATTGCGGTGCCGTCGCCAGCTGGACACGTGCTGGCGGTAGAGCACCTGGCGCACGTACGCCTCCGGCGGCCCGGCCGCGACGATCCGCCCCCAGCGCAATGCCACGCGCTCCAACGCCCCTTGCACCAGGTCCTCCGCCGCGTGGGTGTCACCCGTGAGCAGGTAGGCAGTGCGCAGCAGCGCGCCACGGCGCGTCGCGACCCACTCCCCGAAGTCCACCCGTCCTCCTCGCAAGCTCTACACGCGACGGATGCCAGCCGTGGAGGGGTAGCACGCCGAACTCGGGGCCTGCATCCCGCTGGTGCTCGCGCGGTCCTACAGGTGGCGCAGGTGCGTCGCCTCGCCGTACCCGCGCAACGAGGCGTTGCCGTCGGGGTACCAGGTGAGGGTGGTGAGCGAGGCCGGCAGCAGCTCGAGCCGGTTCATCGCGAGCAGTGGTGCACCAAGCGCCCGTATGGTCAGCGCGCGGATGGAGCCGACGTGCCCGACGGCGACGACCCGGGCGCCGGCGTACGACGCGCGCAGCTCGGCGAGGGCCGCCCCGACGCGGTCGTAGAGCTGGCGCAGCGACTCCCCGCCGGGGGGCGCGACGTCCGGGTCGGACAGCCAGCGCGCCATCAGGTCCGGCCAGCGTCCCATCACCTGGGCGAATGTGAGCCCCTCCCACTCGCCGAACGCACCCTCCTGCAGACCGTCGACGACCTGTGGCGTCAGCCCGGTCGCCGCGCCGACGTACACAGCGGTCTGCCGGGTACGCAGCATCGGCGAGCACACCAGGACATCCGCGCCGCCGCGCGCCACCACCTCGGCTGCGGCGGCCTCCGCCTGCGCGCATCCCAGCTCGGAGAGCGGCGGGTCCTCGCCGCCCGAGCCGGAGAAGCGCTTGGCGACGGTCGCCGCGGTCACACCGTGGCGCACGACGGTCACGATCATCGGCGAGCCGATGTCCGGGCCCCATCCGACGACGGCCGGCGTGGGCGCCTCGGGCGGTACGGGTGTGGTGGCCGTCCCGGTCGGCACTGCCGCCGGTGAGTCGTCCACGCCGCGTGCGATCCGGCCGGAGCCGTGGCGCGCGACGGCGTCGAGCGACTCGTTCACCAGCGCGTCGGCCGCCTTGTTCTCCTCCCGAGGAACCCAGGTGTAGACGACCCGTTCGGCCGGGAACGCGTCCCTCGCCTGCAGCGCCAGCCGGCGCATGTCCTCGTGCTTGATCTTCCAGCGCCCGCTCATCTGCTCCACGACGAGCTTGGAGTCCATCCGGACCTCGACCTGGGCGTCCGCGTCGAGCTCGCGGGCGGCGGTGAGGCCGGCGACGAGCCCCGTGTACTCCGCGACGTTGTTCGTCGTACGGCCGAGGTGGTCGGCGACCTCGACGAGCGTCTCGCCGGTCACCGCATCGCGTACGAGCGCGCCGTACGCGGCCGGTCCCGGGTTGCCCCGCGACCCGCCGTCGGCCTCGACGAGCAGCCGCCGGGTCATGCGACGCCGGACTCGGGCGTACGGACCAGGATCCGGCGGCACTCCTCGCAGCGCAGCAGCGCGTCTGGGGCGGCGTCGCGGATCCGTCCGAGGTCGACCGGGGTGAGCTGCATCCGGCACCCCTCGCACCGGCCCTGGAACAGGCGCGCGGCACCGATCCCGCCGTTGTCGGCGCGCAGCTTCTCGTACAGCCCTGAGAGTTCGGCGGGTATCCCCGTCGCGAGCCGCGCGCGCTCGGCGGCGGCCGTCTCGCGCTCGCCGTCGATCTCCCCGAAGGCAGCGTCGCGTGTCCGGCTCACGTCGTCGAGCTGCTCCTGGAGCGAGGCGCGCTCCGCGGTCAGCGCCTCCACGGACATGCGGGCGTCCTCGTGGCGCTCCATCACCTCGAGCTCGACGTCCTCGAGCTCGGCCTGCCGCCGGGCCAGCGAGGCGACCTCCCGCTGCAGGTTCTCCAGTTCCTTGGCCGACCCGACCCGCCCCGACTCGAGGAGCTCGGTGTCCCGCTCGGCGCGACGCCGTACCTGCTCGACGTCGTTCTCGGCCTTGGTCTGCGCGCGCTGCAGGTCCGAGACCTCGGTCTGGCCCGCCACGATCCGCGCGTCCAGCGCGGCGATCCGCGCCGCGAGATCGGTGGCGACGGCGATCTCCGGCAACGTACGACGCCGGTGCGCGAGCTGGTCGAGACGGCTGTCCACCGCCTGCAGGTCGAGCAGCCGCAGCTGCACCTCGGGATCGACGTTCACCGGTCTCCTCGGCTGGGTGGTTCGGA
Source organism: Candidatus Nanopelagicales bacterium (assembly GCA_017848795.1). GTDB lineage: Bacteria > Actinomycetota > Actinomycetes > S36-B12 > CAIYMF01 > JAFIHG01. The sequence goes on along the minus strand of JAFIHG010000027.1, from coordinate 44,037 downwards.
CCGCCACCGTACCCGTCAGGGCTCCAGCGCCGTCAGGCCAGCGCCGTCCCGGAACACCTCCATCGCCTCGGCTCGCCAGGTCAGTGCCGGACTGCGGGTGTCCTCCCAACCGCCTACCTGTTCGAGCGCCCAGCGCGCCCACGCCGCCTGCAGCCGCTCCATGTCGATCGCCAGGCGCATCGTCAGCGCGTTGATGTGGACCCGTTCCGGGTACCGCGCCTCACCGTTCACGGTCTCCAAGCACATGGCGGCGAGCGCCCCGAGTCGCTGCGTCGCCTGCGTTTCGAACGTCTCGAGAGTGGCGCGCAGCGAGGCGATGTCGCCGTCGACGGCGAAGAACGACTTCAGCAGGCCCTCCGACTCGACGGTCAGGTCGGCCGACGGCTCGGCGAGCCACCTGGAAAGCGCACGGCGGCCCTTCGCGGTGATCGCGTACACGGTGCGCGTGCGTCGTCCCAGGGGTTCGACGGTCGCTGTCACGAATCCTGCGTCCACGAGTCGTTTGGGTTCCTCGTAGATATTCCGTTCAGCGCGCGGCCAGAAGTAGCGCAGGCTTCGGCGGACTTGTTTGGCGAGTTCGTACGAGGTCGCCGAGCGGCTCGAGAGCAGACCCAGCAACGCGTACGACGTCGACGTCAGGGGCGCCACGAGCGGAGCGTACTCGCTGACCTCACGCGACGTTGATCAACGAGGCGGGGGCTCGGTGGCCTCCTGCTCTTGCGGCCGGGCTGCGGTACCCCTACTGTTCCGTGCACTACACGGGTCAGTGACAGAGGACGTCCACATGAAGCCACGCGCCGCACTGGCCACCTTGGGGACCCTCGCCCTCGTGTTGGGGCTGGCGCCCGTGCCGGCGGCGGCTCTCGGCGCTGCGCCCGCCTCACCGATCGGGAGCATCGCGCGTCCGGCCTCCGCCGCTACCCCGGCCAGCGCACTGCCTGCCAAGAAGCGCGCCAGCAAGCCGAAGGCCAAGAACAAGAAGACGCCGCGGATCGCCAAGGTCCGTGCTGTGACCGCTCGGGTGGGCCGCGGGGAGGGCGCGCTGGTCTCGGCGAAGGTGGTCTGGAACAAGCGCGGCAAGAAGGCGATGACGACTGTCACGTACGTGCTGGCCACGAGCGCCAAGAAGCGTAAGGGCGACAAGCGGCTTGGTGTGGCGACCGGTTTGGGCAAGAAGGTCACCGCGCGGGCCGTGGTGAGGGTTCCGAGGAGGACCAAGCCCGGCACGTACCGGTTGCTGGCGTGCGTGGGCAAGACGTGCACGGCGGGCAAGAAGCCGCTGAAGGTCATCAAGCCGAAGCCGACAAGCGCAACCAAGATCGCCAAAGCCGACAAGACGAAGAAGCTCAAGGCGGACAAGGCGATCCTGTTCCGTTACTACGCACTGTACGGCGACAAGCGGTTGCCCAAGAAGTACCGTGGCGCGAAACCGACCGGGTACGCGGACACCGGCATCGGCCGCGACGCGGTCACCCGGTGGGAGTCGATGAGCGCGAAGATGCGCAAGAAGATCCTGCCCTTCTTGCTCCCGCCCACCCTCGAAGGCAGTGCGTACGGGCTGGCGGGAGGCTACAAGCGGACTCCAAGAAAGTCGGGGAAGGTCACGGAGCCTGCTGCAGCCGAACGGCCTGGCGGCGCGCTGCGCGTTGCGCCGCCAGGCCGCGGTGTCCTCACGGCGTCGTCGATGTCTCGTCACGCCACCGCGGCCAAGCCCGAAATATGCAGCGACAAGAACCCGATGGACCGCCAGGCGAGTATCGACGAGTTCTGGGATCGGAGCTATGCGGGAACGCCGTCATACCAGGCGGTAGATACAGCGGACGGCAAGGCGCGGATCTGGCATCGGGCACCTCGCGACGGCGAGGTCGGCTATGAAAGCGATGCGGGCGATGCCCGGCTCGCCCGGCAGATCGCCGCTTACCTGCCGGGACTGTGGAAGAAGTTCCACCAGGCGATGGGACGCGAGCCTGTCAGCGACGCTGGACACCCGTGTTTCGACGGCGGGGACGGCCGGCTCGACATCTACCTCTACCCCGGCGTCAGCCTGGAACGGAAGTACATGGCACATGAGACCGTGCATGTGTGGTTCGACAAGCCGTCCTGCCAGGGTCCGAGCTGGATCACACTCGTTGCGAGCCCGACGAAGTGGGCGGTCGCACACGAATTGTTCCACGCGTTCCAGAACGCCTTCCTGCAGAAGGGCACGAACTGCGACACCTACGCAGAGCTCGACGAGGGCTCGGCGAGCTGGGCCGCCACGATGGGTGTCCCGGGCGACACGTACCACCACACCGACTCCGGACACGTCGGTCTGCTGGCGACCACGTTCCACGAGCTGTACTCCTCGCGCTTGATCTCGCGCGCGTACGCGTACTGGCCGCTCTGGATGTACCTGGCCAAGATCAACGGCAACAGCGTGATCGGGAAGATCTACGCCCAGCGTGAGAAGAACGACCAATGGCATGCGGTGGACAAGGGCGTCCCCGGCGGACTGGTGAAGCAATGGCCGGGCTTCGCACGCGCGGCCTGGAACACCGCTCGCCCGGCCCGCGCCAATCCCTTCGTGCTGTGGGACCGCTGGCCGGAGAACCCGTACTCGCGCGACGAGGTCGATGAGCGCACCCTGAGGAAGGGCGCCAAGCACCGGGTCGGATACAAGCTGTTCTGGCGCGGCCGCGCCTACATCGACATCGCGGTCGACCCCAAGGTGAGGACCCTCCAGATCGACAACCCCGGCCACGCCGACAAGACCGCCAGCCTGCAGGCGTTCCTGCAGTACCGGGACGGACACTGGAAGTACGAGGACTACAGCACCCAGGACCAGATCCGGTTCTGCCCGGACCGCAAGGAGGACGAACTCCAGCGTGTCGTACTGATCACCGCACGCGCCGACGTGAAGAACTCGGCCAACAGCAAGACGACCGACCGACGACCGCTGGTGACCGCGGACGCCGACTGCTCACCGCACTACCAGGTCACAGCCATCAACGGCAGCTTCGACCTGACGTACGAGCTGGGCCGGACGCGTCCCCCGTGTCATGTCCAGGGCCGTGAATTCCAACGGATCTCGCTCGACCCGGCTCCTCCGTCGGGACCCACCGGCGACGGTGCCATCGAGAGCGACAAGGTCAGTCTCGTCGACATCCCCGCGTTGGTCCACGTCGAGCAGAACTACGGTTCCGACTGCGACTACAGCGCCGGCCATGCCGCCGAGCCATGTATTTCCAAGGTGGACATCCAGCAGCCCCTCTGGTGGGCCTCCTTCTACCGGCCGGATGGCGCGAAGAACGCGACGGTCACGCTCCCGTTGCTCACTCCCCGCAGGATGCTGGCCGGGAAGTGCCCCGAATGGTTCGGTGACGGCGCACCGGCTGCGCTCTGGGACGAGCCGAACATGCAGGCGACCGTGCCCTGGTCGACCATCGCGGGGGGCAAACCGTTCACTGTGACCGTGCGGCAAGGCCCGTACAGCTACAGCGGCTCGGACTCGAACGAGACCATCACCTGGAGCAACGTCCGCCGCTCGTGGTCGATCACCTTCTCGCCGCTCAAGACCACGCGTCGTTGATCAAGGAGAAGGTGACGTCTTCGATCTTGGTTTCTTGATCGGAAACGTCACCTTCTCCTTGATCAACAAAGTCACGGGACGGACGGGTGGGCGCAGACGGGCTCGAACCGCCGACCCCCGGTGTGTAAGACCGGTGCTCTGACCAACTGAGCTATGCGCCCGGCGCGTGCGTACGCAACGCGGGGAGTGACGAGGGTACCCGCCCTTCACCCGCCGGGCGTACGCCCCAGCACCCGCTCGATGGCCGCCGCGACGTCGTCGCGCAGTGCCAGCCGGGCTGCGTCGTCCGGATCGGGCGGGGTCGTACGCCCGGCACGCGCTGCGACGACACCACACCGCCGGCAGCTGATCTCGCCGAAGCGGACCATCAGGCTGGTCCCGTCGCAGCGTTCGCAGCGGGCGAGGACCTCGGTCCAATCGGCGTCGTCCTGGCACTGCGGGCACACGAGCACCTGCCGCGCGGTAGGAGCGAGCACCACACCTCTGCGCCACGGCGAAGGCACCCTGACCGGGTCCTCCTGGCGCCGACCGCACAGCAGGCAGCCCATGGCGGTCCTAGAGAGCGGCGAGCGCCTCGCGGTAGTCGGCGGTGTCGCGCGCGTCGCCGGGCGCGTTCACGACCGACCAGCGCAGGATGCCGTCCTTGTCGATGATGAAGGTGCCGCGGGTGGCGAAGCCCCGTTCGGGCAGGAACACGCCGTACTCCTGCGCGACGGCGCCGTGCGGCCAGTGGTCGCTGAGCAGCTGGTACTCCAGCCCCTCCGAGGCGGCGAACGCCTTGAGGGTCGCGTCGGTGTCGGTGGAGACTGCGAGCACGACGGTGTCGTCGGTCTCGAAGTGCTCCTTCTCGTCGCGGATCGCGCACAGCTCGCCGGTGCACGTCCCCGTGAACGCCTTCGGGTAGAAGACCACGACGACGTTCTTCTCCCCGCGGTACGACGACAGCGTCACCGGTGCGCCGTACTGGTTGTTGAGGGTGAAGTCGGGGGCTGGCTGGCCGATCTCGAGCGACATCTGGCGACCTCTCGGGTTGGGACGGGGGCGGCAGCTGCGCCGCGAAGCCCCGATCCTTTCACGGGCGGTCCCGTACCCGACGAGGTCGTGCCGCCGGTCGCCCGGCGGCCGCGCTCAGCGCCGGGCGCGAGGCGCGACGAGCCGGGTCCCCTGCCAGTCGCGCGAGGCCGACACCGTCGAGGTGGCCGACAGTCCGGCGGTCGGGGCGGCGTCGGAGATGTCGGCCGACTCGACGTGACCGTCCCGGCCGAGCTTGGGGGTGAGCAGCCAGACCAGCCCGGAGTCGGCGAGCGGGCCGATCGCGTCGACGAGCGTGTCGACGAGGTCGCCGTCACCGTCGCGGTACCAGAGCAGCACCACGTCGACGACGCCGTCGTAGTCCTCGTCGAGGAGTGCACTGCCGGTGATCGACTCGATGGAGTCGCGCAGCTCCTCGTCGCTGTCCTCGTCCCAGCCCAGCTCCTGCACCGTCTGCCCGGGGCGCAGCCCGAACTTCGCGGCCGCGCCCCCGCCGCCGACCGTGCGTACGTCCGCATCAGTGGGGTCCGCGTCCTCCGCGGTCGGCACCACGCCATCCTCCGCTCGTTGCCGGTCCGCCGTTGCCCGGCGGGGTGTGCGCCAGTAGTCCATCCGACCCGCGTACGGGTGCGCAAGCACATCGCGGCGAGTCGACCCGAACCGTCCGACTGGTGACCTACACGGGTGGCTGCCGGCGATACGGGGCAGGATGGGAGGTACGGGCCGCGACCCGGCCCGGGAGGCGAGAAGAAAAGAGCTTGAGGCGTGGCATCAGGACGCGATCGCGAACCCCTGCTGGCGGGTGGGCTTCCCACCCAGTACGTCGACGTCGACCCGGACGAGACCTCCGAGTGGCTGGAGTCCTTCGACGCGCTGGTGGCGCACGCCGGCGCGTACCGGGCGCGCTACATCATGCTGTCGCTGCTGCGACGCGCAGCCGAACAGAAGGTCGGCGTGCCGAGCCTGCGCAGCACCGACTACATCAACACCATCCCCCCGGAGCGCGAGCCGTGGTTCCCCGGCGACGAGGCGGTCGAACGGCGGATCCGGGAGTACTGCCGCTGGAACGCGGCGATCATGGTGCACCGCGCGCAGCGGCCCGGGATCGGGGTCGGCGGCCACATCTCGACGTACGCGTCGACGGCGTCGATCTACGAGGTCGGGTTCAACCACTTCTTCCGCGGCAAGGAGCACATGGGGGGCGGTGACCAGGTCTTCTTCCAGGGCCACGGATCGCCCGGCATCTACGCCCGCGCCTTCCTCGAGGGCCGGCTCTCGGAGTCGCAGCTCGACGGCTTCCGGCAGGAGCTCTCGCACCCGGGTGGCGGGCTGCCGTCGTACCCTCACCCGCGGCTGATGCCGGACTTCTGGGAGTTCCCGACCGTCTCGATGGGGCTCGGCCCGCTCAACGCGATCTACCAGGCGCGGTTCAACAAGTACCTGCACGATCGCGGCATCAAGGACACCAGCCAGCAACGGGTGTGGGCGTTCCTCGGCGACGGCGAGATGGACGAGGTCGAGAGCCTCGGCGCGATCGGGGTCGCGGCCCGGGAGGAGCTCGACAACCTGACGTTCGTCATCAACTGCAACCTGCAGCGGCTCGACGGCCCGGTCCGCGGCAACGGGAAGATCATCCAGGAGCTGGAGTCGTTCTTCCGCGGCGCCGGCTGGAACGTCATCAAGGTGATCTGGGGACGCGCCTGGGACGAGCTGCTCGCCCAGGACCGCGACGGGGCTCTGGTGAACCTGATGAACAACACCGTCGACGGCGACTACCAGACCTACAAGGCCGAGTCCGGGGCGTTCGTACGCGAGCACTTCTTCGCGCGGGACCCCCGGGCGCTGCGGATGGTCGAGCACCTGACCGACGACGAGGTCTGGAAGCTGCAGCGCGGTGGCCACGACTACCGCAAGATGTATGCCGCGTACCGGGCTGCGACCGAGCACACCGGTCAGCCGACCGTGATCCTCGCCAAGACCATCAAGGGCTGGACGCTCGGCAGCCACTTCGAGGCGCGCAACGCGACGCACCAGATGAAGAAGCTCACGCTCGAGGACCTCAAGGCGTTCCGCGACCGGCTGCAGATCCCGATCCCGGACAGCGACCTGGACCCCAAGCTGCCGCCGTACTACCACCCCGGCATGGAGCACGAACACATCCGCTACATGCTCGAACGACGCCGGGTCCTCGGCGGCTCGGTCCCCGAGCGGCGCGTCCCCTCCCGCCCGCTCCCGGTGCCGCCGGACCAGGCGTTCGACGCGGTACGGCGCGGGTCGGGCAAGCAGCCCATCGCCACGACGATGGCGTTCGTCCGGCTGCTCAAGGACCTGATGCGTGACCCGGACATCGGTCACCGCATCGTGCCGATCATCCCGGACGAGGCGCGTACGTTCGGGATGGACTCGCTGTTCCCGACCGCGAAGATCTACTCCCCGCACGGCCAGACGTACCAGTCGGTGGACCGGGACCTGATGCTGGCGTACAAGGAGTCCAAGAAGGGCGTGATCCTGCACGAGGGCATCAGCGAGGCCGGGTCGGTCGCCTCGCTGACCGCCGTCGGCTCCTCGTACGCCACCCACGGCGAACCGATGATCCCGGTCTACATCTTCTACTCGATGTTCGGGTTCCAGCGCACCGGCGACGGCTTCTGGGCCGCGATGGACCAGATGGTCCACGGGTTCGTGCTCGGCGCCACCGCCGGTCGTACCACGCTCAACGGCGAGGGGCTGCAGCACGAGGACGGGCAGTCGCCGCTGCTGGCGGCCACCAACCCCGGTGTGGTGGCGTACGACCCGGCGTTCGGGTACGAGCTCGGCCACATCGTCAAGGACGGGCTGCGCCGGATGTTCGGCGAGGACCCCGAGCCGATCTACTACTACCTGACGGTCTACAACGAGCCGTACCCGCAGCCGGCCGAGCCGGAGAACCTGGACGTCGAGGGCGTGCTGCGCGGCATGTACCTGTACGCCCCGGCCGGCGAGGAGCCCGGGCCGCGCGCCCAGCTGCTCGCGTCCGGGGTCGCGGTCAACTGGGCGCTCGAGGCGCAGCGGCTGCTGCGCGAGGAGTGGGGCGTGCAGGCCGACGTCTGGTCGGTCACGAGCTGGAACGAGTTGCGCCGTGACGGGCTCGAGGTCGATCGGCACAACCTGCTCAACCCCAACGAGCCGCCGCGCACCGCATACATCACCAAGCGGCTGGCGCCGATGCCCGGCCCGGTCGTGGCGGTGTCGGACTACATGCGGCAGGTCCAGGACCAGATCCGGCCGTGGGCGCCCGGGACGTACGCCTCGCTGGGCACCGACGGGTGGGGGATGTCCGACACGCGCGGCGCGTTGCGTCGGCACTTCCTCGTGGACGCGCAGAGCATCACGACCCAGACGCTGATGTGCTTGGAGCGCCAGGGAGAAGTCGCGCCGGGGTCGACGGCGAAGGCGATCGACGTCTACCAGCTGCACGACCCTGCGGCGGCCGAGGCGGGGTCGACCGAGGGTTCGGGGTGAGCGGACCCACAGCGCTGATAACCGGGGGGAATCGCGGCTTGGGCCGCGCGGTGGCCGAGCGGCTCGCGACGCTCGGCCACCGGGTGCTGCTCACCGGCCGGGATCTCGACGCCACCCGGACGGCAGCCGCCGCGATCGGGGCGGCCGCGATGCCGCTCGACGTGTCGGACCCGGCTGACATCACACGCCTCGCGCGCGCCCTGACACGCTCGCAGGTGGTGCCCGACGTACTCGTCAACAACGCCGGGCTCGACTACGAGGAGTCCCCGCTCGAGATCTCCGAGCCGCGGATGAGCGAGCTCATGGCGACGAACCTGTACGGCCCGTGGCTGCTGCTGCGGGCACTGCTCCCCGGGATGCTGGCGCGCGGCACCGGACGCGTCGTCAATGTGAGCAGCGAGAACGGTTCGTTCGGCCTCGGCGGCCCGTTCGGCGGGGCGTACGGGCTGTCCAAGGCGGCGCTGAACGCGCTCACCGTCACGGTCGCCGCCGAGATCCCGCGCGGCATCGACGTACTGGTCAACTCGGTCGACCCGGGCTGGGTGCGAACCGACATGGGCGGCCCGCGGGCGCCGCGCAGCATCGACCAGGGCGTCGAGAGCATCGTCTGGGCGGCGACCCTGCCGACCGGCGGCCCGCAGGGCGGCTTCTTCCGGGACGGCAAGCCCCTCCCCTGGTGAGGCGCCACCCGCCGCAGGGTCCCGGCGCAGCGCCGATCATGACGTTGGTGGGCCCTCGTACGCCGCAGATCCCACTGACATCATGATCGATGCGACCCACCGCGATCCGGCCACCGGCCGGATCGCGCCAGAAAGCGCTGCACCGTACGACCCATCCGGTGGTGAGGGCCGATGTCGCGCCAGGTGAAGCGAAGTACGTCGGCATCGCCGTCGAGCAGGAAGTCGTTCTGGCGGCTGCGGTCGTGCAGCAGCGCCGCCGGCAACTCATGTACGCCACGCCCGTCCAGTTCGCCGATCAGCCAGCGGCCGTTCGCTTGACGCCATCCGGTGTCACCCCGACCCAGCAGCACGCCGAGCTCACTGAAGATCTCCACCTGCAGGTCGTCGGGCGGGACGCCGACGTCGTGGCAGTCCAGACGCCCGAACGTCTCCAACGGTGACTCGGCCCGTCCGTCGGAGAGCGCCCACCAGCCGTGGGTGCGCGCGGCTCCCCGACGACCGCGGGTCAGTTCTCGGGCGCACGCGAAGCCGTCCGGGTCGAGGCGCCCGAGGTGCTGGATCGAGTCCATCACCGCCACCGCATGGTCGCGGTCCAGCAAGGGCACGGCCTGCGCGAGCGCCCATTCCGGTGCCGCGACCCACCGACCGCACGCCCGTACCAGCCGCATGTCGGCGTCGAGCTGTCGGACCGTGATGCCGTCGCGGCTGCGCACCGAGCGGCCGTCCGCGAGGGCGACCTCGGGGGTGGGTACGGCCGGCAGTCCTTGGACCCCGAGCAGTGCCAGTGCCGAGGTGCCCACTGCCCGCGCGTCCGGTCCGTACGCGAGCATTCCCAGCCAGGCGCCCCGTCGCGCACGCTCCTCGAAGGACAACGCCCGCAAGCGCCCCGGACGCGTGTCGTACACCCGCGTAGTGAGGCGTCGCCAGGTGCGGCGCTCGCACAGGACACGGCGGCGGGCCGTGCTGATGGCGAACTCGTGGCAGTCGCCGGCGCTCACCAGCCCGCACTGTCCCGCGGCTCGGGCGAGCAGGCCGGCGGGCAGCTCGGTGACGGGTCGCACGTCGCCCAGCAAAGCCGCACGCCACGGCGTACGCCCCGATGGCGGCGGCTGCTGTGAACAGCGCGCCGGGCTCGAGCGCTGTGGACGACATCGGACCGGCGTCGATCATGACGTTGGTGGGCCCAGCAGCGCTGCCGATCCCACCGACGTCATGATCGGCGGCGTCGGGCACGCCGATCGCGCAGTGCCGCGGATCAGTGCAGCTCCCAGGCGAGCAGCTCGCTGTCGGTTGTCGCTGTGATCCGCCGGCCCTCGGAGCCGGTGAGGCGTACGGCGTCCCCCGCTGCCAGCGGGCCGGCGCCCTCCAGTTCCGCCGTGCCGAGCGCGACGAAGAGGTGGACCCGGGGCGCCGCCGGCAGCGCGACGTGGGCATCGGCCGGCAGGCGTACGGCGTGCAGCGTGGCGCCGCTCGCAGCGATCCGTACGGCCGCCTGCTGCCCGGCGCGGCCACTCGCGACCGGCACCCAGTCGGGCCGGGCCAGGGCGGTCGTGACGTCGAGCTGCGCGTAGCCGGGCTCACCGCCGGGCTCGTCGGGACGTACCCACATCTGCACGAAGTGGGCGGGGTCGGTGTGCGGCTCGTTCCCGGTGAGGGTCCAGGCGTCGTTGCGCTCGCTGTGCCGGATCCCGCGACCGGCGCTCATCCGCTGCGCGAGCCCGGGGACGATCACGCCCGCGTTCCCGGCCGAGTCGCGGTGGGTCAGCGACCCGGCCAGGACCCAGGTGACGATCTCCATGTCGCGGTGCGGGTGCAGGTCGAACCCGGCGCCCGCAACGACACGGTCGTCGTTGTTGACGACGAGCGCGCCGAACCCGGTGTTGGCCGGGTCGTAGTGCGGGCCGAAGGAGAACGAGTGCCAGGACTCGAGCCAGTCGGTACGGGTCAGGAAACGATCACCGGCACGGCGGAGGTCGACGCGGTCCATCCCGCTAGTCTGCGGGGCAGGAACCGGCTCGCGGCAAGCAGCGGGGGACCGACCACGGGGAACACGTACGGGAGGCTGTCGAAGGTGCTCGCTGTCGTCGCCCCGGGACAGGGCTCGCAGACCCCCGGGTTCCTCGCGCCGTGGCTCGAGCTGCCCGGCACCCGTACGTATCTGGAGCAGCTCTCGGACGCAGCGGGGCTCGATCTCGTCGCGCACGGCACCACCAGCGACGCCGACACGATCCGCGACACCGCGGTGGCCCAGCCGCTCATCGTCGCCGCGGGGCTGCTGGTCCTGCCGCTGCTCTTCCCGGACGGGACGCCCGCCGGCGTCGACGCGACCGCCGGACACAGCGTCGGGGAGATCACCGCCGCCGTCGTGGCGGGTGTGCTCAGCCCGCAGCAGGCGATGGCGCTGGTGCGGGTGCGCGCCGACGGCATGGCGGCCGCCGCCGCACGCGTCCCCACCGGGATGACTGCGGTGCTGGGTGGTGACCGCGACGAGGTACTGGCGGCGATCGCGAAGCACGGGCTGACCCCCGCCAACGACAACGGCGCCGGACAGCTGGTGGCGGCGGGCACCCTGGAGCAGCTCGACGCGTTCGCCGCCGACCCGCCCGCCCGCGCCCGGCTGCGCCCGCTGCAGGTGGCCGGCGCCTTCCACACCACGCACATGGCGCCGGCCGTCGAGGCCCTCGCCGCCCATGTCGCCGCGCTCACCGTGGGCGAGCCGCGGGTACGGCTGCTGTCGAACGCGGAGGGAGCAGCGGTCAACGGAGGCGCCGACACGGTGGCGCGCCTCGTCGCCCAGGTGAGTTCCCCGGTGCGGTGGGACCTGGTGATGGCGACGCTCGTGGACCTCGGCGTGACGACGCTGATCGAGCTGCCTCCTGCCGGCACCCTGACCGGCCTGGCGCGGCGTGCCATGCCCGGGGTCGAGACTCTCGCCCTCAAGTCCCCCGACGACCTCGCCGCGGCGCGCGAGCTGCTCGGCCCGGCCGCGGACCTCGCACCGCAGTGGCGATTGCTCGCAGCCGCGAAGGCCGGGACCGTCCGGCGCGGAGCCGACGCACCGGTCGGCACGGACGTGGCGGCCGGCACCCGGCTCGGGGCGATCATGGCGGCGGACGGCGAACTCCCGCTCGTCGCCTCCCACGGCGGTACTGTCATCGAATGGCTGGTGGCCGACGGCGACCAGGTGTCGGCGGGTCAGCCACTGGTGCGCCTGCAGCCGGAAGGAGGCCACGCATGACCGCGCTGCGCATGCCGAGCACCCGGGCGGGGAGCCGCATCCTCGGAGTGGGCGCGTACCGACCGGAACGCGTCGTGACCAACGACGAGGTCTGCCAGCACATCGACTCCTCGGACGAGTGGATCCGGGAACGGTCGGGGATCGTCGAACGGCGGTACGCCGCGCCGGACGAGAGCGTCGTCGACATGGCGACCGACGCCGCCGGCAAGGCGCTCGCCCACGCGGGCATCACCGCCGACGCCGTCGACGTGGTCCTCGTCGCCACCGTCACGCACCCGTACCAGACGCCGTCCGCCGCGGCCGCGGTCGCCGACCGTCTCGGTACGGGCGGTGCCGCGGCGATGGACGTGAGCGCGGCCTGCGCCGGGTTCTGCTACGGCCTGGCCCAGGCCGATGCGCTCGTCCGCGCGAGCACCGCCGAACACGTCCTCGTCGTCGGGGTCGAGAAGCTCACCGACATCGTCGACCGCACCGACCGCACCATCGCCTTCCTGTTCGCCGACGGCGCCGGCGCGGTGGTCGTCGGACCGTCGCAGACACCGCAGATCGGCCCCGTCGTATGGGGCTCGGACGGCGCGCAGCTCGACGCGATAACGATGACCCAGTCGTGGACCGAGTACCGCGACGATCCCCACGGCTGGCCCTCCCTCACCATGAAGGGCCAGGCGGTGTTCCGGTGGGCGGTGCGCGACATGGCGGCCGTCGCACGCAAGGCGCTCGAGGCCACCGGGCTCACCGCCGCGGACCTCGACGTCTTCGTGCCGCACCAGGCCAACATGCGCATCACCGACGCGATGATCAAGGAGCTCGGGCTGCCCGGCTCGGTGCTCGTCGCGCGTGACATCGTCACGGCCGGCAACACGTCGGCGGCGTCGATACCGCTGGCGCTCGACCGGTTGATAGCGGACGGCTCGGTGCACACCGGGCAGACCGCACTGTTCATCGGCTTCGGCGCCGGACTCGCGTACGCCGCCCAGGTGGTGACGCTGCCCTGACGGGCGCCCCCGCTCCCGCGCTCGCGGGTGAACCATCCAGCAGGCAAGCCAAACCGACCGCAAGGAGAGCACCGTGGCCCAGTCCGAGCAGGAGATCCTGGAGGGTCTCGCCGGAATCGTCAACGAGGTGGCAGGCACCCCGGTGGAGGACGTCACGAGCGAGAAGTCGTTCGTCGACGACCTCGACATCGACTCGCTGTCCATGGTCGAGGTCGTCATGGCGGCCGAGGACAAGTTCGGGGTCACGATCCCCGACACCGAGGTCAAGAACCTGAGCACGGTCGGCGACGCGGTCTCCTACATCGCCAAGGCGAGCTCCTGAGCGATGTACGACCCGAACCGCCGCGTCGTCGTCACCGGCCTGGGTGCCACCACCCCGGTCGGTGGCGACGTCGCATCCACCTGGCAGTCACTGCTCGCCGGCCGGGTGGGTGTCCGGGCGCTCACAGGTGAGCGATTCGCCGACCTGCCGGTCCGCATCGCCGGTACGGCCGAGGTCGACCCGAGCGAGGTCCTGCAACGGGTCGAGGCGCGCAAGCTCGACCGCAACCAGCAGCTCGCGCTCATCGCCTCGCGCGAGGCGTGGGCCGACGCCGGCGCACCCGAGGTCGACCCGGAGCGGCTCGGCGCCGTAGTCGCCTCCGGCATCGGCGGCATCATCAGCCTGTTGGACAACTACGACATCCTGAACACCCGCGGGGCCTCGCGGGTGTCCCCGATGGCCGTGCCGCAGCTGATGCCGAACGGCGCCGCCGCCTGGGTCGGGCTCGACCTCGGCGCACGCGCCGGCATCCACACTCCGGTGAGCGCCTGTGCCTCCGGCGCCGAGGCGATGTCGGTCGGGCTCGAGATGATCCGCAGCGGCCGGGCCGACGTCGTGATGGCGGGCGGCACCGAGGCCTGCATCCACCCGATCACCGTGGCCTCCTTCGGCGCGATGCGGGCCCTCTCGACACGCAACGACGAGCCGGAGCGGGCCAGCCGGCCGTACGACAAGGCGCGCGACGGCTTCGTCATGGGCGAAGGCGCCGGGATGCTCGTACTGGAGTCGGCCGAGCACGCCGCGGCGCGCGGGGCCCGGGTCTACGCCGAGCTCGCCGGCGCGGGCCTGTCGGCGGACGGGCACCACATCGCGCAGCCCGAGCCCGAGGGCCGTGGCGCGGCCGCGGCCATGCGATACGCCTTGGCGGCCGCCGGGATCGCACCCGACGATGTCGTGCACCTGAACGCCCACGCGACCTCCACGCCGCTCGGCGACATCGCCGAGGCCACCGCGATCCGCAGCGCGCTCGGTGACGCGGCGGATCACGTCGCGGTGTCCGGTACCAAGTCGATGACCGGTCACCTGCTCGGCGGCGCCGGCGCTGTCGAGTCGGTCGCGGTCGTCCTGGCGCTGCGGGACCGGCTCGCGCCGGTCACCGCCAACCTCGACGACCCGGACGATGCGATCCCGCTCGACGTGGTGTCCGGTACGCCGCGGCCGTTGCGCGAGGGAGACATCGCGGCGCTCAACAACTCTTTCGGGTTCGGCGGTCACAACGTCGCGCTCATGTTCACCAGCGTCTGACCCGAGCAGCGTCTGGTCGCGGCCGGTTAGCCGGTGCGGTGCAGCAGCCGTACCGGCGTGCCGTCGCCAGCGGCGCGGAACGGTTCCAGCTCGGCGTCCCACGGGCCGCCCAGCAGCCGCTCGAGCTCCTCGCGCAGCGCGGCGGGCTGGCCGGCCGTACGGGCGAGGGCGCCGCGCAGCCGCTCCTCCCCGACCTGCAGGTCGCCGTTCGCTCCGATCGCGGCACGGAAGATCCCGAGCGTCGGCGTCAGCGCGTACCGCTCGCCCTCATGGCCGTCGCTCGGTTCCTCGGTGACCTCGACCCGCAACCGCTCCCAGCGGCGCAGCGAGGAGACCAGCCGCGCGGCGGTACCGGGCTTTCCGGTCCAGACCTGCTCGGCCCGCACCTGGCCCGGGGCCATGGGCTGGGGACGCCAACGCAGCGGGGTGTCGTTCTCGAGCACGGCGGCGACCGCCCACTCGACGTGCGGCGCCAGGGCGCGCGGTACCGAGTGCACGTAGAGCACCCCTCGGCTGCGCGGGCCGCCGGGCCGGCGCGCGGGGGTGGCGGTGAGCGTCCGGTGCTCGACCATGGCGAGGCCTCCTGTCTCGAGGGTCACCTTCCCCAGTGGCCTCGGCACAGGACGGACGTACCGGGGGCCACCCTAGCCCGCTACGCCGCCTGGCCACCAGCACGCACGGTTCTCGCAGCCGCCGCACCGCCCGCCATCAGCACTTTCACAGGGACGTCACAGATGATGGGATCGCGGGGCGCACGCGCGAACGAGGAGGACGAGCGGTGACGAGCACAGTCGGGGCCGGACGCCACGGAGCTGAGGACCCGCAGTCCTACCTGCGTACGAACGACAAGGACCCGGTGCGGGTCCTCGTCGTCGACGACGAACCCGACCTCGCCGACATGGTGGCCACGGCGCTGCGGTTCGACGGCTGCCGTGCCGTGACGGCCGGCGACGGCGACAGCGCGATGCAGGCCGCCCGCGAGCTGCGCCCCGACATCGCCGTGCTCGACGTCATGCTGCCCGGCCAGGACGGCATCTCGCTGCTCTCCCGGCTGCGTACCGAACACCCCGGACTGCCGGTCGTGCTGCTGACCGCGCGGGGCGAGACCCGCGACCGGGTGAGCGGGCTGCGCGCGGGAGCCGACGACTACGTCACCAAGCCGTTCAGCCTGGAAGAGCTGCTCGCGCGCCTGCAGGCGGTGCTGCGGCGCTCGGGCCGGCTCGACGAGAGCGACGACGTGCTGCGCGTCAGCGACCTGACCCTCGACGAACGCTCCCGTGAGGTGCGCCGCGGCGATGCGCTGATCGAGCTCACACCCACCGAGTTCGACCTGCTGCGCTTCCTGATGCTCAACGCCCGCACCGTCGTGTCCAAGTCCCAGATCCTGGACCGGGTCTGGCACTACGACTTCGCCGGCCGCAGCAACGTCGTGGAGCAGTACGTCGGCTACCTGCGACGCAAGGTCGATGCCGACCGCGAACCGCTCATCCACACCGTGCGCGGAGTCGGGTACGTGCTGCGTGCACCGCGGACCGGCGACGCCTGAGCATGGTGCAGCGAGCGTCCGGGGCGCCGGTGAGCGGGGAGCGCGAGCCCGTACCCCCCGAGCCAGCGGTCGCCGTCGGGCCGCCCGAACTGTTGTCCACCGGCCCTGCGACGGGCCACCCCGCCGTACCCCCGCCGCAGCCGGCGACCGAGGAGCGGTCGCGGTGGCACGGGTTGTCCTTGCGATGGCGGCTGGTGCTCGGCCTGCTGGTCGTGGTGGCGGTCGCCCTCGCCGGCTGCGGGGTCGCGACGTACGCCGTACTGCAACGCTCGCTCGTCAGTCAGATCGACGACGGCCTGACATCCGTACGTGACCAGGCGCTGCGCGCCTCGCCGCTGCACGGCCCGACCGACGCGATCGGGGCGTGGCAGCAACAGGGCGCAGGGGTCTTCCTCGTCACCGCGGGGTCGGCTCAGCGGCTGACCGCGACGTACGGGCCCGCACCGGCACAGCTGGAACCGGTGGGCGCCGCCGACCTTCGGGCGCTGCAGTCGGTGTCGTCGGCGCGGTCGACACCGCCGGTCACGATCTCGCTCTCCGAGCTCGGCGAGGCGCGCGCGGTCGCCGTACCAGTCACGCTCTCGACCGGCGAGCGGGCGACGCTCGTGGCCGCGACACCGCTCTCCCGGGTGAGCGCGGTGACCCGGGCCTTCGTGGTGATCGAGCTCGTGGCGCTGCTCGTCGCGTTGCTCGTCGTGACGCTTGCCGCCTCCTGGTGGATCCGGCGCTCGCTGCGACCGTTGCAGCGGGTGGCGCAGACTGCGGGCCAGGTGGCGACCCTCCCCCTCGACCGCGGCGATGTGACGATCCCCGATCGGGTACCCGAGGCGGACCCGGCCAGCGAGATCGGGCAGGTGGCGAGCGCGATGAACGCGATGCTCGACCACGTCGAACGCTCGCTGCGTGCCCGGCAGGACACCGAGGCACGGCTGCGGGAGTTCGTCTCGGACGCCGGGCACGAGCTGCGTACCCCGCTCGCCTCGATCCGCGGCTACGCCGAGCTGGTACGCCGCGCCGGCGACGACCACCCCGGGCAGGCCCTCGCGTCCGCTGCCCGTATCGAGTCCGCCGCGGCCCGGATGGGTGGACTCGTCGACGACCTGCTGCTGCTCGCCTCGCTGGAGGAGGGACGTCCGCTCGAGCACCGTACGGTCGACCTGGCCCGGCTCGCCGACGACGCGATCGCGGAGATCCGCGTCGTGGCTCCGGAGCACGACTGGCAGCTCGGACCGGTGGGTCCGGACGTGAGCGTGCCCGGTGACCCGGCGCGGCTGCACCAGGTCGTCACCAACCTGCTGTCGAACGCCGCCACGTACACCCCGCCCGGAACGACGGTACGGGTCAGCGCGCTGCGGATCGGTCCGCACATCCAGCTCGAGGTGCGCGACGACGGTCCCGGCTTCCCGGCGGACCTGCTGCCGCGGGCCACCGAACGCTTCGCCCGCGGCGACGCCTCACGTTCGCGCACCACCGGCGGCAGCGGGCTCGGCCTGGCGATCGTCCGCGCGGTCGCCGAGGCCCACGGTGGGCACGTGGCGGTGGCGAACGACGCCGGCGCCGTCGTGACCGTCCACCTCCCCACCGGTTCCGGATGAATGTGGCAGGACTCCACTCTTAGCGGCGTCCTGCCACATTCATCCGGAAACAGGGGTCCAGCGGATCGGGAGACGCTTGACCCCGCGCTGGAAGTTCGAGCGCAGGTACGACGGGTCGCCGGCCGCCTCGATCCAGGACGAACGGGCGAGCAGCTCGCCGAACAGCGCCCGCAGCTGCGCCCGCGCCAGGTGCGCGCCCAGGCAGAAGTGCGGGCCGTGCCCGAACGACAGGTGCGGGTTGGGCGTACGACGGGCGTCGAACGCAGCGGGCCGCTCGAACACTGCCGGGTCCCGGTCGGCGGCGAGGAACGAGACGACCACCTTGTCACCGACCGCGACGCGCGCCGGCCCGAGCACGGTGTCACGGGTCGCGGTGCGCCGGAACACCATCACCGGCGTCCACCACCGCAGCATCTCGTCCACCGCCGTCTCCAGCAGGGTCGGCCGTTCACGCAGCTCGCGCTGCAGTTCCGGGTCGGACAGCAGCGCGATCATCCCGCCCGGCAGACCGTTGCGCAGCGTCTCGTTCCCGGCGACCGAGAACAGCCAGAACATGTTCTCGAACTCCTCGACCGATATCAGCCCGCCCTCGTCGTCGAGCTGGGCCAGCAGGATCGACATGACGTCGGCACCCGGATCGAGCCGCTTGGCGTCACCGAGCAGATGCGCGTAGCGATAGAGGTCCGGCATCCCGGTACGGCTGCGCGGGTCGGGCATCCGGCCATCCGCGTCCGGCGCAGGTCGCAGCGCCAGCGCCTCCCGGGCCAGCGCGGTGCCGGCCGCGGCGTCGAAGTCCGCCGAGACGGCGTAGTCGGGATCGAGGTAGCCGATGACCCGGTTGGACCAGTCGAACATCAGCCACCGGTCCTCGGCCGGTACGCCGAGGACGTCGGCCAGCGCGAGCAGCGGCAGGTCGGCCGCGACGTCCTTGGCGAAGTCGCACTCCCGCGGACCGGCGAGCATCCGGTCCACGATCAGCCGGGAGTGCCACGCGATGCGCTCCTCCAAGGACCGTACGGCGCGCGGGGTGAACGAGCGCGCGACCATGCGCCGCAGCCGGCTGTGCTCCGGCGGGTCCATGTTGAGCATCATCTGCTGCACGTACCGCAGGTCTTCGGCGCTCGCCGGGTCGCTGACCTGGGTGCCGCGCAGCGCCGAGGAGAAGCGGTCCGGATCCCGCAGCACCTCGGTCACCAGCGCGTGCTCCAGCACCAGGTGGTACCCGGGTCCAGCCGCCAGGCCGGGCAGCTCCGGTTCGTCCAGCCAGGCGACCGGCCCCATCGCGCGCAGCCGCTCCAGCTCGTCGAACGGCGGACCGTCGACGTACGTCTGCGGGTCGTGCAGCGAGACCGTCATGGGGCGTGAGCTCAGCCGCCGAGCGTGGCCTCGATGCTGGTGACGAGCGCGACCGGGGTCTCGTACATCGCATAGTGGCCGGCATTGGGCAGGACGTCGAGCGCGCAGCCGGAGAGCTGAGCGAGCCACGTCGCCTCCATCGTGGGCGCGCCGAGCGCCGGGTCGTGCTCCCCGACGATCGCCTTCACCGGAACCGTCGGTGTCGGCAGCTCGGCGGCGAAGTCCCCCTTCGCCCAGGACGGCAGGTACGCCCCGAACGCCTCGCGCGTGGAGGACGCCACAGACGCGGCGACCATCTGCCGGATCCACGTCGCGCTGTTGCGGTTGCCGGTCGTGAAGTCGATGATCGCGTACCGGTTGTCGTCGTTCTGCGCGGCGCCGTCGAACAGCGCCCAGCTCTCCTCGTCGAACGGCACCCCCGAGGCGGGGACGGGACTGATGCCGATGACGGCGCTCACCCGGTCCGGGACGTCGGCGAAGACGCGCAGCACGGCGGCCCCGCCCATGGAGTGCCCGACGAGCGCGAACCGGTCCCACCCCAGCTCGTCGGCGAGAACGACCGCATCACGAGCGATCTCCGGGACCGTGAACTCCCCCGTGACGTCCCGGCGTCGTCCGTACCCCCGGTAATCGAGGAACGCGAAGCTGTAGCGCTCGGGGTCGACCAGCTCGGGCAGCATCCCCACCCGGTCGCGGAGCCGAACCAGCCGTGCAGGGCGAGCACCTTCGTGGGGCCCGAACCCACGACCGTCTGCGGAATCGTCATCCCCGCACCGTAACGCCTGGCCTCGCGCGTTCCGGGTGAATGTGGCAGAAGTCCGTCTAGAGCGGACTTCTGCCACATTCACCCGGAACCCGGGACCTTCGACCGTTCCGTAACGAGGAACGCCGCTGGACCCTTGCCGGAACGAGCCGCACGCTGTCGCCATACCGAACCGGCCGGCAGCCGCTGACGGGCAGGAGCAGCACGTTGGTCACAGTCACCGTTCGACCCACGGGCGAGGTCATCCACCTCGACGCCGACGAGACGGTGCTGGGCGGCCTCTACAACGCCGGGTTCGCGTACACGGTCGGCTGCCGACGGGGCGGCTGCGGTGTCTGCAAGGTCGACCTCGTCGCCGGCGAGGTCACGTACAACCGCCCGATCGCCGCGAACGTCCTCACCGACGAGGAACGGGCCGGCGGGACCTGCCTCACGTGCCGGGCGGTACCGAATGGGGACGTCACGATCGCGCTGCGTGACGAGGAGCTGCGGCTCATCAACCCCCTGCTCCGCTCGATCAACGAGCGGGCACGCGCACGGGCCGAGGCTGCTCGGCAGGACCGAGAAGGAGCGAGCTGATGGGCGTCATGCGACTGGGCTACGCGCATGTTCGGGTCACCGACATGACCGAGGCCAAGGACCACTACGCGAACACGATGGGCCTGTACCAGACCCTCGAGCAGGACGGTCGGGTCTACTACAAGGGCTGGGACGAGTGGGACCACCACTCGGTCGTCCTCGAGGACGGCGGCGTCGGCGCCGTGAAATTCGGCTGGAAGGTGCAGTACGAATCCGACATCGACGACATCGAGAAGCGCGCGGCGAACGCCGGCGCGGCAGTGCAGCGGATGTCGGCCGGCGAGAACCCCGAGGTCAGTGACGGGATCCGTTTCGAGACCCCCTCCGGGCACCTGTTCGAGGTCTACCACGGTCAGACCGCCATCGGCACCGAGGTCGGCACGCACAACCCCGAAGCGTTCCCGCGACACCTCGTCGGCGTCGGTGTCCCCGGCATCGACCACACGCTCATCACCGCCGAGGACGTGGCGGGGATGCAGCAGTTCCTCGGTGACGTCTTCGGGTTCTTCGCCACCGAGCGGGTGCAGACCTCGCTCGACGACGACGCGCACCTCATCGGCACCTGGATGACGAACAACAACCAGATCCACCAGATCGCCGTCATCGAGGGCCCGCAGGCCAAGCTGCACCACTTCGCGTTCAAGCTCTCGGACTGGTCGGACGTCGGCAAGGCGGCGGACCTGTTCGCGATGGACGACGTCCCGATCGACGTCGGCCCCACCCGCCACGGCATCACGCGTGGCCAGACCGTCTACTTCTTCGACCCGTCGGGCAACCGCAACGAGGTCTTCGCCGGCGGCTACCTCGCCTACCCGGACCGGCCGTGCAACGTGTGGACCGTCGAGGCCCTCGGCAAGGGCATCTTCTACCACGCCCGCGAGCTGAACGACCGGTTCACGACGGTCCTCACCTGACGGGTCCGCCCGCTCGGGCCGTTGCCGCCTCGGCGACGACCCGACCGCGGCGGCGTCCCAGCACGCCCCGATTGGAGGAGAAGCGATGACCCCGTTCATGCTCCGCGTCGCCGAGATCGTGGGCGCGCAGGTGGAGCCGGACGCGCTGCCGATGCCCGCCACGCGGCTCTCCCGGAGGATCGCGACCGGCACCGGCGCGGACCGGCAGGTCGCGTTGCGTTCGCTCGCCGAGCAGCTGGTCTGCGAGGCGAACGCCGTGCTCGGCGCCGCTGACGACCAGCTCGCGCTGGTCGACGAGACGCTCCCGAGCGAGCTCGCCTTCTCGGTGACCTGCCGCGGCCGGCGTGCGCGGGTGTCCACCGCGTTCGCGGACGGCACGGCGATCGGGCGGCTCATCGGCGACGGCTTCGACAGCGAGGCACCCGTCGAGCTCGACAGTCCCGATGCCCTGCCCGACCTGCTCGTGCGGCTGCTGCTCGAGTCCGGCGTCCGGCACCACCCCGTACACCTGTAACCAAGGAGACGATCGTGCAGTACGAACTGCGGACCCAGGTGATCGAGCCGTCGCGCAAGACGTTCGACCACCTCGTCGCCCGCTACGGCGACCGACCCGCGTCCCGCTACGAGGAGGGGACGATCGACCTGCAGGCCAAGGAGAACTTCCACTACCGCCCGCTGTGGGACCCGAGCAAGGAGATCTACGACGAGTCGTTCAGCGTCTTCCGGCTGACCGACCCGTACTCGTTCACCGACCCGCGGCAGTACTACTACGCGCCGTACGTGACGTCGCGCGCGGCGATGTCGGACGCGTTCGGGGCGACCCTCGACTACCTGGAATCGCGCAACCTGCTGGTACGCCTGCCCGACGAGTGGCGCACGGTGCTCGCCGAGCTGGTGATCCCGTTGCGCCACTACGAGTCCGGCGCGCAGCTGGTGTCGACCCAGGCGGCCCGGTTCGGCTTCGGCGCGACGGTCACGCAGTGCGCCGCGTACGCCGCGTTCGACCGCATCGGCAACGCCCAGCTGATCAGCCGGGCCGGCATCGCGCTCGACGGCGGTACGGCGGTGCTGCTCGGGCAGGCCAAGGAGAGCTGGATGCGGTCCGAGGCGCTGCAGCCGATGCGCCGGCTCGTCGAGGAGACCATCGTCGAGCCCGACTGGGGCGTCGGCCTGGTGACCCTCGACGTCGTCGACCAGGTCCTCTACCACGTGCTGTTCACGCATCTGGACGACCTCGCACTCACCGGGGGTGCGCCGGCCTACAGCCTCGTCGCGCAGCACCTGACCGGATGGCTGGAGGACCAGCGCCGCTGGGTCGACGCGCTGTACAAGGCGTGGGCCGCCGACCCGGACCACGGCGAGGAGAACAGCCGTTTGCTCGCGCAGACAGCAGAGAAGGCGCTCTCCGCCGCGAACGACGCCGTCACCCCGATCGCCGCCGTCGCCGACGGCCTCGTCACCGGGGCGGCCGCGGTCGCCGCCGTCGACGAGGCCTCGGACCGGATCCGCGCCGCCCTGGCGCCGGCCACCGCCTAGCGAAGGAGCGACATGTCCGACACCACCCTCTCCGCAGCGCAGCGCCTCGTCGGCGTCGACATCCAGGAGAGCGAGACCAACCGCGCCGTCGTCGAGGCGATCGAGGCCGACAACCCCGACTGCTCGGTGCAGCACATGCCCGGACTGGTGCGCATCACCTGCCCCGGCCGGCTGGTGGTCAACCGCGAGACCGTCGAGGAGCGCCTCGGCCGCGAGTGGGAGACCCACGAGTTCCAGATGGCCATCGTGACCTACTTCGGTCACATCAAGGAATGGGATGACGACGAGATCGTCATCGCCTGGAATCACTGAGAGAGGCCGGCACCCCATGACGATCGCCCCTGACGCCTCCCGCAGCGCGTCGAAGAAGACCCGCAAGCTGCCGATGAAGCAGCGGTACCAGGCCCTCACCCGGGACCTGGACTGGGAGCCCAGCTACGTCGACCCCAAGGACATGTTCCCCTACACCGAGTTCGAGGGGATCAAGATCCACGACTGGAGCAAGTGGGAGGACCCCTTCCGCCTGACCGTCGACGCGTACGCGAAGTACCAGGCGGAGAAGGACAAGCGCCTCTACGCCGTCCTCGACGGGTTCGCCCAGGGACAGGGCCACCTGTCGCTCACCGACGCCTCGTACCTGAACACCATGAAGCTGTTCCTGCAAGGTGTCACGCCGCTCGAGTACCAGGCGCACCGCAACTTCGCCTACCTGGCGCGTCACCTCGCCGGACCGGGCCCGCGCTTCGCGGCGCTCTGCCAGTCGATCGACGAGATCCGACACGCCCAGACCGAGATCCACACGCTGTCGAACTACAACAAGTACTACAGCGGCTTGCACAACTACCTGCAGCAGCACGACCGCGTGTGGTACCTGTCCGTACCGAAGTCGTTCTTCGACGACGCGCTGTCGGCCGGCCCGTTCGAGTTCCTGATCGCGATCGGGTTCTCGTTCGAGTACCTGCTCACCAACCTGCTGTTCGTACCG
This sequence comes from Candidatus Nanopelagicales bacterium, assembly GCA_017848795.1. Taxonomy (GTDB): domain Bacteria; phylum Actinomycetota; class Actinomycetes; order S36-B12; family CAIYMF01; genus JAFIHG01. Next base: position 20,182 of record JAFIHG010000027.1, on the reverse strand, counting down.
TTCATGTCCGGCGCATCGTTCAACGGCGACCTGCCCACGATGACGTTCGGGTTCTCGGCGCAGTCCGACGAGTCCCGCCACATGACTCTCGGGCTCGAGGCGATCAAGTTCCTGCTCGAGCAGGACGAGGACAACGTCCCCATCGTGCAGGAATGGATCGACAAGTGGTTCTGGCGCGGCTACCGGGTGACCGGCCTGGTCGCTCAGATGCTCGACTACATGCTGCCGCGCAAGGTGATGAGCTGGAAGGAGGCCTTCGAGTTGTACTTCGAGCAGCAGATGATGCAGGGCCTGTTCCAGGACCTCGCCTTCTACGGGATCACGCCGCCGCGGCACGTCGAGCAGGCACTGTCGGAGAAGGAGATCCTCTCCCACCAGGTGTACTGGGTGCTGTACCAGTTCTCGCACGCCGCCGCGTTCACGACGAGCGTGCCGGACGACGAGCACATGGCCTGGCTCAGCGCGACCTACCCCGACACCTTCGACAAGTACTTCCGCCCGTTGTGGGAGAAGGAGCGGCGCAACATCGCGGCCGGCGGTCGGCACTTCGTGCGCGGGCTGCCGCAGCTGTGCCAGGTGTGCCAGATCCCGATGACCTTCACCGAGCCCGGCGATCCCACCACGATCGCCCAGCGGGTCAGCGTCTACGAGGGCGAGAAGTTCAACACCTGCTCCGACGGCTGTCAGTGGATCTTCGAGCGGGAGCCGGAGAAGTATGTGCAGGCCTGGTTGCCGGTGCACCAGATCTACCAGGGCAACTGCGGCGGGCCCACCCTGCCGGACGTGCTGGCCTGGTACGGCCTGCAGGACGGCGACAGCGGCGAGCACAAGGGCTCCCGCGACGACCTGAACTGGCAGCGCTGGCACGCCCAGACGCCGACCGGCCTGGGCGCGGAAGGAGAGCAGTGAGATGGCTGTGAAGGCGATCGGCGAGTACCGCTTCCCCTCGCGTTCCCGGCAGGAGCTGTACGGCGACGACCAGTTGGTCAGCGTGTGGTTCGCCGACAACCCGTGGTGGTGCGCCGCCGCGATGTTCCGGGCGCCGCAGGCGATGACATGGGGCGACTTCTGGACCCAGATGGTCGTGCCGTACGCGGAGGAGGACCCGGACTGGAAGGCGGACGCGGCCTACAGCTTCTCGCTGTGGGGGGTGCCGCTAACCCCGCGCCCGGACCAGACGCTCGCCGAGCTCGGCATCGAGCACAAGGACGTCATCGCCCTGCGCGCGGCGTGACGCGGGTGCCGGCCCGCGGGACGGCGGGCCGGCACCTGTCACATCTCGTACCACCTGCACCACGGCGTCCTCGGGAGGAGGGCCATGAGCACGTACCGCATCACCGTCGAGCCGCTCGGCCGTGAGATCGAGTGCAGGGAGGACCAGACGATCCTCGACGCCTGCCTGCGCAACGGTGTCTGGCTCCCCCACTCGTGCACGCACGGCACCTGTGCGACCTGCAAGAGCGAGGTGCTCGACGGTGACATCGAGCACGGTGCGGCGAGCGCGTTCGCCCTGATGGACTTCGAACGCGACGAGGGCATGTGTCTGCCGTGCTGCGCGACGCCACGGTCCGACGTCGTCCTCGAGGCCGACATCGACGTCGACGACGACATCGAGGTCCACCCGGTGCAGGACTACACCGGGGTCGTCGTCGCGCTCGACGACATCGCCCACGAGACGCGCCGGCTGGTGGTCGAGCTCGACCGGGACATCCGGCACAACGCCGGGCAGTACCTGAAGTTCGTCGTCCCGGGCAAGGGCGTCGACCGCACGTACTCGATCGCCACCCCGCCGACCGAGACGCGCCGGTTGGAGTTCCACGTCCGTCGCACCCCGGGCGGGCTGGCGAGCGACGGCTGGGTCTTCAGCTCCATGAGCGTCGGCGAGCAGGTGGCCCTCTCGGGTCCGTACGGCCGGTTCGTCCTGAAGGTCGGCGGCGACCGCGACGCCGTCCTCGTCGCCGGCGGGACGGGGCTCGCGCCCATCAAGTCGATGATCCGGCACGCGCTGGAGAACGACGCGTACGACGGTCACCTCACCCTCTACCAGGGCGCCCGTACCCGCGAGTGGCTCTACGACGTCGAGCTCTTCCGCGAGCTCGAGCGGGCCTACCCGGACCGGTTCACCTACCGACCGTGCTTGTCGGAGGAGACCGCCGAGCAGGCGGGTGAAGGGTACGGCATCGGCATGGTGACCGACGTACTCGCTGCCGACCACCCGACCCTGCAGGGCAAGAGCGGCTACCTCTGCGGCCCGCCCCCGATGGTCGAGGCCGCGCTGAAGACGATGATGAGCAAGCGACTCTTCCCGCGGGACATCTACCGCGAGGAGTTCTTCGACGAGTCCGACAAGGCCGGCGGCGGGCTGCGCTCGCCACTCATCAAGCGCTGACGAGACCTGCGAACCATGGCCTTCGGCACCGGCTTCGGGATACCTTCTAGCTCGGGCGACGAGCGGGAGGGGCATGGTCTCCGCGACGGACGGACCCTGGGTGACCACCACCCCGATGCGGCGAGGTGCCGCCGGCGGTGGTCGGCAGAGCGAGGCGCTGCGCTCGGTGGGGACCGCCCTGGACGTCCTGGAGTGCTTCGCCGTGGATGGCGAACTCGGCGTCTCGGACATCGCGCGGCGCCTGGACATCGCCAAGTCCACAGCGCACCGGCTGCTCACCACGCTCGCCAGCCGGGGGATGGTGTCGCAGAACCCGGAGAACGGCCAGTACCGGCTCGGCCTTCACCTGTACGAGCTCGGTCAGCTCGCACTCGCCCGGCACACGCTGCGGCACGCTGCGATGCCGATCCTGCAGGACTTGCGGCGCACCACCCGGTTCACGGTGAACTTCTCCGTCGCCGACGGAGCGGACATCGTCTTCGTGGAGCGGCTGTTGACCGCGCGCAGCAGCCCGGTACTCAGCCACTCCGGCTACCGATACCCGGCGCACTGCACCAGCTCGGGCAAGGCGATTGCGGCATTCGACCCGGCGCTTGCCGAGGCCCGGCTCGCCGCCGGCTTCCCTCCCCGCGCGAGCGGCACCGTGCGCTCCGCCGCCGACTGGCGGACGGCGATCGATCACGTGAGGCGCAAGGGCTACGCCGAGTCGCACGACGAGTCCTTCGACGGGGTCAGCTCGGTTGCGGTACCGGTGCTCGACGGGCGGGGCGCGGCGATCGCCGCGGTCTCGGTGTTCGGCCCGAGCCAGGACGTGCGGCCCGAGATCGAACGCCTGGTGCCGCTGCTGATCGGCGCCGCGCGCCGGATCTCCAAACAGCTCTGACCCTCCCCGCGGAACCCGGCCGGGGACGGCCACGACCGTTCCGCTGCTCGGAACCCGGCGCTGCTCTGCGCAGGGCAACACCTAACGTGAACGACACCGCCGCGACCGGCGTCCGGTGGAGTGAGGAGGACGGGTGGACCCGCTGACCCGCGCCGAAGCGGCGCACCGGTTGTTGGAGGCGTACGCGTCGGGCAAGCCGGTGGCGCCGTTGTCGGAGACGTACGAGGACATCACGCTGCAGGACGCGTACGCGATCCAGCTGCTGCAGGTCGAGGCGTTGCAGGCCCGCGGGCGCACGGTGCGCGGCCACAAGGTGGGGCTGACCAATGCGCGGGTGCAGGCGCAGCTGGGGGTGGACCAGCCGGACTACGGTCACCTGCTCGACGACTTCTTCTACCTCGAGCATGCGCCGATCCCGCCGGGCCGGTTCATCGCGCCGAAGATCGAGCCGGAGATCGCGTTCGTGCTGCGCAGCCCGTTGCGCGGCCCCGGCGTCACCGTCGCGCAGGCGCTGGACGCGGTCGACTACGTGCTGCCGGCCTTGGAGATCGTCGACAGCCGGATCGAGGACTGGCGGATCGGGATCATCGACACGATCGCCGACAACGCCTCCTCCGGGGCGGTCGTGCTGGGCAGTACACCGACGCATATCGGGGACATCGACCTGCGGCTGACCGGTTGCACGCTGCACCAGAACGGCCGGTTGGTGGCGACCGGGGCCGGTGGCGCGGTGCTCGGGTCGCCGCTGAACTCGTTGGTATGGCTCGCCGACACGGTCGGTGCGCTCGGGGTGACGCTCGAACCGGGGCACGTGATCCTTCCGGGGGCAGCGACCCCGATGGTCACGGTAGGGGCGGGCGACACCGTGACGGCGCGGTTCGCCGGTATGGGCAGTGTGACCGCGGTGTTCGGCAAGGAGGGGTCGTGAGCGAGCAGCGTCGAGGTGTTGCGGCGATCGTGGGGTCGGGCAACATCGGCAGTGATCTGATGTTCAAGCTGATGCGCCGTAGTGAGTTGATCGAGCCGCGGTTCATGGTCGGGGTGGACCCGGCCAGTGACGGGTTGGCGCGGGCGTCCCGGTTGGGGCTGGAGGCGTCGGCGGAGGGGGTCGACTGGCTGCTGTCCCAGCCGGTGTTGCCCGACATCGTGTTCGAGGCGACCTCGGCGCGGGCGCATGCGGCGAACGCTCCGCGGTACGCCGAAGCGGGGATCATCGCGGTCGATCTGACCCCGGCGGCGGTCGGGCCGTTCGTGTGCCCGCCGGTGAACCTGGAGTTCAACCTCGCGGCGCCGAACGTGAACCTGATCACCTGTGGAGGCCAGGCCACGACCCCGATCGTGCATGCGGTGTCCTCGGTGGTGCCGGTCGAGTACGCCGAGATCGTCGCCTCGATCTCGAGCCGGTCGGCCGGGCCGGGCACGCGGGCGAACATCGACGAGTTCACCGAGACGACCGCCACCGCGTTGCAGGTGGTGGGCGGGGCACGGCGCGGCAAGGCGATCATCATCTTGAACCCGGTCGAGCCGCCGCTGATGATGCGCAACACGGTGTTCTGCGCGATCCCGGCCGAGGCGGCAGAGCCCGGTCCGGTGCAGGACGCCGTACTGGCATCGATCCACGCGATGGTGGCCCGGGTGCAGGAGTACGTGCCGGGCTACCGGTTGCGGACCGAGCCGCAGTTCGACACCGCCCGTGAGCTGTGGCACGGCATGGCCCGGGTGACGGTGCCGATCGAGGTCAAGGGCCGCGGGGACTACCTGCCGGACTACGCCGGCAACCTGGACATCATCACCGCGGCCGCGGCCCGGGTCGGGGACCTGCTGGTCGCCCACAAGCTGGGGCAGGACCCGGGCTGGGTCGCCGAACCCGCCGCCCCGATCGGAGCGAACGCATGACCACCACGAACACCGCCAACACCGCCAACGGCAACAACAACGACGCGTCGCTGCGGGAGGGCACACCCGCCGCGGACGGCACGGCCCGCGCGGGGCGGGATCTGCGGATCACCGACTCGACACTGCGCGACGGGTCGCACGCGATGAGCCACCAGTTCACCGAGGAGCAGGTGCGCGCGGTGGTGCACGCCCTGGATGGCGCGGGAGTGGAGGTCATCGAGGTCACCCACGGCGACGGGTTGGGCGGGTCCTCGTTCAACTACGGGTTCTCCAAGGTCGACGAGTTCGACCTGATCTCCGCCGCGGTCGACGAGGCCACCCAGGCCAAGATCGCGGTGCTGCTGCTGCCCGGGCTGGGCACCGTCCACGACCTGAACAAGGCGCACGAGCGGGGCGCGACGGTCGCCCGCATCGCGACCCACTGCACCGAGGCCGACGTGTCCGTGCAGCACTTCGCCGCCGCCCGCGACCTGGGCATGGAGACCGTCGGGTTCCTCATGCTCTCCCACCGCGCCTCCCCTGCCGAGCTGGCCCGGCAGGGCCGGATCATGGTCGATGCCGGCGCGCAGTGCGTCTACGTCGTCGACTCCGCCGGTGCGCTGGTGCTCACCGACGCCCAAGCCCGCGTCCAGGCTCTGCTCGACGAGTTCGCCGGCACCGCCCAGGTCGGCTTCCACGGCCATCAGAACCTCTCCCTCGGGGTGGCCAACTCGGTCCTGGCCTACCAGGCCGGCGCCACCCAGATCGACGGTGCCCTGTGCGCCCTGGGGGCCGGGGCCGGCAACTCCCCCACCGAGGTGCTGACCGCCACCTTCGACCGCATGGGCATCCGCACCGGCGTCGACGTGCCCGCGGTCCTGGCCGCCGCCGAAGAGGTCGTACGCCCCTTCATCCCCCGCCTACCCTGGACCGACCGCTCCTCGATCACCCAGGGCTACGCCGGGGTCTACTCCAGCTTCCTGCTGCACGCCGAACGCGCCAGCCAGCGCTACGGCGTGCCCGCCCACGCCATCCTGCAACGCGTCGGTGAACACGGCTACGTCGGCGGCCAGGAAGACATGATCATCGACATCGCCCTCGCCCTGGCCGAAGAACGAGCCGCCAGCGACGCCCTCTACGAAACCGCCGGAGCCCACTGATGACCGCCATCACCTGGAATGTGGAGTCGGTGGCCGCCGAGCTGCTGGCCTGCGAGGCCGAGCGTCGAGAACGCGAGCCGTTCAGCGACGAGTGGCCGGCGCTGGACCTGGCCACCGGGTACGCGATCCAGGACCACAACCTGCGCCGCCGCCTCGACCGCGGCGAGCACCTGGTCGGGGTCAAGCTCGGGCTGACCAGCCGCGCCAAGCAGCAGCGCATGGGGGTGGACACCCCGTTCGTCGCCTGGCTCACCGACGCGATGGTGCTGCCCGCCGGGGATCCGATCCCGCAGCAGCGGCTGATCCACCCCCGCGTCGAGCCGGAGATCGTGTTCGTCATGGGCGAGCGGCTCGAGGGGCCCGGTGTCACCTGCGCGCAGGCGATGGCGGCCGTCGAGACGGTCTGGGGCGGCGCGGAGGTCATCGACAGCCGGTACCGCAACTTCCGGTTCACCGCCGGCGACGTCGTCGCCGACAACGCCTCCTCCGGTGCGTTCGTCACGGGGCCGGTCGGGCTGCACCCGACCGAGTTGGACCTGGGCCTGGAAGCGGTCCTCGTCGAGGTCGACGGCGCGGTCGTCGACTCGGCGACCGGCGCCGCCGTGCAGGGCCACCCCGGAGAGGCACTCGCCCTGGCCGCCAACGACCTCGCCACCCGCGGGCACGCCATCGAGGCCGGCTGGATCGTGCTGACCGGCGGCATGACCGACGCCGTCTTCGCACCTCCCGGTGCCTCACTTGCCTGCCACTTCACCAGCCTCGGCTCGGTGTTCCTCTCCGGTGGCTCGGCGGACGGCGCGAGCTGATGCCGTTCGTCGAGGTCACCCTCACCAGCGGGCGTACACCGGAGCAGCTGCGCACCATGATCAGCGCGCTCACCGACGCGGTCGTCAGCTCGATCGACGCGCCGAAGGCCAGCGTCCGGGTCATCGTCCGCGAGGTCCCTGCCACCCACTTCGCCGCCGGCGACGTCACGATCGCCGAACGCGGTACCCGAAACGACTGACCGGGAAGGAAATCCCATGAGCACCACGGCGGACGCGGGCTTGGAGTTCTTCGGCCACGTGATCGACGGCGAAGAGGTCGAATCCCTCGACGGGCGGCGCTTCGCCACCGTGAACCCCTGGACGCAGCAGCAGTGGGCCGAGGTCGCCGAAGGCTCGGCGTCCGACGCGGACCGGGCCATCGCCGCCGCTCGCCGCGCCTTCGACGAGGGGCCGTGGCCGCGGATGGGGCGGGCCGAACGGGCGGCCCACATCCATCGCCTCGCCGACGCGATGGAGCAGCACGCCGAGCTTCTCGCGCGGCTCGACAGCACCGACATGGGCAAGCCGCTCGCGCAGGCCAAGCATGATGTCGCCCGCTCGGTGTGGAACTTCCGGTTCTTCGCCGACCATCAACGCGACCACGTCGGCGAGGTGCTGCCGATGGACAGCGGGCACCACTCGTACACGAGCTACCCGCCGGTCGGGGTCGTGAGCGCCATCTCGCCGTGGAACTTCCCGCTGATGATGGCGACCTGGAAGATCGCGCCTGCCATCGCATGGGGCAACACGTGCGTCATCAAGCCCGCCGAGGACACGCCCGCGTCGGTGACCCAGCTCGGCCGGCTCGCTATCGAGGCCGGCCTGCCCGCCGGAGTCATCAACGTCCTCAACGGGTACGGCGTACCGGCCGGCGCGGCTCTGACCGGTGACCCGCGGGTGGACCGCGTGACGTTCACGGGTGAGTCGGGCACCGGCAAGCTCGTCATGTCGTCCGCATCCCAGCAGCTCATCCCGGTGAGCCTGGAGCTCGGCGGCAAGGGCGCGAACATCGTGTTCGACGACGCGGACCTCGACAACGCGGTCTACTGGGCGGTGGAAGCGATCTTCCGCAACGCCGGACAGATCTGCCTCGCCGGATCGCGGCTGTTCGTCCAGGCGGCGATCTACGACGAGTTCCTGGCGCGCTTCCGCGAGGCTGCCGAGGCGCTCGTGATCGGCGACCCCTTCGACCCGGCGACCCAGTTCTCGTGCCTGGCCTCCGAGGAACACTTCACCAAGGTGCGCTCGTACATCGACAGCGTCGAGCAGGACGGCGGAAAGATCCTCACCGGCGGGCTCGACCCGGACGGCCGCTGGCTGGTACGCCCGACGATCCTCACCGACCTGCCCCTGGACGCCAAGCAGTACCGCCAGGAGATCTTCGGCCCGGTCTGCGTCGTGAACAGCTTCGAGACCGAGGACGAGGTCGTCCATCTCGCCAACGACACCCGGTACGGCCTGAACGCGATGCTGTTCACCGAGAACCTCTCCCGGGCACACCGGGTCTCTGACCGGCTCCGGGCCGGGACCGTCTGGGTCAACTGCTTCTTCATCCGTGACCTGCGCGCACCGTTCGGCGGGGTCGGGGACTCCGGAGTCGGCCGGGAGGGCGGCAACTTCAGCCGGGAGTTCTTCACCGAGCCGAAGGCGACCGTCATGCAGATCGAGCGCAAGCCGCGCTGACCTGCCCGGCCGGGTCGCCCCTGGCGGGCCGCCGTACGATCACCGCCATGTCCACGGCCCTTCCCATCGGCATCCTGAGCCAGCGGGACGACGCGGAGCCGGCGCTGCTGCGCGCTGAGAAGTTCAACCGGCACACCTTCTGGTGCGGCCAGAGCGGATCCGGCAAGACGTACGCGCTCGGTGTGCTGCTCGAACAGCTTCTCGTGCGTACCGCGTTGCCGATGCTCGTGCTCGACCCGAACGCCGACTTCGTCCACGTCACCGAGCTGCGCGACGGGGTCACCGGCCCGGAGGCCGACGCGATCCGCACGGCGGACATCCGCGTCCTGCATTCCACCGCGCCGGAGGGCCAGCGCTTGCGCACCCGGTTCCTGGACCTCGACCTGCGGAGCAAGGCGGCAGTCCTCGAACTCGACCCGCTCGCCGACCCCGAGGAGTACAACGTGCTCCTGCGCTTCGAGAAGGGCACGCCGCTCGGCGCGGAGGCGATGCTGCTCCCGACGCTGGCCGCCAGCAGCGAGCCGGGCCGGCGCGAGCTCGGCAGACGCATCGAGAATCTCGGTGTCCTGGAATGGGAGCTCTGGGCACGTGGCGCGGAGGCGGCGGAGGACGTGGTCCGCAAGCGTCCCCGCATGACGGTGATGGACCTCGGCGGGTTCGACCACCACCGAGAGGCGCGTGTCGCCGCGCTCGCCGTCCTGGACCAGCTCTGGTCGGATCGCGAGCAGCGGCGACCGCTGCTCATCGTCATCGACGAGGCGCACAACCTGTGCTCCCCCGAGCCGCAGAACCCGCTCGACCGCGCCCTGACCGACCGGATCGTGCAGATCGCCGCAGAAGGCCGCAAGTACGGTCTGTGGTTGCTGCTGTCCACGCAGCGTCCGTCGAAGATCCACCCGAACGTGCTGTCGCAGTGCGACAACCTGGTGCTGATGAAGATGAGCTCACCGCGCGATCTGGCCGAGCTCAGCGAGGTGTTCGGCTACGCCGATCCGGAGTTGCTGGCCCGCTGCCCCGGCTTCGCCATGGGTGAGGCGCTGGTGGCCGGCGGGTTCGTACCCGAGCCGTCCCTGGTGCGGATGGGCAGCCGTCTCACCCGCGAGGGCGGTGTCGACGTACCGGTTCCGCTGCTCCCGGACACCCAGCCGCGCCCGACCCCGCGCTGATCGGGCGCAACCGATCCACTCGACGCGGCTCGACGGCGACCGAGCATCGCCTCGTCGCCCAAGGGGCGGAAGCAAAGTTCGGCGTCAGGCTTCGTGGCCGGCGGGCAGCACCTGCGCCTGCTGGAAGCCGAACTGGCCCAGGGCGTGCTCCGGACCGGCGGCGACCGGCTCGAGCAGGAAGCCGGTGTGATCACCCAACCCGTCCAGCCGGGCCAGCACCCGCCCGCAGAACCACTGCGGGCAGTCGTCGAGCAACGCCACCCCGGCCGGCCCCTCGTGCCAGGCGCAGCGAGCGAACTTGTCCGTGGTGGAGCCGCTCGTGCTGCCGAACAACGTGACCAGCTCAGCATTGGCCGCGGTCGGAATGTGCACCGCGAGATGGGTGGCGCGTACGGCGACGGTCCAGGTGTGGTTCTGCTCGGAGATCAGGACGAGGTACCGGGGCGGGTGGATGCTCGTCTGGGTACCGAAGCCGACCAGGCATCCGGCGCGTTCACCGCCCGCGGTCGCCGTCACCAGGTACATCGGGTAGTCGAGCCCACCGACGAGGTCGTCGAACCGCTCGGCACAGTCGTCGGTCACGCAACCCTTCTACGTGACCCCTGCGCGACCGGCAACCGCAGGCTGGGCGCCAGGCCGAACCGTGCGGAAGGGCAAGCGGCGCGCCCGGCCGCCCTACACCCCAGGGGGTATCATCAGCGCCATGCAGCTCAGTCCCGACACGACCGCCCCTGTGACGACCCGGCTGCGGCGCGCCCAGGGCCAGCTCAGCGGTGTCATCCGGATGTTGGAGGAAGGACGCGACTGCGAGGACGTCGTGACCCAGCTCGCCGCCGTGAGCAAGGCCCTCGACCGCGCCGGGTTCGCGCTCGTGGCGGGTGGGCTCAAGGAGTGCCTTGCGACGGGAGCGGAGACCGACTCGGCCAAGCTCGAGCGCCTGTTCCTCGCCCTCGCCTGACGTCCCCGGCGCGCGTACCTGCGATCAGGCCGATGAGGTGGCGTCCTCCGGGTCGGCCGGGCGCAGGTCGAGCCGGCGCAGCAGCTGGGCGTTGAGCGCGACGACGATCGTGGACAGCGACATCAGAATCGCACCGACCGACATCGGCAACACGAATCCGATGGGTGCCAGCACGCCGGCGGCGAGCGGCACCGCTACCAGGTTGTAGCCGCCCGCCCACCACAGGTTCTGCTTCATCTTGCGGTACGTCGCACGCGACAACTCGATCACCGAGGTCACCGCCCGCGGGTCGTCGCCCGCCAGCACGACGCCCGCGGAGGCGATCGCGACGTCGGTGCCTGCCCCGATGGCGATCCCGACGTCGGCCTGAGCCAGGGCTGGCGCGTCGTTCACCCCGTCGCCGACCATGGCGACCCTGCGGCCTTCCTGCTGCAACTCCTGCACGGTCGTGGCCTTGTCCTCGGGCCGCACCCCGGCGTAGACGCGGTCGATGCCGAGCGAACGGCCGACCGATTCGGCCACCTGTTGCGCGTCCCCGGTCACCATCACGATCTCGAGTCCCCGACGGTGCAACTCGTCGACCGCGGCGCGCGACTGCGGGCGTACTTCGTCGGCGAGAGCGAGTGCGCCGACCACCGCGCCGTCGCGCTGCACGTGCAGGACGGTCGAACCGTCCGCCACCCACTCCTCCGTCTGCGCCAACCGTTCCTGGCCGGTCTCGTCGAGCAGGTGCGGTCCTCCTACCCGGACCTCACGCCCGTCCACCACCGCCGTCACGCCCACCGCGGGTGCGGAGCGGAAGTCCGTCGCTGCCGGAACCTGCAGGCCCTGCTCGCGCGCCGCTCGTAGGATCGCGCGGGCCAGCGGGTGCTCGCTGTCCGCCTCGGCGGCCGCCGCCAGCGCGAGCACCTCGTCGGCTCTGCCGTCCGTACCGTCCGCGGCGGTGACCGCTGTGCCGTCCGCGGCGGTCACCGAGATGACTGCGGGCTCGCCCTTGGTGAGGGTGCCAGTCTTGTCGAACAGCACGGTGTCGACGGTGCGCATGCTCTCCAGCGCCAAGCGGTCCTTGACCAGCACTCCGGCGCGTGCGGCTCGCTCGGTCGCGATGGACACGACCAGTGGGATGGCCAGGCCCAGTGCGTGCGGGCAGGCGATCACCAGCACGGTGATGGTCCGGGTGACGGCATCGTCAGGGCGCCCGAGCAGCACCCCCCACACGACCGCCGTGAGCGCCGCCGCACCGACGGCGAACCAGAACAACCATCCGGCTGCGGTGTCGGCGATGCGCTGTGCCCGTGACGTGGAGCTCTGCGCCTGCTCGACGAGGCGCGTGATCCCGGCGAGCGCGGTGTCCTCACCGGTCGCAGTCACCTCGACCCGCAGCCCGGAGTCGGTCGCGACCGTACCAGCCACCACGTGCTCTCCGCTCGCGCGCCGTACGGTGCGCGACTCCCCCGTCAGCATCGACTCGTCCATCGCCGCCGACCCCTCGACGACGGTGCCGTCGGCTGGTACCGCGGCACCCGGCCGGACCAGCACCACATCGCCGACCTGCAGCTCCGCGGGGTCGACGCGGACCACCTGCTCGCCCTCGACCCGCTCCGCCTCGTCGGGGAGCAGCGCCGCCAAGGAATCGAGCGCTGAGGTGGTCTGCGCGAGCGATCGCATCTCCATCCAGTGCCCGAGCAGCATGATCACGATGAGCAGTGCGAGCTCCCACCAGAAGTCCAGGTGGTGATCGAGGATGCCGAGGCTCGAGCCCCACGACGCTACGAATGCGACGGTGAGGGCCAGGCCGATCAGCAGCATCATCGCGGGCTTGCGCGCACGCAGTTCTGCGGCCGCTCCGGTCAGGAACGGCCATCCGCCCCACCCGTACATGACGGTGCCGAGCATCGGTGCGATCCAGGTGGTCCAGCCGGTGTCCGGCAGTGAATACCCGAGCAGCGAGGCGAACATCGGGGAGAACGCCACGACCGGCACGGCGAGCAGCAGCATCACCCAGAACAGCCGGCGGAAGGACGCGGCGTGGTCGCCGTGACCGCCATGACCATGGCCACCGTGATCGCCGTGTCCCCCATGATCGCCGTGCGGCGACGTCGCGGAAGCGGCAGGCTCGGTGTGCTCGGGTCGCTCCGTGTGGTCGGCATGCTCGGCGGGCTCGATGGGTGAGGTTTCGCGGCGCAGTCGACTCATGCCGCCCCAGCATACCCCTATGGGGTATAAATTCCCATCGCACGGTCGACCATCCGGAAGCCGGACCGGTCGGCGGACACGGCGCTCCCAGTCACCGTCCTGGCAGGACGGCCGTACCGATCGCAAAGCCGCCCGCGTCGAGAGCGGTCAACCGAGGTGGTCGCCGCCCCGTCCACACCACCACCGCGCGGCCGTGCCACGGCACCGGGATCGCCCGCGGGTACGCGCCGTCCACCCGGAGGGACGCGACCGACACCGAGACCCGGACTTCGCCGTAGCTGACCCACCGTCCGCTCCAGGGCCACCGGCCGATGCGCCCACGGTCGTCACGCACGCCACCGGCGCCGCCCACCGCCATGGCCCGGGTTCCGGTCCGGGAACCGTCGGCAGCCAGGAAGAGTGCCGCGGGCAGTACCGCCGGACGCTCGTCGAGCAGGTCCGGCTCGCTGGTCCCGCCGCCTCCACCGAGCAGCACCCACCGGTCGCCCCGGCGCGCCAGCACGTGGTAGTCCTGCCAGGTGCATCCGACGCCGCGTCGAGCAAAGACGGTGACCGCGACATCACCCGCGACGTCGACCGCCATCGCGGCGAACCGCCGCCGCCGACTGAGTCGAGGTACCGGCAACGGCTCGCCGGCCGCGATCAACGCGACGCTCTCCGCGAGCGGGTCGTACGCCATCCTGCGGATGCCAGAGCGGCCGCGCGTACGCGGGTCAGCCCGGAGTGCGGGCGCGTACGATCCGGGCGGTCGCGTCGAGCGAGAACCCGCCCTCGGGTCGTCCGACCTCGGCGAAGAGCGCCGTGCGCAGCCGCGCCTGGTTCTCGAGGGGTTGGGCGGCTGCGTACGCACCGGCCGGCCCGATCCCCCGCAGGAAGCCCTCCCACAGTTCGTCGAACCCGTCGTAGCGGGACGCCACGGTGATCGTGGACTCCGCCACGTCCTGCAATCCACCACCCGAGAACAGCTCGGCGAGCTCACCCGGGCTACCGAACCGCAGTTCGTGCGCTTCGTGCGGAGCCGCGCTGTCGAGGCTCAACGCGGCGTCCCAGAACGCCCGCAGCATCTGCATGCCACCGGTGAAGTCCCAGACGGCAGCGGCGAGGACACCACCGGGGCGTACCACCCGCGCCATCTCGCTGACGGCCACCTGCGGGTCGGTGACGAAATGCAGCACCAACTGGGCTGCGGCGCCGTCGAACCCGTCGTCGCCGAAAGGCAGCGCTTCCGCGGTGGCCTCGCGCACGTCCACCCCCGGGTAGCGCTGCTGACACGTCCGGACGAAGCCCGGCGTGGGATCCACCGCCGCGACCGCTGCGGCGCCGAGGCGGGCGACGGCGACTCCGGTCAGCGCCCCCGGACCGCAGCCCACGTCGAGGAACCTTCCGGGGGCCGCCGGCACGCACACGTCGGCGAACGCCGGTGCCAACTCCTTGGAGTACCGGCCCATGAACGTGTCGTACCCGGCACCGGAGTCACGGAAGGTGCGCGTCCCCGGGACCTCGTCCATGTCGCCTCCACACCCATCGGCCCCGTTGCTGATCACGCCCCGAGCGGGCCCGACACTAACGCCGGGGCGGCTCCGGTACCCGCGGAACGGCCGGTTTCCCCACCCCCGACACGAACCCCCGGGGAACGCAGGAGCGAGCTGCTGTCGAGTCACTTTGCGCCTCGTGGCGCGCCCGGCGGCGCATGAAAAACCGGCCAGGTCCGCGGTGGTCGAGCGAAATCGAGTCACTTTGGGCCTGGTGGCGCGCCCGTCGACGCGTTAAAGACCGGGTGAGACTCGGTGGTCGAGCGTAGTCGAGACCACGGCGGTGATCATGGTCTCGACTACGCTCGACCGGCGGATGGGTGCGTCCGCTCTTTCGGAGCGGACCACATCGGTGATCATGGTCTCGACTACGCTCGACCAACGGATGGTTGCGTCGCGTTCTGGCGGAGCAGGTCGTGGCCGTGAGCAGCGGTCGCGACTCAGCCCGGTTCATCGGGCGCCGTCGAGCAGGCGACGCACGACCTCCTTGTGCAGTGCCGGATCCGGCTGCGGCAGGCCCAGCAGCGCCGCGAGGAACAGCCCGTCGCCGACGAGCCGCACCGTCTCGGCGCGTACCGGGTCGGCGATCTCGCGCCGCAGCCCGTCGTCCCAGGACCGCAGGACCTCGATCAGCGCTTCTTGCACCTCGGTGTGCTGCCCGTCGGCGGAGCGCAGCGCCGCGATGGCCGACCGCAGCAGGGCGAGGCTCTGCTCGTCCGAGTCGTCGTACGCCTGCAGGTAGAAGTCGGCGACGCTGGTGCCGCCGGCCACCGCATCGGCGAGCTGCGCGTCGGCCCGCTCCCCCAGGCGGCGTACGAGAGCGGCGAGGAGCGCTTCCTTGCTCGGGTAGTGGTGCAGCAGCCCGCCCTTGGACACCCCGGCTGCGGCGGCGACCGCCTCGAGGGAGACCTGCTGCGAGGAGCCGGCGCGCGAGAGCAACAGCTCGAGGGCGTCCAGGATGCGGGCGCGCGTGTCGCCTGGTCTCATGTGTGACACCATACCGTCCGGACGGTCGGTCCGGTCGCCGACTGCCGGAGTTGCTGGGAGGACTGTCGATGACGGCCGAGCAGGACACCGCGCCGGCCCCGGCGCGGGCCGGCGCGCGCGAGTGGACCGGTCTCGGTGTGCTCGCGTTCGCCGTTCTGCTCGTCGCGGTGGACGCGACCGTGCTCGACCTGGCCGTCCCCTTCATCAGCGAGGCGCTCGCACCGACGAGCACCCAACTGCTGTGGATCATCGACGCGTACTCGTTCGTGCTGGCCGCGCTGCTGCTGACGATGGGCGCGCTGGGCGACCGCATCGGCCGGCGCCGGGTGCTGTTGCTCGGCGCCGCCGGGTTCGGGATCGCCTCCGTGCTGGCGGCGTTCTCGACGAGCGCTGAGCTGCTCATCGCCGCGCGCGTCCTGCAAGGCGTGGCCGGCGCCACCCTGATGCCCGCGACGCTGGCGTCGATCCGCGTGATGTTCGTCGACGGGCGACAACGCGCCACCGCGATCGGGATCTGGGCGGCCATGTGGGGCGGCGGCGCCGCGGTCGGTCCGCTCCTGGGCGGCTGGCTGCTCGAGCACTTCTGGTGGGGGTCGGTGTTCCTCGTGAACGTACCGATCATGCTGGTGCTCGTCGTTTTCGCACCGTGGGTCGTTCCCGAGTCGCGCGACCCGCAGGCGGGGCGTTTCGACCTGGTCAGCGTCGGGCTGTCCGCGGGCGGGATGCTCGCGATCGTGTACGCGATCAAGGAGTCGGCGGCCCACGGCGCCACCGCTCCGCTGCTGCTGGTCGGCGCCTGCGGGGTGGCCGCCGGGTGGGTCTTCGTACGGCGCCAGCTCGCGCTCGCCCACCCGCTGATCGAGGTACGCCTGTTCCGAGTCCGCGCGTTCTCGACGGCGGTCATCGCCAACGCGCTGTCGATGTTCGCGCTGGCTGGCGTGCTCTTCTTCGGCTCCCAGTTCATCCAGCTGGTGCTGGACTACCGACCGCTCCCGGCGGGGCTGCTCATGCTTCCCGGCACGCTCGCGACCGTCGTCGGCTCCCTCGTCGCGGCGCCGCTGCAGCGCTGGTGGGGCTCCCGGCTCGCCCTCGGGATACCGCTCGCCGTCGCCGCGCTCGGCGCGGGCGTCATGGTGGCGCTGTCGGCGACCGGCGGCCCCGGCCTCTATGTCGTCGGGTTCGTCCTCATCGGCATCGGCGTCGGTGTGGCCTTCACGCTGACCTCGGCGATGGTCGTGGAGTCTGCAGAGCCCGAGCGGGCCGGCGCGGCGTCGGCCGTGTCCGAGACGTCGTACGAGCTGGGCGGGGCGCTGGGGGTCGCCGTACTCGGCAGCGTCCTGCTCGCGGTCTACCGCCGCCAGCTCGACACGACCGGGCTACCGCCGGAGGCAGCGCACGCGGCCCGCGACACGCTCGGCGGCGCGATCGTCACTGCCGAGCAGCTGCCCGCGGCGGCCGGTTCCCGGCTCGTCGAATCGGCGCACCACGCCTTCGTGACAGGCTCGCAGATCACCGCCGGGGTCACGGCCGTCCTGCTTTTCGCCACCGCGCTCCTCGCGCTGGCGCTCTTGAAAAGACGGTGACCCGCCCCCGCCGGTAGCACAGCCGCGGTGTGGATGGCGTGCACGATCCACACGCCGACGAGCGGATCGTCCTCGCATGACAACCAGACGCCGGTCGGACCGGCCCTTCGAGAAGCACGACGAGCTCGACCGTTACGACAACGCCACGCCCGCACTGCTGGAGGACTGGAAACGGCGGGACCCGTTGCGGTTCGCTGCCGATCACATCCCGTCCCACGACCGCCGCCGACTCAGCGCGATCATGCTGATGGTGGACCGCGACTGCGGATTCGGCGTCGTCAACATCATCGAGTCACCGCCGACCAACCCGGGTCCGGACGACTGTTACGCCGCGGTCGCCGGATTCGCCGACGCAGCCGCGCAACACGACATGCAGCTCGGTCTGATCCTGCACCGACACGGCCCGGAGCGGCAGACAGTGGTGGACGAGCGGTGGCACTCGGCGCTGCTCGCCGCCGCCGCCAAGAACCACGTACCAGTTCTCGGCACCGTCGTGCGTACCGTCGGCGGTGAGCTCGTCCGCGTCCGTGCCTAGCCAGACCGCATACCGAGTTGGTCACGACTCCGGGAAAGCTGGGCTTACTCGTGGCCCGCTTAGTGACCGCCAGTCGCCCGGACGCATCGAAGATACAACAGGAGAACGCAAGATGAAGTGGTGAGTCGTCGTGATGCACCTGAGACTTGAGTGCGCTTCCCGTGACGCGTCCAGACTGGTCGAGGAACACGACCAGTTGGTCAAACACCCAACCCGATGTGGGCCCGCTCCGTTGACCGCTCGCCGGTCAGCAGAGCGCGCGGGTCGCGATGCATCAAAGTCCGCGCTGCGAGGGTGGACTTCGCGAGAGTAGACACGCGGCGGCGGGTCATGAAGACGTCGTAATCGGCGTCTTCGATGCGGTCGAGAATCCGGGCGTACAGCAGTCGGGCGGCCACCACACATCGCCGGGATGATGGAGGCAACGCGGCCAAGCCGTCGTCGGCCTCTCGGTAAAGGCGTCGGTTGCGGTCGATCTCGAAGGCAATCAGTTCCCGCCACTGCTGAGTTACTGCCCGGCGCCAAGGATCAGCGCCAAACTCGCGCAGGTCTTCCTGCGGCAAGTACACCCTGCCCCGATCGAGGTCCTCTCCGACGTCTCGCAGGAAGTTGGTCAGTTGGAAGGCCAGGCCGAGCGATCGGGCCGGGGCCATCGCGTCAGCATGCGGCTTGAGGATCGGCAGCATCATCTCACCGATCACCGCGGCGCTTCCGTCCATGTAGCCGAGCAGGTCCTGCCAGGTCTCGTAGGTGTTGCGCACAAGGTCGGCTTCCATAGCCGCGAAGAATCGACGAATTTGTTCGCTGGGGATCGGGAGATCCCGTACAGTAGCGACGATCGCCGCGAGGATCGGTACCACCGACTCGCCGGCACCGAGGGCGTCGAAGACGGCCACCCTGAACGTGTTCAGGCGCCGTCCCGTCAGTTCGGCTGACGCAGACGGGTGGTTGTCGACTATGTCGTCCGCGATCCGCGCCAGCGTATACAGCGCGAACACATGGCGGCGTTCAGTACGCGGCAGGAGCAGCGCTCCCCAGTAGTACGTCGTGCCCCGCTCCCGGGTGATCTGAGCACATCGGGCGTACCCGCGCCGCACGACCTCAGCCGACATTGTCACCCCCGAGCCTCCAGCACTCGCCGACGCGGCCCACGATGCACAGCTGCTTCATACTGTCGCACCCGTTCCGCAGCCAGTCGACCACTCAGGAGGACCATCGGGATCCCGACACCCGGTGTAGTGCCTGAACCAGCAAACACCAGTCCGGGAACGCGCCGGTCGACGTTCGGCGGGCGCATCGGCCCGGACTGCCTGAAGGTGTGCGCCAACGCGAATGGGGTTCCGAGATGCATCCCTTGCGCAGCCCACTCGTCCGGTGTCACGAATTGCTCATGCATGATCCGGGTCGGGTAGTTGTGCGACTCGAGGAAGGAGAGCAGTCGTTCACGCATGGGCACGCGCTCTTCCGACCAGCTAATCGAGGAACCATTGTGCGGGACCGGTTCCAGTACATACATAGTGGCGCAGCCGCTCGGTGCAGCATAGGAATCGGTCACGCTCGGGACTGTCACCAGCCGCGACGGGTCTCGCATGAGGCTGCCCTCGTCAACCAACTCCCGAAAGGCCGAGTGCCAGGCTCGACCAAAATGGATGTTGTGGTGCTTGATGTGAGCAGGTAATGGTCCTTCGACTCCCAGGTGCCACACGACAGCGGACGGTGAGAACCTACCGCGTTGAATCGAACGTGGAGGGGCGAGCTCGGGGAACAACCGCTCGTAGGCGACCGGCAAGTCCAACGTACACGCGATTGCGTCCGCTACTTCCAGGGTCCCGTCGGTGAGTCTTACGCCGCGGACCGTGCCATCGCTGCTGCGGACAATCTCGCGCACTTCGGTCCCCAGGTGAATCGGAACTCCCGCAGTGCGCAAGGTACTCGCCAGAGCCCGCGGTACGGAGTGCATACCACCAGCGGGGTAAAAGACCCCTCGAACGGTGTCCATATACGTGATGACGGCGAACAGCGCCCGAGCCACGGTCGGAGGTACACCGGCGTACAGCGCCTGGAAGCCGAAAACACGCCGCAGTCGTTCGTCCCGGAAGAAGGTCCTGAGCTTGTGATCCAGGCTCCGAAGGGCGCCGCTTCGGACCAGACGGCTAGCCGTGGCTGGGTCCGCGACAAGGTCAAGGACGCTGTCGAAGTTGCGATCGATGAAGGCCGAGAAGACGCTACTGTGCAATGAGTCGAGCCATTTCAGGAAGAGGTCGAACCCAGCAGCGTCCGCGGGTCCGCTGAGCCCTGATCCACCGACCAACATTGGCGCGCCTCAATTTTGATCTCTGATGGCTGCCGCGGGTGGTGGGGCGGGTGGGAGCCGCCGGTCTGTCCGGCTCTTCCACTGCAGGTCCTTGGTCGCGCCCTGGTCCGGGCTG
>JAFIHG010000026.1 GCA_017848795.1 Candidatus Nanopelagicales bacterium | reverse complement strand
CCAGCCCGGACCAGGGCGCGACCAAGGACCTGCAGTGGAAGAGCCGGACAGACCGGCGGCTCCCACCCGCCCCACCACCCGCGGCAGCCATCAGAGATCAAAATTGAGGCGCGCCAATGTTGGTCGGTGGATCAGGGCTCAACGCACCGGCCACGTCGACCACTTCGCAGCAGCGCTCACTAGGCAGGGGCTGGATCCAGTGGTTCTCAAGGGTGGGATGGGCGCCAAGCACCGCGCCGCGGCGACGGAGCGGCTAGTCCCCACCGAGGACGGCCCACCTTTGCTCGTGGTAGCCACTGGCCACTTCGTCGGGGAGGGTTTCGATTGTCCAGCACTCGACACGCTCTTTTTGGCCGGGCCGATCTCTTTCAAGGGACGCCTCGTCCAGTACGCCGGCCGGGTCCTTCGAGCCCATCCGGGCAAGCAGACTGCAGAGGTACACGACTACCACGACGTCGAGGTTCCAGTCCTCGCCGCAGCGCTCGCCAAGCGCGCACCCGGTTACACCAGTCTCGGCTTTCCCGACCCTCGCAGCTCCAAGTGACCCTGTGAGAACGGCGCTGGCCTCGCTCGAACCGGGCCCCGCCAGGAGGTGAAATGCATCGCGGCCGGGCTCGGCTTGCGCGGGATCGTCCTCGACGTGCCGCTTGAGGTAGACGATGTCGTGCGCATCGCCAGGAGATGGTCCCGCGCGCACACTCGGGGCCGGGGCATTCTTCCGATTCTTCGAACTCGCCATCGTCGTCGACGTTATCGGCGAGGACCGACATCAGCCGGTGCGCGTCAGCTGGGGGCGGGGGGCGGTTCGGCGGGTGTTGCAGGGACAGGTGTGGCGGGCTCGACGACCGCGTCGGCGTCCAGCTCGTAGCGACGCCCGTACGTCTCGGCGAGCGCCACTGCGGCCGCGGCGATCGGGATGCCGATGATCGCTCCCAGCGGGCCCCAGATGGCGGCGCCGACGAAGACCGAGGACAGGGCGATGACGGGGTTCACGTCCATCGTCCGGCGCGACACCCGCGGCGTGAAGACGTACGTCTCGATCTGCTGGTAGACCGAGGAGAAGAGGACGATCCAGACCGCGTCGAGCGGGTCCTCGAACAGCGCGATGATCACCGGGACGGCGACCCCGATGTACGTGCCGACCATCGGGATGAACTGGGCGGTGATGCCGACGAGCAGCGCCATCGGCAGCCAGGACGGCAGCCCGATGACCCAGAAGAACAGTCCGTGGAAGAGCGCCGACAATGCCGCCAGCTCGACCTTGGAGACGACGTAGCCACCGGTCTTGGTGGCCGTGACGTCCCAGATCCTGGCGGCGATCCGCTGCTGGCGGGGCGGCAACCAGACGGCGAGCGCTGCGAAGAGCTTGGGCCCGGAGGCGGCGAAGTAGAACGCGAAGACGACGACCGTGAACAGGTCGAAGAGCACCGCCAGGGCGGAGCCCAGGAAGCCGACCACCCCGCCGGCGAGGCTCTCGGCGACGTTCGCGATGTTGCTCGGGTCGAGCTTGAGCTGGTCGGTGATCTTGGTGGCGTCGAGTGAGGTGTGGAACGTGGAGTTGATCCAGCTGACGATGTCGGTCACGAGCGAAGGAGCGAGCTCGACGAACTGGATCACCTGTTGTACGAAGGCGTTGCCGAACAACCCGATGAGGACGAGCACCGCGACGATCCCGCTCACGCCGGTGATCGCGGTGCTGACGCCGCGGCCGCGGCCGTGCCGCATGAGCCAGCGGATGCTCGGCTCCATCGCGACGGCGAGCAGCCAGGACAGCAACAGCAGGAACAGGAAGTGGCCGACCGTACTGAACAGCCACAGCCCCAGCAGCCATGCGCTGACCAGGACCAGGGCCAGGACGATCACGCGCCGGGCGGATGCCACGTCGAGGCGGACGTCGACAGTCCGTCCGGGGACACGCGGCACCGGGACACCGGGGGTCTCGGGCGGTACGCCGTCGCTCGGTAGGGTCCCGGATCTCGCCAACGCCGCCTCCTGCTAGGGGTTCCCGCCAGATCGTAGGCGGTCGGGGGATCTTGCCCGCGTTGCTGCGAGGACTCGGTTCAGCAGCGCGCCGAGCAGCACCACGTAGGACGTGACGTACGCCCAGAGCAGCACCGCGATCGGTGCACCGACCACCGCGTACAGCGACCCGCTCTCGATGGACACGGTCAGGTAGACGCGCAACCCGACGAGGGCGAGCACCAGACCCAACGTGCCGGCCAGTGCTCCGGGCAGCGTCGCGCGCAGCGGTGGGCGGCGGCGCGGCGAGAAGAGGAACAGTCCGAGCAGCAACGCGGCGGCGAGCACGACCAGCAAGCCGAAGTAGAGCACCCGACCGCCGGTGCCCAGCAGCCGCCCGAGCAGATCGGGCCCGAGAACGAGCAGGATCAGCGCGAGCATGAGCCCGACCAGGCCCACGGCGTAGATCACGAGCGCCCTGGCACGGGTCCTCATGTAACCCTCGTACCGGTCGCCGGAGACGAGCACGACCCCCTGGACGGAGGTCGCGACGAGGCGGCTGCCGGACCAGAGCGCCACCAGGAACGACACGACCGACACCCCACCGCTGCCGTACGAGAACAGCTCCTGGATCATCGGGCGGACCGTGGTGCTCATCGTCTGGCCGCTGAAGAACTGGCTGGCGGTACGGGTC
Organism: Candidatus Nanopelagicales bacterium; assembly: GCA_017848795.1. Classification (GTDB taxonomy): domain Bacteria; phylum Actinomycetota; class Actinomycetes; order S36-B12; family CAIYMF01; genus JAFIHG01. The sequence goes on along the minus strand of JAFIHG010000026.1, from coordinate 6,079 downwards.
AGCTCCGACTCGAACTGGCTGACCACGTCCAGGCCGAACCATGCCTGGAAGCTCGAGAGCCCGGCGACCAGGCCGAGCAGCACCCAGGGCAGCGCGAAGACACTCCAGAACGCCATCTCGGCGGCGAGTCCGAAGAGCCGGGACGCGACGAACGTGCGGGAGGCGAGCACCCCCGCCTCGACCACCACGTCCGCCCGGGAGCGGGCACGGGGGGACCACCGCTGCGAGACCCGCCGGTAGCGGTCCGTGGCCCCGCGGCGCAGGCTCTCGCCCACGGGTCTACGCTCACGTGCGCCGGAGGGCGGGTCCGGGCCGGCCCCCATCAGGCGAGCGCCTCGAGCGCGGCATCGACGTCGGCCTCGGTGTTGTAGAGGTGGAACGACGCCCGCAGCCCACCCGCTCGCGTCGCGGCACGGATCCCCGCCCGCGCCAGCCGTTCGGCGGCCCCGTCGATCCGCGCCGAGACGATCGGGCTGTGCGACGGCGCCAGGCCGAGCCCGGCCCGGAAGCGGCCGGCGAGCGCCAGGTCGTACGCACCGATCCGGCTCACCCCGATCCGCTCGACCAGTTCCAGCGCGGGCGCGGCGCCGACCCAGCTGAACCAGGCCGGGGACAGGTCGTAACGGCGCGCGCCGGCCGCGAGACGTAGCGGCGGGCCGTAGTAGGAGTCGTGCACGTCCGCGCCGGCGTACCAGTTCGCGTTGTTCGGCCGCACCCACTCCCGCACGTGCGGGGCGAAGACACCGAACGCCGTACCGCGCGGGCACATCAGCCACTTGTACGCGGCGCACACCAGCACGTCGGCGTCGGCCGCGTCCAGTGCGAGCCACCCGAGCGCCTGGGTGGCGTCCACGACGACGAGCGCGCCGTGCGCCCGTGCTGCCGCCGCGATCGCCGGTACGTCGGCGACCTCGCCGGTGGCCGACTGCACAGCGCTGTACGCCACGACCGTCACCCGGTCGTCGATCGCCTCCAGCATCCGGTGCGGTGGCACCGTCACCACCTCGATGCCACGGTCCTGCTGCGCCGCCCACGGGAAGAGGTTCGAGGTGAACTCGATGTCGGGGACGAGCACTCGCGATCCGGCTGGCAGCGAGGCGGCCACGAGACCGACCAGCTCGGCAGCGGTCGCCGCGATCGCGACGTCGTGCGCGTCGGCCCCGACGATCCTGGCGAACGCCTCGCGGGCGCGGCCGACGGAGGCGTCCCACGGTTCCCAGCTCCCCCGACCGTGCCGCCAGGTCGTCAGCGCCGCCTGCAGCTCGTCCCAGGCCGGCGCGGGCGGCAGCCCGTAGCTCGCGGTGTTCAACCAGCCGGGGTCCGGTTCCCACAGCGCGCGGGCCGCGTCGAGATCCACCCGGCCAGTGTGCCCGAGCGACGGGCGCTCGACGCTCCACCGGCGCGCGTCCGAGCAGAACGGGATCCGAGGCGCAGAATGGAGGTATGGCAAGCGATCTCGAGAAACTCCAGCGTTGGGAGGAGTCCGGCGGGACATGGCGCGTCCTCGCCCGTACTGCCGATGCGGTGACCATCGCGCTGCTGCGCTGCGACGGCGGGGAGGAGGCCGATCGCCTGGTCACCGGGGAGGCCGGGGTCCTGACGCTCACCGCTGAACGGCGTTCCTCGCAGGACTGACCGCAGGGCCGCGCCCGCGCAGGACTGCCTCCTCCCAGGCCTGCGCAGGCGCTCAGCGTGCGGCGACGGTGTCCGCGCGGGCGGCGCGCGCCCAGCCGACCACGCGGTGCTCCGCCCAGAAGGAGACGAAAGGAACGGTGCCGGCGAGCGCCACCAGGACGATCCGCCCGAAGGACCAGCGGGCGCGAAAGCCCAGGTCCAGCACGGTGAGCACGTACAGCATGTAGAGGAACCCGTGGATCGGGCCCCACACCTCGACCGGTCGCGGGTTGTCGAAGGCGGGCACGTACTTCAGGACCATGGTCGCGCAGAGCACGAGCAGACCGACCCCGACGATGAACGCCATCACGCGGAAGCGCAGCAGCGCGCCGTCGTCCCGCGCTCGGGAAGTTGTCACATCGCCAGCCTACGAAGCCACATCGACGGGCCGGCGCTCGGTCCGCGCGTCGCGCAGGTCGTCACGGAACCACCGCCACCACAGGAACACGACGAAACCGGCGAACAGCACCCACTGGACGGCGTACGTCGCGTTCTGCCAGCGCAGCCCCGCCCCTACCTCCGGGCCGCTCGCGCTGGTGATGACGGCGAGCTCGGACCGGGGCGTCTGCTCGGTCAACGCCACCCAGGCGCTCGTCACGTCCTCACCGGCGACCCCGCCCCGCGCGAGCAGCTGCGACACCACCGAGCCGGTCAGGCGCGGCAGCTCCCCGGAGGACAGGGTCGGGTCGCCCGGCTGCGCTCCCGGGTCGCCGTCGTACGGCTCGAGCCGTCCGACGACGGTCACCTCACCCTCCGGCGGGTCGGGTGCGAGACCGGGTCCGGGAGCGCTGCCGCGGACGACCGCGAGCGGCGGACCCTGCCGCGGCTGCAACGCCGTCACCACCCAGCGCTCGTCGCCACGTTGCAGCACGCCCTGGGCGGAGCGGACGTACGTCCCGGTCACGGTGACGAGCCGGCCGTACGCCCCGGCCTGGACGGTGGAGGCGCCGGCGAGCGAGTCGAGAGCCACCGGAGCCGGATCGGCGGCGACGGCGGCCGCGACCTCGTCGCGGTGCGCGCGCTGCCACTGCCAGAACGACAGCGCCCCGAAGGCGACGATCACCACGACGGTCGCCGCGGTCAGCACGATCCAGCGCGGGGTGCGCAGCAGCCGCGTGACGTCGGAAGCGTCGGACACACAAGGACGCTAACCCGGACCCGAGCGTGCTCGTGCACGAGGATCCGCGCCGATCCCCGAGGATGATTGCGTCATGCCCATCCCGGTACGCGGCACGGTGGTGATCCCCGACGCCGAGCTGCAGTGGCGCTTCTCGCGGTCCTCGGGACCGGGCGGGCAGTCGGTCAACACCACCGACAGCCGGGTCGAGCTGCGCTTCGATGTCGCGGCGTCGACGGCGCTGGGCCCGCTGCTGCGACGCCGCGTGCTGGAGCGCCTCGCCGATCGGCTCGTCGACGGCGTGCTCGTCGTCACAGCCTCCGAGCACCGCTCGCAGTGGCAGAACCGCCGCGCCGCCGAGCAGCGGCTCGCGCAGCTCCTGGCTCAGGCCTCGGCTCCCCCGCCGCGGCCGCGGCGCCCGACTCGACCCAGCCGCGCAGCCGTGGAGCGACGGCTGGCGGCCAAGCGGCGCCGCGCCGAGCAGAAGCGGGCGCGCCGCGTGACCGACGACTAGCGCTGGGCCGCGCCGTTGGCCGGTGCGTCGTCGGGGGCGGCGTCCGTAGCAGAGGCGTCGCCCGGTCCCGGCTCCACCGCGTCGGTCCGGTCCTCCTCGGGCCGGATCCGCTTGAGCTGCTTGTTCATGCTGCGCCACAGAAAGATCACCGCGGCGGCGAGCAGCACGAACGCCAGCAGCGAGAGCATGCCCGGCGCGGTGCCGAAGTCGGAGTCGGTGAACTGGCGCATCGTGGGGCTCGGCGACGGGGTGGCGTCGGCGAGCAGCCCGGTCAGCGTGGCGGCGTATCCGGCGATCATGCGCTCTCCGCGGTCGGCTCGTCGTACTGCTCGGCCAGCTCGGCGATGCCGGCGAACAGGTCGTGCTCGAGCCCGTCCGGCCCGGACACGAACGGCACGAGCGACTTGGCGAGCTGGAAGTCCTCAGTGGACCACGCCTGTCGCTGCACCTCGAGCGGAACCGAGAACCACCGCCCGGTCGGGTCGACCTGGGTCGCGTGGGCCCGGAGCGCGTCGTCGCGGGCGGCGAACCAGTCGCCGCACTCCACCCGGGTCGTCAGGCGCGCGGCGTCCTCGGGCTTGTCGACCCACGATTCGAGCCACTCCGTGTACGGGGACTCCAGCCCGCGGGCGAGTGCCGCCTCGTGCAGCGCGAGCAGCCGCTGCTTGTGGAACGTCAGGTGGTAGTAGAGCTTGAGCGGCTGCCAGGGTTCGCCGGTGCCGGGGAACGCGTCGGGGTCGCCGGCGCGCTCGAAGGCGATCATCGAGATCTCGTGCGTCCGGACGTGGTCGGGGTGCGGGTAGCCGCCGTTCTCGTCGTAGGTGGTGATGACGTGGGGACGGAACTCACGGACCGCTTGCACGAGCGCCCGTGCGCCGTCCTCGATCGGAATGGCCGCGAAGCATCCTTCCGGCAGCGGCGGCAACGGGTCACCCTCCGGCAGCCCCGAGTCGACGAAGCCGAGCCACCGGTGGCGTACCCCGAGGATCTCGATGGCACGCGCCATCTCGGCCTGCCTGATCGCGGTCAGGTCCGCGACGTGCGAGAGCTCCTCGACGAGCGCCGGGTTCAGCACGTCGCCACGCTCCCCGCCGGTGCACGACACGACGAGCACGTCGACACCCTCGCTGACGTAGCGGGCCATCGAGGCTGCGCCCTTGCTCGACTCGTCGTCCGGATGCGCATGGACCGCCATCAGGCGCCACGCCTCACCCGGCGCGGGCAGGCTGCCCGCCACCTCCTGGGTGCTGGTCACGCTCTCTCCTCGGGCACGTCTGGCCGGACCATGGGGTCTGCCCGTCCGGCCCGGTCGGGTGATACTGGAGGCGCGGACCGGGTCCGCGTCCTGCTGCCAGTGTGGCAACAACTCCTACCACCGATCCAATCCCGTCCCCGGAGCGACAGCGTGCCATCGACCATGAGCGAGCTCACGCCGCAGCTGCGCGCGCGGTACGGCATCGCTCCGGTCGCGCGCTGGAAGGTCGCCGCTGGTGTTGCGGTGGGCGCCGCGGTGGTCGGCGTTGGGGGGTACGCGGGGTGGAAGCTGGTCAACCCTCCGCTGTCCTGGCAAGTCGTGGCGTACGACGCCGTGTCGCCCGACCTGGTCCATGTCACGTTCCAGATCGACCGGCCCGCAGACCGTACGGCGTACTGCACGCTGCGCGCGCAGGACTACAACCACCACGACGTGGGTTATGCCACGGTCCGGATCGCTCCGGGGACTGCCCGGGTGCAAGGCACGTACGCGCTCGCGACCCGCACCCAGGCGGTCGCCGGCGAGGTGCTCGGGTGCGCGTTGGATGCGCCTCCGGTGCGCGTGCCGGCCCCGGCGTTCCCACCGGGAACGGTCAATCCGCCCCAATCGCCGACTTTCGGTGGTTCCTGACAGGTGGGCTAACCTCGATGGTTCGCCCCGACGCACCGGCGCTGGCAGCGCGTACCCCGCCAGCCGCCCACATCCCGAAGGATCGATCACGGTGACCGAGCAGACGACCCAGACCTGGCTGACCCAGGAGGCCTACGACCGACTCCGCAGCGAGTACGAGGAGCGCCAGGGGCCGATCCGGGAGAACATCGTGAACCGGATCCAGGCGGCCCGCGAGGAGGGCGACCTCCGCGAGAACGGCGGATATCACGCGGCCAAGGACGAGCAGGGCAAGAACGAGGCCCGCATCCGGCAGCTGCAGCAGATCCTGCAGTCGGCGCAGATCGGCACGCCGCCGTCGACGGACGGGGAGATCGCACCGGGGCAGGTGCTCACCGTGCGGTTCGCAGGGGCCAGCGACACCGACACCTTCCTGCTCGGCAGCCGGGAAGCTGCCGCCACCGAGGACATCGACGTCTACTCCCCGACCTCGCCGCTCGGGGCAGCGGTCATGGGGGCCAAGGTCGGCGACTCCGTCTCGTACGAGACACCCACCGGAAAGACCATGACCGTGGAGATCGTCTCAGCCAAGCCCTACTCCGGCTGATCGCAGCGCGCGACGACCACGCGCGGCGCTGCCAGGAGCACCAAGGACCGGCCGGCGGCCCGTCAGAACGGGGGCTCGTCGGCGTTCTGCGCGGTGGGGTTCGTGCCGGGGTCGTGCTGGCTGGTGTCGTTGTCGGTCGGCAGTGGTGCGCGCGGTTCGGGGAGGACCGGTCGGGGTGGGATCGGGATGCGTTGGCCGAGTGCGGTGATCAGCACGGCGGAGCCGTCGGCGGCGGAGTCGATGATGTCGATGAGGCCGTGGGTCTTCGGGGGGTGATGGCTGCGGCACAGCGCGCCCTCGTTG
>JAFIHG010000025.1 GCA_017848795.1 Candidatus Nanopelagicales bacterium | reverse complement strand
GCGACCGTTGACGGTGCAGGTGGGCGAACGCACGCTGCGGGTGACCCACCTGGAGAAGGTGCTCTATCCCGCGACCGGGACGACGAAGGCCGACGTCATCTCCTACCTGACCGCCGTCGCCCCGGTCCTGCTGGCCCAGCTGCGCGACCGCCCGCTCACCCGCAAGCGCTGGCCCGAGGGCGTCGAGGGCCCGGTGTTCTTCGAGAAGAACGTGCCGCGCGGTCACCCTCCCTGGCTCGCGACCGTCCGGTTCCACCATGCCGATCGCGGGCGCGGGCGGGAGTCGCGCGACGTCGACTACGTGCTCGCCGACGAACCCGCGACGCTCGTCTGGCTGGCCCAGGTCGCCGCGCTCGAACTGCACACCCCGCAGTGGCGCGTCGTTCGCGCGACGCCGGGCGGGCAGGAACCCGCCGGGTACGGCACGCGTGCCGCACCGGACCGGCTCGTCGTGGACCTCGACCCGGGACCGCCGGCCGGCCTCGCGGAATGCGCCACCGTGGCGCTCGCGGCCCGCGAGCTGCTGGTCGGCGCCGGCAGCCATCCGATCGCGGTGCTGTCGGGCAGCAAGGGGATCCATCTGTACGCCGACCTGCCGCCCGCGGCGCCCGAACACGCCTCCGAGATCGCGCAGACGCTCGCCACGGCCCTCGCGGAGACGCTGCCGGACCTGGTGGTCTCCACGATGGCCCGCAAGGAGCGCACCGGGCGGGTGTACGTCGACTGGAGCCAGAACAATCCGGCGAAGACCACGATCACCCCGTACTCCTTGCGCGGTCGACCCGAGCCGACGGTCGCCGCGCCGATCGGCTGGGAGGAGATCGAGGACGGCGCTGCGCTGCGCCAGTTGCACTTCCGCGAGGTGCTCGAGCGGCTCGAACGGCACGGCGACCTCACCGCAACCGACTAGCGCTATCCGGCGGGCTGGTAGTCTGAGCGCGCAGCCCACCGAGCGGCTGCCAGGACGTACAGCAGAACCGCTGCCGAATCGTTATCGGCCGGCACCGCAAGGGTCCTGTTCCTCCTCCCGATGATCTCGTCACGGGAGCGGAAACACGCAGGCCCGTCTCCGCGGCGACGCGTAGCAGACGGGCAGCTACGGAAGGAAGCAACGCATGTACGAGATGCATGAGGCCGATTTCGGCCCCTGGGACGACTGATCCCGCGGGGGTGACATCCCCGCCCACAGCACCGACGGCCCCCGGACGCGATCGTCCGGGGGCCGTCCTCGTGCGCCCGGTGACTTCTCAGCCGAGCAACAGCGCAACGCTGTGGATGGCAACGCCCGCGAGCGCACCGACGACGGTGCCGTTCACCCGGATGAACTGCAGGTCCGGTCCTGCGACGAGCTCGATCCGGCGGGCGGCCTCGACCCCGTCCCACCGGTCGACGGTGTCGGTGACCAGCCGGGTGAGCTCGTCGCGGTAGCTGCCGGTGATGTGGGCGGCCGCCTGACCGAGCCAGCGTTCGGCCTTGTCGCGCAACGCGCTGGGGCCGGCCAGCTGCTCGCCGAGGTCCGCGACGGCGGCCGCGGCGCGGGTACGCAGCGCGCCGTCCGGCTCGTCGACGAGCTCCAGTACCGCCTGCCGGCCGGCCGCGAGCACGGTCGCGACCGCGTCCCGCGTGCCCTGGTGGGCGAGCAGCCGCCGTACCAGCGCCTGCAGCTTCTCCCCCGTCGGCTCGTCGTGCTGCAGGTCGTGCGCGAGTCCCCGCAGGTAGCGCTCGAGGATGATCCGCAACGGATGCGCCGGGTCCTCCGAGGCGTCGGTGACGATGCGCAGCGCCTCCTTGTAGATCCGGCGGGCGAGCGCGCGGTCCACGAAGCTCGGCGACCACTCCGGCGCCTGCGCCTCGATGAGCGAGATCATCGTCATCGGGTTCGCCTGCAGCCAGGCCGCGCTGCGCGTGGCGACGAGGTCGACCAGCGGCCGGTAGGACCCGTCGACAACGACCTGCTCGAGCATCCGGCCGAGCACGGGCGCGAGCGGGGTCGTGCGAAGCCGCTTCGCGATCGCGTCCTCAGCGAGGGCCCGTACATCCTGGTCGTCCAGCACGGTCAGCATGCCGTGCAGCACGCCGGCCGCCTCGGCCGTGAGCCGGGCCGCGTTGGCCGGCCGCGCCAGCCAGGCACCGACGCGCCCCACGACATCGGCCTGCTCGAGCCGGCGCTGGACCACGTCGGGCGCCAGGAAGTTCTCGCCGACGAACGAGCCGAGGCTCTGGCCGAGCGCGTCCTTGCGGCGCGGGATGAGCGCGGTGTGCGGGATGGGAAGGCCGAGCGGCCGGCGGAACAGCGCGGTGACCGCGAACCAGTCCGCGAGCCCGCCGACCATGGCCGCCTCCGAGGCGGTCAGCACGTACCCCGCCCAGGTCGCGCCCGTCGCGGCGTAGGGCCGCACGAGCAGGAACACCACGGCGGCCAGGACGAGCAGCCCGGTGGCGAAGGTCTTGGCGCGCCGCAGCCTTCGCCGGCGGACGCGGTCGGCCTCGGACAGGGTCAGCGGTTCGCTCACCCCCGCATCCTGCCGGGGCAGCGGTCCGCTAGCCCGAGATGATGCCCGGGTACGCGCTCGACGTGCCGCGGTAACCAGGGAACACGTTGGTGATGTCGGCGGGGTCGGCGTCGCAGCGCTTGGCGAGGATCTCGGCGAGCACGGCGCGGTAGTCGGTCGTCGCCTTGACGTCGCCGTCGGCGGCGTCGAGCGCGCTCTTCGACAGGCCCGGCCACTGTCCCTTCACCCCGGTCGCGACGTGGCCGCCCAGGACGAACATCACGTTGCCCCAGCCGTGATCCACGCCACCGGACTCGTTCTCCAGCACGCGGCGGCCGAACTCGGAGATCGTGACGAGCGTGACCCCGTCCAGTCGCGGGCCCAGGTCGGCCGCGAACGCCGCGAGCGCGGACCCGAGGTCGGTGAGGTTGTTCCGCATCCACCCGCCGTCGTGCCGGCCGAGGTCCGAGTGCATGTCCCAGTCCCCGACGTCGAGCGTGATGAGCTTGACCGGCATCGGCGACTTGATCAGCCGCGCGGCATCGCACAGCGTCCGGCCGGTGTCGCTGTCGGGATAGCCGGTGCCCGCGTTGGACTTGGCTACTGTCGCGATGTCGGTGAGCGCCTGCAGTGTCATGCCGGTCGCTGCCTGGACCGGCGCGCTCGCCCGGTTGGAGAGCTTGGTGAGCGCGTTGCGCCAGTGTGCGGCCGTGAATCGCTCCTCGCCCTTGTCGGCCACCCCGTCGAGCGTGAAGGACTCCAGCGAGTCCATGCCGAGCGCGGTCTGCTCGCCGACGAAGGCGGGAGGCATGGAGTTCGAGCCGAGCTGGATCGCCGAGAGCGGCACGAGCGCGCACAGGTGACGGCCCATCACCCGGTTGAGCCAACCGTTGCGGACCGCCGAGCCGGGCGCGCCCTTCTCGACCTCGTCCATGGCCTCGAAGTGCGAACGGTTCGGCTGCGGTAGGCCGGCCGCGACGACGGCGCCGAACTTGCCCGAGTCGTACCAGGACTTGAGCATGCCGAGTGCGGGGTGCAGGCCGAACCGGCCGTCCAGGCCGACCAGCTTGTTCTGCGGGACCCGGATGCTCGGGCGGGCGCGTTCGTAGTCCGGGTAGAGGTCGTTGTGCATCGGTACCACCGCGGACAGGCCGTCGAACCCGCCGCGCAGGCTCAGCACCACGAGGGTGTCGCCGTCCCAGGTCGTCGCGTTCGGGTCCGCGTACGCGACACCGGTCCCGAGCATGCCCGCTGCGGGAAGCGCGACCGCCCCAGCGGCCAGGCCCTTCAGCAGATTGCGGCGGGACAGCGACACCCGGGCCAGCTCGTCGCATCCGCGGCAGCCGTCCGGACTGGTCTGCATCCTCATGTCGGCCCCTTCCGAGGTCATCGCATCAGGCCGTACGGCGAGTCGAGCAACAGTGCGACCCAGCGGTTCAGGGCCCCGTCGTCCATCAGCCAGCGTCTGCTGTCGAGCGTTGTCGCCGCCTTGACGCCGAGGAACGCACACACCGCGTCCCGGTGGTCGGTCGGCAGCGCGAGCCCGAACATCCGGCGAGCGACGGCCTGCACCACGTCACCGAAGGTGTAGGAGCTCGGAAAGTTCCACGGCTTCACGGTGTAGGGAAGCAGCAGGCTGAGCTCGTTGTGGCTGAAGCCCTTCCTCTCCGGCCACCACCCCGCGACCGTGGCGAGCCGGCCGTTCCACGACTGCAACGTCGCGCCGGTCGAGAGCCAGGCACCGGTCACGTCCGGGAAGCCGTTGGGCGCCGCCCAGCCGAACGGCTCGTGCCCTGCCTCACTCGCCCGGTACTGCAGCGCGTCGACTGCATCGGCAGTGTCGGCGAGCCGACTCGCTGGAGCGAACTCGAGCAGCCGGACCGCTGCCATCAACCGTTCGAACGGGCGGTGAGTCTTCGCGCCCGCGGAGTTCGCGAACTCGCTGGAGCTGAAAAGCGCACGCAGCACCGGGGCGATCTCGGTGTCGGACCCGACGTAGACGCCGGCGAGCTTCTCGACGAGCGCGTTCGACGGCACGTCGGAGACGAACCGGACGGCGAGCTTGCGGCAGATGTGCCGCGCGGTGTCCTTGTGCCGCGCCAGGTACAGCAGGTAGCGCTTGGCCACATCCAGGCCGCCCGCCGCCGACCGGTTCGCGTCCTGGAAGCCGAGGACCTTCACCGGACCGGTCCAGTGTCGCCAGTCCTTGTAGGAGAACTCCTCGGAATCGCTGCTGACCGACAGGCCGGTCAGGATCCGCGAGGAGTTCAGGACTCCCGCCTCGCCGTACGGCGAGTCGACGCCGACCGTGTGCAGCTCGAGCAGCTCGCGCCCGAGGTTCTCGTTGGGGTGGTCCTTGTCCGAGTCGCGGTTGCTCAGCGACGTGAGCATCGCCGGATGGAGGGTGACCGCCGTGAGCAGGTCGCTGAACCGGCCGAACGCGCGGGCCCGAATGGTGGCCGCGAGGTGCTCGCGGCTCGCGGCCACGCTGTCCGCGTAGAACGGCACGTTGAAGTGGTTGCCCCAGAAGTCCTCCATCACGGTGAGCAGCTGGCGTTTGGACCACAGCGCGCGCACGATGTGGGCCTTGACGACCAGCCGGCTCTGCTGCCACGGGTACACCGGGGCGCCGTTGTAGAGGCCCTTGTCGAGGGCGTCGTGCACGTACCGGATCGCCATCCCCACCGGGAGCACCTCCCGGCCCTTGGCCGAGAGCGCGCCCAGCATCTTGTCCGCGACCGGGTCCGGGATGCTCGACGGGCGCAGCTGCCGTTCGAGCCAGCTGCTCGGGCCCGCCTTGGTGATCTCGGCGAGCAGTGTCGGGGACGGGCCGAAGCTGGCCCGCCGGGCGAGGTGCCAGGCCATGCTGGTACCGACGTACGGGCTGACCGACCGCGCGCTCTTGGCGATCTTCGTGGTGCCCTTCGCCGGCTTCGGGTCGGGCTTGTCGCCGCCCTTGCCCTTCTTGGGCGGGTCCTTCATCAGCGACAGGTGCAGCCGCCGGTCGTAGACGAGGGCGCGCTTCTTCTTGTCCCAGACGTACGGCACGCGCTCCCAGGCGCCCTTCGCATTGCGCTCGTACACCTTGGCGCCGGAGAACTTCGCCGAGACCCGCTTCGTGCGCCATTTCGTCACGGTCGTACGCCCGGACTTCCGGTCGTAGTCCCAGGTGACAGCGACCCGCTTCTTGACCCGGCGCACCTTGCCGCCGCTCGCCTCCAGAGCGGCGGCGCCGGGCACGACGAGCGTCGTCGCGCCGGCCGCGACAGCCGTACCTGCCGCCCCCAGCAGCCAACGCCGCGGACGCCGGGCCCCGGGGTTCGAGGGATCGCCCGTGCCGAGTTCCGGAGCCGCCTCGTGCGGTGGGGAAACGCTCATCGACGGTCCTCTCCGAGCCACCTGCATTCAGAGTGAGCACGAGCAGGGCCGACTTGAGCCCGATCAGAATCTCGGGCGGCACGCATGCTGCTCGATGGGCCGAGCGGGTGAATCCCGACGCGGATACCCGTACCCCGCGCGCCGCTGCTCAGGGATTGCGCAAGGAGTTCTGAAGCGCGGCCCCGGATCCTCGTGGGCGTCCCGCCGGAACGGCCGGCGGCAGGAGCCGGGGAGGTCCCCTCGTGGCTATCCGTACTGCAGCGACATCGCTTGCAACCGCACTCGTACTCGGCGCCGGCACGGTCGCCGCGCTCACCCTCGGCCCGGCGGCGCAGGCCGAGCCCGGCACCGAGGTCACACCGCCAGGGCCGGTCGTGAAGACCGTCACGGTGTGCGTCACCGGTCCGAACGGAACGCCGTTCGCGCAGAACCGCATCATCGCCCGCAGCGGCGAGGCGGGCGTCTACAAGCTGCGGTCCGCCACGCAGACCGCCTCCGTGCCGGGCGGCTGCGGAACGGTCGCGATCGGCAGCACCGGCACCGTCAAGCTCCGCGCGGTGCACGTGCAGAAGCGCAAGGTGCGCAAGAACGTCTGCGTACGCAGCGTCTTCCGCACTCAGTGGCCGGCCACGGACGCCGCTTCGGTCGCCGACGGCAGCGTCGTCAACGGGCAGCTGCGCCTCGTGTCCAAGCGCGCCGGGCGCTGCTGACGGGCTGACAGGTCCGCCCGCTGCAGGTGGGCGGACCTGTCACGCCGGACGACGTACCCTGTCCGGGCGCGGGTCCGCCGACGGGAGGAGTTCCTCGTGCCACCGACGATCGAGGGTTTCACCCTGCGGCGCGAGCTCGGCCGTGGCGGGTTCGGGGTCGTGCATCTCGCCCGTCAGGACGCGCTCGGCCGGATCGTCGCGGTCAAGCTGCTGCCCGGCGTGACCGCCGACGACGAGTCGTTCGCCCGGTTCGCCCGGGAGTGCCAGGCGCTCGGTGTGGTCGGCAGCCACCCCAACATCGCCACGGTCCACGCCTGCGGGCTGGCGAGCGACGGTTCCGGGTACCTCGCGATGGAGCTCCTGGAGGGTGGCACGCTCGCCGCACGCAGCGCGTCGGCGGCACTGCCATGGCAGGAGGTCACGGCGATCGGTGTCGCGCTGTCCGGCGCGCTGGAGACGGCGCACCGGGTCGGGGTGCTGCACCGGGACATCAAGCCGGAGAACGTGCTCTTCGACCGGCTGGGCACGCCGAAACTGCTCGACTTCGGCATCGCCTCGGTGCCGGGGGCGTTCCAGACCCGCAGCCGTGCCGTCTCGGTCACCCTCGCCCATGCCGCCCCGGAGGTGCTCGCGGGCGCCGCGGGCGGCACCGCTGCCGACGTGTACTCCCTCGCCTCCACGCTGTTCGCGGCGCTCAACGGCGCACCGGCGTTCGTACGCTCCGGCGAGGAGACGCTGGTCCCCCTGCTGGCCCGGATCGCGACAGCGCCGGTCCCGGATCTGCGGGACGCGGGCGTCCCGGACGGGCTCTGCGAGGTGCTCGAGAGCGCCCTGGCGAAAGATCCCGCAGCCAGACCGCTCTCGGCGGAGGCTCTCGGCGTCGCGTTGGCCGAGGTGCTGGCGACCCATGGCGGGCCGGTGCTCTCCCCACCCGTGCTGACCCCGACGCCGGACGGCGGCCCGCCGCTGCTGACCGCCGGCGCCCCCGGCGAGGTCACGCTGTCCCGGCGCTCGCCGGGCGGGAACCGGGTACGCCGCGGTCGCCGCAGTGTCGCCGCCGGCGTGGCGGCCCTGCTCGTGCTCGGCGGCGGGTTCACCGCCTACCGGCTCACCGACGGCGGCCCGGCGCCGCAGACCGCCCCCGACCCGGGTGTGACTGCCGGCGCTGGTGACGACGACCGGCTGCCGGTCGGCGCGACGGTGCCGGCAGCGGGCGGGCAGACCCGCGCCGGCCACGCCAGCCCGCCCGCGGCACCACCGGCGTCGCCCACCGCACCCGAGGGAGGGACGGTCCGGACCCGGCTCGTGACCGCGACACTGCCCGGAGCACCCGGGTCGGCGCGCTCCGCGACCAGCCAGCGGACGCCGCAGGCGGACCCCACCCGGTCGGGTCGCGACCGTCCTCGGCAGGGCGCCCCGGATGCTCCCGGCACCCCGGCCGCGCCGCCTCCACCCGCCGCGCCGCCCGCCGCCCCGAGCGCGCCGCGCCCCGGACAGGCGCTCGTGCTCGCGGTGGCAGCGCGTACCGGTCCGCAGCTGCCGGCGACCGTCACGGTCGCGCTCTCCTGGCAGCCCGGCAGCGGTGGAGGACCCGTCGGCCGCTTCGAGCTGCAGCGCACGACGAAGGACCGCGGGTCTGTCGTCGGGACGCCGGAGCGTCGCGCAACCGTGGACGACGCGCTGACGGTCGACGCACCGACGCTGCTGGCGCGGACGAGCTGGTACCGCTGGTCGGTCCGCGCGGTCGGCCCCGGCGGGCGCTCGGCCTGGGTCCCGTTGCCGGGGGTGCTGCCCCGGCTGGTCGGTGAGCCGGTCCCCGACGCCCTCGCCCAGGCGCGGGCCGTCGGGTTCCGCGCCGACGCCCGGCTGCGGCCGGCGCCGGACCGCAGAGTGCGCGGCCGGGTGTTCGCCCAGTCGCTGACCCCGGGCGCCTACGCCGGAAGGACGCCGGTGCTGCTCTCGGCGTACGGCCGGACCCACCGGTGAGCGGCCTGCGCTATCGCGTTCTCGGCCCGCTCGAGGTGCGCAACGGCGACGCGCCGGTCGCCCTCGGTGGTCGCAAGCAGCGCACCGTGCTCGCGGCGTTGCTGCTCGACGCCGGTCGGGTCGTGTCGACCGACCGGCTGGCACGACTCGTGTGGGGTGAGGTCCCGGAGCACGCGTCCGCCACCGTGCAGGTGTACGTGTCCCAGCTGCGCCGGCTGCTCCGGAGCGGCGAGGACGACCCGACCCCGTTGCGGCGCCGCAGTCCGGGCTACGTGCTCACGGTGCCGGCCGACCGGTTCGACCTGGCGCAGGCCACGGCGCTCGCCGAGCAGGCACGCGCGTGCCGGAGTGCCGGCGACGGCGCGGCCGCGGCGAACCTCCTCCGGCTGGCGTCCGGGTTGTGGCGGGGTCCGGCCCTCGCCGACCTGCGCGGCGCACCGCAGCTCGAGGAGCTCGTCGTACCGCTCGACCGGCAGCGCACCGCGCTGCTGCACGAGCGGTACGAGCTGGAGCTCGAGCTGGGTCGGCACCTGCAGATCCTCGGCGAGCTCGAGGCCGCCGCCGCAGCCGAGCCGTACGACGAGCAGCTCGCGCGGCTGCTCGTGCTCGCGCTCTACCGCAGCGGCCGCCAGGGCGAGGCGCTCGACGTCCTGCGCCGTACCGCTGCGCTGCTGGCCGACGACCTCGGCATCGACGTGGGCCCCGCCCTGCGCGAGCTGGAAGCCGCTGTGCTGCGCCAGGATCCGGTACTCGACCTGGTGCAGCTCACGGACCTTTCGCTCACCCGCCAGCGCGACGACCGCGGGTTGCGCGGTGCGACGCTGCAGCTGCCGGGCGGTGCCGTGGTCGAGCTGCAGGCCAGGACCTGGCAGATCGGCCGGCACCCGTCCTGCCAGGTCGTGCTCGCCGATCCGGAGTGCTCCCGCCGGCACGCCGAGATCCGCCCGGTGCGCGGCGGTTACGACCTGGTCGACCTCGGCTCGACCAACGGCACCCGCATCGCCGGGAACGAGATCCGCGAGCACCGGCTGCAGGACGGCGACCGGATCGAGATCGGCGCGGCGATCCTGCGTTACCGCAGCGGAGTCACCGGGAGCAGGTGATACGCGCCTCGAGCGCGTCCGCTGTCGACCTCGTACGTCCGCGCTCGCGCCGGCCGTGCTGGTCGCGACGCGCCTGCGGTTGCCGCCCTGCCAGGACGGACTTATCGTGCGAGGCAGCGGCAAGGCCCAGCAGGGACTGCCGGAACGGGAGGAACTCGATGACGAGCACCGGACGACCAGCTGCCGACCTCGTCGACCTCCGCGAGCAGCTCTCCCCCAGCGCGCCGGCCTCGTCCGTGGCCGTACGGCACCCCTCGCAGCGTCGTCGTCGCCGGAAGTCGTTGCCCGCGGTCTTGCAGTACCGCCAACGCTCTTCGCGCGTCACCGTGACCACCGCACCGCCGATGGTCGAGCGTTAGGACACCAGCGCAGCGACCTCCGCGCGGCGGCGTGACAGGTATGCGCGCTCCGCGGGGTTCGCGCTCAACGAGAGCGCCCGGTCGTACGCGGCGCACGCCTCGGCCGGACGTGCGAGCCGGCGCAGCAGGTCGGCGCGGACCGCGTGGAAGGCGTGGTACTCGTCGAGGACGTCCCCGAGCCGGTCCACCTCGCGGATCGCCAGTGCTGGACCGTCGCACTCCGCCACCGCGACCGCACGGTTGAGGCGCACGATCGGGGAAGGATCGAGGGCCAATAGGCGGTCGTAGAGCAAGACGATCTGCGTCCAGTCGGTGTCGGAGGCGGTACGGGCGTGGGTGTGCACCGCGTTGATGGCGGCCAGCAGCTGGTAGCGCCCGGGCGGCCGGCCCCCCGCCGCCACCGCGGCGAGCCGGGCACGGACCAGGTCGTGACCTTCGCGGATCAGTTGCTGGTCCCAGGTGCTGCGGTCCTGCTCGGCCAGGGTGACCAGCTCCCCGTCGGTCGAGACGCGCGCGGGGCGCCGGGCGTCCGTGAGGAGCATCAGGGCGAGCAGGCCGCTCACCTCGCCGTCGTCCGGGAGCAGGTCGTGCAGCAGGCGGCCGAGCCGGATCGCCTCGTCGGTCAGGTCGACGCGCAACGGTTCGTCGCCCGAACTGGCGAGATAGCCCTCGTTGAACACGAGGAAGACCACGGCAAGGACCCCGGCCGAGCGCTCGGTGAGGTCCTCGGGCAAGGGCACCCGGTACGGGATGCGCGCTGCTCTGATCTTCGCCTTCGCGCGGGTGATCCGCTGCGCCATCGTGGTCTCCGGTACGAGGAACGCGCGCGCGATCTGCGCCACGGTGAGCCCGCCGAGCAGGCGCAGCGTGAGCGCCACCCGGGCCGGCATCGCGAGCGCCGGATGGCAGCAGGTGAAGACCAGCCGCAGCCGGTCGTCCTCGACCGGGCCAGTGGGGGTCTGCGGCGTGTCGTCGTCGAGCATCCGGGCCGCCTCGTACTTCGCGTCGCGCTTGGACTCCCGGCGCAGGCGGTCGAGCGCCTTGCGCCGGGCGGTGGTGGCGAGCCAACCCCCGGGGTTGGGCGGCACGCCGTCCCGCGGCCACCGCTCGACCGCCGTAAGGAACGCCTCGGCGCACGCGTCCTCGGCGAGGTCGAGGTCACCGAAGCGCCGCGCGAGCCCAGCGACCACCCGCGCCCACTCCTCGTGGTGGGCACGGGTGATCGCCTCCTGCACCCGGGGATCGCTCACGACTCGAGCAGCGCCCGCACCCCCTCCTCGGTCTGGAACGGGCGCACCTCGACCTTGCCGCGGCACGCCCGTGATCCCTCCGCGGCCAGCGCCAGCGCCTCGTCGAGGTCGGCGGCCTCGATGACCCAGAACCCGCCGATGTGCTCCTTGGACTCGAGGTACGGCCCATCGGTGAACACCGGCTGGGCTTCCTGCCCGTCGACCGTCGTCGCCGTCGTGGCGGGCGCCAGCCCGTCCGCGAAGACGAAATGGCCGTCGCGCTGCAGCTTGTCGTTGAACGCCCCGGTGTCGGCGAACGCTTCGAGCATCGCCTCCCTGGACGGGTAGTTGCCGTACTCCGTGGGTTCTGCCGGTCCGAAGACCGACAGCAGGTATCGCGCCATCTCAGGCGTCACCTTTCGATTCGTCGTACCGGTCCCGGCGGGGGAACCGGTGTAGCTCCGGTGGCTGGTCGACGTCGACCGCGAGACCATCGGGGGCCACCGTCTCCGTTCGCGCAACCGAGTTGTCCCGGCGCTCGGTGCCGCGGCCCGCAGGCGCGCCGCACACCCCCTCCACGAACGGAGACGGCGGGATACGACAGGTCCGCCCGCCGGCAGCTGCGCCGGCGGGCGGAACGGAAATGGCACGCCCGGCCGCCGCAGCGACGGGCGCCGGCTCAGGTCCCGCTCTGGACGGGTACGACGACGATCGGCGTCGAGACGCCGTGGAGCAGGTTCGTGGCGACCGAACCGAGCAACGCCCGCCCGACCGCCCCGCGACCCCGGGTGCCCACGACCAGCAGTTGCGCGGAGGCCGCCGCGTCCGCGAGGACGGTCGTCGGATCCCCGTCGACGAGGGTGGTCCGTACCTCGACGTCCGGGTGCTGCGAGGCGTGCGGCTCCACGTCCGCCGCGAAGGACCGCTCGACGTCCTGGCGCACCACGCTGCGTACCTGCGGGTCGAGCACGAAGCGCCCGTAGTCGACCGGGACGTCGGCCTTCCAGGCCCGCACCACCTGCAACGGCACCTTGCGGTACGCCGCCTCCTGGAACGCGAACGCGAGCGCGGGGCGGCTCAGCTTCGATCCGTCGGTGCCGACCACGATCGGCGCGTCGCGGTCCTCGACGGCGCGCCGGACCACAGCCACCGGCGCGACGGCGTTCATCGCGGCGAAGTGGCTGACCGAGCCGAGGAACGCCCGGCCGAGCGGACCGCGTTCGTGCGAGCCGAGGACGAGCAGCGCGGACCGCTCGGACTGTTCCAGGATCGACTCGTACGGCGCAGCGGTGGTGATCTCGGTCAGCACCTCGAGCCCGGCGTGGGACCGGGCGAGCTCGCTCACCTTGCCCGAGAGCAGCTCCTGCGCGGCCGCGCCGACCTCGTCGGCGCCGCCGCGCGTACCGACCAGGTGCTGGGAGAACGCGGGCACGGCGTGCAGCAGCACGAGCGGCACGCCGCGCGTCGCTGCGGCGTCCGCCGCCCAGCGCACCGCCTCGTCGCTCGTCCCCGACGGGTCGATACCGACCACGATGCGTGCGCGCTCGTCAGTGCCTGCCACCTGTGTCCACCTCGTCGGTCGCCGTGATCCCAGTGAGTGCCGGTGCCGACCAGCGTTGCGGCCGGGGCCGGCGGTCGACGCGCTCACAGCCTACGGAGGGCCGTACGCGGGCGCCGCGCCGGGCGGGACGGGCACCGCTGTCGGAGGTGGCTGGGACCGTGTGGTGCACGACGCGCGCGTCGCTCCCCCGCTCCGGCGGCCGGCTCGCGCATCATCGACAGCGTGGTCGCACACGCAGGAGGGGCACGGGGGGCATGCGGCTGATCCACACCTCGGACTGGCATCTGGGGCGCCGGCTGGTCGACCAGGACCTGCTCGGGCACCAGGAGGCGTTCCTCGAGTGGCTGCTCGAGCGGGCGCTGGACGAGCACGTCGACCTCGTCGTCGTGGCAGGTGACGTCTACGACCGCGCGGTCCCCCCGCTGCCCGCCGTCGAGCTGCTCGACCGCACCTTCGCCGCGTTCGCGGCGGCCGGCATCCCGCTGCTGGTCACCGCCGGCAACCACGACTCCGCGGTGCGGCTCGGCTTCGGCAGCCGGCTCTCGACGGCCGCGGGCATCCACCTGCGGACGCGGGTCGCGGACCTGGACCAGCCGATCATCCTCACCGACGCGCATGGCCCGGTCGGGGTCTACGGCGTGCCGTACCTGCTGCCCGACGCCGTGCGGCTCGAGCTCGACGCGGACCGCTCGCACACGGCGGTGCTGTGCGCCGCGGCGGACCGGATCCGCGCGGACGCCGCACGGCGCGGCCTGACCCGCACGGTGGTCGTCGCCCACGCCTTCGTCACCGGTGGGTCCGGGTGCGAGTCGGAGCGCGACATCCGGGTGGGCGGCATCGGAGACGTGCCGGCCGATGTGTTCCGCGGCTTCGACTACGTCGCGCTCGGCCACCTGCACGGCCGGCAGCACCCGGTCGCCGGTTCGGCGCGGCTGGCCTACAGCGGGTCCCCCTTGGCGTTCTCGTTCTCCGAGCGCCACCACACCAAGTCGGTCGAGCTGGTCGACCTCGACGGCGACGGCACGGTGACCAGCCGGTCGCTGCTCGTGCCGGTCCCGCGACCGCTGCGGGAGGTGCGGGGGCGCCTCGCGGACCTCCTCGAGCGCGCGGCGTCCGACCTGGCCGGCTGCCGCGACGCCTGGGTGAGGGCGGTGATCACCGACCCGTCGCGGCCGCACGCCCCGCTCGAGCAGCTGCGCGCGGTCTGGCCGCACACCCTGCTGCTGGCCTTCGAGCCCGAGGGCGGTCTGAGCGATCCGGCCGCCGACCTCGCGCGCCTGGCGACGCTGACCGATCCGGTCGACATCTGTGCCGAGTTCGTCCGTTTCGTGGACGGTGAGGAAGCCGACGACGAGGTCCTGGCGGTGCTGCGCGCATCGGTGGAGGCGGTACACGCCCGTGACCCAGGGCCCGCCGGCGAGGCGGAGGTGGCCTGATGCGCCTTCACTCACTCGAGCTGCAGGCGTTCGGACCGTACCCCGGGCGCGAGCAGGTCGATTTCGACCACCTCGCCGGCAGCGGCTTGTTCCTGCTGGAGGGCCCGACGGGCGCCGGCAAGTCGACGGTGCTCGATGCGGTCACGTTCGCGCTGTACGGCGAGCTCAGCAGCGAACGGTCCGGCAAGGACCGCCTGCACTCGGCGTTCGCCGATCCGCACACCACCCCCGAGGTCCGGCTCGAGCTGTCGGTCCGCGGGCGGCGCTTACGGATCACCCGCTCGCCCGAGCACGTGCGGCCCCGCAAGCGGGGCGAGGGCACGACCCGGCAGGCGGCTGCGGTCCACCTCGAGGAACTGCGCGCCGGCGCCTGGACGTCGGTCTCGTCGAACAAGGCGGAGGTCGGCGAGTTCGTCACGGACCTGCTGGGCCTGTCCCGCGCGCAGTTCACCCAGGTGGTGCTGCTGCCGCAGAGCGAGTTCGCGCAGTTCCTGCGCGCCGACGACGACGCCCGCCGTGCGCTGCTCACCAAGCTGTTCGGCACCCAGCTCTACGACCGCATCACCGCGGACCTGGAGGAGCGGCGTCACCGCGCGGAACAGGCGCGCCGCGCCGCCGCGGACCACATCTCGCAGGCGCTCGCGGCGGCCGCCCAGGCCGCGGGGCTGGACGCGGAAGGTCGCGGCGAGCTGCTCTCCCTCCCCCCGCACCAGCTCGCCGCCCGACTGGACGAGCTCGGCGCGCAGCTCGCGACCGCCGACCAGCAGGCGCAGGTCGCGGCCGCGCTCGCCCAGGACCGCTTCGAGCACGCCGACCGCGCCGAGCGGCTCGCCGCAGCGCGTGTGGAGCGGCTGACTCGGGCGGTACGCGCCCACGAGCGCCTCGTCGCGCACGAGGCCTCCCGGCCCGAGCACGACGCGCGCGTCGCACTGCTCGACCTGGCACGCCGCGCCGAGCCGCTCCGCCCGCTGCTGGCGCACCTCGAGCAGTCCGCGGCGGATCTGGCCCAGGCCGAAGAGGCGTTCACGCTCGTCGGCGGTGACCCCGGCGCGCTCACCGCGGACGAGATCGAGGGCGCCCGTGGTGCGGCAGCGCGCGACGCGGCCATCGCCGCGTCGCTGGCCGCGTGCGCCGCCCGGGAGGACGACCTGCCCGAGCGCGAGGCGCTGCTCGCGGCGACGCGCCGCGAGCTGCAGGAGAGCACGCAGCGGGCCGAGGAGCTCGCGACCCGTCGCGCGGCCGTGCCGGAACGGCAGCAGCGCCTGCAGGAGCAACAGCACGCCGCCGCCCTCGCCGACGCGGCCCTGCCCGCACTGACCACGGCGTTGCAGCAGCTCGCGGCACGGGTCACCGCCGCCGAGACCGCGGTCGACCTGGCGGAGCAGGTCGCTGCGACGCGCGCGGCATGGGGGCGTGCCCGCACCGCGGCCATGAAGGCGGACGCAGAGCTGGTGCGCCTCGTCGACCAGCGGATCTCCGGCATGGCCGGCGAGCTGGCCGGCCGGTTGACGGCGGGCGACCCGTGCCCGGTCTGTGGCTCCTGCTCCCACCCCGCGCCGGCGACCGTGTCCGACGACGTCGCGACTGCCGCGGACGTCGCAGCGGCGCGGACGCGACGCGACGAGGCGGTGGAGACCGCAACCCGCCGGGAGTCCCGGCTGGGCGAGCTGCTCACCGCACAGGCGACCGCCCTGGCGCTGGCGAGCCAGGACGGGCAGCCGGACCCGCAGCGGCTGCGAGCCGAGCGCGACGAGCTGCTGGCGGAGGTCGCCGCGGCGCGTGCAGCGGCCGACCGGCGCGGCGAACTGCAGGCGGCGATGGCTGCGCTCGAGGCCGAGCGCACCGAGGTGGAGGACGGCTGGCACCGCGCCACCGAGGCGCAGGCGCGGTTGACCGAACGGAGCGCCGCGCTGCGCCGCGAGCTCGACCAGGAGCGCGCGGCCATCGACGCCGAACGCGCCGGGCACCCCTCGGTGCGCGACCGTATCGCCGCGTTGCCGCACGACGTGCGGCGCGACGGGGCACGCGCCCGACACGGGGCGGCCGTCCGCGCCGCGCGGGCCGCGCTCGACACTGCCCGGGGCGCGGCGCTGGCGGAGGCGCGGACGCGCGGCTTCCCCGACCTCGCCGCGGCCGCCGCGGCGACGCTGCCCGACGACAGGCTGCACGCCCTCGCGGCCGAGGTGAGCGACTGGGACGCGACGCTGCGCTCGGCGACCGACGCGGTCGCCGACGCAGACCTGGCGGACGTCGACGTGACGGACCTCGAAGAGGCTCGCAGCACGCTCGCTCGGCTGCGTACCGAGAACGAGGCTGCGGAGGCCGCCCGGATCCAGGCCGGGACGGCGGCGCGCGCGGCGACGTCGGCGGCGGCTGCCTGGTCGCAGTGCCTGTCCGACGTGCGCCGCGCCCGTACCGAGCAGGCCCGCACGCTCGAGCAGACGGCTGCCGTGGTCCGCCTTGCCGGGCTCGCGAAGGGCACCGCCGGACAACGCCGGATGGCGCTGACGACCTACGTGCTGCGGCACTGGTTCGCCCAGGTCGTCCGCGCCGCCAACGGCCGCCTCGCCGACATGTCCTCCGGGCGCTACGAGCTCGAGCGCAGCGACGAGGCACAGACCCGGTCGGGGCGCAGCGGACTCGGTCTCGTGGTCGTCGACCGCTATACCGGCGGGCGCCGCCACCCGGCGTCCTTGTCCGGGGGAGAGACGTTCTTCACCTCCCTCGCTCTCGCGCTCGGGCTCGCCGAGGTGGTGTCCGGAGAGGCCGGCGGTATCGACCTGGACACGCTGTTCATCGACGAAGGCTTCGGCACCCTCGACGCGGTCACGCTCGACCAGGTGATGGAGGTCATCGACGACCTGCGCGACCGTGGGCGCGTGATCGGGATCGTGAGCCACGTCGCGGAGCTCAAGGAGCGGGTGCCCGAGCGGCTCGAGGTCCGCCGTGCCGCGGACGGTTCCTCCCGGCTGCACGTCGTCGCCTGAGCGCAGCGCCGCGGGGGGGCCAGATAGGACACGGGCATCGCCGGATCTGAGGGCCTTCGGGCGCCGAACTAGGACGTTGTCCGAATCCGCCGGCCCTCCTCAGCAGCGAAACCTCGGTGATGACCGGAGCACCCCCGCTCCGGCACAGTCGAGGAGGCACGTCCCGTGATGCTCATCGGACCTTTCGCCCAGGCCGAGGTCGCGTACCGCCACAGCAGGTACGCCCCCGCTCCCGGCGTGCTCCCAGCCCCGCGGCGTCGTGGCCGCGCCGTGCGCCGGCGGCGACGCGGTGCGCTACGGCCGGCCTGAGCCGTCCCGTTCGGCCCTCTCCACGATCCAGGAGGTATCCCGTGTCCGTCTTCACGATCGCCCGCCGCGTCATCTCCCATCCCGACCCGGCCCGGATGACGCCACCCGCGCGCGGCCTCAGCGACGGTCCGCCCGCGACCCGCCGCGCGCTTCGGCTCCCCCGCGGGCGCCGGCGCGCGGTCGCGCCCCGGTCCGAGGCAGACCCGTCCGGCGAACGCGCCGCCATGCGGCGCCTCGACTACGAGATCGCGCGCGCCCGGATGTGGGCGCGGTGACGGGCACGTGGCGTCAACCGACCTGACGGGTGTCGGTGCCGGCGACGATGATGGCGGGATGGCATCGCTGCTCGCCGCACCGACCCCGATCGTCGGCCGCGTGGCGGAGCTCGCGCAGCTGCAGGCTGCGCTGGGTCTGACAGGCACCGCCGGTGGTGCGGTGCTGCTCTCCGGCGACGCCGGTGTGGGCAAGAGCCGGGTGGTGCAGGAGCTGGCGGGCATCGCCGAGCAGCAGGACTGGCGGGTGCTCGTCGGGCACTGCCTCGACACCGGCGACACCGCGTTGGCCTACTTGCCGTTCTCCGAGGTCTTCGGCCAGCTCGCGCTGCGTGCGCCCGCGCTGACCGAGCAGCTCGTGAACGTCACGCCCGCGATCGAGCGCCTGCTGCCGGCCCGTCGCCTGCACCCTGACCCGACGGCGCGCGATACCGCCGAGAGCGGACGCGTACGCACCGAGCGGGCACACGTCGTGGAGGCGGTGCACAGCGCACTGACCGAGCTGGGCCGGGCCGCACCGCTGCTGCTCGTGCTGGAGGACGCA
Source organism: Candidatus Nanopelagicales bacterium (assembly GCA_017848795.1). Classification (GTDB taxonomy): domain Bacteria; phylum Actinomycetota; class Actinomycetes; order S36-B12; family CAIYMF01; genus JAFIHG01. Next base: position 32,234 of record JAFIHG010000025.1, on the reverse strand, counting down.
CACTGGGCCGATCCCTCCTCTCGCGAGCTGATCTCGGTGCTGTTCGCGCGCGGTTTCGACGCACCGGTGTCGGTGCTCGTCACCTACCGTTCCGACGATCTGCACCGGCGCCACCCGCTGCGGGCCGTTCTCACCGAGTGGAACCGCTTGCCCCGCGTGGCGCGCTTCGCGCTCCCGGCGCTCGCCGACGGCGACGTGCGGGCACTGGTCGGGCAGCTCGCCGCCGGGCAGGTGCCCGAACCGCAGGTGCAGGCGATCGTCGAACGGTCCGAGGGGAATGCTTTCTTCGTGGAGGAACTGGTCGCCGCGCTCGGTGTGCGCGGGGTGCCCCGCGACCTCGCCGATCTGATGCTCGTACGCCTGGAACGGCTCGACGAACCGACCCGCCGGGTGGTGCGAGCGGCGGCGGTCGCCGGGCGGCGGGTGCCCGACGAGCACCTCGCCGAGGTGGCCGGCCTGCCCCGCGCGGACTACGACCGCGCGCTGCGCGCCGCACTCGACGCGCAGGTGCTGGTGCCGGCGCGCTCCACCGGCTACGCCTTCCGGCACGCGCTCATGGCCGAGGCCGTCTACGACGACCTGCTGCCCGGGGAACGGGTGGAACTGCACGCCCGCTACGCGGAAGCGATAACGAGCGGGCAGCTGCCGTCCACTGCCGCCGAGCTGGCCCGGCACGCCCGCGCCGCACACCAACTGCCGCTCGCGCTCGCGGCCAGCATCCGCGCCGGTGACGAAGCGTTCGCTGTCGGCGGGCCCGACGAGGCGGCGCGCCACTACGAGGTCGCGCTCGCCCTGCTCGCCGAGACCGGCGGTGCGCCGGACGTCGACCCGCTCGCGCTCACCGAGCGCGCGGCCGAGGCCACCGCCGCATCCGGGCAGCTGGCCCGGGCCATCGCGCTCGCACAGCACGCGCTCGCGGCGCTGCCCGCCGATGCCTCCAGCACCGACCGGGTGCGCCTGCTCGTCTGCCTGGCAGAGCTCGCCGCAGTGGTCGACACCGAGCTCGACCTGCTCGCGTTGACCAGCGAGGCCCGCGAGTTGCTCCCGGAGGAGCCCGCACCGCTGCTCGCCCGGGTGCTCGAGCTGCACGCCCGGGCGTGCATGGAGCGCGACCGTCTCGAGGAGGCGGTGCAGGCGGCGCACGCCGCGGTCACCCTCGCCGATTCCCTCGGACTGTCCGGCGTCGCGAACCATGCGCGCACGACCCTGGCGAAGCTGAACCAGCGCACCGGCGATCCCGAGCTCGTCGTACAGGACCTGGAGCACAACTTCCGGCTGGCCGGCGACACCGGCAACATCGGGGTCGAGCTGCGCAGCGGCTACAGCCTGGGCTCGGTGCACTTCGAGGCGGGGCGCACCGAACGTGCCCGCCAGGTCTTCGACCAGATCTGGGAGCGGGCGAAGGCCACCGGGCGGCAGTGGGCGCCGTACGCCCTCGAAGCGCGGATGATGCTGGTGAACGTCGACGTCCAGACCGGCGAGTGGGACCGCGCCGTCTCGCTCGCCGACACCGTCGGGCAGTCACCGCCCGGCCCCGCACGCGCCCTGCTGACCGCTGTGGGACTGGCGGTCCCGGCCGCCCGCGGCGAGGGCGCTGCCGTGCTCGCCGCGGGCGAGCTGCGGGGCTGGTGGGAACGCGAGCCGGTGATCGGGATCTACGACGTCGGCGCGCGCATCGAACTGGCCACGGCCACCGGCGAGGTGGACGCCGCGGTCATGGCCTACGACGAGCTGGTCGCCGTCGTCACCGCCGCCTGGCACCAGCCTTCCTTCCTTGCCCAGATCCGGCTCACCGCACTGCTCCTGGACGCCGTCGCGAACGCGGCTTCGCGCACCGCGACCGGCGCGCATCCGGCGCTCGCGGCACTCGCGCAGCGGCTCGCCGCGCAGGCGCGCGACGCCGCCGCGAGCCGTAGCTGCATGGGCGGGCGGCTCGGGGTCGACGCGAGCGCCTGGCTGCACCGGGTCGAGGCCGAGCTGCTGCGCGTGCGCTGGCTTACCGCCACGCCGACCGCGGCGCCGCAGGACGCGCTGCGGGAGGTCTGGGAGCGCGACATGCAGTGTTTCGACGCGCTCGGACACGTCTACGAGGCCGCCCGCTCCCGCGCCCGGTTCGCCGCCGTGCTGCGCGCGGGCGGCGAGGCGCAGCGGGCGGGCCAGCTCGTGGCCGAGGCGCGCCGTACCGCGGCCCGGCTGCGGGCCGAGCCGCTGCTCGGGCAGCTGCGCACCCTCGCGCCGCGTCGCGGCGAGCCATCGTCCACTGCGCCGTCACGTGAGGGTGAGCGGTTGACCCAGCGGGAGCGGGAGGTGCTCGAACTGGTCGCTGCCGGGCGCAGCAACCGGCAGATCGCGACCCAGCTGTTCATCAGCGCCAAGACGGTGAGCGTCCACGTGTCGAACCTGCTGGCCAAGCTCGGCGCGAGCGGGCGCACCGAGGCGGTCGCGGTCGCGCGGCGACGCGCGCTGCTGCCGGACGAGCCGGCCGCAGCCGCTCAGTACTTCAGGCCCGGGTAGCAGCCGATGGCGCGCTTGGTACCGCCGAACCAGCCGTCCGGGTCGTACGGGCGCTTGTTGACGTGGACCTCGAAGTGCAGGTGCGGCCCGGAGGCGAAGCCCGTCGCGCCGACGTAGCCGATGACCTGCCCGAACCCGACCCGCTGTCCGGGGCGTACGACGATCCGGGACTGGTGGGCGTACATCGTGCGGACCGTCTCGTTGTCCTGCACCAGCGTGAAGTTGCCGTACGCCCGGTCGCCGTGCACGACCTTGATGACCCGACCGGCCGCTGCCGCGCGGATCTTGTCGCCGTACCGGCCGCGCAGGTCGATGCCGGTGTGGCAGGAGCGGTAGCCGTACACGGGGTGGATGCGCCGCCCGGCGTCATGCCGGATCCACGACAGCTTGCACCCGGGCTTGCGCGTCGTCGGGCACCGCATCCGCACGTTCGTGCCGACACGAGGCAGCGACCTGCTGGCGCGGACGACCCGGTCGCCGACCCGGCTCGACAGCAGCGCGGTCGTGGGCAGCGCCCGTGCCGCGTCGTCGGAGGGTGCGGCGCTCGGCGGCGCCGCCGCGTCCTGCGTTGCGGAGTGCGCCCCGGTCATCCCGACGGTGACCGTCACCGCGAGCGCTGTGGCACCGACCGAGAGCACGACGATCGCCCGTCTGCTGGTCCGCACCGTCCTGCGTCCTCCGGTTCCGGTCGGCTCGTCCCGGCCCGGTGGCCGACGACCGCTGGAGTGTAGTGGAGACGCTGCCCGCCGCGGGCGCGCCCCGAGCGCCGATAGCGGGGAGGTCAGTCCGCCGGCCGCGCGGCCGCGGCCGCGGCGACCGCACGCGCCACGGCCGGGACCACCTCGGGATCGAACACGCTCGGCACGATGTACGTCGCGTTCAGCTCGCCGGGTGCCACCACGTCCGCTAACGCCCGCGCGGCGGCGAGCAGCATCTCGTCGGAGATGACGCGCGCCCCGGCGTCCAGCAGCCCGCGGAACACGCCGGGGAACGCGAGCACGTTGTTGATCTGGTTCGGGTAGTCCGACCGGCCGGTCGCGACGACGGCGGCGTGCTGCTGGGCGATGGCGGGGTCGATCTCGGGATCGGGATTGGCCATGGCGAAGACCACCGCGCGGGGGTTCATCGTCGCCAGGTCCTCGGCCGTGAGGATGTCCGGGGCGGACACGCCGATGAACACGTCCGCACCCCTCATCGCGTCGCCGAGCGGCCCGACCAGCCCGCGGACGTTGGTGAGCGCCGCGATCTCGGCGAGGTTCGCGTCCATCCCGGGCCGGTCGCGGTGCACGATGCCGTGCACGTCGACCGCGACGACGTCGCGCGGACGCTGGGCCAGCAGCAGCCGGATGATCGCATTCCCCGCCGCACCGACCCCGGCGACCACGATGCGGCAGTCGGTGATGTCCTTGTGCACGACCCGCAGCGCGTTTTGCAGTGCCGCGATGGTGCAGATCGCGGTGCCGTGCTGGTCGTCGTGGAACACCGGGATGTCGAGCAGATCACGCAGCCGGGCCTCGATCTCGAAGCACCGGGGCGCCGAGATGTCCTCGAGGTTGATGCCGCCGTAGACCGGCGCGATGAGCTGCACCGTCCGGATGATCTCCTCGGTGTCGGTGGTGTCGAGGCACACCGGCCAGGCATCCACACCAGCGAACTTCTTGAACAGGGCGGCCTTGCCCTCCATCACCGGCAGCGCGGCGGCCGGACCCACCTCGCCCAGCCCGAGCACCGCGGTGCCGTCGGTCACCACGGCGATCGTGTTCCGTTTGATCGTCAACCGGCGGGCGTCGTCGGGGTGGGCTGCGATCGCCTGGCAGATCCGCGCCACCCCGGGTGTGTACGCCCGCGACAGATCGTCGCGGTTGCGCAAGGTCACCTTCGGCGTCACTTCGATCTTGCCGCCGAGATGGACGAGGAACGTACGGTCCGACACATTGCGGACGGCCACGTCGGGCAGCCGACCCACCGCGTCGGTCAACAGCTCCGCGTGGTCCTCGGAGTGCGCGTTCGCGGTCAGGTCGATCACGAGCCGGTCGGGCGTGGACTCGACGACGTCGAGTCCGGTCACCACTCCCCCGGCCCGCCCGACTGCGGTGGTGAGATCACCGACCGCGGTCGCGCTCGGCGGCGCGACGATCCGGATCGTGATCGCGTACCCCGGTCCTGGCGTCGGCATGCCGCCCATCATCGACCATTGATGTCGACCACCACCTCATCGGTCTCCCGCCGCCGTTCATCGCTCGCAAGCCTCGGAGCGCGGTCGGACGTGGCCTGCCCGTCGGCCGCCGCAGATGCAGCTGTGCTCACCTCATCAACGTCCGTCTTCGGACTTGTTGCGTCGACGAGAACCCCGGTTGGCGCCTGCGCCTGGACCGAACCGTCGGTTGGCGCCTGCTCTGGTGGCAGCGGCGTTGCTCGGTCACGGTCCAGCGCGCCCGGGACCTCGCCTTCGGGTGCGTCACGTGTCCCGGCCGGCTGGTCGCTGCCGGGTTCGAGGGTTCCGTCCTGGCTCGAGAGTGCTGTCGAGATGAGTGGCTCAGCGATCTGCTGGCCGTCAGCGACGACCGTGTCGGGCGGACGCAGCCGGGGCGGGTTGGCGGTCCAGGGCCGCAGGTTCTGCATCACGTCCGTATAGAAGCCGTCGACGGCCTCCAAGACGCTGTCGATGAAACTACCGCGGCCGCGCCCTCGCTTCGCACCCAGTGGTGCAACGGCGGCTACCCGGAACGAACGCAACTCCTTACGCGGATCCGGGGTCAACAGTGACGCATTGGTTCTGACGTCCCGGAGCAGCTCTGCTGCCGAACTGCCGCGACCGTGGGCGACGAAAGCCTCGATCCGCACCGCATCGGGGGCTTCTTTGAGCTGACGAACGAGCCAGTTGACACGAGTCATGGCACGGCCCTCTCGCGGCGCGTCCACGTCCACATGGCATGTGACCGTTCCAGCGCGGACGTCGGCGGTAACGACGAGCGAGCCCACGGTGTCCGGCACGCGTACGACCGCCGAGAGCTGCCCTTGGGCGACGAGGGTGGCGATGAGCGCTTGAGAGCGCAACACAGGGTCGGCCAGCTCGCGACGGCTCAAGACAGGGGTGACCTCTGTCCCCAAACGGCGACCCAAGCGCAGCGAGGCGAACATCATCAGGGCGTCGAACCGCGCTACAACCGCGTCGACGCCCTTGTCGGTGGCGCGCAGCGTACCTGCTGTCACACCGTTGCGGACGCTGACCCATGCCTCCCCCATGTCCTCGAACTCCAGCGCCCCGGATCGCGGATGCTCGAGGTACCGGATCAGTTCGCCGAGGATCCATGCCTGGTCCGGATCAGCAACGCCGCGTACTTCCTTCTGTATCACCGCTTCGTGAAGGACGCGGGTCCACGACAGATGGTGTAGGGCGACCTTGCGCAGCTTCCTCTTGTCGACCTTCGTCGGGTGCACGCCCGGTATCGGCGGGATCTCGTTCGAGATCGTTATCAGAGCATCAAACCCTTGCTCGCGCGCGACATCGAGGTAGCTCTCGAGCTGATCGGCCACCAGAACGTTCGTGCCGGTCTTGACCTCGACCAGAGCAGTCCACGTGCGGCCGCCCCGCGACACCCGAATGAGCCCATCGGGAAACACCTTCTTGTCGCCAAGCAGGAACGGAACCTCGATGAACGTCTCTAGCGGCCCGGATGGTGCGCCGTACCGGTGGGTGAGAGTCCTGCCGAACTCCTTGACGGCACTCATGACAGCGAGCAGTGCCGACGTCGCCCGTCGCTCCTGCTCCTCGGCGCCATTGATGCCCGAGGTCGGAATGAGTCGCGCTTGATGCCACGGCTGTTCGTTCAACACTTCTCCAAACTCTCGACCGAACGACGACCAGAACGGGCCGACGCTGCGGCTCGTGGGAACCATGATCGTCGGTGTCCTGTGACCCGAAGTATCCCGTCAAGACAGCAGTTCTGGAAGGAAGCAGGCATGACCTTCGCGATCGCGGGGCGGCTCATGGAAACGCGACCCGCTCCACCGACCAGGTCAGCGGTTGCCACGGCTACGGACCGCCGGCCCGTAGGCTCGGCACGTGGATGAGCGCATGGTCACCGTCTGGTTCAACCCGCAATGCTCGAAGTGCCGCGGGGCCGATGAGTTGCTGAGTTCGCTGGACGTCCCGGTCAGCAAGGTGTTCTACCTCGACGACCCACCCCCGCGTGCCGAGATCGAGCGGGTGCTGCGGTTGCTGGACGCGGAGGACCCGCGCGCGATGATGCGTACGCAGGAGCCGCTGTACGACGAGTTGGGTCTGGACGTCGCGGACGACGCGACGCTCATCACCGCAATGGCCGAGCACCCTGAGCTCATCGAGCGTCCGATCGTGATCCGGGGCGACCATGCGATCGTCGCCCGCCCTCCCGAACTGTTGCTTTCGCTCCTCGCCGACTCCTGACAGTCGCATGACGGCCACGTGATTCGACGGTCGAGCGCAGCCGAGCACTCGCTGCTCGAGCGCAGTCGAGTCACTTTGGGCCAGGTGGCGCGCCCGTCGGCGCGTGAAAGCCCGGGCGAGTACTCGGTGGTCGAGCGCAGTCGAGACCACTTCGGTGATCATGGTCTCGACTACGCTCGACCGACGGCTGGTTTCGACCGCTCTTTCAGAGCAGACCACGATCGTCACCGCGGTCTGACTACGTTCGACCACGATCGAGTCACCCGGTCTTGTCGCTGTCCGCCTCTCGGCGGGCGGGTCAGGTGAGGTCGGCGACGGTGATCCCCGATCGGCCGGACTGGCCCATCGCGACGAGGGCGTCCGGAAGGTCGTCGAAGCCGATCTCGCGGCCGACCAGCCGGCGCGGGTCGAGGCGGCCGCTCGTCACCGCCGCCAGCATCGCCGGATAGCCGTGCGCCGCCATGCCGTGGGTACCGACGATCTCCAGCTCGTAGCCGATGACCCGCTCCATCGGCAGCGGCGGCACGCCGAGCGCCGGTGGCAGCAGGCCGACCTGGACGTGCCGGCCGCGCCGGGCGAGCGAGTGCACGGAGGCCGCCGCGGTCACGTGGCTGCCGAGTGCGTCGAGCGACACGGCCGCACCGCCCCCAGTCGCGTCGCGCACCGCCTCCCCGAGGCGCCTCGCGCGAGCTGCGACGTCGGTGTCCGCAGTTCCGGTGGCCTCGATGCAGACTTCCGCACCGAGTTCCGCGGCGAGCGCGAGCGCGCCCGCCGATACGTCGACCGCCACGACGCGCGCACCGGTCGCGACCGCGACCATCACCGCGGACAGGCCGACGCCGCCGCAGCCGTGTACGGCCAGCCAGTCACCGGGCTGGGGCCGTCCCTGCTGGACGACCGCGCGGAAGGCGGTCGCGAAGCGGCACCCGAGCGCGGCCGCGGCGACCGGGTCGAGCCCGTCCGGTACGGCGACGAGGTTGACGTCCGCGTGATGGACCACGACGAGCTCGGCGAACGACCCGTCGTGGGTGAAACCGGGTTGGGTCTGGCGCTCGCACACCTGCTGATCCCCGCGGCTGCACATCGGGCACGAGCCGCAGGCGCACACGAAAGGCGCGGTGACCCGGGGCCCGTCCCGCCAGCGTGTGACCTGCTCGCCGACCGCGACGATCCGGCCCGCGAACTCGTGTCCCGGGATCTGCGGGAGTGTGGTGTCCGGGTCGTGACCCTGCCACCCGTGCCAGTCGCTCCGGCACACTCCGGTCGCTTCCACGCGGATCACCGCACCGTGCGCGGGTGGGACCGGGTCGGGCACCTCCACGATGTTCACCGGACCGCCGTACTGCTCGTACCGCACCGCGCGCATCGGTCGTCTCCTGGGCTAGAAACCTGCTGCGCTCAGAGCGCCTTCTCCAGCACGTCGAGGGCCCGCTCGACCTCCGCCGCCGTGTTGTAGTGCACGAGCGAGAGCCGTACCACCTCGTCCTCCGGATCGAGCCCGAGCGCCCGGACCAGGCGGTACGCGTAGAAGTGGCCGTAGCCGCAGTTGATTCCGGCCGCGACGAGATCGCGGTAGATGTCCGCGGACGGGCGCCGCTCGCTCCAGAAGGCGAACGTGGGCGCGCGGACCGCGTGGTCGGCACTCGGCGAGCCGACCAGATGCACGCCGTACTTCGCGGTGAGCAGCTCCACCAGCGCGGGCATGAGCGCCTGCTCCTGTTGCCCGAACAGCTCGAAGGCGCGACGTACGGCGGACACGTCGTCGCCCGCTGCTGCGCCGTCGTGGTGCGCGACGACCGCGTGGTAGTAGTCGACGATCCCGGCCGCAGCCGCGATCTCGGCGTGGTCGGGGCCGGCCGGGGTCAGCCGGTACGTCGGGTGGCCGACGTTGAAGAAGTGGCCCTGGTTGGAGATGCGGGCCAGCTGCTCGGAGCGCGCGAACATGACGCCCAGGTGCGGCCCGAACGTCTTGTACGCGCTGTAGAAGTAGAAGTCACAACCGAGCGCCGTGACGTCCAGCGCGGCATGGGGGGCGTACGACACGCCGTCCACCGCCAGCAGCCCTCCCACCCCGTGCACCAGATCGGCGATCTCGCGCACCGGGTTCACGGTCGCGGCGAGGTTCGACGCGTGCGTCACCGCCACCAGGCGGGTCCGCTCGGACAGCAGCGCGCGCAGCCCGTCCAGGTGGAGCAGGCCGCTCGCCGGGTCCACCTGCCACTCCCGGACGCGGATCCCGGAGCGTTCGAGCCGCCGCCACGCGCCGACGTTCGCCTCGTGGTCCTGGTTCGTGACGACGATCTCGTCGCCCGCTGTGAACTGTTCGCGCAGCGCACGGGCGAGGACGTAGGTGTTCTGCGAGGTGGACGGCCCGAGCATGACCTCGTGAGGGAGTGCCCCGAGAGTCGCGGGGAGCAGCGCCTTGGCCCGGTCCATCGCGGCCCCGGCACGCCGCGACGGGTCGCCGTCGTAGTAGGGCTGCACCTTGCACGAGACGTAGAAGTCGGTCAACAGGTCGATGACCTGACGCGGGACGTAGCTGCCGCCCGCGTTCTCCAGGTGCGCCCAGTCGGCGAGCCGCGGGTCGGCGAAGGCAGGGAACTGGCTGCGTACGAAGTCGACGTCGAGTGCGGTCATGCTCGGAGCGTACGCGTGGACGTCGCACTCCCCGCCCGCCGTAGCAGCGCACGCCACCCGTACCAGTCGTGCACGGCGGTGCCCGTGAAGCTGCGGTGCACCGCGTTGTCGCGAGCCACGCGCTGCAGTTGAGCGGTGAGCGCGTCGGCTCCCTCCTCCCAGTACGTGCAGTGCGGGCACCCCTGCGATGGGTTGGTCTCCACCCCGAGCATCACCTCGCCGCCGACGCGGTCCGCGATGCGCAGCCAGCGCGCCGAGACGGCATTCACCCCGTTCGCACCGCGTGCGTGATCGCGGTACGCCATGACGGTCACCCCGTCGGTACGCGCGAGGAGCTGTGCGGCGAAGCTGCGCTGGCGCGGCCGACAGCGCCCGCAGTCGCGGACCGCGACCCGCTGGCCCGCGTACCAGAACGGCACGTCGACGGTGAGCCGGCCGGGCAAGCGCGCGAGCCGGTCGAGCACCCGCAGGTAGTCGGCACGCAGCCGTGCCGGCCGCCGGTGACCGGGCAGTGCGTATGGCTCGACGTCGACGTGCAGGTCGCGCAACGGGGTACGCGCCTGCGCGTGGCGTGCCCAGCGCATCGCGCGCGCCGGGTGCGTGGCCCAGCTCGGGTCGCCGCCGAGTGCGGCGACGCGCACGTGGGGGCCGACGCGACGCAGCAGTCGCTGCAGGTTGCGCGCCTCCCGGCGCGTGGGGCGGATGCTCGTGGCCACCCACAGCCGGGTCCTGCCGCTCCAGCGGGCGAAGGCGGCGAGTCGTGCCGCCGGGACGTCCTGCCAGACCCAGAGCCCCTGTGCAACGAAACGAGAATGGACGGCGGCGCCGCTGGTGGTCTGACCCGGAGGGGCGGTCGCCCGCGCCGGAACGGCTCGCCCAGCCGGGGTGGCGGGTACGAGCAGAACCGCTGCTGTCGCAACGACGACGGCGAGCCGGCGCCGCGACGCGCGTGACCTCGGGACGTCGAAAGTCGGTACGGTCGCGGGGGCGAACGGCACGGCGCGGCACGCTACTCCGGCCCGTCCACTGGGCGCGGGATGCCGCACCCGAACGGTCCTACGGGCGCGCCTGGCGTCCCGGGGAATCGGCGAGCAGCTCGGCCAGGTGACGGGCGTGACGCTGGGCGAGGGTGTCGAGCTGCACCCGGCAGGAGAAGCCGTCGGCGAGCAGCACGGTGCCGGCCGGCGCCTTCCGTACGGCGGGCAGCAGCGCGGTCTCGGCGACGGCGACGGACACGTCGTGGTGACCCTGCTCGACGCCGAAGTTTCCCGCCAGCCCGCAGCAGCCGCCCACCGCGTCCACGTGCGCCCCGGCGTTCTCGAGCAGCGCGGCGTCGGTGTCCCAGCCGAGCACGGCCCGGTGGTGGCAGTGCGGCTGGGCGAGCACCGTGGTGCCCGCCAGGTCCGGCGGCGCGTACCCTTCGGTCTGCGACAGCAGCTCGGCAAGGGTCACGACCGAGCGCGCGAGGCGGTCGGTCGCTGGGCCGGGCAGCAGCTCGCTCGCGTCGCTGCGCAGCATCGTCGTGCAGGACGGCTCCAGGCCGACGACCGGAATCCCTTCCGCGAGTTCAGGTTCGAGCGCGTCGAGCGTACGGCGCAGCTGGCGTCGTGCACCCTCCAGCTGGCCGGTGGTGTGCCAGGTGAGCCCGCAGCAGACCCGCCGATCCGGGATCTGTACGTCGTACCCGGCGCCCGTCAAAACCGCCAGCGCCGCCCGGCCGACCCGAGGATCGAAGTTGTCGGTGAACGTGTCGACCCACAGCAGCACGGGTCGCCCGCCGTCAGGCCGCGGCCGGTGCTCGGCGAACCAGGAGCGGAAGGTTCGTGGGGCGAAGGCCGGGAGCCCACGGCTGGGGTCGATTCCGGCCGCCGCCCGCACGGCGCTTGCGATGACCGGTGCCCGCAGCAGCAGGTTCGCGGCCGCGGGAACCCGCGAGCCCAGCCCCGCCCAGCGGGGCAGCTGCCCGAGCGCGTAGTGCGCACGCGGCCGGATCCGGCCGCGGTACGCGCGATGGAGCACCTCGCTCTTGTACGTGGCCATGTCCACACCGGCCGGACACTCGTCCGAACAGGCCTTGCACGCCAAGCACAGGTCGAGCGCCTCCAGCACCGCCGGGGACCGCCAGTCGCGCACCACGGTCCCGTCGACCATTTCCTGCAGCACGCGGGCGCGCCCGCGCGTGCTGTCCTTCTCCTCGCGGGTGGCCAAGTACGACGGACACATCGCGGCGCCCGCGCCAGTCCGGTCCGCCCGGCACTTGCCGATCCCGGTGCACCGGTGCACGGCGGAGGCGAAGTCGCCGCGGTCGGCGTGCAGGGCGAGCGAGTCGGCGCGTCGTGTCACCCGGGTGCCGGTCGGGCGCAGGTCCGTGTCCAGCGGCGCGGGATCGACCAGGGTGCCCGGGTTCAGGACCCCGTCGGGGTCGAACGCGTGCTTGACGGCGCGGAACAACGACAGCATCTCGGACGAATACATGAGCGGCAGCAGTTCGCTGCGGACCCGCCCATCGCCGTGCTCGCCGGAGAGCGACCCGCCGTACCCGACGGTGAGCCGCGCCGCGTCGTGCAGGAAGGAGCGGAACACCTCCGGACGCGACGACAGCGGGAAGTCCAGCCGGACGTGGATGCAGCCGTCGCCGAAGTGGCCGTACGGCATGCCCTCGAGCCCGTAGTCGGCGACGAGCGCCTCGAAGTCGCGTAGGTACCGGCCGAGGCTCGCCACCGGCACCGCGGCGTCCTCCCACCCGGAGTACGCCGGCCGGTCGTCCAGGGTGCGACCCGCGATCCCCGCACCGTCCATGCGGATCTGCCACAGTGCCGCGCGCTCGTCAGGAACCGTCACGACCGCGGAGTCGACGGCGTCGTCGGCGGCTCGGACCACCCCGCGCGCGGCTGCCGACGCGTGCGCGGGCGTGTCGCCGACCGTCTCGACGAGCAGCCACCCACCACCGCGCGGCATGGGCGGCACGCGTCGCGCTCCGAACCGCTGCTCGACGGCCCGTACGATCCGCGCGTCGAGCCCTTCGACGGCCGTCGGCGACAGCGGCAGCAGCGCGGGAGCGGCGTCCGCCGCGTCGGCCATCGTCGGGTAACCCAGCACCGCGAGCGCGCGGTACGGCGGTTCGGGCACCAGCCGCACCGTTGCTGCAAGCACCAGCGCGAGCGTCCCCTCGCTGCCGACCAGGGCGCGCGCGACGTCGAAAGACCGTTCCGGCAGCAAGTGTTCCAGCCCGTAGCCCGACACCTGCCGCGGGAAGCGCCCCAGCTCGGTACGGATCGCGGCCAGTCCCGAGCGGGTCGCGGCGGCGACAGCGGCGAGCGCCGGGGACCCGGTCGAGTCCGGCGCCGCGTCCCCGCCCACTGGGCTCGTCAGCGCCAGCCGCTCCCCCGATCCGGTGACGACGTCGAGCCCGAGGACGTTGTCCACGGTCCGGCCGTACGCCAGGGCCCGCGAACCGCACGCGTTGTTCCCGACCATCCCGCCGACGGTGCACCGGTCGACGGTCGACGGGTCGGGTCCGAAGCGCAGCCCGTGCGCGGCCGCCCGCCGCGAAAGGTCGGCGGGCACGACGCCGGGCTGCACGGTCGCGGTCCGCGATTCCGGGTCGAGACTCAGCACCCGGTGCAGGTGGCGGCTCAGGTCCAGGACCACCCCCGGCCCGACCGCGTTGCCGGCGATCGAGGTTCCGGCGCCGCGGATCGTCAGCGGGACGTGCAGCTCGCGGCACACCTGCAGCGCCGCCACGATCTCGTCGGGGTGCCGGGGGCGGGCGACGACCTGCGGCAGCACCCGGTACAGCGAGGCGTCGGAGGCGTACATGGCACGTGCCAGGTCCGAGTCGTCGACCTCGGCCAACCCGGCACGGCGGAGTGCTGCCCCCACGTCGCTGGTCACCGTCTCCACGCAGCCATGCTGCTGCAGGCCCTCTCGCACGACTGCGCCAGGTCGCCGGAACTGCGCCTCGTCAACGACCAGCGCGCCACCGGGCGGCCGTGATCTCGTGGACCACCGCCTCGAAAGTCTCGCCCCCGTCGGTGACCGGACCACGCCAGCAGAGCGTCATGCCGAGCCGGTGCATCACGGCCAGGCTGCGCCCGTTGTCGTCGTCAGTGATGCCGATGACGCGCGGCAGACCGAAGCGTTCGAAGCCCAGCGCGAGCCACGCGGCACCAGCCTCGGTCGCGTATCCGTGTCCCCAGTGCTCCCGGGAGAGGCGGTAGGCGAGCTCCACATCGTCCGGGAACGAGCGCTGGTGGTGCAGGCCGCACATGCCGAGGAAGGCTCCATCGGCGCGACGCTCGACCGCCAGCAACCCATAGCCGTCGGCCGCGTAGCGCTCCTGGTGCCACTGCGCGAGTTCCTCCGTGTCGTCACGGGTGAGCGGGGTCCCGCCGAGGGTCGCGATCACCGCCGGATCGCAGTTCAGAGCGGCGTAGGACGGGAGGTCCGCCCGGCAGAAGGTTCGCAGCCGCAGGCGTTCGGTCTCCGCGACGAGCAACCCGTCCCAGACGTCCACGGCGCCTCCAGTTCCGGTGGGGATCGGCGTGCCGACCGTACCGGTGTGCGCCGGAACAGGACCACGGAAAGATCGGCATTTCACGAAGGAGCGGGCTAGGAACGACGGAGCGCGCCGGCAGCGACCCGCAGATCGGCGACCAGTCCTGCGTACGCCTCCTCGCGCCGGTCGCGGGCGCGCAGTACCGCCGAGGGGTGGATCCGTGGTCCGGGTCGGCTCGGTCGCGAGGTCGGCGGGCCAGTCGAGCAGCGTTCCGCGTTGCCGGGTGACCCGGAAGCGCGGGCCGAGCAGCGAACGCGCCGCCGTCGCGCCCAGGACAACGACCACCTCCGGCGTCACCGCGTCGAGTTCGGCGAGCAGCCACGGCCGGCATGCCACGACCTGCACGGTCGAGGGGGTGTCGTGGATGCGGCGGGTACCACGCATGGCGAAGCGGAAGTGCTTGACGGCGTTGGTCAAATAGGCGGTCCGGCGCTCGATGCCGGCGTCGGCGAGGGCCCGGTCAAGAAGCTTGCCGGCGGGGCCGACGAACGGCTCGCCGGCGCGGTCCTCGACGTCGCCGGGCTGCTCGCCCACGAGGAGCATCCGCGAGTCGGGACCACCGCGCCCGAACACCGCCTGGGTGGCATGTTCGTAGAGGTCGCAGCCGCGGCAGGCCTGCACCGCACCGGCCAGCTCGCCCAACTCGTGGCGTTCGGGTACGAACCGCTCAGCGCCGGCTGGTGGGTCCGTCCGCGTCATGCCCCGACGCTAACGGCGCACCCGGGTGCGGGCGCGCTAGCTGCCGCGCGCCGTCAGTCCCCGACGAGGCGGCGGGCGACCTCCTTGCCGCACGACTCGCGGAGCAGCGCCGGGTCGGCCACGACGATCAACCGGTCACGTGCGCGGGAGAGCCCGGCGTACATCACGCTGCGGGCGACCCCGTCGTGGAAGCCGTCGACGGCGAGCACCACCACCGGACGCTCGAGGCCCTTGAACCCCATGACAGTCCCATAGAAGACCTCGTCGTCCATCCAGTACGCGTCCCAGTAGCCGTCCTTGCCGAGCTGCTCCTCGGCACCGCGGTGGTACGGGTGGCGGTGCGCGGTCGTGAGCAGGGCGATGTGACCGCCGGGCACGCCCTGCTCCAGCAACCGGTCGACAACCGCATCCGCCGCTGCCGTGGCCTGCGCCGGCGCCGCGGGCACGTGCTCGACCGGCATCCCGTCACCGCCACGGAAGACCATCCGCTCCTCGGCGAACGGGTTCACCACCGCCGCGATCTGCACGGTGTTGCGCAGGTTGTCGACAAGCGTCATCGACGCCAGCTCGAGCGGCGGGCGCCCGCTGCGCCCCGCGAACACCGCCTGCGCCTCGTCCCCCGCCACGAACAGCCGCCGCTGGCGCAGCAGCGCCAGCAGCGGTGGCCACCACGAGTCGGCGAAGTCTTGGGCCTCGTCCACGACGAGCGCGTCGTACGTCGGGCGCGCACGTGCGAGAAGCTCGCCGGGCAGCACTTCGTCCCACCACCGCTGGTCGTGGTCGTCGGGCACGGCGACGCCGAGCTCGGTGCCCAGCCCGTGGAAGGTGCGCACCGTGACCCGGTGGTCGAGCCCGCGGGTAGTGATCGCCTGCGCGAACCAGCGGCTCAGGCCCCGGGAGTAGCAGACGAACAGCACGCGCTGGCCGGCCGCGGCGTAGCGGCTGGTCTGTTCGAGCGCCAGCCAGCTCTTGCCGGTGCCCGGTCCCCCACGCACGTGCACCCGCTCGCAGTCCTTGTAGTACGCCAGCACGCGGTACTGCTCCTCGGTGAGGCGCTGCACCAGCTCGTCACGCGCCGCGCTCACCCCCAGCAGCGCCGCCTGCGGATCGCCCCGACCGCCGAGCAGGTCACCCAGCTCGCGCACCATCTCCGCGGTCGGGGCCGGGTGCAGCGACAGCCGGTCGCGCAGCGCCGCCGCGACCCGGTCGGCCGCCGTGTCCAGGTCGCCCCGCGCGATCAGGGCCCACCGCGCGAGGCCGGGGTCCGGCGAGTGGCCATCGAAGTCCTCACCGGGGAATGCCACAAGGCTCTCGAACCGCAGCGGGCCGTGCGACCAGCCGCGCTGGCGGGCATAGGAGTCGAGCAGCCGCTTGGCGCGATCGGCCTGCCGCGCCGGGTCGATCGTGCGCATCCCGTCCGAGGTGGCCTGCTGCCAGGACCCGTCGGCGTACTGGACATGGCCGCCCTTCACCTCGATGACGGCGAACCCGAGCCCGGGCAGGCCGACCACGAGATCGGCCTCGTACCGGTCGTGGTGGGTCTGCAGGTCCACGTTGGCGGCCAACAGCGCGTCAGCAGGCAGTTGGCTGCGCAGCGCCTGCCACACCACACGCTCGGCCTTGGAGCGCAGGTCCGGCCGGGGCGGGATCAGGTGCGGCGCCATGGCCAAGTTGTACCCGACGCGCGCCACTGGGCGACCGCGACGTGCGCTCGAAGCACCCGCTCGCGCGCTCTCGGCCGCCCCGCGGTACGCGCACGGGGGTTACGTTGAGGAGGGGCGGGCGCCCCCGCAGAAGGGAGCGAGTCATGCCAGCACCGTTGCCGCCGTTCGACGAGGCGAGCGCGATCGCGAAGGTCCAGGGCGCAGAGGACGCCTGGAACAGCCGCGACCCCGAGCGCGTCGCCCTCGGCTACAGCGCCGACTCCGTGTGGCGCAACCGCGACAGCTTCGTCACCGGCCGCGCGCAGATCATCGAGTTCTTGAAGCAGAAGTGGGAACGCGAGCTCGACTATGCGTTGCGCAAGCAGATGTGGGCCTTCCACGGCAACCGCATCGCGGTCCGCTACCAGTACGAGAGCCACGACCCCTCCGGCCAGTGGTGGCGCAGCTACGGCAACGAGCTGTGGGAGTACGACGACGAGGGGCTCAACGTCCGCCGCGAGTCGAGCATCGACGACATCCGCATCACCGAGGCCGAGCGCCGCATCTTCGGTCCCCGCCCGAAGGAGGACCACGGCAAGGACGTGATCCCCCTGCAGTGACGCGCTACACGTCGGCGAACGCACCGAGGATCTCGCGCTCCTCGCCCGTCAACCGGCGCGGGGCGTTGGAGGCGAAGTCGAACGTGACGCAGCGGGTCGCCGCGGTCGCCGCGAGCGTCTCGCCGTCGTACACCTCGTAGCGGACCGCGAAGCTCGCACCGCGCACGTCCTCGACCCACAGCTCGAGCCGCAGTGGCTCGGGGTGGTAGATCACCGGCCGCAGGTAGTCGATCTCGTGCCGGGCGATCACGGTGCCCTGGGAGAACCCGGTGTGGCGGTGGAAGAACATCACCACCCGGGCCTCTTCCAGGTACTGCAGGTACGCCGAGTTGTTGATGTGCCGGTACGCATCCATGTCGGACCAGCGCATGTGAACCTCGTGGACGAACCGCGCCATGGCGACCCAGTGTAGGGACGGCCGACGCTCCCCCGACGCGTACGGCGTTACTGGCCGGTGATGTAGTCGGTGAGCGCCTCGCGCTCGTGCTCGAGCTCCGCCAGCCGCCCCTTGACGACGTCGCCGATGCTGACGATGCCCTGCAGCTCGCCGTCGACGACGATCGGCAGGTGCCGGAACCGGCGTTCGGTCATGACCTCGGCGAGGTGCTCGAGCCGGTCTCCGGGCGCGGCGACCGCGACCTCACGGGTCGCGATCTGCTCCACGGAAAGCCCGAACGCGCTCTCTCCATGGCTGGCGAGGGCGCGTACGACGTCCCGTTCGCTGACGATGCCCGACACGTGCCTGCCGTCCGAGCTCACCACGGCGGCGCCGATCCGCTGCTCGGCGAGCGTGGCGACCAGCTCGGCGACCGTGTCCTGCGGCGCCACCGTGACGACTCCCGACCCCTTGCCGCGCAAGATGTCGACGACCAGCATCTCGCCTCCCTCGACGTCCACCGGGTTGACCACCCAACCTACGTCCCGGCTCACCCCCCGGCATCTGGTTCGGCAGGATTCATCGCGGATCCTCAGCCGCCGTTCTCGGGCGTCACTGTCCCGGTGGCGGGTTACGGCCCGTTTCCGGAGCGATAGGTCGCCGCCCAGGCAGTGACGTCGGTACGGAGGCTGGTCAGAGCTCGGCCGCCTCGACGTCGGCGAGCAGCGCGCTGGCGGCGTTCCGGCCGTTGGTGGCGACGACGCCGCCGGCGGGGTGGGTCGCGGCGCCGCACAGGTAGACCCCGGCCATGTCGGTACGGGCCGCGAACCGGTTCTCCCACATCTGGTCCGGCCGCACCTCGCCCTGGAAGATGTGACCGCCGGTGAGCCCGGTACGCGCTTCGATGTCGGGCGGGCCGAGCACCTCGTACTCGACGAGGCAGTCGGTGAAGTCGGGTGCGTACCGTCCGATCAGGTCGAGGAACTGCTGGCCGACCTCGGCGCGCCGCGCGTCCCAGCCGCCGGCGAGGTCGTACGGCGCGTACTGGCCGAACACGCTCATCAGGTGCTTGCCGGCCGGTGCCGGGCTCGGGTCGTGCAGCGTCTGGACGTAGATCTCCCCGAAGCCGACTGACGGCTCGCCGCGCACGCACGCGTCGAACGACTCCTGCGCGGCATCGAGCCCCGGCGTCACGTCGACGGTGCCGCGGGCCATGAAGGTCTCGCCGGGCGCGGCGGTCCACGAGGGCAGCCGGTGCAGCGCGGCGTTGAACTTCACCACCGGGCTGGTGATGTCCCAGCGCTCGATCCGTTCCCGGTACGCGGTCGGCATCGCCTCGTCCGGCACCATCGCGAGCAGCCGCTTCGGGTCGGCGTTGCACACGACCCGCGACGCGCGGATCAGGGTGCCGTCGTCCAGGCGCACCCCCTCGCCCGGAAGGATCTGCGCGACCGGCACGCCGGCCGCCAGCACCGCTCCGGCGTCCTGGGCGGCATCGGCGATCGCGAAGCTGATCATCCCCATGCCGCCCTTGACGTAGCCCCACACCGCGGGGGAACCGTCGACCTCGCCGATGAAGTGCATCAGCTTCACCCACGCGGTGCCGGGATCCTTCGGCCCGGCGTACGTGCCGATCACTCCCTGCCCGTAGAGCGCGTCCTTGAGCCGCTGGTCGGTGACGAACTCGTCGAGCACGTCCGCGATCGACGCCTCGTACATCGCGTCGATCATGGTCTTGTCGCCGAGGATCTCCTCGATCTCCGCGCGCGTCGGGGAGTCACCCACCCAGGTGTCGCGGGGGCCCTTGCGGAGCTTGATACGCATGTCGTCGAAGAACTTCTCGTACGCGAGATAGCCATCGATCTCCCGCTGCGGCAGGCGCAGGTCCTCGCGCAGCTCGCGGATGGTGCGCTCCTCGTCCATCCACTGCGCGAACGCCGTGCCGTCGTCGAAGGGGATCCACAGCTGTGGGTCGGCGAGGTAGACCTCGAGGCCGCGCCGGCGCAGCTGCAGGTCGTCGATGACGGTGTCGTCGAGCAGCCCGACGACGTACGCGCACGGGCTGATCACGTACCGCTCGTCCTGGAACGGGCGCTCGAGGGTGCACGCACCGCCGAGCCGCTCCTGCGCCTCGAGGAGCAGCACCCGCTGGCCGGCCCGGGCGAGGTACGCCGCGCAGGTCAGCCCGTTGTGGCCGCCGCCGACCACGATCACGTCCCAGGTGCGCTGCGCCAGCTCGGCGACCGGCGCGGGCAGCCCGATCCGGCCCAGCTTCTCGGCGACGACGTTCACGGCGACCTCCCAGGTAGACGACCGGCCTGATCCTGACTGATTGTTCAAAGAACGGTCAAGGTCTGCCGCAGCGGGTCGGTCAGCCGGTGAGCCGGCCCACGATGCTCTCGTCCCAGTTGGTCACCAGCTCGGCGGCGTCGCGCCAGACCTCCACCGCGCCGGCCTCCCGCAGCTCGGCGGCGCTCGTGCCGCCGCTCGTGACCCCCACGAAGCGCAGCCCGGTGCGCGCCGCTGCAGCGGCGTCCCACACTGCGTCACCCACGAAGACCGCCCGCTCCGGCGTCAGGTCGGCCGCGGTGAGGGCCGCCTGCAGGATGTCCGGCTCGGGCTTTCCCGCGTCGGCGTCGTCGGAGCTGGTCGCGACGTCGATGGCGTCGTCGGCGTCGAGCACGGCGCGCAGCGCGGCCAGCTCCTCCTCGCTCGCCGAGGAGGCCAGCACGGTACGCAGCCCGCGCGCCGCGCAGGTGCGTACCAGCTCCGCGGCGCCGGGAAGCGGCGTCAACCGGCCCCAGTGCTGCTTGTACAGCGTCAGGTGGGCGGCCCGGCGGGCCGCGTCCTGGGCGCGGTCCTGCTCGGAACGGTCCGCGCCCAGCAGGTGGTCGAGCAGCTCGGCCGACCCCATCCCGATGGCGCGGTGCACGACGGACATGGGGCACGCGTCGCCGTACTGGCGCAGTGCCTCCGCCCAGCAGATCGCGTGCAGGTACGTGGTGTCCACGAGCGTGCCGTCCACGTCGAACAGCACGCCCCGGTCCTCGCTCACCGCGGCTGCCCGATCCGCTCAGGAATCGGCGCCGTCGTCCGCGTCCGGCCGGCCCGGGTCCGCGTCCTGCTGCTCGGCGGGCGGGCGGCCCTGCCAGCCCTCCTCGGCGACGTCCTTGGCCTGGCCGGCGAGCGTCTCCGCCACCGATCCCGGCGTCTCCGCGTGCTGCTCGGACATGCCCGCCTCCCTCATCGCTGTTCCGGTCCCCCGCTGTTCCGGTCCCCCAGTGTTCCGGGCATCGGCCGGACCGGCCACCGGAGGCGCGCCTGCGGCGGCCGCCTCAGGCCGGGACACCGACGTGCACGTGGTCGAGATGGACCGCGTTCGTGTAGTACGGCGCCGCCGGTGGCTGGGGTCCCAGGGTCCGCCGACCTGGTACGCGCCGAGCTCGGCGGCGCGACGCATGAACGCGACGACCCGATCGTGGGAGTCCTCGATCACCGGACGGCCGTCGATCGCCCAGATGTCGGCCGCGCGCCCGCGGCTGTGGTCGCTCACCTGGGGTTTGTCGAAGATGCGGTACGGGTGACCGGATCGCAGCACCGTCACGTCGAGGTCGTGGTCGGCGGCCAGCCGGACGAGCAGCCGGAGCAACCGGTCGTCCTCCTCGCCGCTGGCGATGTCGGCACGGGCGTCGGCGGGCAGGCGCAGCGCGCGCGTCGCCAGCGCCCGCCGCGCGGTTTCGCTCAGCGCGTTCCGCGGCAGCGGCGGGCCGGGGCGGGCGGGCAGCACGTCGGAGACGGTCCACCCACCGCGGCGGCGCAGCCGCACGTCGTAGGTCCGGTCGCGGGCTCCGGCAGGCGTCTGCTGCTCGAGCACGACCATGACGCTCGCGCTGTCCGGCAGCAGTCCGCCGAGTTGCGCGACCCGCACCTGCGCAACTGCCTCGGACGCGCCGGTCGCAATGCCGCTGCGCTCGAGTGCCCGGCGCGCGCGCCCGTCGATGCGCAGACCACGCAGCCGCGCGCCGACCGCGCCGGGCGTGCCGGGTCCCCACGTACCGGCCGCGACGAGGGCGCGTACGGCAGCGAGCTTGGCCTGCGGCGCGGCGTCCCGCGGCGCCGGGCGCCACGGAACGGGCGTCGGGAGCGGGGTCCGCGTCACGGACGGACTCGGCGGCGGGCGGCTCGACGTGGGCGTCGGCGGGGACGGTACGAGCGTGCCGGTGCGACCGGGCGTGCCGCTGCTCGGCGACGGCGTCGGATCCGTGCCTGCCGAGCATCCGGCCAGGCCGGTCAGCGCCGCGCCGGCGAGCCCGGCGAGCACCTCGCGCCGCCGCAGCCGCTCCCTGCGCTCGTCCATCCGGCCATCGTGACCCGCCGGCGTCACATCGGCTACGGCGGCCCGGGCGCACCTGCCGGCACCGCGAGGACGTCGCCGAGCGGCGTCAGGCGAGCAAGGTCGAGGATCGCGTCGAGGTCCAGGTGACGCCCACGCGCGAACGCGGGGTCGAAGACCTCAGCGGGCACCGCGGCGCGTACGCCATCGGCGATTGCGGCCATCACCGGGCGCAACCCCGGCCACGGCACGATCCCCACTCGTTCGCGCAGCCCCTGCGCCGCCCCGAGCAACGCCGCGGCGCTCTCGCCGGCCTCCCCGCGGGCCAGGTGGACGGCGGCGAGGCCGTCGACGGCGAACGACAAGCTTTCCGGGCTGCGGCACCGGTGCGCCCAGGTCGCGCCGGCGACGAGGTCACGGGCGGCTTGATCGAAGCCGCCGCGTCCGAGCTGGCTGAAGCCGCGTCCGATGTACGCCACCGCGCGCAGCCCAGCGTTGTCGATGCCGTCGGCGTGGGACAGCGCCCGGTCGAGCACGGCCTCGGCCTCCGCGAACCGGCCCAGCTGCGCGAGCAGCATCCCGGCCGTGCTCGCGCACACCGACGCGACGTAGACGTCACCTCGGGCGGCGAGCAAAGGCTCGACGCGCGCGAAGGTCTCGATCGCCGCTTCGAGCTCGCCGCGCAGCGGCGCCAACGATGCGCCGAGGAAGTCGCAGAGCAGCTCGCCCTCCTCGTCGTGCAACGGCGCGAACCGGGTACGGGCCTCGGCCAGCCGGGCGAAGGCCGCGTCGTTGTCGCCCCGCTCCAGCGCCGCGGCGCTCAGCAACCAGAGTAGCCGCGCGTGCGTGAGCGGGGTGAGCTGTGCGGGGTGGTCGAGGGCACGTGCGATCCAGAGCTGCGCCTCGCGGCTGTGGTGGCGGGCCCACAGCCAGAGCCAGAGGCAGAACCCCACGTGCGCGAGCGTCTCCGGGTCGCCGTCGGCGTGTGCGCGGGTGCCGGCGATGCGGATGTTGGCGGACTCGAGCTCGAGCCGCTCGAGCCACTCGGCATGACCGCGACCGCTCAGTGCGGGACGGGCCTGCTCTGCCAGCCGGCGCACCCAGGCGCGGTGCGACCGATCGATCCGCGGGGCGTCGCCGGTGGCCGCGAGCTGCTCGCGGGCGTACTCCCGTACGACCTCGAGCATCGTGAAGCGCGGCGCATCGATGACCGTCGCGTCGACCGAGAGCAGGCTGTGGTCGGCGAGCGTCGCGAGCAGGTCGAGCAGGTCACCCTCGACCTCCACGACGTCCTCGACCGCCGCGAGCGAGGCGCCACCGGAGAAGGTCGAGAGCTGGGCGAAGAGGCGCTGCGCGGCGGGCGGAAGCAGGCTGTGGCTCCAGTCGAGCGTGGCGCGCAGGGTCCGCTGCCGCGCCGGCAGGTCGATCAGCCGGGCCGCGGGCAGATCAAGGCGGCGCTCGACCCGTTCGCGCAGCGCGCTGGGCAGCAGCAGGCGGGTACGCGCGGCCGCGATCTCTATCGCCAGGGGCAGGCCGTCGAGCATCCGGCACAGCTCCGCGACGGCGCGCAGCTCGACCGGGTCGGCCGCGAGGTCGCGGTCGGGGCGAGCCGACCGGGCACGTTCCAGGAACAGCTGCACCGCGGCCGAACGCATCTGCGGGTCCGCGGGAGGGTCCGTCGCGCCGAAGCCTGCCGCCCGAGTGTCGCCGGCGGCGAGCGGGGTCAGCGGGTAGTCGTGCTCGGCGACGAGCCGCATGCGACTGCGGCTGGTCACGAGCATCGTCAAGCCCGGGCAGCTGTTGACCAGGACGCCGAGCTCGTCACCGGAGCCGCGGACGTGTTCGGCGTTGTCGAGCAGGAGCAGCACCTCGCCGCGGTCCGCGAGCGCCTCGGCGACGACGTCGGCCGGCTCTCGCACCGTGTCGAGGCGTACGCCGAGGCGCGTGGCGATGCTCCCGACCATCATGGCGTGCTCGGGCACGTCGGCGAACGGGACGTACACGACCCCGCCCGGGAACCTTCCCTGGACCTGGCGGGCGACCTCGAGCGCCAGCCGGGACTTCCCGATGCCGCCCATCCCGGTGACCGTGACCATGCGGACGTCGTCCCGGCACACCAGCGCCTTGACCGCTGCCACCTCGGCGTCCCGGCCGACCAGCGAGGTGGGCGGTACGGGCAGGGCGGTCACGGCGGCGGTGTCGCCGGGCGCGGCCCGCACCGCCTGGGACACCGTGCCGGTGCTCGGCGCCAGCGCCGCCGCGAGCAGCCGCGCGAGGTCGTCGGTCACCTGCTCCACGAGCTGCGCGAGGCTCGACCAGGTCCGCACGGTCGCACCGGGATCGGCCCGGATCTCCTCCAGCAGGACGGCGAGCCGCGGGTCACGTTCGGGGGCCGGCTCGCGCACGTACACGAGCTTCGGGCGCTCGCCGGACAACCGGTACTCGTCCTCGAGGCCGGAGAGCTGCTCGCCGGGGGCGACCCACCCGTAGCGGTCCGCATACAGCGCGAGGAACACATGCGACTGCTCGAGGTACGACCGGTACAGCGCGCGAGGCGGGTGGCTGCGCGCACCGAGCTCGAACATGATCGGTGCCAGCCGCAGCCGTTCCACGGCGTCCTTGACCGCGGCCCGTTCCGCCGCGAGCTCCCCGAGCGTGGAGCTGACGAAGACCCGTAGCCGCTGGTCCGGTGTGAGGATCACGACGCCGGCTCCGCAAGCGCGCGGTCCAGCAACTGGTCGAGCGACGCCGACGCGCCGGCGGCGAACCCACGCGCGAAAGCGTCCGGGTCGGCGGCGCGCACCTCGGCGCAGGCCTGCTCGTACTCGTCGAACTCGTACTGGGAGCGCCGGACGTCCAGGGCAGTACGCAGGCTGTCCGCGGCACCGAACAGCCAGGCGGCCAGTTCGGTCCGCCCCAGCCCGCCGTACGCCCGGGCCAGCACGTCGACCGCATCCACCAGGTCCCAGGTGTCGTCGAGCTCGCCGTACGTGCGCACCGCGAACTGCGCCAGCCCGATCGCCGCCTGCGGGTCTCCCAGCGCGATCCGTGCGCTGGCGGTGTTCATGCGGGTGCGCGCCGCGTGATCGCCCGAGCCGACCCGCACCGCCAGCTCGTACGCCGTGTCGTAGCGCTCAATCGCGCCGCGGTGGTCGCCGCGGTGGTGGGCGAGCACGCCGAGGTTGTTGAGCACGTTCATCTCGCGTACCGGGTCGTCGCTGCCCGCGAGGGTCGCGAGGCTGCGCTGCCACCAGCGCTCGGCGCCGTCCAGGTCGCCGCGGTCGTAGGCGATGTTGCCCATGAACCGTTGCGACGACGCGACTTTCCCCACGTCATGAAGCTCCTCGCGGATGGTCATGGCCTCGGTGTACTGGGCCTCGGCCACGTCGTACGCACCACGTGCGCGGGAGAGGTACGCCGCGCTGGCGAGCAGGTCGGCGCGCTGCGACGTGCGTTGCCCGGCGGTCAGCGCGACCGCGCGGTCCAGCCACCGGCGTCCCTCACTGAAGTGGCAGTGCGCGCGCCAGAACCGGCCGAGCGGCACCGCCAGGCGTACCAGCAGGTCCACGTCTGTCGCCCGGTCCGCCCAGTCGAGGGCGGCGCGCAGGTCGGCGTGCTCGTGCTCGAGCACGGCCAGCCAGTGCTCGCGTTCGGCTGTCGGCCGCCGGGCCGCCGCCTCCACCCGCGCGAGCACGTAGTAGGCGTGGCGCCCCCCGATCTCCTCGCGTTCGCCCGCTGCGGCGAGCTTCTCCCGTGCGTACTCCCGCACCGTCTGCAGCATCACGAAGCTCGGCTCGCCGGTCTCCGGGTGCGGGTCGGCGGTGCGGACCAGGCTCTTGCCGACCAGCCCGTCCAGCCCGTCCATGACATCCATCGCATCGTGCCCGTCCCCGACGACGACGGCCTCGGCGGCGGCGAGCGTGAAGCTGCGCCGGAACACCGACAGCCGGCGGAAGAAGACCTGCTCCTCTTCGCCGAGCAGCGCGTGGTCCCAGTCCAGCGTGCTGCGCAGGGCGCGTTGGCGTTCGGGCAGGTCGACCGGTCCGCTTCCCAGCACGTCGAGTGCGTCGGAGAGCCGTACCAGCAGCGCCGAGGGCGCCAGGACGCGGGTACGCGCGGCCGCCAGCTCGAGCGCCAGCGGTACGCCGTCGAGCCTGCGGCAGATCTCCGCCGCTGCTGCCTGCTCGGTGTCGGACAGCGTGCGTGTCGGATTGGCCGTCGCGGCCCGCTCGAGGAACAACTCGAGCGCGGGACCGGGCGCGGCGTCCGGTGCGCCGTCCGGGTCGGGCACCTGCAGCGGCGCGAGCGGGTACTCCTGCTCGCCGCGTACCCGCAGCACGCTGCGGCTGGTGACGACGACGCGTACTTCGGGCGCCGCGGAGAGCAGGTCGATGACGAGGGGGGCGGCCGCGAGCACCGGCTCGAAGGAGTCGAGCATCATCAACAGGTTCATCGGGGCGAGATAGCGCTTCAGGCTCTCCAGCGGCAGCGCCCCGGCGGCCTCGCGCACCCCCAGCGCGTGGGCGATCATCGGCGCGACGAGCGCGGGGTCGCGGGCGCCTGCGAGGTCCACGAACCAGCTGCCGTCCCGGTAGTCCCCTTCCACCTGCCGCGCGAGCTCGATGGCCAGCCGGCTCTTGCCGATGCCTCCCGGGCCGGTGATGGTCAGCAACCGCGCCTGCTGCTGCAGCAGCCGAGCGGTCTCGGCCAGCTCGCGTTCGCCCCGACCAGCCGGTGCCACGGCGCCGGGATCCGCGCCTTGGGCGCCGGTCGTGTACGGACCGGTTCGGGCGGCTGCGCGGGCGCTGCGGCGTGCGTGCCGGTGAACGCCTCGGTGAGGACCATCGTGAGGTCGTCGACGACGAGCCGGGCGAGCTCCGCGCTGTCCGTCACGTGACGGTAGGACGCGAGGTCGTCGGCGCGGATCCGGGACAGCAGGACGGTGAGGTGCTCCTCGCGCTCCTGGCTCTCGGGCATCACGTACACCAGCCGCGGTCGCGCGCCGGCGGCGAGATAGTCCTGCTCGAGCAGGCTCAGCCCGCGCAGCGGGTCGCGCGTGCCGTACCGGTTGCCGTAGACGCCGATGAAGACGTCAGCCTGCCGTACGTCGTCGGCGAACTCCACCCGCAGCGGGGCGAGGGATCCGCGCAGCGCGGCGGACGCCTCCGGCAGGTCGTCTTCCTCGATGCTCAGTCGCACCCGGACGAACCGGCCGTTCTGCCCGCCCATCACTCCCCACCCGGTCGTAGGCGACCGCTGCGACGTCGCAATTCTGGAAGGACAGCGTGGCACAGGATCCCGCCCCCGCGCGACAGTGAAACTGAGTCGAAACGGGCGAGAGCAACCGCACGTCGGTCGAGCGCAGCCGAGTCACTTTGGGCCTGGCGGCGACTCGCCCTACTCGGGGTGTCGAGCACGAGGGCATTCGCCGATTCCCTGCTTGCCAGTGAGCTTGTCGGCGCCGGTGCGCAGGACCGTGCAGTGCCGCGCGGCCGGTCTGGTCGGAGGGTGTTGTCAGACCCTCCTCCTACAGTTGTTCGTATGTTGCAGACGCCGGCAGCCGGCCCGCGGGAGGTCCACGCCGCACTGACTCGGATGCGCGCGGACGCCGCGTTCGTGAACGGCGCGATCGCCGACGGGGTGCTGATCGATACCGCCGACGAGGCGTTGCCGGAACTGACCGCGGACCTGCTCGCCGTCTCCGACGCCGCGCACGCCGCGGCCACGACCGTGCTCGGTCGTACGCACGACTCGGGCGTGTTGCGCGGGCGCGGGTTCGTCTCCACCAAAGCCTGGCTGAAGGCCACCACGCGGTGCGGGGACCGGGACGCCGCTCGGCTGCTGGCGCGGTCGCGGGATCTGCAGCGTCCCGAGTTCGCGGCGACCCGCACGGCGTGGCTCGCCGGGCGCATCGTGGGGGCGGGGGTGCGGGAGCTCACCCTGGGACTGGTGGCCTGTGAGAAGAAGACCCGCACCGACCCCGACCTGACCGCACTGGTGTTCGGGGAATGCCAGCAGGTGCTGCTCGACATCGCACAGACCGAGAACGCCGACCACGTCCGCGCCGCCGCCGCCCGGATCCTGGCGACGGTGTTCCCCGACGGGGCCACCGCCGATGAGCAGGAGGCCTACCACGCCCAGCACCTGCGCCTGACCCGCGTCGGGAACGAGACCGACGTGCGCGGCATGCTCTCGGCCGAGTCCGACGCCCTCTTGCGCACCGCACTGGATCGCATCGTGGACTTGGGCCCCCGCCGCGAGCGCCAGCGAGCGGTAGGGGAGGTACAGGGACGGGACGCTCGGCCCGCAGCCGGTCCTGGACCCGATCACCGGGGAGATCGACCAGGACGCGACCGACGCCGCCATCGAAGCCGCAAAGAACGGCGGGACCGGTGGGGTGCAGCGGGGCAAGGCCGACCACGTGCGGGCGTTGGCGTTGGTGGAGCTGGCCCGCCAGTTCCTCGACGAGGGCAAGGCCGGCACCACCCACGGGATACGCCCGCACCTCGTCTTGACCGTGGAGCTGGCCGATCTGCTCGCCGGCCGCGGCACCGGCACCCTCGACGTGCCGGGCACCGAACCGGCGGTGGTGCCGGTCTCCACGATCGCCCGCCTGGGCTGTGATGCCGACATCACCCTCGCGATCACCCGCGCCCTGGACACCCAACACGAGGCCGCGGGCCGTGTCTCGGGTGTGCTGCCCGCCGACGGGGACCTGCTCTCCACCCTCGCGGCCAGGTTGCGCGGGGCCTCCCGGGAGGTGCTCTGGCTGGGTCGGGAGCACCGGCACGTCACCCCACGGGTGTGGCGGATGCTCACCCTCCGCGACCGGCATTGCCGCTTCCCTGGGTGCTACGCCGACGTCTCCCGCTGCCACCCCCACCACGTCCTGGAATGGTGGTTGGGCGGAGAGACCAACCCGGACAACCTGATTCTCCTGTGTGCGCGTCACCATCGAATGGTTCACGACGGCCAGTGGAAGATCGTCGCCCGACCCGGGGTCAGCCCCCTGGCCGCCGACTACTGGCAGTTCATGGCCCCACCGCGACGAACCCGGCCCTGAAGAAGGGCCCGCACGCCACCCACCAAAACCACTGGTGTCCTTACGGTTCTGACCGCCCAGGTCCCCTCGCTGCGTGGTGGTCGAGCGCAGTCGAGACTGCCGCAGCGATTTGGACCAGGGTGACCCCTCGGTGGTCGAGCGTAGTCGAGACCATGAGCGCCGACGTGGTCTCGACTACGCTCGACCACCGGGTACTCGTCCGGTCTTTCACGCGTCGACGGGCGCGCCACCAGGCCCAAAGTGTCTCGACTTCGCTCGACCGACGTGTGGTTGCGGCCGCTTCGAAGGAGACCGGGCGGTTCTCAGTCTCGACTGCGCCGGACCGACGCGTGGTTGCGACCCTGCTTCGACGTTCAGGCGACGACGAGCTCGTGGTGATGGGCGCGGGGTTGTGGGAACGCCTCACGCGACGATCGGGAACAGTGGATGATCCATCGGCGCGCCCTCCGCCAGTTCGTCCTGCAGGCCCTCGAAGTGCGGCGAGGTGCGCCAGCGTCTCGGTGCGTGCCGTGCTGAGGAGGACAGGTAGCGCAGCGAGAGCACCCGGCGCCGTCCGGGGAACGGAAATCCCGGCGCCCCGTGGACGGTGAGGAAGTCGAAGAAGATCGCATCGCCCGGTGCCATCTCGTAGTGCCTGATGTCGTACGCGCCGCGGTCCGCCTCGATGTCGGGCAGCTCGGCGAGGCTGCCCTCTGGAAACCACCGCGCCTCACCCGCCAGGAAGGTCCGCGGCATCAGCCACGGGCCCCGATGGGTGCCAGCGACGAGCTCCAGGCACCCGGCCAGTGGCACCGGGTCGACCGGGATCCACGCGCTGACCCCTCGACCATCGACGTTGTAGTACGGCTGGTCCTGATGCCAGGGAGTGCGCTGCGTGGTGCCGCCCTCCTTGACCAGCACGTGGTCGTGGTACAGCCGTACCGGCCCGTCGCCGAGCAGCTCCGCCGCGACCCGGGGCACCCGGGACTGACGGGCGAGACGCTCGATGGCCGGGACCTGGCTCCACCGGCAGAAGTCCTCGAAGAAGCGGCCCGGATCGTCCGCGTCGCTCGCGACCTGCGCCAGCGGCCCGGGGACGGCCATGACCTCACTGATCGCCTGCCGCGCCGCGTCGATCTGTTCGGCGTCGAGCACCCCGCGTACGAGAACCACGCCGTCACGGGCGAACTCGGAGACGGTCTTCGTCGACAACGTCGCCATGCTCCGAATCTAGACCCGCTCCGGCGAGGCGACGAGCTCGTACGTCAGGCGCTCTTCTTGGTTGTGGCCTTCTTGGCTGCCTTGCGGGCCGGGGCCTTCTTCGCCGGGGCCTTCTTGGCGGGAGCCTTGCGTGCCGGCGCCTTCTTCGCGCGCGCCGGCGCCTTCTTGGCGGCCGGCCGCGATTCGTCCTCGTCCTCGGTGTCTGCGCCCCCTCGAGCCGGTGAAGCCGAGTCCGCGCGGGACGCGCGGCTGCGCTCCACCGACTCGCGCAACGCCGTCATCAGGTCGATCACGGCCGCGTCGCCACCCTCGGCTGCCGGTGTCTCCGGGGTGACCGCCTGACCGCCCGCGACCTTCGCCTCGATCACCTGCAGCAGCGCGTCCCGGTACTCGTCGGTGAACGCGTCCGGGTCGAAGTCGGTCGAGAGCGACTCGACGAGCATGTCGGCCATCGCCGATTCGGCTTCCTTGACGGTCACCTTTCCGTCGAGCACGTCGAAGGACGCGGTACGGACCTCGTCCGGCCACCGCATCGTCTGCAGCACGAGCACCTCGCCGTAGACGCGCAGGGCGGCGAGCTGGGTGCGCTTGCGCAACACGACCTTGAGCACCGCCGTGCGCTCGGTGCGTTCCAGCGCCTCACGCAGCAGGACGTACGGCTTGAGCGCCGACTTGTCCGGCTCCAAGTAGTAGCTGCGGTCGAACAGGATCGGGTCGAGCTGGTCGCTGGGGACGAACTCCACGACGTCCAGCTCGTGCGCGCCGGGCACCGGCAGGTTCTCGAAGTCGGCGTCATCCATGACGACCGTGCGCCCGTCGGAGGTCTCGTACGCGCGCGCCAGCTCGTGGTAGGAGACCTCCTTGCCGCACACCTGGCAGCGACGGACCATGGAGATGCGACCGCCGTCCTCGGCGTGCACCTGGTGGAACCGGACGTCCTTGTCCTCGGTCGCGGCGTACACCTTGACCGGCACGTTCACCAGCCCGAACGCCAGCGACCCTTTCCACATTGCGCGCATCGTCTGCTCCGTCCAGTGCTTGGGCGGCCCTCTGCCCTCTCCGCCGCCAGCGGCGGGCCGGATGATCCAACTACCGTCAGGATGACCCTATGCACCCCATGCTCGCCACCGCTGGCCCATTACCGGCCGGGCGGCAGTGGGCGTACGAGGTGAAGTGGGACGGCATCCGCCTGCTGCTCGCAGCCGAGGGTGGCGCGGTCCGGCTCGCCTCCCGCGCCGGCAACGATCACACCCGCCGCTGGCCGCAGCTCTTGCCGCTCGGTGCGTCACTACCGCCCGGCCGTACGGTCCTGGACGGCGAGCTGGTCGCCTTCGACCCGGCCGGCCGCCCCTCGTTCGGGGTGCTGATGTCCTCGCGGGGCGGGACCCTCACCCCGGTGACACTGTGCCTGTTCGACGTGCTCGTGGTCGACGGCGAGGACGTGCGCACCCTGCCCTGGCAGGAGCGGCGTGGTCTGCTGGAATCGCTCGCGCTCGACGGGCCCGCCTGGCGGACGCCGGAGGTGTTCGAGGACGGCGCTGCACTCTTCGAGGTGACCCTGGCGCAGGGCCTGGAAGGGGTCGTCGCCAAGCGCCGCGCCTCGACGTACCAGGCGGGGGTACGCAGCCGCGACTGGGTGAAGGTCCCGCACCGGCGCACCGTCTCGCTCGTCGTGGGCGGATGGCAGCCGGGCGGCACCGCGGGGCTGAAGTCGCTTGCCGTGGGCCTGCCGCTGCCGGAGGGTGGCCTCGAGCCGCTCGGGTCGGTCGGGTCGGGGATCTCGATCGCCGAGGCGCAGGCGTTGCTCGCCGTGCTGCGCGAGCTGGCCTCGCCGCGCTGCCCGTTCTCATCGGCACCGGCGCTCGCGGATGCGCAGTGGGTCGAGCCGTTGCTCGTTGTCGACGTCGAGCACCTCGGGCACACGGAGGGCCACCAGCTGCGGCAGGCGGTCTTCGTCCGCGCGCGACCCGACC
This sequence comes from Candidatus Nanopelagicales bacterium, assembly GCA_017848795.1. Classification (GTDB taxonomy): domain Bacteria; phylum Actinomycetota; class Actinomycetes; order S36-B12; family CAIYMF01; genus JAFIHG01. The sequence goes on along the minus strand of JAFIHG010000025.1, from coordinate 189 downwards.
TGACACCCCCGGACCTGATTGCGGACGAGGAAGGCTGATGGCTGCAGAGCGACCGTTGACGGTGCAGGTGGGCGAACGCACGCTGCGGGTGACCCACCTGGAGAAGGTGCTCTATCCCGCGACCGGGACGACGAAGGCCGACGTCATCTCCTACCTGACCGCCGTCGCCCCGGTCCTGCTGGCCCAGCT
>JAFIHG010000024.1 GCA_017848795.1 Candidatus Nanopelagicales bacterium | reverse complement strand
GACGCCCGCGCAGGCCCGCAGCCAGCGCCGCCGGCTCGCGCGCCGGCTCGCCGCCCGCCGCCCCGGCCAGCACCGCCTCGCGCACCCCGAGCTCGAGCCGCTGTTCCGCACTCTGCACCAGTACCACCCCAAGGCCGACACCCGGCTCGTGGAGCGGGCGTACGAGAAGGCCGCCTACCACCACCGCGGTCAGCTGCGCCGCTCCGGGGACCCGTACATCACCCACCCGCTCGCGGTCGCGACGATCCTCGCCGACCTGGGCATGACCGCCCCGACGCTCGCCGCGGCCCTGCTGCACGACACGGTCGAGGACACCGCGTACTCCCTCGACGCGCTGCGCGCCGACTTCGGCGACGAGGTGGCCCGCCTCGTCGACGGCGTCACCAAGCTCGACAAGGTCAAGTACGGGCAGGCGACCGCCGCGGAGACCGTACGCAAGATGGTCGTCGCGATGGCCCGCGACATCCGGGTCCTTGTCATCAAGCTCGCCGACCGGCTGCACAACATGCGCACGCTGCGCTGGATGCCGCCGGAGAAGCAGGAGAGCAAGGCCCGCGAGACCCTCGAGATCTACGCCCCGTTGGCCCACCGGCTCGGCATGAACACCCTGAAGTGGGAGCTCGAGGACCTCTCGTTCGCGACGCTGTACCCGAAGATGTACGACGAGATCGTCCGGCTCGTCGAGCAGCGGGCGCCGGAGCGCGACAAGTACCTCAAGGAGGTCGTCGCCGCCGTCGAGAACGACCTGCGCACCGCCAAGGTGAAGGGCACCGTCACCGGCCGGCCGAAGCACTACTACTCGATCTACCAGAAGATGATCCTGCGCGGGCGGGACTTCACCGACATCTACGACCTGGTCGGGGTGCGCATCCTCGTCGACTCGGTCCGCGACTGCTACGCGGTGCTGGGCGTGATCCACGCCCGCTGGAACCCGGTGCCGGGGCGGTTCAAGGACTTCATCGCCATGCCCAAGTTCACGATGTACCAGTCGTTGCACACGACGGTGATCGGTCCGTCGGGCAAGCCGGTCGAGCTGCAGATCCGCACACTCGACATGCACCGCGCCGCCGAGTACGGCGTCGCCGCCCACTGGCGCTACAAGCAGGGCACGGTCGGGGGCAAGTCAGGACCCGACGACCTCGGCTGGCTGCGCCAGCTGCTCGAATGGCAGCGCGAGACCGAGGACCCCGACGAGTTCCTCGACTCGCTGCGCTACGACCTGGGGTCGAGCGAGGTCTTCGTGTTCACCCCCAAGGGCGACGTCGTGGCGCTGCCCAGCGGCGCGACGCCGGTCGACTTCGCGTACGCCGTGCACACGGAGGTGGGGCACCGCTGTGTCGGCGCCCGCGTCAACGGCCGGCTCGTGCCGCTCGAGTCGACGCTGGCCAACGGCGACACCATCGAGGTCTTCACCAGCAAGGCCGAGTCCGCCGGCCCCTCGCGGGACTGGCTCGACTTCGTCAAGAGTCCGCGCGCCCGCAGCAAGATCCGCGCCTGGTTCTCCAAGGAGCGCCGCGAGGAGGCGGTGGAACGGGGACGCGAGCTGCTCGCGAAGGCATTGCGCAAGAACGGCGTACCGCTGCGCTCGCTCACCAACGACACGCTGCCGCGGCTGTTCGCCGACACGAACTTCACCGACATGACCGCCTTCTACCAGGCGGTCGGCGAGGGCCGGCTGAACGCGAGCACCGTCGCGCACCGGCTCCTCGCGTCGCTGGGCGGCTCGGAAGGGGTCGCCGAGGACGCCGCGGAGACCGTCGCACCGGACCGCGTACGCCGTCGGCGCACCGGCTCGCCGCAGCACGACCCCGGCATCGTCGTGGACGGCGACGCCGACGTCCTCGCCAAGCTCGCCAAGTGCTGCACGCCCGTACCCGGGGACGACGTGAAGGGGTTCGTGACCCGCGGCAGCGGCGTGTCGGTGCACCGCGCCGACTGCGTCAACCTGCTCGCGCTGGTCCGCCAGGACCCGGAGCGGATCGTGCCGGTGACCTGGGCGCCGAAGGCCTCGAGCACGTTCCTGGTCAACATCCAGGTGGAAGCGCTGGACCGGGCGCGACTGCTCTCCGACGTCACGCGTGCCCTGTCCGACACGCACGTGAACATCCTGTCGGCGGCGGTGAGCACCAGCCGTGACCGGATCGCGTTGTCGAAGTTCACCTTCGAGATGGCCGACCCGAGCCACCTGGGCGCGCTGCTCGCCGCCGTACGCACCGTCGAGGGTGTCTACGACGTGTACCGGGTCTGAGCCCGGGAACCCCGCTCAGCCGCCGAACTCGGTCGCCGCGCGCTCCGCGGCCGCGAGCAACGCCCGCGTGGAGTCGATGCGCGACTCCAGGTCCGCGCGTGCCCGCTCGTCACCGCGCTCCCGCGCCTCGGCGAGCTCGGCCTCGAGCCGCTGCAGGGAGGCGGCGAACTGTTCGACGGTGCGTTGCGCGCGGTCGCGTGCCTCGGGGTTGGTACGCCGCCAGCGTTCCTGGTCCCCGCGGCGTACCGCCTCCTCCACCCGCTGCAGCCGGCGCTCGATGCGGTCTTTCTCCGCTCGGGGCACGTGACCGATGGCGTCCCAGCGTTCCTGGATCGAGCGCAGCGCGGCCTTGGCGGCGGCCAGGTCGCCGGTGTCGAGAGCCTCCGCCTCGGCGAGCAGCTCGCGCTTGGCGGCGAGGTTGCGCTGCTGGTCGGCGTCGCGTGCCTGGAACACCTCGCCGCGCGCCGCGAAGAAGGTGTCCTGCGCGGCGCGGAACCGCGCCCACAGCGCCTCCTCATCGGCCTTGCCGGCACGGCCGGACGCCTTCCAGCGGGTCATCAGCGCCCGGTACGCGGCAGCGGTGGCGCCCCAGTCGGTCGAGCCGGCGAGCGCCTCCGCCTCCTTGACGATCTTCTCCTTCACCAGCTTGGCCTCGCCGCGCTCGCCGTCGAGCCTGGCGAAGTGTTGGCGGCGGTGCTTGTCGAACACCGAGCGGGCGTGGCTGAAGCGCTTCCACAGCTCCTGCTCGGCGCCGCGGTCCGTGCGCGGCATCGACTTCCAGGTGTCGAGCAGCACCTTGAACCGCTCGCCGGTCGCCTTCCACTGCGTGGACTCGGCCAGACCCTCCGCCTCGGCCACGAGCTCCTCGCGTGCGGCGAGCAGTCGCGCCCGCGCCGCGGCCCGTTCGGCCTGCACCTGTGCGCGGCGCTCCCTGACGGCCTCCTCGAGCGCACTCGCACCCGCCTCCAGCGCCGCGAGGTCGCCGACCATGGCCGGCTCGACGAGCGCCTCGCGTACCCGTTGGACGACCGCGCTCGCCTGCTCGGGGGAAGAGCGTCCCTCGCCCAGGCGACGGGTCGCGAGGTCGAGCTCGACGGCCAGGTCGTCGTACTTGCGCGCGAACAGCGCCAACCCGGCTGCCGGCTCCCCGGCGGCCCAGTGCCCGACCACGCGCTCGCTGCCGTCGGGCAGTCGCACGTAGACGGTGCCGTCGGTGTCCACGCGCCCGTACGCGGCGGACGGGCTCACCGCCGGCGCGGGAGCCGGTTCTGCCGCGGGGCGCGGTGCGGCGCCGGGACGCGGTGCCGGACCCGGGCGGGGCGCCGGGCGCGCCGCGAGCAGCGCCGGGCTCGGCACCGGCCGGCGCGACGGCGCCGGTGCGGCCTGCTCGGCGGGCGGTGCCTGTTCTGCCTGCTCGGCGGGTGCCTGCTCGGTGGGCGTTGCGTGCTCGGCCGGCGGTGCCTGCTCGGTGGGCGTTGCGTGCTCGGCCGGTGCCTGCTCTGGCTGCTCGGTGGGCGTTGCGTGCTCGGCTGGTGCGTGCTCTGGGTGCTCGCCGGGCGTTGCGTGCTCGGCCGGTGCCTGCTCTGGCTGCTCGGCCGGCTCTGTTTGTTCGGCCGGCTCTGTTTGTTCGGTCGGCTCTGCCCGTTCTGCCTGCTCTGCCTGCTCTGCCGATTGCGTCTCGCCGCCAGGCGTCGTGTCCGGGGCGCCGGTGTCGGCCGGGGCGCCGTCGCTGGCGTCGACCGACTCCGGCGTACCCGGAGCGAGGCCCTGCTCTGCGGGCGACGGCGTGTCGGAGTCGGCGGGTGGCGGCGGGGGAGTTGGGGGAGTGTCCGGCGTACCGCCGACGTGGGGGTCGGTCGACGGGTTCTCGGGATCGTTCATGTCCACTCCTCAGCCGGACGAGCCCGTCGCCGGGCTCACCGTCGCCTTCGTGATGACCAGCGGCTGGACGGGCTTGCCGTCCGCACCGCCGCCCTGCACCCCCTGGTCGGCGACCTTGGTCAGGACGTCGAGCCCGGAGACGATCTTGCCCCAGATGGTGTAGTCGGGACCCAGTGTCGTGTCCTTGTAGACCAGGAAGAACTGGCTGCCGTTGGTGTTCGGGCCGGAGTTGGCCATCGCGACCGTGCCTGCCGGGTAATTGCCCTCACCCTTCTTGGGCAGGTTCTCGTCGGGTACCTCGTACCCCGGGCCGCCGGTCCCGTCGTTGGCCGGGCTGCCGCACTGCAGCACGTACAGGCCGGAGGTGGTCAGGCGGAAGCAGTCGCTGGCGTCGAAGAACCCGTGCTCGGCGAGGAACACCTGCGAGCTCACCGTTTTCGGTGCCGCCTTCACCAGCTCCGGGATGGACTCGATGACGATGGTGCCGCAGTTGGTGTCCAGGTCGATCCGGTACGCGGTGTCCGCGCGGAGGGTGTCCTTCGGCGCGGTCTTCCACGATGCGGTCTTGGCGGTCGGGGTGACCGGCTCGGTGCAGCCGGACGTGGGAGCCGCGGTGTCGACCGGGCTCGCCGCGGGCTGCTCGACCGGCGATTGGCGGTTGGTGAGGACCAGCCAGCCGACGCCGGCGAGCACCAGTACGAGCGCGACCACGCCGCCGATCAGCTGCTGGCGCCGGCGCCGTGCGCTCACCTGCTGGGCGCGGCGTCGCGCCTGCGCCTCGTACCTGGCGCGCGCCAGGTCCCGCTCCCTCTTGTTGCTGCTCGCCACCCGGGGAGTGTATGGAGTGCCCCGCGCGCGTGGGGGACCCGGCTGCGCCGGGTCGCTCCCGACCGCTTCGTCCGCTGGCCGCGGCGCGCCGCCCGCTAGGGTGGAGCGCACCGTCCGCCCACGCCGTAGTGCCAGGAGAAGCCGTGCTCGTCGTCGGGTTCCCTGCCGGTCCGTGGGGCACCAACTGCTACGTCGTCGCGACCGGCGCCGGCGAGCAGTGCCTGGTCGTGGACCCCGGCAAGGACGCCGCCCCCGGCGTCGAGGAGGCGGTCCGCGAGCACCGGCTGCAGCCCGTCGCCGTGCTGCTCACCCACGGCCACATCGACCACGTCTGGTCGGTGGTCCCGGTGTGCGGGTCGTACGGCGTACCGGCGTACCTGCACCCCGACGACCGCGCGCTGCTCGCGGACCCGCTCGCCGGGCTCGGCGGGCAGACCCGGGCGATGCTGGGGCCGATGACCGGCGGCCGGCTGCCGGTGATGGAGCCGGACGACGTACGCGAGCTGGGCGACGGCGCGGTGCTCTCGATCGCCGGGCTGGAGCTCACCGTCGACCACGCCCCCGGTCACACTCGCGGCTCGGTGATGTTCCGGCGCGCCGCGGCCGCGGACGTGCCGCCGGTGCTGCTGTCCGGCGACGTGCTCTTCGAGGGGTCGATCGGGCGTACCGACCTGCCGGGCGGCGACCACCAGCAGATGCTCTCCAGCCTCACCGCCAAGGTGCTGCCGCTCGACGACGAGACCGTCGTACTGCCCGGCCACGGTGCCACGACGACGATCGGCCGCGAGCGGACCACCAACCCGTACCTGCTGGAGCTGGCCCGCGCGGGTGCGTCCGGTGCTGCGCCGAGGCGCGGCCTGTGACCCCCCACCTCTGCGTGTCCCTGCTCGAAACGTCGCTAACTCCGCGAGTTGACGACGTTTCGAGCAGGGACACGGGTACGGGGGTGGGTGCGTGAGCCGGATCGCGCCGCTGTCGGGGTTCCCGGAGTGGCTGCCGGCGCAGCGGATCGTCGAGCAGCACGTGCTGGACGAGGTACGCCGCGTCTTCGAGCTGCACGGCTTCGCCTCCCTCGAGACGCGGGCGGTCGAGCCGCTTGAGCAGTTGCTGCGCAAGGGCGAGATCGACAAGGAGGTCTACGTCGTACGCCGCATCCACGCCGGTGACGACGAGAGCGCCGACCTCGGCCTGCACTTCGACCTGACCGTGCCGTTCGCGCGGTACGTGCTCCAGCACGCCGGGCACCTCGAGTTCCCCTTCCGGCGCTATCAGATCCAGAAGGTGTGGCGCGGCGAGCGGCCGCAGGAGGGCCGCTTCCGGGAGTTCACGCAGGCCGACATCGACGTCGTCGGCCGCGACACCCTCGCCTTCCACCACGAGGTCGAGGTCGCCCTGGTGATGGCCGAGGCGTTCCGGGCGCTGCCGATGCCGCCGGCGCTCATCCTGGTCAACAACCGCAAGCTCGCCGAGGGGTTCTACCGCGGCCTCGGCGCTGCGGACCCGGCGGCGGTGCTGCGCGCTGTCGACAAGCTCGACAAGATCGGGCCGGAGGCCGTCGGGGCGCTGCTGCGGGAGGAGGCTGGACTCTCCGGCGCGGCGGCGGCGAGCTGCCTGGCGCTGGCACAAATCCGTACGCCCGACACCTCGTTCGTCGCCCAGGTGCGCGCCCTCGGCGTGACCCACCCGCTGCTCGACGAAGGCCTGGCCGAGCTGGCGGCCGTCGTGGGCGCGTGCGCCGAGCGCTACCCCGGCGCCGTCGTCGCCGACCTGAAGATCGCGCGCGGGCTCGACTACTACACCGGCACCGTCTACGAGACCCAGCTCGTCGGGCACGAAGCGGTCGGCTCGATCTGCTCCGGCGGCCGGTACGACTCGCTCGCCTCCGACGGGCGTACGACCTACCCCGGCGTGGGCATCTCGCTCGGCGTCACCCGGCTGGTCTCGGTGCTGCTGTCCCACGGGCTGGTCGAGGCCAGCCGGTCGGTGCCGACGTGCGTCCTGGTCGCCGTCGCTGACGAGGCGGGCCGGGCCGGGTCGGAGGCGGTCGCGGCGTCGCTGCGGGCCCGGGGCGTACCGACCGAGGTCGCCCCTAAGGCGGACAAGTACGGCAAGCAGATCCGGTACGCCGACCGGCGCGGGATCCCGTACGTCTGGTTCCCCGGCAACGCCGAGCCGCTCAAGGACATCCGCAGCGGTGCCCAGGTGGCGGCCGACCCGGAGACCTGGCTGCCACCCGACAGCGACCGCCACCCCCGAGTCGTCCGCGCGTCCCTGCTCGAAACGTCGTCAACTCGCGGAGATGACGACGATTCGAGCAGGGACGCGCGGAAATGACCGTGAACCACCGGAAGGACGACCCGTGATCCGTACGCACGAGGCCGGTACGTTGCGCGCCGCGCACGCCGGCCAGACCGTCACGCTCGCCGGCTGGGTCGCCCGGCGGCGCGACCACGGCGGGGTCGCCTTCCTCGACCTGCGCGACGCGAGCGGGGTCGTGCAGGTGGTCGTACGCGATCCCGACGCGGCCCACCCGCTGCGCAGCGAGTACTGCATCGCGGTCACCGGGCAGGTACGCACCCGGCCCGAGGGCAACGAGAACCCGGACCTGCCCACCGGCGACATCGAGGTCGTCACCGACACGCTGACGGTGCTGGCCCCGTCCGCCCCGCTGCCGTTCCCGATCGACGAGCACGTCGAGGTCGGCGAGGAGGTACGGCTGCACTACCGCTACCTCGACCTGCGCCGCAGCGGCCCCGCCGCGGCGCTCCGGCTGCGCAGCGCGGTGAACCGGGCGGCGCGCGAGGTCCTGCACGAGCGCGGGTTCGTCGAGGTCGAGACGCCGACGCTGACCCGCTCGACCCCCGAGGGCGCGCGCGACTTCGTGGTCCCGGCGCGGCTCTCGCCGGGCTCCTGGTACGCGCTCCCGCAGAGCCCGCAGCTGTTCAAGCAGCTGCTCATGGTCGCCGGCGTGGAGCGCTACTTCCAGATCGCGCGCTGCTACCGCGACGAGGACTTCCGCGCCGACCGGCAGCCGGAGTTCACCCAGCTCGACATCGAGCTCAGCTTCGCCAGCCAGGACGACGTGATCGAGCTCGGCGAGGCGGTGATGGCCGCGCTCTGGGAGCTGGTCGGCTACCGGCTGCCGACCCCGATCCCGCGGATGAGCTACGCCGATGCGATGCGCGACTACGGCACCGACAAGCCCGACCTGCGCTTCGGGCTGCAGCTGGTCGAGTGCACCGACTACTTCGCAGGTACCCCGTTCAGGGTGTTCCAGGCGCCGTACGTCGGAGCCGTGGTGATGCCCGGCGGCGCTTCCCAGCCGCGCAAGGTGCTCGACGCCTGGCAGGACTGGGCCCGCCAGCGCGGCGCGAAGGGGCTGGCGTACGTGCTGGTCGGCGACGACGGGGAGCTCGGCGGACCGGTAGCCAAGAACCTCTCGGAGGACGAGCGGGCCGGGCTCGCCGATCGGGTGGGCGCCAACCCGGGCGACTGCGTCTTCTTCGCCGCAGGAGACGCGCCGTCGGCGCGGGCGCTGCTCGGGGCCGCGCGCCTCGAGGTGGGCCGGCGCCTCGGGTTGATCGACGAGGCGGCCTGGTCGTTCGTGTGGATCGTCGACGCGCCGCTGTTCGAGCCGTCGGCCGCCGCGGTCGCGAGCGGCGACGTCGCCGTCGGCGCCGGCGCGTGGACCGCCGTGCACCACGCCTTCACCTCGCCCAAGCCGGAGTGGCTCGACCGCTTCGAGGCCGACCCGGGCGCGGCGCTCTCGGACGCGTACGACCTGGTGTGCAACGGCAACGAGATCGGCGGCGGCTCGATCCGTATCCACTCCCGGGAGGTCCAGGAGCGGGTGTTCGCGCTGATGGGCATCGGGCCGGAGGAGGCGCAGGAGAAGTTCGGGTTCCTGCTCGACGCGTTCGCGTACGGCCCGCCGCCGCATGGCGGCATCGCGTTCGGCTGGGACCGGATCTGCGCGCTGCTCGCCGGCGTCGACTCGATCCGCGAGGTCATCGCATTCCCGAAGACCGGCGGCGGCCACGATCCGCTCACCGGCGCGCCTGCTCCGATCAGTGCGCAGCAGCGCAAGGAAGCCGGCGTCGACGCCGTCCCGGCCCCCGCCCAGGACTGACGTCACTGTCCTGGTGGCGAGTTCGAGCCCCGAAACGGCCCCCAATCCCGCCATGGGGACAGTGACGTCGGGCTCGTAGGGTGACCGGGTGACGGCGAGCCTGTTCGACGAGGGCGCCAGCCCGGAGCGGGCCGGTGCGCCGCTGGCCGTACGCATGCGCCCGCGCACCCTGGGCGAGGTCGTCGGCCAGCAGCACCTGCTCGTGCCGGGCAGCCCGCTGCGCCGGCTCGTGAGCGCCGCCACCGAGGCCGGGCCGGGCCCGACGAGCGTGATCCTCTGGGGGCCGCCGGGCACGGGCAAGACGACCCTCGCGTACCTGGTCAGCACCGCGACCGGGCGGCGCTTCCAGGAGCTGTCCGCCGTCAACGCCGGCGTCAAGGAGGTCCGCGCCGTCATCGAGGCGGCGCGGGACGCGCTCGGGATGCACGGCACCGGCACCGTGCTGTTCGTCGACGAGGTGCACCGGTTCAGCAAGACCCAGCAGGACGCGCTGCTTCCCGCCGTCGAGAACGGCTGGGTCACCCTCGTCGCGGCCACCACGGAGAACCCGGCGTTCAGCGTCATCTCGCCGCTGCTCTCGCGCAGCGTGCTGCTCACGCTCGCCAGCCTCACCGACGACGACGTACGCGCCGTCCTCGACCGCGCCGTCGCCGAGCCGCGCGGCCTCGACGGCACGGTCGAGCTCACCGAGGACGCGCGCGAGCACCTCGTACGCATCGCCGGCGGCGACGCCCGCCGCGCGCTCACGAGCCTGGAGGCGGCGGCCGGCGCCGCCCTCGACTCAGGCAGTGCCACGGTCGACCTCGCGACCGTCGAGCGGGCCGTCGACAAGGCCGCACCGCGGTACGACCGCGACGGCGACCAGCACTACGACGTCATCAGCGCGTACATCAAGAGCCTGCGCGGCTCGGACGCCGACGCGGCCATGCACTACTTGGCGCGGATGGTGGAGGCGGGGGAGGACCCGCGGTTCATCGCCCGGCGGCTGATCATTCTCGCCAGCGAGGACATCGGGCTCGCCGACCCGAGCGCGCTGCCGCTGGCGGTCGCGGCCGCCCAGGCGGTGCAGCTCATCGGCATGCCGGAGGGCTTCTACGCGCTCTCGCACGCGACGATCGCGCTCGCCCTCGCACCCAAGTCGAACGCGGTGACCAAGGCGATGGGCGCGGCGACCGAGGACCTACGGCGCGGACTGATCGGCCCCGTACCGCCGCACCTGCGCGACAGCCACTACGCCCGCGCCGGCGATCTCGGTCACGGCAAGGGGTACGTGTACCCGCACGACGTGCCGGGCGCGGTCGCCGCCCAGCAGTACGGCCCCGACGCGCTCGGCGACCGGCGCTACTACTGGCCCACCGCGTACGGCGCTGAGGCCCGCTACCGGGAGGTCTCCGACCGGCTGCGCGTCGCCCTCGGCCGCGGGCCTAGCGGCGATTCCGGATGAATGTGGCAGGACTCCGCTAAGAGCGGAGTCCTGCCACATTCATCCGGAATGGCGGGGCCGGGAGGCGGGTAAGGTCGGCGCCGGACAGGCTGCGAGGAGCGTGATGATGCGACGACTGTTCTGGATGGCGGTCGGTGCCGCCGGGGGCATCTGGGCGTACAAGCGCGGCGAGGACGCGCTCGCGCAGGCGCGTGCCCGCGGCGTCGTCGGCAACGTGGTCGCCGTGAGCACCGTCGCCGGCCGGCTCACCGCCACCACGGCCCGGCTGGTGCTCGCCGCCTCCGACCGGGGCGCCGACCTGGCCGACCGGCTCGCCGCCTCTGACCGGGCCGCCGACCGGCTCGCCGCCTCCGGCCGGGGCGCGGACCGGCTCGCCGCTTCCGACCGGGCCGCCGACCGGCTCGCCGCTTCCGACCGGGCCGACCGGCTCGCCGCTCCGTCGCTTGCGCGCGCGGAACGACCCGGTCGCCGTACGCGGCGCGATCGCGCGGTCCACTGATGGACTCCGCCGAGATCCGCAGCCGTTTCCTGCGCTTCTTCACCGAGCGCGGCCACACGCCCGTACCGAGCGCGTCGCTGATCCTCGACGACCCGACACTGCTGTTCGTCAACGCGGGCATGGTGCCGTTCAAGCCGTACTTCCTCGGCGAGGCGGTGCCTCCCTGGGGCACCGCGACCAGCGTGCAGAAGTGCGTACGCACCCTCGACATCGAGGAGGTCGGCCGCACCACCCGGCACGCCAGCTTCTTCCAGATGGCGGGCAACTTCAGCTTCGGGCAGTACTTCAAGGAGGGCGCGATCCCGCTGGCGTGGGAGCTGTTGACCCGCCCGCAGGCCGACGGCGGCTTCGGCTTCCCCGAGGACCGGCTCTGGGCGACGGTCTACCTCGACGACGACGAGGCGTACGACATCTGGCACCGCACCGTGGGCCTGCCCGCCGAGCGGATCCAGCGGCGCGACCGGGCCGACAACTACTGGAACATGGGCGTGCCCGGCCCAGGTGGCCCGTGCAGCGAGATCTACTACGACCGCGGTCCCGAGCACGGTCGCGAAGGCGGGCCGGTCGCCGACGAGGACCGCTACCTCGAGGTCTGGAACCTGGTGTTCATGCAGGACCAGCTGGAGACGGTCCGCACCAAGGTCGACTTCGACATCGCCGGGCCGCTGCCGGCGCGCAACATCGACACCGGGATGGGCCTCGAGCGCATGGCCTCGATCCTGCAGGGCGTCGACAACATCTACGAGATCGACACCACCCGCCACGTCCTGGACCTGGCCAGCGAGTTGACCGGCGTCCGCTACGGCGGGCAGCACACCGACGACGTACGGCTGCGGGTGGTGGCCGACCACACCCGTACCTGTGCGTTCCTCGTCGCCGACGGTGTGGTGCCCGGCAACGAGGGCCGCGGGTACGTGCTGCGCCGGATCCTGCGCCGGGTCGTACGCAACATGCGGCTGCTCGGCGAGCAGGACCGCGTGATGGGGCAACTGGTCGACGCGGCGATCGCGGCGATGGGCCCGCAGTACCCCGAGCTGCTCACCGACGCGGTGCGCATCCGGGAGGTGTGCGAGAACGAGGAGCGGGCGTTCCTGTCGACGCTGCGCACCGGCACGACGTTGTTCGACACCGCGGTCGCCGACCTGCGGGCCGCGGGCGGGGACACCCTCGCCGGGGAGAGCGCGTTCGCGCTGCACGACACGTACGGCTTCCCCATCGACCTCACCCTCGAGATGGCCGCCGAGCAGGGCGTACGCGTCGACGAGGCGGGCTTCCGGCGGCTGATGACCGAGCAGCGTGAGCGGGCCAAGGCCGATGCGAAGGCGCGCAAGGCGGGCCTGACCCCGACCACTGTCTACCGCGACGTGATGGCCGCGGCCGGCGCGACCGAGTTCACCGGCTACACCGAGACCGCGACCGAGAGCCGGCTCGCCGGGCTGCTCGTGGACGGCGCCAGCGTCGCGGCCGCGCCGGAAGGCACCGCGGTCGAGCTGATCCTGGACCGCACCCCGTTCTACGCCGAGGGCGGCGGCCAGCTGGCCGACTCCGGGACCATCCGGCTCGCCGGCGGCGCGGTCGTCGAGGTCGACGACGTGCAGCAGCCCGTACCCGGGCTGTACGTCCACCGCGGCCGGGTCACCGACGGGGAGGCCGTGGTCGGCGAGGGCGCGCAGAGCCTGGTCGACGTGCTGCGCCGCCGCTCGATCTCCCGTGCGCACACGGCCACCCACATGGTGCACAAGGCGTTCCGGGAGGCGCTCGGGGAGACCGCGACCCAGCTCGGCTCGGAGAACTCCCCGGGCCGGTTCCGCTTCGACTTCCCCTCGCCGCACCCCGTACCGCCGTCGGTGCTCGCCGACGTCGAGGACCGCGTCAACGAGCTGCTGGCGCAGGACCTCGACGTGCACGCCGACGTGATGAGCCAGGCCGAGGCCCGCGCGATCGGGGCGATGGCGCTGTTCGGGGAGAAGTACGGCGACCGGGTACGGGTCGTGTCGGTCGGGGACTGGAGCCGCGAGCTGTGCGGCGGCACGCACGCGCAGCGCTCCGGCCAGCTCGGCCTGGTCAAGTTCCTCTCCGAGGGGTCGATCGGGGCGGGCGTACGGCGGGTCGAGGCGCTGGTGGGCGTCGACGCGTACCGCTACCTGGCCCGCGAGCACCTGCTCGTCTCGCAGCTCGCGGAGATCGTGAAGGCCCGCCCGGAGGAGCTGCCGGAGCGGATCGAGGCGGCGCTGGCCAAGCTCAAGGAGACCGAGCGGGAGCTCGCCCGGCTGCGCTCGGAGGCGCTCGCCGCCGGTGTCGGCGCGCTGCTGGGCGACGGCGTCGAGGCCGGCGGGGTGCGGTTGTACGCCTTCCGCGCTCCGGACGGGGTCGACGCGGGCGGGCTGCGCGAGCTGGTCACCAAGGGGCGCGGCACCGTCCCGGGCGCCGTACCGGCCGTGCTGCTCGGCGCCGCGGTCAACGACGGCAAGGTCGCGCTCGTGGCCGCCACCAACGAGGCGGGCCGCGCGTCCGGGCTGTCCGCGGCGGCGGTGCTGCGGGCGGCGCTGCCGGCCGTCCGCGGGCGCGGCGGCGGCAAGGACGACCTCGCGCAGGGCGGGGGCAGCGACCCGAGCGGAGTCGACGCCGCCTTCGCGGCCGCCCTCGACTCCGTACGCACCGTGTCCGCACGATGACGGCCATTCCGGATGAATGTGGCAGGACGCCGCTCTTAGCGGCGTCCTGCCACATTCATCCGGAACCCGGAGCCTGAGCGTGAGGCGGGGGGTACGGCTCGGGGTGGACGTCGGGTCGGTACGCGTCGGCGTCGCGCGTAGCGACCCCGACGGCACGCTCGCCGTACCGGTGGCCACCCTCGACCGGCCGCGCGGCGACCGGGGGCCGCGCGCCGACCTGACCGGGCTCGCCGACCTCGTCACCGAGTACGACCCGCTCGAGCTCGTGCTCGGCCTGCCGCTCGGGCTCGCCGGACAGGAGGGTGCCGCAGCGGCAGCGGTACGCACGTACGCGCGCGACCTGGCCGGCGCGCTCGCGGCGCGCGGGCTCGCCACGCCGATCCGCCTCGTCGACGAGCGCCTGAGCACGGCGCAGGCGGCCAAGGGCTTACGATCCTCGGGGCGGGACACCCGCCGCAGCCGCGCGGTGATCGACCAGGCGGCCGCCGTGGTCATCCTGCAGCACGCGCTCGAGTCGGAACGGACCGCGGGACGCCCGCCGGGCGAGCTCGTACCGGGACACACGCACGACGAGGACCGAGGGTGAGGAGCCGGGCATGAGCCAGCTCGGGCTCGGCATGACCGCGGACGAGCAGACCGACCCCGGCTCGCGCGGCCCGCGGCGCCGCACCGGCGCGGCAGTCGTGCTCGCCTTCGTCGTCGTCGGCGCGCTGATCTTCGCGGCCGGCTTCTTCGGCATCCGCGCGATCACCGGCGGGCAGGACTTCAGCGGGGAGGGGACCGGGCGTGTCGTCGTCGAGGTGACGCCGGGTCAGCCGCTGCGTGAGATCGGCCGGTCCCTCGCCGCCGCGGGCGTCGTCAGCAGCGCCGACGCGTTCGCCTCGGCCGCCGCCGCCGAACCCCGCTCCACCTCGATCGCGCCCGGCTCGTACGTCATGCGGCTCGGCATGAGCGGAGCCGCCGCCGTCGAATGGATGCTCGACCCGGCCTCGCGCGACGTCGCCCGGGTGGTGATCCCGGAGGGGTTGCGCCTCTCGCAGCTCGTCGAGGTCGTCGCCAAGGAGACCGGCATCTCGGTGGAGGACCTGCAGGCCGCGCTCGCGCACGCCGGCGACCTCGGGCTGCCGGCCGAGGCGAACGGCTCGCCGGAGGGCTACCTGTTCCCCGCCACGTACGAGTTCGCCCGCGACGCGACCGCTGACGACGTGATCGCCACCATGATCAAGCGGGGCAGGCAGGCGGCGCGCGATGTCGACCTCGCCGGCGGTGCGGCCGCCCTCGGCATCAGCGCGCACGAGGCGCTGACGGTCGCGAGCCTGGTGCAGGGCGAGGCCGCCGTCGCCGACTACCCGAAGGTCGCCCGGGTGATCTACAACCGGCTCGCGAAGGACATGCGCCTGCAGCTGGACTCGACCGTCAACTACGGCCTCGGTACGTCCGACCTGCACCTGTCCGCGGCCCAGCTGGCCTCCGACACCCCGTACAACACGTACGTCCACCAGGGACTGCCGCCGACGCCGATCGGCGCACCCGGGGAGCAGGCGATGGAGGCGGCGCTGCACCCGGCCAAGGGCCGGTGGATCTACTTCGTCTCGACGGACCCCGCCGCCAAGATCACCAAGTTCACCGACTCGTACCGGCAGTTCCTGCGATGGAAGAAGCAGTTCCAGGCCAGCGGGTGAGCGGCGCCCGGCGCGCTGCCGTGCTCGGCCGCCCGATCGCGCACTCGCTGTCGCCGGTGCTGCACCGCGCTGCGTACGCCGCGCTCGGCCTGGCCTGGTCGTACGACGCGATCGAGCTCGACACGGCCGGGCTGCCCGCGTTCCTCTCCGGGCTCGGCCCGGAGTGGGCCGGCCTCTCCCTGACCATGCCGCTGAAGGCGGCGGTGCTGCCGCTGCTGGCCGAGCGGTCCTCCTCGGTCGTGCTCACCGGATCGGCCAACACCGTCGTGCTGACCGAGCGTGGCCCGGTCGGGTCGAACACCGACGTCGCCGGGATCGTCGAGGCGCTGCGCACCGACGCACCGGAGCGGCTCGCGACCGCGCGTACCGCGACCCTGCTCGGCGGCGGGGCGACGGCCCGCTCCGCGCTGGCCGCGCTCGACGCGCTGGACCTGCGCGACGCGAGCGTCGTCGTACGCCGTCCGGAGGCCGCCGACGACCTGCGGCGCCTGGCCGAGGCCGCGGGCGTACGGCTGCGCGTCGCGCCGTGGGCGGACGCGGCCGCCCACCTGGATGCGGACCTGGTGATCAGTACCGTGCCCGCCGGGGTCGCCGACTCGCTCGTGGCGGACCTCGGCAACGCGCACGGGGTCCTGCTCGACGTGGTCTACGCACCCTGGCCGTCCCCGCTCGTGGCCGACTGGCAGCGCCGCGGCGGCCAGGTCGTACCGGGCCACGCGATGCTGCTGCACCAGGCGGCGCACCAGGTCGAGCTGATGACCGGGCAGCCGGCCCCGCTCGCGGCGATGCGCGCAGCCCTCACCGCAGCCGTCGTTCTGTCCGGCTGAGCAGCCGCCGGCGGCTCACGTGAGCCGTTGATCGAGCCCGTGGCGTAAACGATCGGGGGCCGATCAAGGTCGGTTCGGTCGGTCACTGTGGGAGTCGGGTTGAACTGGTTGGATCGCGCCTCGGGGTGCCCTCGCTAGCGGCCGCGGTGGAGCTTGCGCAGGTTGTGGGCGGTGCAGACCAGGAGCCATTCGGCGTTCGCGGCCGCGAGGCCGCGTCGGGAGAACCGTCGGAACCCTTGCACGGTCTTGATCTGCCCGAACACT
>JAFIHG010000023.1 GCA_017848795.1 Candidatus Nanopelagicales bacterium | reverse complement strand
GCTCAGCGCCGCCAGTGTGTGCGGCAGGTGCGCCACGAGCACGTGCGCGGTCCCGACGGCGCGGGCGCCGCGGTTCGGTGAGAGCCGGCGCGCCAGTCCGACCTGCGCCCCCACACTCGGCGCACCGCCACCGGTGCGCCCATGGCGGGCCCGCCACACCGTGGAACCGGTCGGCCCCCGACGCCGCCACGCGCGCCGCCCGCCGCTCGCGCCGTTGCTGCTCGAGCTCGTCGGAGACGGTGGTGAACGCGACCGTCACCCGCGCCTGTGCTGCCGCAGCGGCGGCCTTGACCCGCTCGAGCCCCTCCAGCATCGCCAGCAGTTCCCGCGCCCCGTCCCCATCCGTGGCGCTCGGCCCGGCAGCGGCCACCCGCGCCAGCGACTGCACCAGCGCATGCACCTGCGCAGCGGTCGGAGCAGCAGCCCGGTTCGACATGCGTACGATACTGGCAGACCCCTCCGACAACACCCCGACAACGAGCATCGACCCCCCCGCTCGACAGCTCACGAACGGGCCGCAAGATCGTGGTCTCGACCGCCTTCGACCGTGGGATTGCCAGCTGGTCCTTGGACGGTCGGTCGGGTGCGTGGACCCGCGGACTGCGAGCAGCCTCCGGTGGCTCGACCGCAGTTCGGGTACGCCAGACTGGACAGGTGACCGAGCCCACCCTGCCGTTCGGCCTCGAGGCCGTCGACCCCGACCTGGTCGCGGCCCTGCAGGCAGGGCTCGACGAGGTCGAGAAGGCGTTGCGGGTCGCGGTGGAGTCGGACTACCCGTTCGTGACGGAGACCTCCCGTCACCTCGTCGACGCCGGCGGCAAACGGTTCCGCCCGTTGCTCGCACTCGCTGCCTCGCACTACGGCGACGCGGCCGCCTGGGGGAACGTGTCCGGTGCCGTGGTCGCCGAATTGACCCATCTCGCCACGCTCTACCACGACGACGTGATGGACGCCGCCGAGCTGCGCCGTGGCGCGGAGTCGGCGAACGCGAAATGGGGCAACACGGTCGCGATCCTCACCGGTGACTTCCTGTTCGCCCGGGCCGCGGACATCGCGGCCGACCTGGGGGCGGAGGTCGTACGGCTGCAAGCGCGTACCTTCGAAAGGCTCTGCACCGGGCAGATCCGCGAGACGGTCGGGCCGGAGTCCGGCGAGGACGCAGTCGCGCATCACCTCTCGGTACTCGCCGACAAGACGGGATCGCTCATCGCGGCGTCGGCCCGGATGGGCGCGATGACCTCCGGCGCACCGGCCGAGGTCGCCCGCGTGATGTCGGAGTACGGCGAACGGATCGGCGTGGCATTCCAGCTCTCCGACGACATCATCGACATCACCTCGGACGCGACCGAGTCGGGCAAGGTGCCAGGGACCGATCTGCGGGAGGGCGTACGCACCCTCCCGGTCCTGCTCGCCTTGGCCGGCACCGATCCCCATGAGGTACGGCTGCGCGAGCTGCTGCTCGCCTCGCTGGACGACGACGCCCGCCACGGCGAGGCGCTCGCGCTGCTGCGCCGTTCGCCCGCGATGAGCCACGCCCGGGACGAGGTCGGACGCTGGGCACAGGCGGCCCGCGAGCAGCTCGCCCCGCTCTCCGACCTGGTGCCCGGGCCGCAGGCCGAGGCGGCCACCCATGCACTGTCCTGCCTCTGCGACGCCGTCGTCACCCGCACCGCCTGAAGGGCAGTTTGCGCCCGTCGGCGGTATCGGTGTGAGGTTGTTGGATACGCCCGTCGGCGGTGTGAGGTTGCTGGCGGTCGGTGGGGGGGCGGGAGCGCTGGTAGGCTCGGCGGGCTCCCGGCGAGGCTGCGTCGGGTCCGGCGCGATCAGCTGCACCGGTGCCCGGCACGCGTGATCGACGTGGTCCGCGGTCTCCCGCGCCCACGGCGCGCCAGGAGCGGACGACCATGAGCCGTAACGAAGAACTCAGGAGCCAGCAGTGCCCGACGTCACCATCGAAGCCCAGCCGCGATCCGAGTTCGGCAAGGGCGCCGCGCGCCGGCTGCGCCGCTCCGGAGCGGTCCCGGCCGTCATCTACGGCGACGGCAACGACGTACGGCACGTGTCGCTGCCCGGTCACGACCTGATGCTGGCGCTGAAGAAGCCGAAGGTGACGCTGTCCGTGCAGCTCGCGGGCGGCTCGGTGACGGTGGCTCCGCGCCAGGTGCAGCGCGACCCGGTACGGCAGGTGATCGAGCACGTCGACCTGGTCGTGATCAGCGCCGCGGAGGCGCGCGAGCGCGCGGCCGAGGCACAGGCCCTGGTGCAGGCCGAGGCTGCCGCCGAGGAGGCCGGCCTCGACCCGGTCATGGTCGCCGAAGCGACGATCGCCGGCCTGGAGGCGGGACTCGACGCGGACGCCGCGATCGCACAGGCGCTCGAGCAGGTCGAGGAGGCCGACCGGGCGAACGCCGCGGCTGCTGCTGCCGCTGCAGCGGCCGAGGCGGCCGCCGAGGAGAGCGCTGCCGAGCAGGTTGCTGCGCCGGAAGCGCCCGCCGAGGGCTGAGGTCGTTGCGCCGGCTCGCCGCAGTCGCGCACCCGAGCGCTGCGCGGTGAACCGCGCAGTGGGCTGACATGAGCGATTCCCAGGCATGGTTGGTCGTCGGGCTCGGCAACCCGGGGCCGGAGTACGAGACGACGCGCCACAACGCCGGATACCTCACGCTCGACGTGCTCGCCGACCGCAGCGGGTCCCGCCTCGCCGCGCACCGGCGGGCGCACGCGCTCGTGGCCGAAGGTCGGCTGGGCGCGCATCGCGCCGTACTGGCCAAGCCGCGCTCGTACATGAACGAGTCCGGGGGACCGGTCGCCGCCCTGCTCGCCTTCTACAAGATCGGCATCGAGCACCTGGTCGTCGTCCACGACGAGCTCGACCTGCCGTTCGGCAACCTGCGTTGCAAGCTCGGTGGCGGCGACAACGGCCACAACGGGCTGCGTTCGCTGCGCCGCTCGCTCGGCACCGGGGACTTCCACCGGGTGCGGGTCGGCATCGGGCGTCCACCCGGGCGCCAGGACCCCGCCGACTACGTGCTGCGACCGTTCTCCGGCGTTGAGCGACGCGAGCTCGGAGTGGTCCTCGACACTGCAGCGGACGCCGTCGAGTCGTTGCTGAGCGACGGGCTCGAGCGCACCCAGTCCCGCTTCAACACCTGAGGACCGAATCCGCAGCCGTACGACCGGCCCCGATTTCGTCGCCGGCGGGTGGGTGGCGTAGAGTACCCACTCGGCTCGGCGAGCCGCATCCTCGCGTGTCCGCGCCCGCAGCGTTCCGCTGCCGGGGGTCATGGCACGGGCGTGTACGACCCGCCGACCCGGACCGTAGCCGACTCACGACGGCCGCGGTGCCGACGACCCGCCGACAACCGACCAGGAGTGCGTCAGTCCATGCCCAAGAAGGACGGTGCCATCGAGCTCGAGGGCACGATCGTCGAGTCCCTACCGAACGCGATGTTCCGGGTGGAGCTCGACAACGGGCACAAGGTGCTGGCGCACATCAGCGGGAAGATGCGGATGCACTACATCCGGATCCTGCCCGACGACCGGGTCGTCGTGGAGCTCTCGCCCTACGACCTCACCCGGGGACGGATCGTCTACCGGTACAAGTAACGGCCCCTGACAGGAACCCGAAGGGGCCGGCTGCGCCCTGGACAGACCACCGCGAGAACACCGAGAGAGACCGCGAACACGATGAAGGTCAATCCGAGCGTCAAGAAGATCTGCGACAAGTGCAAGGTGATCCGGCGCCACGGCCGGGTCATGGTGATCTGCGAGAACCCGCGCCACAAGCAGCGGCAGGGCTGACCCGGCGACCAGCCGGGAGACGACCACAGCAGAGCACGACCCAACAGCGGGCGCCCGACCCCCGCGTCGCACCACGTGCGAGCGCGCGGGACGCCACCCCCGGCCCGGAGGCCGGGGACCCACCCGGGCGGGTGGGACCGGCACCGCGACCACACCTCCGGACGAGAGAAGAGAGCACCGCCCATGGCACGTCTCGTCGGCGTCGACCTGCCCCGCGACAAGCGGCTCGAGGTCGCGCTCACGTACATCTTCGGCATCGGCCGGACCCGCGCCCTGCAGACGCTGCAGGAGACCGGGGTCTCCGGCGACGTCCGGGTCAGGGACCTGACCGACGAGGACCTCGTCAAGCTGCGTGACTACATCGAGGCCAGCTACAAGATCGAAGGTGACCTGCGCCGCGAGGTCGCGGCCGACATCCGCCGCAAGGTGGAGATCGGCAGCTACCAGGGCGTGCGGCACCGCCGTGGGCTGCCCGTACGCGGGCAACGGACCCACACCAACGCGCGTACGCGCAAGGGCCCCAAGAAGACCGTCGCCGGCAAGAAGAAGGCGAAGAAGTAGTCACCCAGCAGTCCGCTGCTCCGCGATCCGCGCGGGAACCGGACCGACGACCTCGAGACAAGGACGTAGATGCCCCCCAAGACCCGCCAGGCGGCCGCCCGCACCAAGGTGCGCCGCAAGGAGAAGAAGAACGTGGCCCACGGCCACGCCCACATCAAGAGCACGTTCAACAACACGATCGTCTCCATCACCGACCCGACCGGCGCCGTGATCTCCTGGGCGTCCTCCGGTCAGGTCGGCTTCAAGGGCAGCCGCAAGTCGACCCCGTTCGCCGCGCAGCTGGCCGCCGAGGCCGCCGCGCGCCGGGCGATCGAGCACGGCATGAAGAAGGTCGACGTCTTCGTGAAGGGTCCCGGCTCGGGCCGCGAGACCGCGATCCGGTCGCTGCAGGCGACCGGCCTCGAGGTCGGCACCATCCAGGACGTCACCCCGAGCCCGCACAACGGCTGCCGGCCGCCCAAGCGGCGCCGGGTCTGAGCGCAGGAAGGACAGGACAAATGGCGCGATACACAGGCCCGGACTGCAAGCGGTGCCGACGCGAGAAGACGAAGCTTTTCCTCAAGGGTGCCAAGTGCGAGTCGCCGAAGTGCCCGATCGAGATCCGGCCGTACCCGCCCGGCCAGCACGGCCGCGGGCGTACCAAGGACAGCGAGTACCTGCTGCAGAAGCGCGAGAAGCAGAAGTGCGCGCGCATCTACGGCGTCCTCGAGAAGCAGTTCCGCGGCTACTACGAGGAGGCCAACCGCAAGCAGGGCAAGACCGGTGAGAACCTGCTGCGGATCCTCGAGTCCCGCCTCGACAACGTGGTCTACCGGGCGGGCTTCGCCAAGAGCCGCGACATGGCCCGGCAGGTGGTCCGGCACGGGCACATCCAGGTGAACGGGGCGAAGGTCGACATCCCGTCGTACCGCGTCAGCCCGACCGACATCGTCGAGGTACGCGAGGCCAGCCGCGCGCTCACCCCGTTCGTCGTGGCGCAGGCCGAGCTCGGCGAGCGTCCGGTCCCGGCCTGGCTCGAGGTCATCCCGTCCCAGCTGCGGGTCCTCGTGCACTCGCTGCCGGAGCGCTCGGTCATCGACACCCAGGTGCAGGAGCAGCTGATCGTCGAGCTCTACTCGAAGTAGTCCGCCAGGTACGGCTGCTCGAACCACCCAAGACACCACCGTCACCCACCCCATCCCGGCGTCAAATAGCGGACGCCAAGGAAGGACGACCACGTGCTCATCGCACAGCGGCCCCTGCTGACCGAGGAACCGATCTCCGAGCACCGCTCACGCTTCGTCATGGAGCCGCTCGAGCCCGGCTTCGGCTACACCCTCGGCAACTCCATGCGTCGTACCCTGCTCTCCTCCATCCCCGGTGCGGCCGTCACCAGCATCCGCATCGACGGGGTGCTGCACGAGTTCACGACCGTCCCCGGGGTCAAGGAGGACGTCACCGAGCTGATCCTGAACATCAAGCAGCTCGTCGTCTCGTCCGAGCACGACGAGCCGGTCGTGATGTACCTGCGCAAGCAAGGACCGGGCGTCGTCACCGCCGCCGACATCGCCCCACCGGCCGGTGTGGAGGTCCACAACCCGGAGCTGCACATCGCGACGATCAACAGCTCGGGCAAGCTCGAGGTCGAGCTCGTCGTCGAGCGGGGCCGCGGCTACGTGTCGGCCGCGCAGAACAAGAACCCCGGTCAGGAGATCGGCCGGATCCCGGTCGACTCGATCTACTCCCCGGTGCTGAAGGTCACCTACAAGGTGGAGGCGACCCGCGTCGAGCAGCGCACCGACTTCGACCGGCTGGTGGTCGACGTCGAGACCAAGCCGTCGATGCTGCCGCGCGACGCCGTCGCCTCGGCCGGAAAGACGCTGGTGGAGCTGTTCGGGCTGGCTCGCGAGCTGAACGTCGAGGCCGAGGGCATCGACATCGGCCCCAGTCCGGCCGACGCGTTCGTCGCCGAGCA
Organism: Candidatus Nanopelagicales bacterium; assembly: GCA_017848795.1. GTDB lineage: Bacteria > Actinomycetota > Actinomycetes > S36-B12 > CAIYMF01 > JAFIHG01. Next base: position 6,084 of record JAFIHG010000023.1, on the reverse strand, counting down.
GCTCTCCACGCCGATCGAGTCGCTCGACCTGACGGTGCGCTCGTACAACTGCCTCAAGCGTGAGGGCATCCACACGGTGGGCGAGCTGATCGGCCGCAGCGAGGCGGACCTGCTCGACATCCGCAACTTCGGTTCGAAGTCCATCGACGAGGTGAAGGTCAAGCTGGCGACGCTCGGCCTGGCGCTCAAGGACAGCCCGCCCGGGTTCGACCCGGGGAGCGCCGTGTCGTACTTCGAGGAGGACGAGGACCAGGGCTACGCGGAGGACGAGCAGCTGTAGCGCTCGGCCCGCCGCATCCCCTCGGCAGATCCCCCGCCCGACCAGACAGCAGGAGAACGCGCCATGCCCACCCCCAGCAAGGGTCCCCGCCTCGGCGGCGGTCCGGCTCACGAGCGGCTGATGCTCGGGAACCTCGCGACCGCGCTGTTCGAGCACGGTCGGATCACCACCACCGAGGCCAAGGCCAAGCGGCTGCGGCCGTTCGCCGAGCGCCTGATCACCCACGCCAAGCGGGGCGACCTCGCCGCCCGGCGCCGGGTGCTCGCGGTGATCCACGACAAGGGCGTCGTGCACGAGCTGTTCACCGACATCGGGCCGCGCTATGCGACCCGGCCCGGGGGCTACACCCGGATCACCAAGATCGGCCCGCGCAAGGGCGACAACGCGCCCATGGCGGTGATCGAGCTCGTCGAGCCGCTCGCCGAGCAGGTCGTCGCCGAGGCGACCGGGGCGACCCGGCGCGCCGCCAAGGAGCGGGCGGCCGCCGCTCCGGCGCCGGTTCCTGCCGAGGCGACCGAGGAGGCCAGCACGGCCGACGTGGCCGAGCAGGAGACCCCGGTCGCACCGGAGGAGAGCTCCCCCGAGCAGGTCGAGCAGGCCGTGCAGGAGGTCGCCACCGACCCGGCGGCCGAGGCGTCCGAGGCGGACGTCGCCGAGCAGGCGAGCGAGGTGTCGTCCGACGACGAGGACGAGGGCGCAGCCGACCGCTGAGCGGGCCACACCAGGGTGTGACGTGGTGCGGCTACGGGTCGACCTCGGGTACGATGGCACGGCGTTCTCGGGCTGGGCGCGCCAGCCGGAGCGGCGCACGGTGCAGGGCGAGCTCGAGCTGGCGCTGTCGCGGGTGCTGCGCGTCCCCGAGCTGCGCACGGTGTGCGCGGGTCGGACTGACGCGGGCGTGCACGCGCGCGGTCAGGTCGCGCACTGCGACGTACCGGAACCGGCGTGGCAGGACTGCGCAGCCCGCGGTGCCGGGTACCCGTTGCAGCGGCTGGCGCGGGCGCTGCCGCCCGACATCCGCGTCACCGCGCTGGGGGTGGCCCCGGACGGGTTCGACGCCCGCTGGTCGGCGAGCGGACGCCGGTACGCGTACCGGATCAGCGACGATCCGGTGGGCCCGGACCCGCTGCAGCGCACGTACGCGTGGCACCGCACCGCAGCCCGCGGTTCCCGGCTCGACGTCACCGCGATGAACGAGGCCGCGCGGGCGCTGCTGGGGGAGCACGACTTCGCGGCGTACTGCAAGCGCCGGCAAGGAGCGAGCACGGTACGGACGCTGCGCGAGCTGCGCTGGCGGCGGGCCCAGGACGGTTTCGAGGCGGGACTGGTGGTCGCCGAGGTCGCGGCCGACGCGTTCTGCCACTCGATGGTGCGTTCGCTCGTCGGCGCGCTGGTCCGGGTCGGGGCCGGTACGGCGGACGTGGACTATCCGGCCGGGCTGCTCGCCGGCGGCGTGCGCAGGCTCGAACCCGCGCCGCCGCACGGGCTGTCGCTGGAGTCGGTGGCCTATCCGCCCGACGCCGACCTCGCCGCGGCCGCCGTACGCGCGCGCCGGGTCCGCGGCCCGTTGGCCTGAAGCGGCGCGGCGTGGGGCGTTCCGGGCCGACCGGCCGGTGACGTGGGCCAGGATGGCCCGGGGACGGGAGGGTCCGATGCGGGTCGTGGTGGCGCTGGGCGGGAACGCCCTGCAGCGGCGTGGTGAGCCGATGACGGTCGAGCGGCAGCGGGCGAACGTACGGGTGGCCTGCGAGGCGCTCGCTCCCGTCGCGCTGGAGCACGAGCTGGTCGTCTCGCACGGCAACGGTCCGCAGGTCGGGCTGCTCGCGCTGCAGGCGGCGTCGTACGACGACGTGTCCGACTACCCGTTCGACGTGCTCGGTGCGCAGACCGAGGGGATGATCGGCTACTTCATCGAGCAGGAGCTGGGCAACCTGCTGCCCTTCGACAAGCCGCTGGCGACGGTCCTCACGATGACCGAGGTCGACCCGCACGACCCGGCGATGAAGGACCCCAGCAAGTTCGTCGGGCCGGTGTACGAGCAGGCGCAGGCCAAGGCGCTCGCGGCGGCCAAGGGCTGGACGGTCAAGCCGGACGGCGACCGCTGGCGGCGCGTCGTGCCGTCGCCGCAGCCCAAGCGCATCTTCGAGATCCGTCCGATCCGCTGGCTGCTCGAGGCGGGCACGGTGGTGATCTGCACCGGTGGCGGTGGCATCCCGACGATGTACCTGCCGGACCAAGGGCTCGATTCCCCGAACGACCGCAACGAGCGCACCCTCGTCGGGGTGGAGGCCGTCATCGACAAGGACCGCTCCTCCGCGGTGCTCGCCAAGGACCTCGACGCCGACCTGCTCGTCATCGCCACCGATGCCGAGGCGGTGTTCCTCGACTGGGGCACGCCCGCCGAGCGCGGTATCGCGACCGCCTCCCCGGACGCGCTCGCCGCGTACGAGTTCCCCGCCGGCTCGATGGGTCCCAAGGTCGAGGCGGCGTGCGACTTCGCCCGCAGCCGCCCCGGGCGTACGGCGGCGATCGGTGCGCTGCAGGACCTGCCCGGGATCCTCGCGGGGACCGCGGGCACCCGGATCAGCACCGACTTCGGCGCGCCGATCTTCCACTGAGGCGGCTTCCCCGTCCGACGTCACTGCGCGGGTGGTCGCAAACCCGGCCCGGAACGGCGCGAAATCCACCCGCCCATCAGTGACGTCGTCAGGCAGGATGCACGGTCGTGGGTCACCTGGACGTCGCGAAGCTGACGTACGCGCTGCCCGACGGGCGCGTGCTGCTGGACGACGTCTCCTTCCGGGTGGGCGATGGCGCGGTCGTCGCCCTGGTCGGGGCCAACGGCGCCGGCAAGACGACGTTGCTGCGCCTGCTCTCCGGCGACCTCGAGCTGCAGGACGGCGCGATCACCCGCAGCGGCGGCCTCGGCGTCATGCGCCAGTTCGTCGGCTCCATCCACGACCGGACCGCTGTGCGCGAGCTGCTGCTGTCGGTCGCGCCGCCCGCGGTACGCGACGCCGCGGCGGCACTCGACCGCGCGGAGCTGGCGCTCATGAACCGCGACGACGAACCGACCCAGCTGGCGTACGCGCACGCGCTCGCCGAGTGGGGCGACGCCGGCGGGTACGACGCCGAAGTGCTCTGGGACACCTGCACGGTTGCGGCGCTGGGCGTTCCGTACGAGACGGCGAAATGGCGCGAGGTCACGACGCTTTCCGGGGGCGAGCAGAAGCGCCTCGTACTCGAAGCGCTGCTGCGGGGCCCGGACGAGGTGCTGCTGCTCGACGAGCCGGACAACTACCTCGACGTGCCCGGCAAGGAGTGGCTCGAGGCACGGCTGGTCGAGACGCCCAAGACGGTGCTGTACGTCTCGCACGACCGGCAGCTGCTGGCGCGTACCGCCACGGCCGTCGTGACCGTCGAGCTCGGCGCCGCGGGAAACACCGCGTGGACGCACCCCGGCGGGTTCGCCACCTACCACGCCGCCCGTACGGCGCGGTTCGCGCGGCTCGAGGAGCTGCGCCGGCGCTGGGAGGAGGAGCACGCCAAGCTGCGCGCCCTGGTGCAGATGTACAAGGACAAGGCGCGGTACAACGACGGGATGGCCAGCCGCTACCAGGCCGCGCAGACCCGGCTGCGCAAGTTCGAGGAGGCCGGCCCGCCCGAGCACGTGGCCCGCGAGCAGCAGGTGACGATGCGCCTGCGCGGCGGGCGCACCGGCAAGCGCGCCGTGATCTGCGAGGCGCTCGGCCTGACCGGGCTCATGGCCCCGTTCGACGCCGAGATCTGGTTCGGGGAACGCGTCGCGGTGCTCGGGGCCAACGGGTCGGGCAAGTCGCACTTCCTGCGGTTGCTCGCCCTCGGCGGCACCGACCCCGAGCCGGAGCACCGCCCGGTGGGCGACGTGCGGCCGGACCCGGTGGCGCACACCGGCGTCGCGCGGCTGGGAGCGCGGGTACGTCCCGGCTGGTTCGCCCAGACCCACGAGCACCCCGAGCTGCTCGGGCGCACCTTGCTGGAGATCCTGCACCGCGGCGACGAGCACCGCGACGGGATGGGGCGCGAAGCGGCCAGCCGCGCCCTTGACAGGTACGAGCTCGCCGGCGCGGCCGAGCAGCGGTTCGAGTCGCTCTCCGGAGGCCAGCAGGCGCGGCTGCAGATCCTGCTGCTCGAGCTGTCGGGAGCGACCCTGCTGCTGCTCGACGAGCCGACCGACAACCTCGACCTCGACAGCGCCGAGGCCCTGGAGGACGGGCTCGCCGCGTTCGAGGGCACCGTCATCGCCGTGACCCACGACCGGTGGTTCGCGCGCGGCTTCGACCGGTACCTGCTCTTCGCCGCGGACGGGACGGTCCGCGAAACGGTCGAGCCGGTATGGGACGAGACCCGCCCCAGCCGCGATCGACCGGCCCAGACGCGCGTACAGACGCGGTGATCGCCGGATCGAGTCGCCCCGCACCTGGTGGCGCGCTCGACGGGACGTGAAAGACCGGGCGAGTACCCGGTGGTCGAGCGTAGTCGAGTCACGTTGGACCTGGCGGCGCGCCCGTCGACGCGTGAAAGACCGGACGAGTACCCGGTGGTCGAGCGTAGTCGAGACCACGTCGGTGATCATGGTCTCGACTACGCTCGACCAACGGTTGGTTGCGCCCGCTCTTTGGGAGCAGCAATCCGGGCCCTTCGAGCCGCTCTGGACGGTGGAAAATCGGGCTGCGGTCGCGGGCACCCACGGTACGGCCCGGCTATTTTCGACTCAGACCACGTCGGTGACCCGGTCCCGATCCCGCCCGGCCACCTAAGGGCAAACCGGTCTTCCGACGCCCCCATGCCAGCGGGTGCCGAATCGGCTGCCTGTGGGAGACCCAAGGCCCTGAGGTCGAATGATTGTCGTAGGTCCGTTCTAGCGTTCCCGTATGAGTATCTCTTTCCACGCCAGCGGGTTTTCCGATTCGAGTGTGCCGGAGCTGTCGGCGGAGGAGGTGGCTGAGCGGGAGGCGTTCCTGGCCGGTCTTGGTCCGCCGGAGTATCCGGTGCCGGACTCGGTCGGACAGCTGCTGGCCGGGCTCGACCCCGGGTACGCGGCAGAGGCAAGAACGGCGGAAGAAGCCGGGTCGGTGGATCTGAAGCCGGACGTGCCCGGGCCCGCTGGTTCGCCGGGTGGCCCGGTGGCGGGTTGGTTGCACGCGCTGGTGGGCCGGCCGGTCGAGGCTGCTACCCGCCTCGCGGTCGAGGTGCTCGACCCCGCGGCGTTGGCGGGGGAAGCGGTGCGGGACTACCTGGCGTTGACCGACAAGCTCCTGGCCGCCGATACCGCGGTGCAGTTGGCGGCGGTGCGCGCGGTGGCCGAGGCGGCCCGCGCCGAGGTCGCGGCGGTCCTAGGGGCACACCCGGCGGCGGCACGGGGCACCCGCTGGAACGCGCCGGACACCGACCGGGTCGTGCGTGAGGACTTGGAGCGCACCCTGTGCTGCACGAGCAGTGACGCCGACGCCCGATTGCAACTGGCCGACGACCTCGCTGAACGCCTGCCGGTTGCGGGCGGACTGCTGAGGGCGGGGATGGTCAGCGCCCGTAAAGCGGCCCAGTTCGCCCACCTGCTCGCCGCCACCACCCCGGCGGTCGCCGCCCGGATCGACGGGGAGCTGGCCGCGCACCTGCAGGAGGCGCGTCCGGCCTCGCTGCGCAAGCGGGTCGCCCGCCGGCTGCTGGTCCTGGACGTCGATCATGCGCGCCGGCAGGAGCGGCAGGTCGTGCAGGGCCGGCGTGCCCGCAGATGGTCGAATCCGGACGGGTCCGCGACGTTG
>JAFIHG010000022.1 GCA_017848795.1 Candidatus Nanopelagicales bacterium | reverse complement strand
GGCGGCGAGCCGGCGCGCGAGCCGGCGGCGCTGGCTGCGGGCCTGCGCGGGCGTCGCGCCGGGCCGCGCCACGGGCTCGTCGCTGTCGCGGGTCGCCGGAGCGGGCGGCGCGGCGGCGGGTACGGCCGGTTCCTGCTGGCGCTGCTGCGGATCGGGGGCTTCCCGGGCAGCAGGGGGCGAGTCGAGGTCTCGCGCGACCTGCTCACCCACCGGCACCACCCGCTTTGTCAGGCGACAAGTCTACCGGCGGCGAATACCTGCTCGGTCCCGCTCAGCGCTTGCGCTTCTTGCGCGGCGCCTGCTTGCGGGGTTGCTGGCGCGGTCCGCTCTTGGCGGGGGGCCGCGCCGGCGAGCCGGTGCGAGCACCGGTCGTCGGCTGCCGCACCGGTGCCTCCTCCGTCGCGAGCTCCGCGTCGGGCGCGTCGTCAGCGGCCTCGGAGGGTTCGTCGTCGATCACCGCGGTGGCGCCTCGGGAGCGCGACGACGCGGTCCCGCCGTCCGCGGTGCGGCTGCGGCTGGACGCGCTCGGGCGCCGGGTGCCCTTGGCGACCTGGCCGGAGCGGCGCGCGGCGACCCGGGTCGCGAGCGCCTTCATGCCCGGCTCGGCCTCCTTGAGCTGGCACAGCAGCGGCGTCGCGATGAAGATCGAGGAGTACGCGCCGGCCGCGGTGCCGATGAACAGCGCGAGCGCCAGGTCCTTGAGCGTGCCCGCGCCGAGGAACCCGACACCGATGACGAGGATCGCCAGCACCGGCAGCAGCGCGACGATCGAGGTGTTGAGGGACCGGACCACCGTCTGGTTGACCGCGAGGTTGGCCGCCTCGCTGTAGGTCATCCGGTTGCTCGAGGTGATCCCGCGGGTGTTCTCCTTGACCTTGTCGAAGACGACGACGTTGTCGTACAGCGAGAACCCGAGGATCGTCAGCACGCCGATGACGGTCGCCGGGGTCACCTCGATGCCCGTCAGGGCGTAGATCCCGGTGGTGATGAAGATGTCGTGCAGCATGCCCGCGATCGCCGCGATCGCCATCTTCCACTCGAAGTAGATCGATAAGAACACCATCAGCAGCACCAGGAAGATCACCAGGCCCTGGACGGCCTTGGAGGTGATCTGAGCGCCCCAGCTCGGTCCGACGACCTGCACGCCGATGGTGGCGACGTCAACACCGGTGCCCTTGGCGAGCGCCTCCTTGACCTGCTGGGTCTGGTCGACCGACAGCGCCGGCGTCTGGATGCTGAGCCGGTTGCCGCCGATCTGCTGCACGATCGGGTCCTCGACCCCCGCGCTCGCAGCGGCGTCCCGCGCCGCCGACACCGAGGCCGTGGTGTTGGGAACGGTGAACTCGGCGCCGCCCTTGAACTCGATGCCGAGGTTCAGGCCGCGGCCGAACAGCCCGATCGCGGCGAGCACGATGAGGATCGCCGAGAGCGTGTACCAGCGCTTGCGCTTGCCGACGAAGTCGTACGAGACCTCGCCGGTGTAGAGCGCGTGGCCGAACCTGCCGATCTTCGACATGTCAGAGCCCCCTTCGTGCGCTGCTGGACCGGACGGGGGTACGCGGCCTGGGTCGTGCCGGCGGCGGTACGTCCGAGGTGTCGATGTGTCCCATGCGGTCCGCCGAGATGCCCGTCATCCGGCTGCCGGCCTGGAACCAGGCGGTGCGCGCCAGCAGCGCGACCATCGGCCGGCTGAACCAGAACGCGACGGCGACGTCGACGATGGTCGTCAGGCCCAGCACGAACGCGAACCCGCGCACGTTGCCGACCGAGACGAAGTAGAGCACCGCCGCGGCGAGGAACGACACGAAGTCCGCCGCCAGCAGAGTGCGCCGCGCGCTGAGCCAGCCGACCTCGCACGCGGTACGCAGGCTGCGCCCGTGGCGTACCTCGTCACGGATCCGTTCGAAGTAGACGATGAACGAGTCCGCGGTGATGCCGATCGCGACGATCGCACCCGCCACACCGGCCAGGCTCAGCGAGAGCCCGAGCTGACGGCCGAGCACCACGAAGATGCCGTACGTGATCGCGCCGGCGATGATCAGCGAGGCGACGGCGACCAGACCGAGCGCGCGGTAGTACAGCAGCAGGAACGCGACGACGAGGATCAGGCCGAGCCCGCCGGCGATCAGCCCGGCGTTCAGCTGGTCCTGACCCAGCGTGGGGCTGACGCTGTCGACGCTGGCCACCTGCAGCGTGATGGGCAGCGCGCCGTACTTCAGCACGTTCGCCAGGGAAGTCGCCTGCTCCTGCGTGAACGAGCCGCTGATCTCCGCCTGCCCGCCGGGGATCGGGTTCGAGACGCTGGGGGCGGAGACGACCAGCCCGTCGAGCACGATGCCGAACTGGTTCTGCGGCGGTGACTTCTGCGAGAGCTCGGTGGTGGTCTTCAGGAACGCGGCGGCGCCGTCGCCGTCCAGCGACAGGTTGACGACCCAGCCACCGACGCCCTGCTGCTGCAGGCCGGCCGACGCGCCGGTGAGCTGGGTGCCGAGCACGGTCGCCGGGCCCAGCAGGAACTTTGCGGTGCCGTCCTGCTGGCAGGTCACGAGGTACTGCGTCGGGTCGACCGGCTTGCCGCCGGCGAGGGCGTCCTCGGCGGTGCAGTCGAGCGCGGCGTACTTGGCCTGCAGCGCCGCGTCGTTCTCCTTGCTCTGGATCGGGGGCAGCAGCTTGTCGTCGGCCTTGCCGGTGGCCGTCGGCGACGGGCTCGCCCCCGGGGTGTCCGCGGCCGGCGCGATGCCACCGGTCAGCGCCGCGCCGTTGCCGCTCGGGTTCGGCTCGGCGGTGGCGTCCTTCTTGCCCGCGTCCTTCTTGGGGGCCTTGGTCGGCGTGACGGACGGCTGCGGGGACGCGGGCGGGGTGATCGGCGCGCCGTAGTCCATCGCGAGCACCGGGCGGAAGTCGAGCTTGGCGGTGGAGGCGAGCGCGTCCTGCTGGTCCTGGGTCAGCTCGCCGGGGACCGAGACGACGATCGCCGCGCCGGCGCCCGTCCCCTGCGTGGTGACCTCCGCCTCGGCGACTCCGAAGCCGTCGACCCGCTGGCGGATGATGTTGACCGCCTGGTCGAGCTGGTCCTGGGTGATGTCGGCGGCCTCGCCCTCGGTGACGTTCGGGGTCAGGTAGACCTGGGTGCCGCCGCGCAGGTCCAGGCCGAGCTTGACCGTGTGCGCCGTACCGGGCCAGAACGTCCAGGCGGCGAGCACGGCCACGCCGATGAAGAAGAGCGTGAGCGTACGGCCGGGCCGTCCGTGGGTGGGTGCTGCCACCGTTGCTGTCTCCCATGCGGTCGCCCGGCAGGCGTCGCCGCGGTCATGGTCTCTCGACGCGGTTCAAGCCGCCGGCGTGCGTGCGGCGCAGCCAGGATAGGAGTGCGCGGCCGGAACGCGGCGGACGGCCCCCGTTCAGGCGGCCGGTGTGTCGTTCTGCTGCTGGTCCGACGTGTCGGACACCGCGGGAGTTTCCCCCGCGTCCGCGGACTCGGGTACCGGCTCGGGCAGCACCTGCTGGATGGCGGCCGGGAGCAGCTCGATGCGTACGCCGTCCGCGACCTCGAGCTCGACCCGGTCGCCGACCGCCGTGACGGTGCCGAAGATGCCGCTGGAGGTCATGACCCGACGTCCCGGGGCGAGCGCCGCGATGGTGTTGCGCTGGTCCTGCTGGCGCTTGCGCGCCGGGCGCAGGATGAGCAGGTAGAAGACGCCGACGAGCAGGACGAGGGGAAGCAGAGCACCGAGCTGGTCCACGAAGATCCTTACCGGGGTGGAGGCGCGACCGGAGAACTCCCCCGGCACGTCCGGCCAAGTCTAGGCGAGGTCAGGCGTACCTCCGACCACCCAAACTCCCCACCTGTTCCCAAAGGGGCGATCAGCGCAGTTGAGCTCGACGATCCGACCCGAATACGCGATCTTGTGCCTGCCGCCGGCAAACGCAAGATCGCGGATTCGGGTCGCCGAGAGTAGCTGTACTCCCTAGATCGCCCCTTTGGGGCGAAAGGGGGCGAGTCAGTCGGGGAGGTCGTCGAGCAGGCTCGGGGTCCCGCTGCGGTCGACGCCGGTGCGGGCGCCGCCGAGCCACGCCGACCCGGGCGGGACCGGCAGCCCGAGGTGCTCCCACGCGGCGGGGGTCGCGGCGCGGCCCCGGGGGGTACGGGCGAGCAGGCCGGCGCGCACCAGGAACGGCTCGCACACCGTCTCGACGGTCTCGGTCTCCTCCCCCACGGCGACCGCGAGCGTGGACAGCCCGACCGGTCCACCGCCGAACCGCTGTACGAGCGCCCCGAGCACGGCGCGGTCGAGCCGGTCCAGGCCGAGCCCGTCGACCTCGTACAGCGCGAGCGCGTCGCGTGCGGCGTCCAGGTCGACGACGCCGTCGCGGCGCACCTGCGCGAAGTCGCGCACCCGGCGCAGCAGCCGGTTGGCGATCCGCGGGGTGCCGCGTGAGCGGCTCGCGATCTCTCGCGCGCCGTCGTCGTGCAGTCGTACGTCCAGCAGCGCCGCCGACCGGCCCAGGATCGCGACCAGGTCCGCGTCGTCGTAGAAGTCCATGTGGGCGGTGAACCCGAACCGGTCGCGCAGCGGTCCGGGCAGCAGCCCGGCGCGGGTCGTCGCCCCGACCAGGGTGAACGGGGCCAGCTCGAGCGGGATCGCGGTGGCGCCGGGACCCTTGCCGACGACGACGTCGACGCGGAAGTCCTCCATCGCGACGTACAGCATCTCCTCGGCGGGTCGGGCCATCCGGTGGATCTCGTCGAGGAAGAGCACCTCCCCCTCGACCAGGCTCGAGAGCACTGACGCGAGGTCCCCAGCGTGCTGGATCGCCGGGCCGCTGGTGATCCGCAGCGGTACGCCCAGCTCCGCCGCGATGATCATGGCGAGGGTCGTCTTGCCGAGCCCGGGCGGACCGGAGAGCAGCACGTGGTCCGCCGCGCCGCCGCGCCGCCGGGACGCCTCGAGCACCAGGCCGAGCTGCTCCTTGACCCGGGTCTGCCCGACGAACTCCCCCAGGCTGTGCGGGCGCAGCGCGCCGTCGACCGCGCGGTCCTCGGCGAGCTCGGCCGGCGCCACCAGCCGGGACCCGTCGTCGTACGTCGTACCGGGCTCGTCGGGCGCGCTCACGAGCGGTCCAACGCCTGCAGCGCCGCCCGCAGCAGCGCGGGTACGTCGGGGGCGTCCCCGGCCTGGGCGGCGACGGCGTCGGTCGCCGCGTCGGCGTCGCGGGCCGACCAGCCCAGGGCCAGCAGCCCCGCGCGGACCTGCTCGCGCCAGCCCTCACCGCTGCGGCGGACCGGCGGTACGTCGTCCGCCGGGGCCGGACCGAGCCGGTCCTTGAGCTCGAGCACCATGCGCTGGGCGCCCTTGCGTCCGATGCCCGGCACCTGGGTCAGCGCCGCCAGGTCCTCGGCCGCCACCGCGCGTCGCAGCGCCGCCGGGCTGTGGACCGCGAGAGCGGCCTGCGCGAGCCGCGGCCCGATGCCCGAGACGGTCTGCAGGATGTCGAACACGGCACGCTCGTCCGCATCGGCGAAGCCGAACAGGGTGAGCGAGTCCTCGCGCACCACGAGCGCCGCCGCCAGGGTCGCCGGCTCGCCCGGGCGCAGCCCGGCCAGCGTCGCCGGGGCGCACACCAGCTCCAGGCCGATGCCGCCGACCTCGAGAACGGCGGTGTCGGGACCGAGCGCGGCGACCCGCCCGCGTACGAAGGAGATCACGGGCGCGCTCCGACCCGGGCCGCGCTGCGTGGGATCCGACTCGGTGGCGCCGAGGCAAGTCCCGCCGCGAGCCGCCGGTGCGTCTCGCCGCGCCACAGGTGGCAGATCGCGAGCGCGAGCGCGTCCGCAGCGTCGGCGGGCCGGGGCACCTCGGCGAGCCGCAGCAGCCGGGTGACCATGGTGCCGACTTGGCCCTTGTCCGCCCGGCCGTTGCCGGTCACCGCCGCTTTGACCTCGCTCGGGGTGTGCAGCGCGACCGGCAGGCCGCGCCGCGCCGCCGCGGCGATGGCGATCGCGCCGGCCTGCGCCGTACCCATCACGGTACGGACGTTGTGCTGGCTGAACACGCGCTCCACCGCGACCGCGTCCGGGCGGTACGCGTCGAGCGCGGCCTCGATCGCGAGCTCAAGCTGGTGCAGGCGCGTGGCGATGTCGTCCTCGCGCCCGGTGCGCACCACGTCGTGGTGCACCAGTGCCAGCCGGCGCCCGGTGCGCCCGTCGACGACGCCGAGCCCGCACCGGGTCAGCCCCGGGTCGACGCCCAGCACCCGCACGATCCCTCCGAACACACGTACGAACGATGTTCCGTACGTTAGGCCACCGCCCCGACGCCACCCAGCCGCCACGCCGTGTTGTTCCGCCTCCAAGGGCCACCGACCCGCCTCGGCGACGGAGGCACCTCGCAAGCTCGGCGCCCCCGGCCTCCGCGGATCACTCACTCCGCTCGACGTGGCCCGTCGGCGGCCTGGTGGTGCGCCCGTAGGCGCGTGAAGGACCGGGCGAGTACTCGGTGGTCGAGCGTAGTCGAGACCACGTCGGTGATCACGGTCTCGACTACGCTCGACCGACGACTGGTTGCGTCCGGTCTTTCGACTCAGACCACATCGGTGATCATGGTCTCGACTACGCTCGACCGACGACGGGTGGACCGGTCTTTCGACGCCCGACAGGCAGTCCGCGGCGGGCGGCACCGGCGCGTTGCACTCGCAGCAGCGGGCGTAGGTCGGGTCGGTACGAGGTGGCCCTGTGGCGAGGGACCCCGTCGGCGAGGCGCCTATGGCGCCGTTGGAGGCGCTACACGGCAGCGTCGAAGGCGGCCATCACCTCGTCGCTGACGTCGAAGTTGGCGTAGACGTTCTGTACGTCGTCGCTGTCCTCGAGCGCCTCGAGCAGCCGGAACATCTTGCGCGCACCGTCCTCGTCGAGCGGCACCTGCACGCTCGGCACGAAGGAGGACTCCGCCGACTCGTAGTCGATGCCGGCCTCGACAAGCGCGGTGCGTACCGCGACGAGGTCGGTCGCCTCGGAGACGACCTCGTACGCCTCCCCCAGGTCGTTGACTTCCTCCGCACCGGCGTCCAGCACCGCGGCCAGCACGTCGTCCTCCCCGAGCGTCCCCTTCGGCACGAGGACGACACCCTTGCGGCTGAACAGGTACGCGACCGAGCCGGGGTCGGCCATCGAGCCGCCGTTGCGGGTCATCGCGACCCGTACGTCGGAGGCGGCGCGGTTGCGGTTGTCGGTCAGGCACTCGACGAGCACGGCGACGCCGTTCGGGCCGTACCCCTCGTACATGATCGTCTGGTAGTCGGCGCCGCCGGACTCCACGCCGGAGCCGCGCTTGACGGCGCGGTCGATGTTGTCGTTGGGAACGGAGTTCTTCTTGGCCTTGTAGATCGCGTCGTAGAGGGTCGGGTTCGCGTCCGGGTCCCCGCCGCCCGTCCGCGCCGCGACCTCGACGTTCTTGATCAGCTTGGCGAACAGCTTGCCGCGCCGCGCGTCGATCACGGCCTTCTTGTGCTTCGTGGTCGCCCACTTGGAATGGCCACTCATGCGTGTTCTCTCACCATCTGCAGGAAGTACGAGTGCACCCGGGTGTCGTCGGTCAGCTCGGGATGGAACGAGGTGGCGAGCAGCGACCCCTGGCGGACTGCCACGATCGTACCGGCGGCCGGCTCGGCCCCGACCCGTCCGAGCACGCGGACCTGCGGGCCGACCGCCTCCACCCACGGCGCCCGGATGAACACCGCGTGGAACGGCTCCTCGCCCACGTCGGGCAGCTCGAGCTCGGTCTCGAAGGAGTCGACCTGCCGGCCGAACGCGTTGCGCCGTACCGTCACGTCGATCCCGCCGACCGTCTGCTGGTCGGGGCGGGCGTCCTCGAGCCGGTCCGCGAGCATGATCATCCCGGCGCACGAGCCGTACGCCGGCATCCCGTCCGCCACCCGGGCGCGCAGCGGCTCCATCAGTCCCCAGCGCAGCGCGAGGGCGCTCATCGTCGTGGACTCCCCGCCGGGGATGACGACGGCCTGGACCTGCGCGAGGTCCTCCGGACTGCGTACCAGCGCGGTCCGTGCACCCAGCCGGACGAACATCGCCGCGTGCTCGCGCACGTCACCCTGCAGCGCGAGCAGCCCGACGACCGGATCCATCTCACCCACCCGTACCCGCGTCCCTGCTCGAAACGTCGTCAACTGCGGGAGTTGACGACGTTTCGAGCAGGGACGCGCGGACTACCAACCGCGGTCTTCGAGGCGGTGCGCGACCGGCAGGTCCGCGACATTGATGCCGACCATGGCCTCGCCCAGGTTGCGGGAGACCTTCGCGATGACGTCCGGGTTGTCGTGGTGCAGCGTGGCCTGCACGATCGCGTTCGCGCGCTGGGCCGGGTTGCCCGACTTGAAGATGCCGGACCCGACGAACACGCCCTCCGCGCCGAGCTGCATCATCATCGCGGCGTCGGCCGGCGTCGCGATCCCGCCCGCGGTGAACAGCACGACCGGCAGCTTGCCGGCCTCGGCGACCTCGGCGACCAGGTCGTACGGCGCCTGCAGTTCCTTGGCCGCGACGTACAGCTCGTCCGTGGGCAACGAGGTGAGCCGGGCGATCTCGGCCCGGATCTTGCGCATGTGGGTCGTCGCGTTGGAGACGTCGCCGGTGCCGGCCTCACCCTTGGAGCGGATCATCGCGGCGCCCTCGGAGATCCGGCGCAGCGCCTCGCCCAGGTTCGTCGCACCGCACACGAACGGCACCGTGAACGCCCACTTGTCGATGTGGTTGGCGTAGTCGGCCGGGGTGAGGACCTCCGACTCGTCGACGTAGTCGACGCCGAGCGCCTGCAGCACCTGCGCCTCGACGAAGTGCCCGATCCGCGCCTTGGCCATCACCGGGATCGAGACGGCCTTCTGGATCCCCTCGATCATGTCCGGGTCGCTCATCCGCGCGACGCCGCCCTGGGCGCGGATGTCGGCCGGTACGCGCTCGAGCGCCATCACCGCGACCGCGCCGGCGTCCTCGGCGATCTTCGCCTGCTCGGGCGTGACGACGTCCATGATGACGCCGCCCTTGAGCATCTCGGCCATGCCGCGCTTGACGCGCAGGGTGCCGGTGGTGGCGGTGGGCTGGTCGGAGGGCATCGCAGACCTCTGTCTGTGGTCGGTGGGTTCGTCCGTTCCCAGTCTAGGGCCCGCTCCGCCGGTGCCGGTTGATCAGCGGGTCAGGACGGCCTGACCTTGGTCGCCTTGTTCACCAGCACCACCCAGACCTGCCCGGGCGCGAACGGTACGACCGTCGCGCCGTGGGTGAAGGTCGTCCCGCTCTTGGCCGTCGGCCGGCTCCAGCGCACCTGGTACGCACGCCCGTCGCGCAGCACCCAGCCGGTGCCGGCGCCGATGGTCTCCTCCTTGGGGGTACGGCCGCCGTACTTGTCGCCGTACCCGGAGTCGCGCTGGGTGACGTGCTGCACGACGACCGTCGTCGCGTGCTGGGTGCCACCGCCGGCCGCACGGGCCGGCGCCTTGTTGAGCAACACGTCGTACCGGCGCTTGGCGGGGTCCCAGACGAAGCGCACCTGGGAGGCGGGGTAGTCGGCAGTGACGCTCTTCGCCGGCCGCCCTCCGGGCGGGGCGGCGACGTCGAAGCGGAACCCGATGTCCTTGGCGGCGCTGGCCTTGGGTGCCCGGTCGAGCAGCTCACGGGGCCGTCCCATGAAATCGACCGGCGCGCGGCGCGCGGGGTCGCGGTAGTACCCGCGCAGGCTGAGGTCACCGGACACGTCGTGGAACGGCGCCGCGAGCAGCAGTGGGGTGAGCTTGCGCTGCGCCCCGGAGAAGGCGAATGCCGGCCGGCCGTACTGGGCGAGCAGGTCGATGTCGGAGATCCGGGCGCTGCGCACCGGACCGACGACCTTCGGCAGCCGGGAGGAGAAGACGGCAGCGAGGCGGGTCAGGCCCCACTCGACCTCCTCGACGTACACCACGTCGGCGTCCTGCAGGCCGGCGTGCGGCTGCGCCGCGGTCGTGTTGTCGATCTTGACGACGAGCACCGGCTTCCCGGCGCCGCCGGGCCGGCCCGACAACGGCGAGGCGTCCGCGGCGATCCCGGTGTCGTGGGTCGGTGTGGGGCTCGGGCTCGGCGCCGGTACGGACGGGACGACGGCGGGTGGTTCGGAGCCGGCGCACCCGGCCAGCAGCAGGCCGGCGACGGTGAGCGTCGCGGCGACGCGGTGACGCACGGGACGTCCTCCTCCCGGACTCGGGGACGCGGCCGTCGGGCGCGGCATCGGCCGCGGGGAGCCTACGACGGGTCGGGCCAGTGCGCGGCGAGCCCGTCCGGTGGCGTGTCGGCGAGCTCGACGGTCTCCGGCCAAGGCGTACGGCCCGCGAGCCGGAACCAGCGCACCAGGCGCCGCCGACGCAGCTCGCGCGCGGCGGCGACCCCGTCGTTGTGGAACCGCCGGGCCAGTTCGACCCGGCGGGTCGCCCCGGCCAGCTCCCCGATCAGCCGGTCGTCCTCGGGGTCGGCGTCGGCGAGCAGCTCCTCGCGGTCCTCCTCGGTCGGGAACAGCTCGGCGAGCACCCGCGTGAGGTCGCTCTCGGCGGCCGAGCGCTCCGCCGTGTCCGCCGGATCGGCGGCGGCGGCGCGGGCCGCGCTGTCGGCGAGCAGCAGGCTCGCCGCCGGGTCGAGCAGCCCGCTCTCGGCGAGTTCGGTGGCGAGCAGCGCCCGGCGCAGCAGCTGCGCGTCGAGGGCGGCCTGCGCGGTCTCGATGCGTCGGTGTACCCGGTCGAGGCGACCGGCGGTCGAGGACAGGTACACCGCGATGACGCCGAGCAGCAGCAGCACCAGCAGGACGTCGATCAGCGTCTCCACGCCCACTCCCCTTCCCACCGTTCCGGATGAATGTGGCAGGAGTCCGCTCTTAGCGGACTCCTGCCACATTCATCCGGAACAGCCGTCATGGGCGGGACTCGCGGCGGTGGCGGCGCGAGAGCCGGCCGACGAGCTGGCCGCGGATGTCCTCGCGGACCTTCTCCCCCGATGCGGTCACCGACTCGTACACCTCGACGACCTGCCGGGCGACGTGGTCCCAGTCGAAGCGCTGCACCCACGCCAGCGCCTCGGCGGCGGTCGCGGTACGGGCGGCGGGGTCGGCGAGCAACCGGTTCGCCGCCTTGGCCAGGGCCTGCGGGTCGCCCATCGGGAACAGCGTCCCGACCCGGCCGTCGTCGAGGACCTGGCGGAACGCGTCGAGGTCGCTGGCCAGCACGGGGGCGCCGCTCGCCATCGCCTCCGTGAGCACGATCCCGAAGCTCTCCCCGCCGGTGTGGGGCGCGATGTACAGGTCGGCGGTGTGGAAGGCCCGCACCTTGTCCTGCTCGGAGACCCGCCCGAGGAACTCGACGTGCTCGCGCAGCCCCGGGTCGAGCTCGTCGCGTACGTCCGTAATGTCGCCGGGCCCTGCCACCAGCAACCGGACCTGCGGGTGCTCGGCGAGGAGCGCGGGCAGCGCGGCGAGCAGCACCGGCAGGCCCTTGCGGGGCTCGTCGATCCGGCCGATGAAGAACAGCGTCGGGCCCGTCCCGGGCGGCGTCGGCAGCGGCTCGGCGGTGGCGAACCGGGCGCAGTCGATACCGTTCGGGATCAGCACCGCGTCCCCGCCGAGGTGGTCGACGAGCGTGGTGCGCGCCGCCTCGCTGACCGCGATCCGCCCGGACACCTTCTCCAGCAGCATCTGGGCCAGCCAGTACGCCGCCTGCAGTGCCCGGGACCGCGTCATCGCCGAGTGCCAGGTCGCCACGATCGGTCCGCGAGCCACCCACACGGCGAGCGCCGACAGGCTCGGCGATGCGGGCTCGTGCACGTGCAGCACGTCGAAGTCGCCCTCGCGCACCCAGCGGCGTACGCGCCGGGTGGACACCGGGCCGAGCGCGACCCGCGCGACCGACCCGTTGTACGACACCGACACCGGCTTGCCGGTGGAGACCACGTACGGCGGCAGGCCCGCGTCGTCCTCGGCGGGTGTCAGCACGCTCACCTCGTGGCCGAGGTGCAGCAGCGCGCGCGCGAGGTCGTTCACGTGCGCCCCCACCCCGCCCGGCGCGCACCAGTCGTACGGGCAGACCAGCCCGACCCTCATCGGCCGACCGCCCGCGCCGGGTCGAGGTCGGCGGTCCAGAGCCGTTGCAGCATGTGCCAGTCGGCGGGGTGGGCGGCGATCTCGCGGGCGAACGCGTCGGCCACCCGCTGCGTCGTCACCGCGGTCCGCTCGGCCCGCTCCCCGTCGGTCGGCACCTCGATCCGCGTCAGCCGGGCGTGGTTGAGCCCGTCGGCGTACCAGAGCCCGACGGCGAACAGCGCGGCCCCGCTCTGCACCGCGAGTGCGGCCGGTCCGGCGGGGAACCGGGCCTCGGCGCCGAAGAACTCGACCGGCAGCCCGGCGGCCGTGAGGTCGCGGTCGGCGAGCAGGCACACCAGCGCCCCGTCGCGCAGCCGGCGCAGCAGCGCCGGGTAGGGCGGCGGACCGCCGGTCAGCGGCAGCACCTCCATGCCGAGCGCCCGCCGGTAGTCGAGGAACTTCTCGTACACCTCCTCGGGTTCGAGCCGTTCGGCGACCGTGACGACCTGCGACAGCTCGAGGCACGCCCACGCCCCGGCGTGGTCCCAGTTCCCCATGTGGGGCAGCGCTGCGATCGCCCCGCGTCCCTCGGCGAGCGCTTCGCGCAGCTGCTCCTGGCCGTGCACGACGATCCCGTCACGGATCCGCTCCCGGCTCCACCCGGGCAGCCGGAACGCGTCGCACCAGTAGCGCAGGTAGGACCGCATGCCCGCGCGGGACAGCAGCCGCAGCTCCTTCTCGCTCGGCTCCGGTCCGATCACCCGGCGCAGGTTCGACTCGAGGCGCCGGACCTGCTTGCCGCGCCGGGCCCAGGTGGCGTCGGCGAGCCGTTCGAAGGAGGCGTACGCGGCGCGCTCGGGCATCCGGCGGACCACCGCCCACCCGGTGCCGTACGCACGGTTCACCAGCGCGTCGGTGGCGCTCACGACTCGCGCCGCTTCGCCGGGTGCAGCTGGGCGCGCACGTGCAGCATCCGCTGCAGCACCGTCACCCACGTCAGCACGGCCAGCACCCACAGCACCACCGGCAGCAGGTACGGCACTCCGAGCCCGTACAGCCCGGCCGCCACCAGCGCGGCGATCAGCCGCTCGGAGCGTTCGGCGAT
Organism: Candidatus Nanopelagicales bacterium; assembly: GCA_017848795.1. Classification (GTDB taxonomy): domain Bacteria; phylum Actinomycetota; class Actinomycetes; order S36-B12; family CAIYMF01; genus JAFIHG01. Next base: position 132,508 of record JAFIHG010000022.1, on the reverse strand, counting down.
GCCGACGTCGCACTCGGCACCGACCGACTCTGCCCGCGCCTTGGCGTACGAGACGACGAGCGCGCCGACGAGGCACGCCAACGCCGCCGCGGCGGTACGGGTGTCCCCGAGGTGCAGGAAGCCGAGCAGCAGCCCGCCGAAGACGGCGCCGTCGCCGACCCGGTCCAAGGTCGAGTCGAGGAACGCCCCCCACGGTCCTTGCCGCCCGGAGAGGCGCGCCATCGTCCCGTCGAGCATGTCGCTGAACACGAACAGCGTGATGACGAGCGCACCGAGGAACCACTGCTGGCGCGGGAAGAACCAGAGTGCGGCGGCACTGACCCCGACGGTGCCGACCAGGGTGACGGCGTCCGGAGACACCCGCAGCCGCAGCAGCCCACGGGCGACCGGGTCGATGACGTGCGCCATCACCGCGCGCGCGCCCGCGTTGTTCAGCATCTGTCCCTTTGTGCGCTCGGCCCATGGCAATGCGATCCGCCGCAGTCTAGGGAACCGGTCGGACCAGAACGGGTGACGGCGCGCGGTGCCCGGTGCGAGGGTTGGGGCAGGGCAGTCGGGCGCGAGCGAGGAGGCCACGCAGTGGCGGAGAAGGCGGACAAAGGCGAACGAGGCGGCACCACGGCGGCGGCGCCCGAAGACCCGGGTCGCATCCGCAACGTGGTGCTCGTGGGCCCCCCGGGGGCCGGCAAGACGACCCTGCTCGAACAGCTGCTCGTGAGCGCCGGTGCGCTCGGTCGCGCCGGTCGCACGGAGGACGGGACGACGGTGTCGGACTTCGACGAGGCCGAAGCCCGCCAGCGCAGATCGGTGTCGCTCGCCGTGGCCGCGGTCGAGTTCGACGGGGTGAAGCTCAACCTGATCGACACGCCCGGTTACGCCGACTTCGTCGGCGAGCTGCGCGCCGGGCTGCGCGCGGCCGACGCCGCACTGTTCGTCCTCGCCGCCGTCGACGGCGTCGACACCGCCACCGTCATGCTGTGGGAGGAGTGCGCCGCCGTCGGGATGCCGCGGGCGGTGGTCGTCACCAAGCTCGACAAGGAACGTGCCGACTTCGACGAGACGGTCGCGGTCTGCCAGCGGGTGTTCGGCGACGGCGTGCTGCCCCTCTACCTGCCCGTGCACGCCGACGACGAGACCCTCGCAGGAACGATCGGGCTTCTCACCCAACAGGTCTTCGACCTCAGCTCCGGCGAGCGGGTCGCCCGCGAGCCCGACCCCGAGCATGTCGAGCTGATCGAGACCGCGCGCGCCGCCCTGATCGAGGGGATCATCGCCGAGTCCGAGGACGAGACGCTCATGGACCGCTACCTCGGCGGCGAGGCGCTCGACATCGAGACGCTGATCACCGACCTCGAGACGGCGGTCTCGCGCGGTTCGTTCTATCCCGTCCTCCCGTCCGCGACGACACCGGCGGGCTTCGGGGCGTACGAGCTGCTCGACGGCATGGTGCGCGGGTTCCCCTCCCCGCTCGAACGACCGCTGCCCGGCGCGACGACCCCGGACGGCTCCCCGGTGGCACCCCTCACCTGCGATCCGGGCGGGCCGCTCTGCGCCGAGGTGGTGAAGACGACGACGGACCCGTACGTCGGCCGGGTCTCCCTGGCCCGGGTGTTCTCGGGCACGCTGCGCCCGGACGCCGCGGTGCACGTGTCCGGCCACGTCGCGGCCGGTCGTGACGACCACCAGGACCACGACGTGGACGAGCGGGTCGGCGCGCTCTCGAGTCCGCTCGGCAAGACGCTGCGCGGCGTCCCGCACGCAGTGGCCGGCGACATCGTCACCATCGCCAAGCTCGCGCGTGCGGAGACCGGCGACACCCTCTCGGACAAGGACGATCCGCTGCTCGTCGAACCTTGGACGATGCCCGACCCGTTGCTGCCCGTCGCCATCGTCGCCCGCTCCAAGGCCGACGAGGACAAGCTGGCCGGGGCGCTCGCGCGGCTGGTCGCCGAGGACGCGACGATGCGCCTGGAACGCAACCAGGAGACCGGCCAGCTGGTGCTCTGGTGCATGGGAGAAGCGCACGTCGACGTGCTGCTCGACCGGCTCACCGGCAGGTACGGCGTGGCCGTCGAGTCGATCCCGGTCAAGGTGTCGCTGCGCGAGACCTTCGCCGCACCCGGCAAGGGGCACGGCCGGCTGGTCAAGCAGTCCGGGGGGCACGGCCAGTACGCGGTCTGCGACATCGAGGTGGAACCGCTGCCGTCCGGCTCGGGCTTCGAGTTCGTCGACAAGGTGGTCGGCGGGGCGGTGCCGCGGCAGTTCATCCCGAGCGTCGAGAAGGGCGTACGCGCCCAGCTCGAGAAGGGGGTCGCGGCCGGCTACCCGGTCGTCGACGTGCGCGTGACGCTGTTCGACGGCAAGGCGCATTCCGTCGACTCCAGCGACATGGCCTTCCAGACCGCTGGGGCCCTCGCGCTCAAGGAGGCTGCGGCGGCGGCGACGGTGGCGCTGCTCGAGCCGGTCGACCGGGTCACGATCCTGGTCTCCGACGAGTACGTCGGCTCGGTGATGAGCGACCTGTCGGGACGCCGCGGCCGGGTCTCGGGCAGCGAGCCGGTCGGCATCGGGCGCACCCAGATCCAGGCCGAGGTGCCGCAGCTCGAGCTCACCCGCTACGCCATCGAACTGCGCTCCCTGTCGCACGGCACCGCCACCTTCACCCGCAGCTACGTCGGCCACGAACCGATGCCGGCGCAGCTGGCGAAGAAGATCCAGCAGGAGCAGGCCAGCGCCTGACCACATCGCCCGTCCCCGCGACCGCGAATGACGCGTCCGGGCCGAACGTACGTTGCGTCCGCCCGCCATTCTTGCTGCGAACGCGCTGAGAATCGACTGTGGACAGTCGTCGCCGGGCGCCCGTCGCCGCCGTCCCGACCTAGCATCACGAATATGGCATTCCGGCGCGCAACGGACAGCGGGGAGCGGGCGGCCGACACCGACCGCAACGCAATTGCGCGACGCGTGGACGTGCCGACGCTCATGGCCGGACTGGTCCTGCTGCTCGGCCTGGCCTCCATCCTCTCGGCACTCTCGCCGCGGTTGCACCAGCAGCTGGAGGTGCTGCTCGAGTGGATGCCGGACCACGGCCCGACCGCCGCGAACGCCGTCACCCTGGCCAGCGGTGCGGTGCTGCTGGTGCTCGCACCTGCACTTCGGCGCCGCAAGCAGCGCGCCTGGCTGGCGGCGACCGCGTTGTCCGCGCTGGCCGTGGCCACCCACCTGCTGGCCCGCCTGGACCTCGAGGACGCCCTGCTGTCCGCCGCCGTGCTCGTGTTCCTGCTGCTCACCCGGTCGCAGTTCACCGCCGAACCCGACCCTCGCAGCCGTCGCCGCACGCTCTGGGTGGTCCTCGTCGGCGTTCCCGCCGCGGTTCTCGGTGGCTGGGTGCTGCTGACGCTGCACGCCGACTCGCAGGCTGCCGGCACCACCTGGTGGGACCGGGTGCAGGAGGCGGCGCTGGGACTGGTCGGGGTCGACGGACCGGTCCGCTACCTGTCGTCGGACGCGTACTGGGCCGCGGGCACCGCGCTCGCGACCCTCGGCATCGCGCTGCTCGTGGTGGTCCTCGCGGTCGCCGTCAGCTCGTACCGCCCGGTGCGGTTGCGCAGCCGCGGCGACGAGCGGGCGTTGCGAGAGCTGATCTCGCAGTACGGCAGTGAGGACTCGCTGTCCTACTTCGGCCTGCGCGACGACCGGGCGGCGAGCTTCGCCGCCGACGCCGCGGTCACCTACCGCACGGTGGGCGGTGTCGCCATCGCCGCCGGCGACCCCGTCGGGGACCAAGCAGCCTGGGACGACACGGTCCGCGCCTGGCTCGCACACGTGCGCCGCAGCGGCTGGACCCCCGCCGTCGTCGGCGCGAGCCAGTTCGGCGCGGCCACGTACCGCCGGGCCGGGCTGCGCGTGCTGCCCCTCGGGGACGAGGCGACGCTCGCCGCGGACACCTTCGGGCTCGACGGTCGGGCGATGCGGACCGTGCGGCAGGCCGTGGCCCGGGTGGAGCGCGCGGGCTACCGCATCGACGTCGACCGCGTACGCGACCTGAGCACGACCGACCTCGCCGTCGCTCGAGCGGCCGCCGAACAGTGGCGTCACGGGTCGGTCGAACGCGGCTACTCGATGGCTCTCGGCCGGATGGGTTCGGCCACGGACGGCGAGTGCGTGCTGGTCCGCGCGTTCGACGCGACCGACCGGTTGCAGGCGCTGACGTACTGGGTGCCCTGGGGCGAGGACGGGGTGAGCCTCGACCTGATGCGCCGGGCGCCGGACGCCGCGAACGGGGTCGTCGAGGCGATGATCGTCACGCTGCTGCGCGGGACGCCACGCGTTCGGCTCCGCCAGCTCTCGCTGAACTTCGTCGCGGTGCGCACCTGGTTCGACCTCGGTCGCGCCGACGACGCACCCCTGCCGGCGCGCCTGTTCCACCGGACCTTCGTGAGCGCGATGTCGAAGTGGCAGGTCGACTCGTTGTACCGCTCCTGCGCGAAGTACCACCCGACGTGGGTGACGCGGTACCTGTGCTATCCCAGCGGGCTGGAACTGCCGCGGATCCTGCTCGCCGTCCTGCGCGCCGAATCGTTCCTGACCCGCCCCCGGCTGGCGCGTCCGCCGCACTCGCAGGTCGATCGGGTGTCCGGGCACCGCGCGGTGCACCACCGCCGCGACCGCGCCACGAGCCGGACGGCCTGAGCCGGGAGGCCGACGATGGGCCTGACCGATGCGTCGTTCCTGTGGCTGCTGGTGGGACTGTCCGTCGTTGCCACGGCGGCCACGGTGGCGGGCTGGCGGCGACTGGCCGGGTCCGGGCCGTTGCCGGTGCTCGGGCGCATCGGCGCGGTCGTCGTGACGAACCTGCTGGTACTGCTGACGGTCGGGGCCTGGTTCAACGACAGCTATCTGTTCTACGCGACCTGGGCCGACCCGTTCGGTTCGTTGCAGACGACCCCTACGTCGTCCGCGGGTGCAGCCGTCGGTCACTCGTCCGTCCTGGGGGCGTCGCACCGCGACCCGTTGACCGGCCCGGGCGCCACGAGCCTGCCACCGGACCCGGCCTCCCGTGCCCTCGCTGCGACGTACACCGTTACCGGTTCCGCATCCGGGATCACCGCACCGGTCCTGGTGCTCCTGCCGACGGGCTACTTCGCCCGGACCAACGCGACGCGCCGCTACCCGGTCGTCGAGGGCTTTCCGGCGTACCCGGGGACCATCAACGGCGTCACAGCGGACTTCTCGGTGCGCGACGTGCAGGCCACGCTCGTCGCGCAACACCGCGTGGGGCCGGCGATCTGGGTGGTCCCGACCGTGGAGGTGCCGGCCGGGACCGACACCGAGTGCGTCAATGGGCCGCGCGGCACGACCCAGGCCGAGACCTGGGTCACGCACGACGTACCGCTATGGCTGCAGCGCCACTATCGCGTCGAGCCGGGCGCACAGTCGTGGGCCACGTTCGGGATGTCGGCAGGCGGCTGGTGCGCGGCGATGACCGCCTTCCTGCACCCTGGCGAGTACGGCGCGGCGATCGTGCTCGGCGGCTACTTCGCGCCGCAGTGGAGCAACTGGGTGCCGTACCCGACCGGCAGCGCGGCGTACCGCCGGTACGACCTCGTCGCGCTCGCCGGCAGGAAGCCGCCGGCGATCTCGCTGTTCGTCTATACCTCGCAGCAGGATCCGGAGTCGTACCCGACGACCAGCGCCGTGCTTGCGGCAGCCAGACCGCCGCTGTCGGTCACCGCCCTTGTCGCGAACGGTGGCGGTCACCTGCTCGCGAACTGGACCCCTGTCTTCCCCAAGGCGCTCAGCTGGTTGGGAACGCACCTCACCGGTTTCCGCCCGGTGGGCTGAGTCCAGGGCAGGAGGACGACAGATGGGCCTGACGGACGCCTCGTTCCTGTGGCTGGTCGTGGCCCTCGCGTGCGCCGCCGCCTTGGGGACCGTGCTCGGCTGGCGGCGGCTGGCTGGCCCCGGCCCCTTGCCGGTGCTGGGCCGGGTGGGTGCGCTGCTCGGCACGAATCTGCTGGTACTGCTCGCGGTCGCGGTGGCCCTGAACGACGCGAACCTCTTCTACGTGAGCTGGGCGGACCTGACGGGCTCTTTGCACACGACCGTCGTCACGGCCCATGCCGGCGGATCGCTGAAGGGCGTGTTCACCAAACCTGCTCCAGGCCAGAACCCGCTACTCGCGAACGCGTCCGCACTCCCGTCCGATCCAGCAGGACACAAGTACGAGCAGACCTTCACCGTCAGCGGACCGGCCTCCGGAATCACGTCCCAGGTGAGCGTCGTGCTACCGCAGGGCTATTTCGATCCGGGCAACGCGACCCAGCGCTACCCGGTGGTCGAGGCCTTCCACGGCTATCCGGGCACCGGCACGAACTTCACCCAGAACTTCAGCTTCTCCAGCACAAACCAGGAACTTGTCGCACAGCACAAGATGGGGCCGGTGATCTGGGTCATCCCGACGGTGTGGTTACCCGCTGACACCGACACCGAGTGCGTGAACGGACCAGCAGGTACACCGCAGGTCGAGACCTGGATCTCTCAGGACGTCCCGCTCTGGCTGCAGGCGCACTACCGCGTACAGGCGGCGCGTACGTCCTGGGCCACCTTCGGCTACTCCGCGGGTGGGTTCTGCGCGGCGATGACGACGTTCCTGCACCCCGCGGAGTACGGCGCGGCGATCGCGCTCGGCGGGTACTACGCACCGGACTGGGGTAGCTGGGTTCCCTACCCGGTCGGGAGTCCCGGATACGAGCGTTACGACCTGATCCACCTCGCTGCCACCGACCCGCCGCCGGTTGCGCTGTACGCGTTCGCGTCCAAGCAGGACAACCTTGCACATCCGTCGACACGGGCGATCGCAGCAGCGGCGCGACCACCCTTGTCGGTGACGGCGAACACCGCGGACGACGGAGGTCACCGGCTCTCCACCTGGACGCCGATCTTCGGCCCGGCCCTGACCTGGCTCGGAACACACGTGCCGGGTTTCGCCGCCAACGCCGGCTCCTGAGCCGGGAGCCGACATGGGACTGACCGACCCGACGCTGCTGTGGCTGCTCGTGATCATCGCGGTCGCTGCGGCGGTGGCGACTGTCGTCGGCTGGCCGCGCCTGGCCGGAGCCCGAGCGCTGGCCGTCCTCGGTCGGGTGGGCGTGCTGCTCGGGACGTACCTGCTGGTCCTGCTCGTCGCTGCGGTCGCGCTCAACGACGCGAACCTGTTCTACGTGCGCTGGCCGGACCTGTTCGGTGACCTGCACACCACTGTCTCCGCCGAACATGCCGGCGGACCGGTGAAGAACGTGTTCACCCGACCGGTCGCCGGCACCAGCCCGCTGCTCGCGGGCGCGTCGGACCTGCCGCCGGACCCTACGGACCGGAGCAACGACACGACCGTGACGGTCTCGGGAGGCGCGTCGGGCATCACCGCGCCGGTGACCGTCGTGCTGCCCAAGGGGTACTTCGACCCGGCCAACGCCACGCGCCGCTACCCGGTCGTCGAGGCGTTCCCCGGTTATCCGGCACCCTCACAGGACGTGCCGTTGCACTTCCCGCTGTCGCCCACCAACCAGCAGCTGGTGACCAGTGTCGCGATGGGCCCGGTGATCTGGGTGATCCCGACCGTCTGGTACCCGGCGGGCCGGGACTCCGAGTGCGTCAACGGCCCGCCCGGGACCCCGCAGGTCGAGACCTGGATCACCCAGGACGTGCCACGCTGGCTGCAGGCGCACTACCGGGTGCAACCTGCGCGCAGCTCGTGGGCGACCTTCGGGTCGTCCGCCGGCGGCTGGTGCGCCGCGATGGTGGCCTTGCTGCACCCGGACCAGTACGGAGCGGCGATCTCGCTCGGCGGGTACTTCAGCCCGAAGTGGGGCAACTGGGTCCCGTACCCGGTGGGCAGCGCCGGGTACGAGCGCTACGACCTGGTCCGGCTCGCGCGCACGAACCCGCCGCCCGTGGCGCTGTATGCATTCGCCTCCCGCCAGGACAACGTCGCCTACCCCTCCACCCGGGCGCTCGTCGCAGCGGCCCGCGCGCCGCTGGCCGTCACCGCGAACACGGCAGACGACGGCGGGCATCGGCTGTCGGTCTGGACGCCGATCTTCGCCCCGGCGCTGGCCTGGCTCGGGGCCCACGTGCCGGGATTCGCGCCTGGCGGGTGAGGCGGTTCAGACCCGCAGCGACCGGACCAGCAGCGCCGCGATCGCCCGGTGACCGTTCGCGTTCGGGTGATCGCCGTCGGCCGCCAGCAACGGCGTCGCGTCGACCCCGTCCGGGCGGATCGCGTCGGTCAGGTCCACGTACCGCTCCCCGAGGCGGCGCACCTGCCGGTGCAGGATCCGGTTCGCCTCGGCGGTGACGGTGCGGGCGGCCGAGACGAAGGTCGCGCCCCGGGAGCGGGCCACCGCACCGTCCTCCCAGACCGACCAGTACCCCGTCACGACGATGCTGCCGCTGCCCGGGATCAGCCGGTACACCCGGTGCAGCACGTGGCGCAGCGTCGACTCCATGTCATCGAGCTGCGCCCGGTAGCAGCCGAGGGCAGCACCGCAATGCGGTCGGTAGCGCAGGTCGTTCGCCCCGATGGTGACGAGGACCAGGTCGGCCCGCCGCAGATCCCGGCGCACCGCACGGTGGCGCAGCTGCTCCCGGAGCTCCTCGGTGTCGAGCCCGGGCACGGCGCGGTTGGCACTGCGCGCGCGACGCCCGGTGCGCTCACCGAGCGCAGACGCGACAAGATCGGGGAACGCCGTGCAGTCGCACCGCGTTCCGGCCGGGACGGAGTCGCCCAGCGCCACGACGTCGTACGGCGGCTTGCGGGTACGGTCCGTGCGCGCGCTCGTCACCGCCGTGCTGGAGGCGCCCGCGGCGGCCGGCGCGTCCGTGACGGCCGCGGCATCCGTGACCGCCGGGGTGGCACGGCCTTGATCGGCTCGCGCCGCCCGCGGCAACGGGTCAGTGACGGCGAAGACAGCCAACAGCGCGGCGACGAGGGCCGCCGAGGCGACGAGTCGGCGGCGCGGACGCGCGCCGGTCGCGGTGGCTGACATGAGGCAACACGTTAGGCATGAGATCCCGGGACTCCGCCGGCGATGTCCGGGAAACGGAAGCCGGCGCCGCTCAGCCCCAGGCCTCGGCGAGCAGGGCGCGGCTCTCGGCGAGCAGCTGCGGCATCGACTTGGCACCCCCGACGACCGAGAGGAAGTTGGTGTCGCCGCCCCAGCGCGGCACGACGTGCTGGTGCAGGTGACCGACGATGCCGGCACCGCCCGCCCGGCCCTGGTTCATACCGATGTTGAACCCCTGCGCCGCCGAGACCTCGCGCAGCGTCGTCATCGCCCGCTGGGTGAACGATGCGATCTCCGCGGCCTCCCCGGCGGTCACCTCCGTGTAGTCCGCGACGTGCCGGTACGGGCACACCATGACGTGACCGGCGTTGTACGGGTACAGGTTCATCAGCACGTACACCAGCTCACCTCGCGCCACGACGAGCCCGGCGGCGTCGTCACGGCCCGGTGCGGCACAGAACGGGCACTCGTCACCGGCGTCGTCGTGGGCCGGTTTGTCATGGCCCTTGATGTACGCCATCCGTTGCGGGTTCCACAGCCGGTCCCACACCGCCTGCCAGTCGTCGCCCACCTCAGACCTGCACCCGACTCGCGACGGCGTCCAGGATCTCGGCGACCGCGGCGTCGACGGGCACGCCGTTGTTCTGACGTCCGTCGCGGTACCGGAACGAGACCGCACCCTGCGAGACGTCCTCGTCGCCGGCGATCAGCATGTACGGCACCTTCTGCTTCTGCGCGTTGCGGATCTTCTTCTGCATCCGGTCGTCGGACGCATCGACCTCCACCCGCACACCGTGCGAGCGCAGCGTCGCGGCCACCTCCTGCAGGTACGGGACGTGCGCGTCGGTGATCGGGATGCCGACCACCTGCACCGGCGCCAACCAGGGCGGGAAGGCGCCGGCGTAGTGCTCGAGCAGCACCGCGAAGAACCGTTCGATCGAGCCGAACAGCGCGCGGTGGATCATGACCGGCCGCTGCCGCGTGCCGTCGGCAGCCTGATACTCCAGCTCGAAGCGCTCCGGCATGTTGAAGTCGACCTGGATCGTCGACATCTGCCAACTGCGCCCGATCGCGTCGCGGGTCTGCACCGAGATCTTGGGGCCGTAGAACGCCGCGCCGCCCGGGTCGAGCACGAGGTCGAGGTGCTGGCGCTGCGCCGACTGGCGGAGCAGCTCGGTCGCGTGGTCCCACTCCTCATGGCTGCCGACGTACTTCTCCTCGTTGCGGGTGGACAGCTCGAGGTAGAAGTCCTCGAGACCGTAGTCGCGCAGCAGGTCGAGCACGAAGGTCAGCAGCGAGTCCAGCTCGTACGGCATCTGCTCGAGCGTGCAGTAGATGTGCGCGTCGTCCTGGGTGAAGCCGCGCGCCCGGGTCAGACCGTGCACGACACCCGACTTCTCGTACCGGTAGACGGTGCCGAACTCGAACAGCCGCAGCGGCAGTTCGCGGTACGACCGCCCGCGCGCCCGGTAGATCAGGTTGTGCATGGGGCAGTTCATCGGCTTCATGTAGTACTGCTGACCCGCCCGCTTGAGGTGACCGTCGCTGCCGTACTCGGCGTCCAGGTCCATCGGGGGGTACATCGCGTCGGCGTACCAGTCCAGGTGACCGGAGATCTCGTACAGCCGGGCCTTGGTCAGGTGCGGGGTGTAGACGAACTCGTAGCCGGCCTGTTCGTGACGCAGCCGGGAGTAGTCCTCCATCACCCTGCGCACCACCCCGCCCTTGGGGTGGAACACCGCGAGTCCCGATCCGATCTCGTCCGGGATGCTGAACAGGTCGAGCTCGGCGCCGAGCCGTCGGTGGTCGCGTTTCTCCGCCTCGGCGAGGAACGCCAGGTAGGCCTTCAGCGCATCGCGGCTCTCCCACGCGGTGCCGTAGATCCGTTGCAGCATCGGGTTCTTCTCGCTGCCCCGCCAGTACGCGCCGGAGGTGCGCATCAGCTTGAACGCCGGGATCAGCCGGGTCGTGGGGATGTGCGGGCCGCGGCAGAGGTCTCCCCAGGCCCGCTCACCGGACTTCGCATCGAGGTTGTCGTAGATGGTGAGCTCGGCCCCGCCGACCTCCATGACCTCCGGGTCGTTCGCGCCCTTGAGCCCGACCAGCTCCAGCTTGTACGGCTCGTCGGCGAGCTCGTCGCGCGCCTGCTGCTCGGTCACGACCCGACGGGAGAACCGCTGGCCGGCCTTGACGATCTCCGCCATCCGCTTCTCGAGGGCGGACAGGTCCTCGGGGGTGAACGGGTCGGGCACGTCGAAGTCGTAGTAGAACCCGTCGGCGACCGGCGGACCGATGCCGAGGCGCGCCCGCGGATAGAGGTCCTGCACCGCCTGGGCCAGCACGTGGGCCGTGGAGTGGCGCAGCACCGCCCGACCCTCGTCGGTGTCGATCCGCACCGGGGCGACGAGATCACCGTCCGCCAGCTGGTGAGTGAGGTCGCGCAACTCGCCGTTGACCCGTGCCACGACGACCTGCCGGTCGGGGAACAGGTCAGCCGCCACCGCGCCCTCGGGCAGTTCCCGCGTCTCGCGGGAACCACCTGGCAGGTCGACGGTGACGGAGAGGGCCGGCGCATCGGTCGGCTCGGCGAGGGGCATGTCCACCATGAGAACTCCTGGGCTCGGGTCGACGGTTACGAGGCGTCGACCGCTGGAGGCCGGCGGTTACGAGGCGCCGACCTTCGGGCGTCCCCGACACTAGTCGCTCCACGCGGACCGACCGAATCGGTTGCTCAGTCGACGGCGGCACGGGCTTGTCCGGTGCAGCACCGTCGATTACCGTCGACGCCAGGTCCAAGCCGCGGGCTTCCCTCCCCAGCAAGCACCGGCAGCCCGGCCTTGCCCTACCCGGGCGGGTCGTGCCAGCCGCGCGAGGTGACTCGACGTGTCCGAACCGGCCTTCCTTCCTCCCCGCTCCACCGACGTGGGTCCGACAGCATCGGAACTGCGGGTCCACCTTGACTTCCCACGTGGTCGACTCGCGCTCGTCGGGACCCTCGGTCGGGGAACGTCGTACCGGCTCCGCGATGCGATCGGCGCGATCCTGGTGTCCGGGCGTGACTCCTGGAGCGCCGATGTCAGCGGTCTGACGCTCGCCGACCGCACCGGGGTGCGCGCGCTGGGCGAGGCCTACCGGCGCCTGGTGCGCCACGGCCGACGGTTGACGATCGTCGGCGCTGCGCCACCGTTGACCGACCTGCTGGCACGGGTACGCCTCGACCTGCACGTCGTCACGACGGACGCTCCCCCACCCGAGGAGGAGCGCTGCGTTCAGCCGCTGAACCTCAGGCGCAGCAACTCGCCTCCCGAGGTCACCGCGTACAGCTCACCGGCGTCGTCCTCGCCGAACGAGGTGACCTGCGGCAGCGAGCCGATCCGGGCGAGCGCACCCGCACGGTAGGCCCACAGGTTGCCGCTGACCCAGTCGCCGAACACGTACGCGCCGCCGAGCAGCCCGGCGTACGCACGCCCGCGGTACACGTAGCCGCCCGTGATCGAGCTCGCCCGCATCGCATCGGGTACGCCGTCGTGGGCGAGTTCGATCTCCGGGTCGGTGTAACGCGCCCCGGCGCGGCAGGCGGAGCTGTCGTACACGTGCTTGCCTTCGCGGCACGACCAGCCCAGGTCCAGTCCGCGTGCCCCGCGGGGCAGCACATCGATCTCCTCGTACGCGCCCTGCCCGACGTCGCCGATCCAGAGCCGACCGCTCGGGTCGAAGGAGATGCGCCACGGGTTGCGCAGTCCGCGGTGCAGGACCTGCGGCTTGGCCTTCTTCTTGCCGCGGAACGGGTTGGGCCTCGGGATGCAGTAGAGCCGTTTGCCGCAGGAGCGGCTCACGTCGACGCGCAGGATCTTGCCACGCAGGTCGCGCAGGTTCTCCGCGGCGCCGAACGGGTTTCCACCACCGCCACCGTCGCCGGTGCCGAGGTAGAGCAGCCCGTCCGGGCCAAACGCGAGCGAGCCGCCGTTGTGGTTGGTGTAGGTCGGGTGGGGCACGACGAGCAGGGTGCGCAGCGTCTTGGCCTTGACCCGCTTGGCCTTGGGTCGCTTCGCCTTGGCGCGGGCGAGGACGAGCGCGCCGTCGCTTCGGGTGTAGGTGACGTAGAGCCGGCGGTCCTTGGCGAAGCGTGGGCTGAAGGCGAGACCGAGCAGGCCCTGCTCACCGCCGGAGCGTACGAAGCGGCGGAGGTTCAGGTAGGTCCACGTGCGGGCGCCGGCAACGGCGGTGACGACCCCCGGCTGCTGCACGACGTAGAGCCGGTTGCGGCCCTCGGGCGCCGAGGTGACCTGGGTCGGGCCGTCGAAACCGCTCTTGACGACGGTGGTGCTCGCGCGTACCGACGCGAGTGGGGCGACGAGGTGCGCTGCGGTGGACGGGACGGGCACGTCCGTACCGGACGCGTCGGCGGCGGGTGCGGCGCCCGCGACGAGCGGCCCGAGCAGGGCGGCGGCGGCGAGCGCGGCGAGGGCGCGGCGGGGTGCGGTCACGGGGACCGAGCGTAGGGCGCGCGCCCGCGGATCCACCGGACTGCGCCGGGCATGTCGCCCGTTCGTCAGGTTCCGGGGCCGGTCACGACGAGCAGCGGCACCAACTGCTCGGCGTCGGTGAGGGAGCCGTGATGGCCCCGCAGCCCGGTCTCGAGTGGTTCGGCCGCGGAGCGGACGAGCACTGCCTCGCCCCGCATGGCGGCCACAACCTCACCGATCCGGGCGTGGGCGGCGGGTGTCACCGCCGGCCCGAACCAGCCGGCGTCGATCGCCTCGTCGCGGGAGCGCACCCAGGCGCGGTCCCCGAGCCGGTCGCGCCAGGTGGCAAGGACCGCGGGAGCCGCGTCCGGCTGTGCGTAGACGTGGCGCACCCGCGGCTCACCGCTCACCAGCCGGACACCGCGCTGCAGTTCGGTGTCGGTGTCGACATCGATCCGCTCCCCCGCGCTGATCATGCCGTGGTCGCCCGTCACCACGAGCAGGCAGCTGGCGGGCAGCGCCCGCGCCGCCGACTCGACGAGCCGGTCCACCTGGGCGAGCTGCAGGCGCCATGCCTTCGAGCCTGGCCCGTACTGATGGCCGAGCGCGTCGAGGTCGCCGTGGTAGGCGTAACGCAACGTCCCCTCGGGGGTGTCGACGACCTCCGCGGCGAGATCGCCCAGCGCCCCGACCCGACGGAACCCCGCGCCGCGGAATGCTGCGCGCGTCAGGCCGGACCCGTCCTGGTAGCGCGGCGCGGTGACCAGGACACGTACCCCGGCGTCGGCCGCCCGTTCGAAGGCGGTGCGCAGCGGCTGCACCCGCTCCGGCGGCAGCTCGTCGCGCAGGTCACGGTCGTCCTCCCGGCTGCGCCAGGTGAGGCAGTTGAGAGGCCCGGCGGCGGTGTCGAAGCAGTACCCGACGATGCCGTGCTCCCCCGCCGGCCTGCCGGTCCCGATCGAGGTGAGGCTGGTGCCGGTGGTGGCCGGGAAGCCGGCGTGCAGCGGCGGACTCCCGAGCAGACCGGCGAGGAACGGCGCGTCCTTTCCGTGATCGCGCAGCAGCTCCCAGCCGAGACCGTCGATGAGCAGCAGCACGGCACTGCTCGCGTGCGGCAGCCCGAGCGGGTCCGCGAAGCCCTCACGACCCAGGGCGGCGAGCAGTGCGGGGACCAGGTCGGACAGCGTCCCTGACCCGTACGGTGGCGCGGCCGGCACGAGCGGACTAGCTCAGCTCGCGCTTGAGGATCTTCCCTGTCGCGGTCATCGGCAGCGCTTCCACGAACTCGACAAGACGCGGGTACTTGTACGCCGCCATCTGCTCCTTGCCCCAGGCAACCAGCTCGTCCTCGCTGACGGACGCGTCCTTGGCACGGATGACGAAGGCCTTGATCTCCTCGCCGTGGTTCTCGTCCGGGACGCCGATGACGGCGGCGAGCGAGACGCCGGGGTGGGTCATCAGGACCTCTTCGACCTCGCGCGGGTACACGTTGAACCCGCCGCGGATGATCATGTCCTTGGACCGGTCGACGATGTAGTACATGCCGTCGGCGTCCCGCCGCGCCAGGTCGCCGGTGCGGAACCAGCCGTCCCGCAGCACCTCGCGGGTGGCCTCCGGGCGGTTCAGGTAGCCCTTCATGACGCAGTGTCCGCGGACCGTGATCTCGCCGACCGACTCGGTGTCCCCGACCGGGATCTCGCTCCAGTCGTCGTTGATCAGCTTGCACTCGACGCCCCAGACGGGGATGCCGATGGACCCGGGCCGTGGTTCGCGGTCGGGGTCGGAGAAGGTCGCGACCGGTGAGGTCTCGGAAAGCCCGTAGCCCTCGAGGATCGTCACGCCGAGCTTCTCCCGTACGTCCTTGATCAGCTCGACCGGAAGGCTCGAGCCGCCGGAGACGCCGATGCGCAGGTTGCCCGCGATCCGTTTCACGTCGACGTCACCGGTGAGCGCGCCGACCAGCGCCCACCACATCGTCGGAACGCCGGCGAAGACGGTGATGTCGTGCCGCTGCATCAACGCGATCGCCTGGTTCGGTTCGAACCGCGGCAGCAGCACCAGCGTGGCCGCCATGGCGAATCCGGCGTTCATCTGGACCGTCGAGCCGAACGAGTGGAACAACGGCAGCGTGAGCAGGTGCGTGTCGGCGGCGGGCTCGCTGCGGAACAGCCGGTTGCAGGTCAGCGCGTTGAGCATCAGGTTGCTGTGCGTGAGCTCGGCACCCTTCGCCTGGCCGGTGGTGCCACTGGTGTAGAGGATCACGGCGGTGTCCGATTCCGAGCCGAGCCGCGACTCGAAGGTCGGTGCCTGACCGTCGACCGCCTCCGCGAACGTCGTCGCGCCCTCGATCGATGCCGGCATCGCCGGGTCCGGCATGATCAGGAAGAAGTGCTCGCACCCCTCGGCCTGCTGGAACCCGGCCCACCCTTCGGCGCCCATCGCCAGCTCGGGCGTGCCGTGGAAGCAGAAGTACGCCTTCGCTCCGGAGTCGGCCAGGTAGTAGGCGTTCTCCCGCCCCTTGTTCAGGACGTTGAGCGGGACCACGACCGCGCCCGACTTGAGGATCCCGTAGTACACGATCGGGAAGTACGGGATGTTGGGACAGCTCAGGGCGACCTTGTCACCCGGCTCGATCCCGCGCTCCACCAGCAGGTTGGCGACCTGGTTGGCCGCCGCATCGACCTGCGCGTACGTCAGATGGGTGTCGCCGAGCACGAGCGCGTCGCGCGTGGGGTAACGACGGGCACTGTCCTCGAGCAGGATCGCCAGGCTGTACATGCCGGGACCTTAGCCGGTGGCGGAGGCCGCGTAGATCTCCTCGACCGAGTTGCTGAGCATCGCGTCGAACTCCGCCGGGCTCTGCTGAGCCGTGAGGCCCTCGAGCAGGGCCCGCGAGAAGCTCGCGCTCACGCCCGGGTTCTTCGCGAGGTCGCGCACCGCCTCCTCGCGGGTGAAACCGCCCGACAGCGCCACCACCCGGACCACCGCGGGGTGCTTCACCAGGTCGCTGTAATGGCCCGGCTCCACCGGCAGCGACAGCTTGAGCGCGACCCGGGAGCCGTTCGGCAGCGCATCGAGCCGCTCGCGTACGCCGTTCACGAGCAACTCGTCGGCCTTGGCGCGGGTCGTGCTGCGGATGTCGACCTCCGGCTCGACGATCGGCAACAGGTCCGCTGCCAGGATCGTCTTGGCGACGTCGAACTGCTGGTCGAGGATCTTGTCGATGCCGGCAGGGTTGGCCGCCTTGATCACCGACCGCATCTTGGTGCCGAACACGCCCTTGTCGACGGCCCTGGCGAGCAGCCCGTCGAGCTTGGTGAGCGGCTTCATGAGCTGGACGTCGTCGGCCTCGTCCGCGAGTCCCTGGTCGACCTTGACGAACGGCACGATGCCCTTGCGTTCCCAGAGGTACTGCGCCGATCCGATCCCGTCGATCTCCCGGTCCATCGTGCCCTCGAAGAGGATCGCGCCGATGATCTTGTCGCTGCTGAACGCGGCGCTGGAGATGATGCGGGCCCGCATCTGCTGGACCAGGTCGAACATCTCGTCGTCGGAGGAGTACTCGGTCGGCTCGATGCCGTACTGCTTGAGCGCCTTCGGGGTGCTGCCACCGCTCTGGTCGAGCGCCGCGATGAAACCCGGCTTGGTGGCCACGATGTCGAGCTGGTCCTGGTTCATGTTGTCCTCGAGTTCTACGAGAGCGACGCGCGACGACAGGGTCGGCTCCTACCCCCGCCAGCCTAGGCCACCGGGGCACCGCGGCCCTGCTCGGCCGAGCCCCGCCTTCCCCGCTCCAGCCTCACCCTCGCCGCCCGAGCGCCGTCGAGACCCCTCGCCGGTCTCACGCGGGCGGTATCGTCCGCGATGGTTGCGCGCGTTCTCGGCCGACCACGGCCCGACCACACGGGGGTGACGTGAGCGAGCTGGACGCCACATCGACGCCGCTGTCTCTCGACCAGGTGACACGGGACATGCGCCTGACCCACCGGGTTCTTCGCTACCACCTTCCCCGCGCATCCGAACTGGTACGCGGTGTGACCCCGGACGCGGCGGGACGCACCACGGCCGTGGCCCGTCACCTGCGGCTCGTGCTGAGCATGCTGCAGGCGCATCACGAGGCAGAGGACGCCTGCGTATGGCCGCTGCTGTTCGCACGAGCGCCGGAACACACAGCGCTGCTCGAGACGATGGAGACCCAGCACGGCCAGGTGGCGGGCCGGGTGGCGGCAGTCGATGACGCACTGCATCGCTGGGAGCGGACGCCCGACAACACGCACACCAAGAGGCTCGCGGACGCGCTCGACGCCGTCACGTCGGTGTTCGCCGAGCACGCGGACCTGGAAGAGGCCAGCGCACTGCCGGTGATCGCCGAACACCTCTCGCCGGCCGAATGGCGGTCGTTCGTCCGGTACTCCCACGGTGCCGTCCCTGACGCCGACCGCCTCGTCGTGCTGGGGCTGATCATGGATCCGATGGCGGCCGACGAGCGGGCGGCGTTCCTCCAGACGCTGCCACCGCCGGTCGCCGCCCGCTGGGCGAGCACCGGACAAGGGCAGTACGCCGCGTACACCGCAGCAGTGCGCGGCTGACGAGTCCCCTCACGGCGTCGCGGTGCCGTACAGCTGCCGCGCCCGGCGGGCGAAGGCGCGCCGCCCGAGCCGCGGGATCAGCACACGCGCCAGCCATGGCGCCTTGGACAGCATCAGCGCGACGACCTCGGGGTCGCCGCTGTAGAGCAGCGAGCCGGCGACGAGGAGCTGCTGGCGGAACGGGATCGGGAGAGATCCGGAGCCGAGGTCGTCCCACTCGGCCTGCGTGACGTACTCGGCCGCGATCGGCAGCAGCCGGCTCTCTTCGGCGCTCAGGTGTTCCTCGAGCACCACGTGCAGCCGGTCGAGCAGTTCGGCGAGGGCTTCCCGCTCCATGTCCCCTGCGCCGGCCGTCCACGCTGTGGTGCGGATGGACAGTCGGGCGAGCACGTCGTGCAGCGCAGCGTGGTGGCGTTCCATCAGGTCGACGATCGGCTCGAGCTGGCTCGGCACGCGCTCGTGCAGCAGCGGCCACAGCTTCTGGTCCTCGTTGGTGTGGTGGTGCTGCAGCAGCACCACCATCAGGTCCAGATGCTCGCCGACGTCGCGCGCCCGGGCGGTGTCGCCCGTGGCGACGGCACGTACCAAGCCCGACGCCAGCCGGAACTCGCGACGGAACCCGGCGTGTACGACGAACATGTCGCGGACATCGGTCTGGCCGGCGGCGGGCGCCGCGCTCGGTGTGGTGATCATGCGGTTCTCCTCGTGTCTGCACCCGGCGGGTGATGCCTCGTTCGAGGCGGGACCACCCTCGGAGGAGCGACTTGCACTCGACTTGCGTCCGGCTTGCGCTCCCAACGAGCCGCATGCTGGTCGCGACTGTGCGCCGGGTCATAGGCTCCGCCCGTGCGCGTGAGCGTGCTCGGGCCTCTGGCCGTCGAGCTCGACGATGTCGCGGTCGACCTCGGGCCGGTACGCGCCCGGACGCTGCTCGCCGTGCTGGTGGCAGCCGCGCGACGCCCGGTGGCGGTCGAACAGCTCATCGACGAGCTGTGGGGCGAGCACCCACCCGCTAAGGCGTTGGGATCGCTGCAGGTTCACATCTCGAACCTGCGGCGGGTCCTCGAGCCCGACCGCGCGCCACGTACCCGGCCGAGCCGACTGGTGACTCGACCACCCGGCTACGCCCTGCTCGGGGCCGAGGTGGACGCCGAGCAGTTCGCGGCGGACGCCGCGCGCGGTCGCGCGCTGCGCGACGTGGACCCGCACGCAGCGGGAGAGATCCTCGACGCAGCACTGTCGAGCTGGCGCGGGGAGGCGTACGCCGGTCTGACCGGTACCAGCGCGCTGCTGCGCGCGGAGGCGACGCGGCTGGACGAGATCCGGCTCGCGGCGCTCGAGGACCGTTGGCAGACGCGGCTCGACACCGGCGAGGACGCGGCAGTGGTCGGAGACCTCGAGGTCCACGTCGCCCAGCAGCCGCTGCGCGAGCGCGGGTGGGGGCTGTTGGCGCTCGCGCTGTACCGGGCGCAGCGCCAGGGCGACGCACTGGCAGCGCTACGTCGGGCACGCGCAGTCCTCGCGGACGAGCTGGGCGTGGACCCCTCCTCGCAGCTGCGCGATCTCGAAGCGGCGATCCTCGCGCACGACGTTGCGCCGCCCCTGCACGCACCGGATCGGGCGCACCGGGACACCCCGACGTCGGTGCTCCCCGCGGCAATGGACGTCCCGCTGGGTCGCCACGATGCGTTGGGAGCCCTCGCCGAGACCCTCGCTGCCCTTCGGCGTGGCCAGGGACGGCTGGTCCTGGTGACCGGTGAGCCGGGCATCGGCAAGACGACCCTGGTGGCGTCGGCAGCCCGCTCCGCCACCGGCGTGACCGTCGGGTGGGGCCGATGGCACGAGGAGGGAGGGGCGAACGCCTTCTCCGCGTGGTCCGCCGCCCTCGATCAACTCGGCGCGCCGGGTGTCGAGGAGCACCTCACCCCGCTATTGCGCGACAGGCGCGAGGGAGCCGCTACGAGCAACGGAATCGACGTCGAGAGTGCCGGGCTTCGCTTGGCCGAGGCCGTGCACGCGTTGCTCGCCGCACTGACGGCGGAGCGTCCGGTGCTGCTCGTCCTGGAGGACTTGCAATGGGCGGACGCGGACAGCTTGCGACTCCTTCGCCGCGTGGCCGGGACGGTGCACGCCACCGGTGCCGTACTCGTCGTGACGACGCGCACCGTCGAAGCGGACCTGACCACCGATGTGATCGACACGCTGGGAGTGCTGGCGCGGTGCGATCCCGTCCGGATCGCGTTGTGCGGCCTTTCCTGCGACGACCTGGACGCACTGGCTCGCGCGCGCCTGGGCCGCGCCCTCGAGCCCGACGCCGTCGCCGCCGTGCACGAACGCACCGACGGCAACCCCTTCCATGCCGGAGAACTGCTCCGACTGCTCGCTGCCGACGGGCACGACATCACCGCCGATGCGGTCCGGTCGCTGCAGGTGCCCGACGGCGTACGCGATGTCGTACGCCGTCGGCTGGGGGCGCTGCCGGAGGACACCCGCTCGGTGCTGGCGGTCTGCGCAGTGGCGGGACGCCGGTTCCCCCTGGACATCGTCGAGGACGTCCTCGATCTCGATCAGTCGGTCGTGGACGGCGCGCTGGATCTCGCGCTGCTCCACGATCTGATACGGCCCGACACCGCCGCTGGCCAGCTGCAGTTCTCCCACGCACTGGTCCGGGAGGTCGTGTACGGATTGGTTCCACCGCGGCGCCGGGCCAGGCTGCACGCACTCGTCGCCCAGTCGTTGGAGCAGCAACGGATCGGGCGCATCGACGCCCACCTCACCGAGCTGGCCGAGCACTATCGGCTGGCCGGGCATGGCCATGCGCGCGACTGCTGGACGTACGCCGGCCGAGCGGCGTCGGCGGCAGCCGGGCACGGCGCGCTCGCTGAAGCCGCCCGTCTCTACGAACTGGCGCTCGACATGATCGCGGCGGACACGCACGCGACGACGCAGGAAGTGCTGCACCTGCACACCGAGATGGGACGGACTCGTCTGCTGCAGGCGAACACCCGCGAGGCTTGGGAGCACCTCGAACTCGCCGGGAAGGCGGCACTCGCGCTCGACGACGCGGCGACGGCCGCACGCGCCGTGCTGATCGTGACCGAGGGCATGCCGTGGACCTGGCGTGACAACCAGGGGTACGCGCCGGACGCTGTCGAGCTCTGGGAGCAGATCCTGCACCGGCTACCAGTCGACGAGCATGCGCTGCGCGCCCGTGTCACGGCCGCGTTGGGAGCAGAGCTGCTGCACGAGCCGCGCCGTACCGCCCGTAACGCCGACCTTGCCGATCAGGCGGTCCAGCTGGCCCAGGTCCATTGCGACGACGAGGACCTGCTGCAGGTGCTCGGGTCCGCGCACATCGCCCTGGAACAACCGGACCTGGTGCCGCGCCGCACCGCTGTCGCCGAACAGATGGTGCAGGTCGCGGAGCGCCTCGCTGACCCGGCAGCGATAGCGCACGCGCTGCTGGACCGCGCCGCCGACGTGGCGGTATCGGGTCGGTTCACCGCGGCGCGTGCAGACGCCGCACGCGCGCACCGGATCGCGACCGAGCAGCGTCTCGTCCCGCTGCTGCTCGTCGCCGGCTGGATGGACGCCCTCTGGTTGCAGGTGACCGGTGAGTTCGCTGCGGCCGCGCAGTCGCTCGAACGCATGGCGACACTGCACCGCTCGGTGAGCATGACGGGCGAAGGGATCGCGCTGGTGCAGCGCGCATCGTTGTGTCTGCTGCAGGGCCGGCTGGATGCGATGCAGGACCAGCTCGCCGCTGTCGCCGACCGGTCCGCCGGATTGCGCGACGTACACCTGACGGCCCTGCTGCAGGGCCGCGGACCGGCGGAGGCGCGACGGGCTGCCGGCCCGTGGGAGGCGCAGCCCGAGCTGCCGTTCGACTACCTCTACCTCTGCACGATGACGCTACGCGCGCGGTTGTGGGCGATGCTCGAAGACCCGAGAGCGATCGAGGACCTCCGCCGCACGCTCACCCCGTACGCCGGCCAGTGGGCCACCGGCGGTAGTTCGGTCTTCTTCGACGGCATCGTCGACGAGACGCTCGGCGTGCTCGCGTGCGCGGCCGGGGACCATACGGAGGGGATCGCCTACCTGCGCACCGCGGTCGACGCGTACGCCGCTCACGGCATGCGGCCGTTCCAGGCTCGGGCGACTGCAGCGCTCCAGCAGGCATTCGATGCGATGGGCGCACTGCCGGCCGAGGCCGCGCCGCCGATCCGACGAACTGGGCCGGAAGGAGAGTGGGCGATACTGGGTTCGAACCAGTGACCTCTTCGGTGTGAACGAAGCGCTCTACCACTGAGCTAATCGCCCGGAACGCGCAAACCCTACCGGATCGGCGCGGTGCGCCCGAAACGCATGCCGATCATGAGCTTGCGGTCGGAATTCCGCGAAATGGCGACCGGAAGTTCATGATCGCCCATCGCCTCGGCGGTGGTAGCCGCTCACGGGTCGGCATCGGCAGCGGCGCGGGCGGCGAACAGTTCCATGATCCGCCGCGTGACCGGGCCCGTCGGGAGCACGCGGTCGTCGACCCGGGCGACGGGGAGCACGTCACGGGTGGACGAGGTGACGAAGACCTCGGTGGCGCGGGTCAGTACGTCGTACGGCAGCTGCTCCTCGACGATCCGGGGACCTGCCGCGGCGCACCATTCGAGGACCAGCGCGCGCGTGACGCCGGCGAGGCAGCCGGAGTCGAGCGACGGAGTCCGCACGACGCCGTCCAGAACGACGAACACGTTGGTGCTGGTGCCTTCGCAGAGGTCGCCGGCGGTGTTGGCGAGGACCGCCTCGTCCGCGCCCCGGCTGCGCGCGTGTGCGAGCGCGATCGCGTTCTCGGCGTACGAGGTGGTCTTCAGTCCGGCAGTGGCCGACCGCTCGTTGCGGGTCCAGGGGACGGTGGCGAGCGTCGTCGTCGCTCCCCACGCGCCGGCCTCCGTCAGCGTCACGATCAGGGTCGGCGGGTGCTCGCCGCGGTCGCTGCCGACCGGGCCGACACCGCTCGTCACCGTGATCCGCAACCGGCCGCGGGCGAGAGCGGTGGCCTCACCGCTGCCGAGCACCGCCGTGACCGCGGTACGCAGCTGCACCTCCGACGGCGGCGCCAGCCCGAGTCCGGCCGCCGAGCGCGCCAGGCGACCCAGGTGACGGGTCAGCGCGAACGGTGCGCCGTCGCGCACCAGCAGGGTCTCGAAGACCCCGTCGCCCACCGTGAACCCGTGGTCGAGCACCGAGAGCATCGCCTCGTCCGGCGCGACGAGGTCGCCGTTCACCCAGAATCCACTCACGGCGGGCCAGCCTCCCATGAGCCGGCGGCGACGCCGAGCAGCCGGTCGGCCTTTAGCTCGGTCTCCGCCCACTCCGCCGCCGCGTCGCTCCCCCACGTGATGCCGGCGCCCGTACCGAAGCACAGCTCGTCCGCCTCGCGCCAGAAGCTGCGGATACCGACGGCGAGCTCGCCGCGACCCTCGGACACCCAGCCGACGGCTCCGCAGTACGGCCCCCGTGGCACCGGTTCGAGCTCGCCGATGAGCTTCATGGCGCTCGACTTGGGGGCGCCGGTCACCGAGCCCGGCGGGAAGGTGGCGGCGAACAGCTCCGGCCAGCTGGTGTCGACGCCCAGCCTCCCGCGGACGGTCGAGACCAGGTGCACCAGCCCCGGATGCTGCTCCACCGCCAGCAGGTCGGGGACCTCCACGGTTCCCGTGCCGCACACCCGACCCAGGTCGTTCCGCACGAGGTCGACGATCATCACGTTCTCGGCGCGGTCCTTCTCGCGCAGGTCGGCGACGGTGCGCCCGGTTCCCTTGATGGGGCCGGACTCGACGACCTCGCCCCGGCGGCGCAGGTACAGCTCCGGGGACGCCGTGGCCACCTGGATCCCCGGGAACCGCACGAATCCGCCGTACGGGGCAGGGTTGCCTGCCGCCAGCAGCGCCGCGAGACCGGCCATGTCCGCACGTCTCGGGTCGGGCAGCGGTGCGCGCAGCACGCGGCACACGTTCGCCTGGTACACCTCACCCGCCGCGATGCGCTCCCGCACCGTCGCGACGGCGGCGAGGTACGCGCCCTCGTCCAGCGAACTGTGCCAGCAGTCACGCGCCGGCCCGCGCCACGGACCGCCCGGATTCGGCGCGCCGCGTACGTCCGAGAACCTCGCGCAGTGCACGCCGCCCTCGAACGTGACGACCACGGCCCACCAGCCGGGGCCGTCGAGGGCGCCCAGGTCATCGGTGAGGTCCACCAGGCCGCGGGCCAGGTGACCACCGAGGTGGGCCATCGGCTCGGGCACGCGCCGACCGTATCGAGGTGGCCGGCTTTGGTGACGCCCTGCCGATCGGCTAAGGTAACGGCGCACTACGGGACGGGCCTCACCACCCGTAGCGGTGCGGACGTGGCTCAGTTGGTAGAGCATCACCTTGCCAAGGTGAGGGTCGCGGGTTCGAATCCCGTCGTCCGCTCGGGTTGGGACATCGTCCCCACGGTGGCGTGGCCGAGAGGCGAGGCAACGGCCTGCAAAGCCGTGTACGCGGGTTCAAATCCCGCCGCCACCTCGCAAGCACTCCATGCACGACACATGCACGACAACAGCACACGGGCGATTGGCGCAGGGGCTAGCGCGCTTCCTTGACACGGAAGAGGTCACAGGTTCAAATCCTGTATCGCCCACCGATGAAAACCGTTGGTAGTCAACAAGCTTTTGCACCGCACCCGGAGCGCGTGCACTCGCCGTGCCCTCCCGGATTGATCATGGTGTTGGCGCGGCCTCTGCTTCCGCGCACGGCCGTAGTTGCATTCCGCACCCTGTCGCCGCCGCGTGTTACGCTTTCTTGCGGCAGAGTTACACCGGTGTAAGTTGGGCGGTGAGCGCACATGGACACCAGCGAGGTGCTGGCACTGCTGTCGCGCTCACTCGAACCGCCGACGGCGATCCGACTGCTCGCCAACCTCTACCGGCCGGATCCCCGCAGCGAGCGCGCGTGGAGCCGCTACCGCCGCCGCCGCCGTGTTCGCCTTCCGCACGCCGAGGTCGCGGCGCGACTGCGGCTCGAAGCCGCGATCGATCGCCTCGGGGTCGGCTCGCCGGAGTTCACAGCGGCAGTCGAGGCCTACCTCGACGGCGACACGGCGGCGATGGATGAACTCCGCGCGGGGTCCCCTGCACTTGCCGCCCTCGTTGAGGCGCTGGCCGGGGTCGAGACGCCGACAGTGCCGATGTCGCTTCTGCTCGAACTGCTGAGCTGCGACGAACCTAATGCTCCCGCATGCCCGGCTGTACCTGAGCCGAGCTACCGGTCGCCGCAGTTGCGTCCGTTCACCACGGTGCTGTTGCGCCACGGCCCCACCATTGTGAGCCGGGAGCTGCTGGCCGCGTAGCCACCGCTCAACCGGCCCGTCCGAAGGACGGCCGCGGCTCCACCGGCACCACCACCAGGATCACCAACAGTTGGTGATCCGTGGTCCCTCGGTACGGGCCGAGGAAGAATCACGATGTCCCGCAACGGCATCGCGGCGGACAAGCTCCGGCGCAAGGTCAGCATCATCGAGGCTGCCGAGTACCTCGGCGTCTCCGAGCGCACCATCCGCAACTGGATCGCGACCGGCATCCTCCCGGCGTACCGGTACGGCCCCCGCGTCGTGCGCATCGACCCCGGCGACCTGGACGCTCTCGGCCGGCGTACCGGGGGTGCGGCATGAGCGCGCCACCGATAGACGACCGCGCCCCCCGGCCGGGAAACCGAGGGGCGACAGGCGGTCAGACAGGCGGCGAAGCCAAGGCAAGCGTACGGGAAATCTCTGCCTCCGCTGGAGGTGGCGTCATGAGCGTCGGCATTCCCGATGTTGCCAGGGTCCACGGCCGGGACGGTAAGACGTACCCGCGGCGAGCCCGACAGGAGAAGTACGACGCGCTGAGCTGGGCGCACCACCTGGCCCACGACGGCGCTCTGTCGGTTCGCCAGACGGTGGCAGCCCTTGCAGCGCACGGCTTCCCGCGCTCAGTCGGCACCGTCCACCACTACCTGACTGCGTACCTGTGCGAGCAGTGTCCGCGTGTTCAGGTGAATCAAAGTACCCACCTGAACACCACCGAGGCAGGTGGTCGCGATGTCTGAGCAGACGATGGCGGCCGCGGCCGTCGAGCTGGCCGCGGCCGGCTGGTCGGTGTTCCCGTGCAAGTGGCGCGGCGCCACGGCCAAGGCCCCGTTGACCCAGAACGGGTTCCACGACGCCACCAGCGACCTCGAACAGGTCCGGGCGTGGTGGTCGCGGTGGCCGAAGGCGATGATCGGAGCGCCGGTGCCGAGCACCCTGTTGGTGCTCGACGTCGACCCCCGCAACGGCGGGTCCATCGAGGGTCTCGAGGATGTCCTCGGGCCGCTGCCGGCCACCCTGACGGCGTGGTCGGGTCGTGGTGACGGTGGCCGGCACCTGTACTACTTCCGGCCCGTGTTCCGCCCCTCGGCTGCGCGACTGCCGAGCGGGATCGACCTCAAGTTGTCCGGGTACTGCATCGTTCCGCCGAGCGTGCACCCGGCGACCGGCCGGCCTTACGTATGGGAGCACCACCCGATCGCGGCGCTGCCGCCGCGGGCGCTCGCTGCGCTGCGACCCCGGCCGGTACCTGCGCGAACGGTGCGGACCCGGACCGGCCGTGGGTCGGGCGCAGGGTTGGTGCGGACCGTGCAGGAGTCCAGCGAGGGCAACCGGAACGAGGCGTTGTTCTGGGCCGCGTGCCGCGCCGTCGAAGACGGCCTGCCCGAGTCGGTCCTCGACGAGCTGACCGCTGCCGCGGTCGCCAACGGGCTGCCCGAGCGCGCGGTCGCGAACACGGTCAAGTCCGCCCGCAAGCTGCGGGAGGCGTCATGAGTGCCCCGACCGTTCCCGCCGTCGTGCCCGCCACGGTCGCCGGTGCCGCGCTGCTCGACCAGGTCGAGACGTTCCTGGCGCGGTTCGTGGCGTACCCGTCCGAGCACGCGCGGGTCGCACACACGTTGTGGATCGCGCACACCTGGTTGATGGACCGCTGGGAGTCCACACCGCGGATCGCGTTCCTGTCCCCGGAGCCGGGGTCCGGGAAGTCCCGCGCGCTGGAGGTCACCGAGCCGCTGGTGCCCAGACCGGTACACGCCGTCAACACGACACCCGCGTACCTGTTCCGAAAGGTCTCCGACGAGGCCGGCCCGCCGACCATCCTGTACGACGAGATCGACACGGTGTTCGGCCCGCGCGCCAAGGACAACGAAGACATCCGCGGGATGCTCAACGCCGGCCACCGCCGGGGAGCCACCGCCGGCCGGTGCGTGGTGCGCGGCACCACGGTGCTCACCGAGGAGCTGCCGGCGTACTGTGCGGTCGCGCTCGCTGGGCTGGACGACTTGCCGGACACCCTGATGACCCGCAGCGTCGTGGTACGGATGCGCCGGCGGGCACCGGGGGAGGTCGTCGAGCCGTGGCGCCTGCGCCTGCACAAACCGCAGGCCGAGCCGATCGCGGACGGGCTCTGCGCCTGGTCTGAGCAGGTTAGCCCGTTCGTGGTGGAGACCTGGCCGGACATGCCGACCGGGGTCGAGGACCGCGACGCCGACGTGTGGGAGCCGCTGCTCGCGGTCGCCGACGCCGCCGGCGGTGCCTGGCCGGAACGGTCCCGTGTTGCGGCCGTTACGCTTGTTACGCAGGCACGGGACCGCAGCCCGAGCCTTGGAGTGCTACTCCTGGCCGACCTGCGGAACGTGTTCACCACCGCAGGCACGGACAAGCTCGCCACCGAGGTCATCCTCGAGCGGCTCCACCAGCTCGAGGAATCACCCTGGGCAGACCTGCGCGGCAAGCCACTGGACGCCCGTGGTCTGGCACGTCGACTGTCCAAGTACGCAGTCACCCCGAAAGTGGTGCGCATCGGCGAAGACACCGCTCGCGGGTACGACGCCGCCGACCTCGGCGATGCCTGGTCTCGCTACCTCCATCCGGGACCGGACAGTGACGTAACAGACGTAACAACGTCACATCCCGAAGGGCCAGACGAGCAGGTCGTTACGCCTGTTACGCCTGTTACGCATCCAGACGGTCGCCCCCCGGAGACACCGCGCTGCTCCGCTTGCGGCCTTCGCCTCGACCCCGCGCTCGCTGATGCCGGGCTCGACACGCACCCGACGTGCGAGGAGGACCAGTGAGCGCCCGCCTGCGTGAGGGCCTCGCGATGCTGCTCGTCCACCGTCGCCGCCAACCACTGCTGCACGACGTTGTGACCGTCCCGCACGAGGGCAGGCACATGGTCGCCGTGGTGCTCGACGGCTACTACGCCACCAAGGAGTTGGCAGAGCACGCGGCCGGCTCCTGGCGCGCTGCCCTGCGGGACGTCATCGCCGACCTCGACGACGCCGAACGGGAGGCGGAGCGATGACCGACGACTGGCTGGCCCGAGCCGCCTGCCGTGGCGTGACCACCCACGAGTTCGTCGACGTCGACCCCGAGGTCGGCGAGGCGCTCGTGCACAAGTACTACTCCCGCTGCGTCGTCGTCGGCGACTGCCTCTCGCTCGCGGGAGAGCTGTTGCCGCTGTCCTGCGGTTCCGTGTTCGCCGGCCGGTACTGGCCGAAGCGCTCGCGGCCGGAGGTGGCGCCGTCACCGACTTTTGAGCAAATAATCCGGCGCCTGACCCCGCCAGTCAACATTTTTTCCGGAGCCGAAAGTTCTCGACGACCCGAGAGGACCGACCGATGACCGACGCCGACCGCAGATGCGCGCGCCAGGAAGCACTGCGGACCGTGCGGTCATCGGAGTTCCCGGTGTCAGCAAGCGGTCCAATGGAACATCCTCGTGCTGACAGCGTGAACTGCTTGCCCACCACGGGGAGCGGCTCCAAGCGAGATCGCGCTGATAGCGAGATGTCGGTGCCCGACAACTTCTCACACCACCAAGAGAGGACATCCCGATGAGTGAGCTGCGACCGGCGGCAGTAGAGCAGGTCGCTCGGCTGCTGCGCCGGCGATTCGACGAGGGCGAGCTGCCGGAACGGTCGGACGACGCCGAGGCGTGGGCGGCTCGCTATGAATGGGCGAGTCCGGAGGAACTGTCCGCCGGGTATGCGCAGGTGCTCGCACCGTTGCGCGCGCTGCTCGACCAGTTCGACGCGCAGCGGCGGCGTGAGCAGGAATCCGGACTCGACGACTGGGCGTGGTGCTTCACGCACGGCATCGCGTTCGATCGGTGGACGGGGTGATTCCGCTATGCTGAGTGCGGAGTTTCAGGTTGGCCCTCCGGGCGCCCGCCGCCGCGGCTCTCCGAGCATCGCTCGCTTGACCCGCACCGGCCAGAGCGCAGGACCCGCCGCCGGGCTCTGTCTGTTCGTTCCGCTGGTCCCTGCCGAGCCGCCTCGCGCACAGCCTGTGCGCCACGCGCCGCCGGACCATTCCAATCTCACACCCTTGGAGGGTGAGCAATGACGACTATCGATGACCTGATCGACGAGGCAGCCCGCGACCGTGACGAGGCCCGCGGCCTCGCCGCGGGCGCCAACCGTCGCGCGAGCTCGCTGCGCGCCCGGCTCGACCGCGGCGAGAACGTGAGCCAGAGCGACGTGGACGAGGCTGTGCGGGCGCTGGAGCGCGCCAACGCGACGGTCCGCGCGCAGCAGGACCGCCTCGACGAGCTGCACGCCGAGAGAGCTCGCGACGAGGCCGCGGCTGCGCTCGCCCGCGAGTTCCGTCCGGTCGCCGCCGAGCGTTCCCACACCCCCGGTGCGCGCTCCACCGTCTCGGTAACCAGCCCGCGCACTTACTCCGCACAGGCTGAACGCGCCGGCGACGGGCCGAGCTTCCTGCTCGACTTGTACCGGGCGCAGGTCAAGTCCGACCCTGCCGCACTCGCGCGGCTGAACCAGCACGGCGAGGAGGTCCGCGCCGAGGCGCCGGCGATGTATGAGCGCGCGGTATCCACCGGCGGAGTGGCCGGGTTCGTCCCGCCGCAGTACCTGGTGAACCTGTTCGCCGAGTATCTGCGCGCCGGGCGACCGACCGCGAACCAGTGCACCCACGTGCCATTGCCCGAGCGGGGCATGCAGGTCCACATCCCGCGAGTCACGACCGGCAGCAGCGCGGGAGTGCAGGCAAGCGAGAACAGCGCGGTATCGAACAACGATCCCGACGACACCGACCTGACCGTCCCGGTGGTGACCGTGGGCGGCTACGTCGACGCGTCCCGGCAGAGCCTGGAGCGTGGAGAGCTCGTCGAGCAGGTGCTGCTCGCCGACCTCGCCGGCGCGTACTCCGCAGCGTTGGACCTGCAGGTGCTCAACGGCTCCGGGTCCAGTGGGCAGCACACCGGCGTCCTGAACGTGTCGAGCATCAACCTGGTCACCTACACCGACGCGAGCCCGACCGTGCCGAAGCTGTGGCCCAAGCTCGCCGACGCGCTCGGGCGGGTCGTCTCGACCCGATACACCGGGCCGACCGCGATCATCATGCACCCGAGCGTGTGGGCGTGGATGCTCAGCGAGAAGGACAGCACCGGCCGGCCGCTGATCGGGGCCGGCGACGGAGCCGCGGTCAATAGCGTCGGCCTGTCGGGTACCAACGAGTACGGCGCCACCGGGCGCACGCTGCTCGGCGTCCCGGTCGTCCTCGACGGCAACATGCCCACCAACCTGGGCAGCGGCACCAACGAGACCCGAATCGTCGTGGCTGACTTCCGCGACGTGCTGCTACTCGAGGACGCCGCCGGCCCCGTGCAGCTGCGCTTCGACGGGCCGGGGTCGAGCACCCTGACCAGCCGCCTGGTGGTCTACGGCTACTCCGCGCTCGCGGTGCGCCAACCCTCAGCCGTCTCGGTCATCTCCGGCACCGGGCTCATCGTGCCGGCGCTCTAGCGAGCCTGGTCCGGGGGCGTCAAAGCCACCCGCCGGCCCCATCTACGGATGAGCGGGGGCCGGCGGGAGCCAAGGCGCCGAGAGGCCTTCCTTTCGCCTCGCTGACGCGACCTGCGCCCCCGGCCCCACCACCCAGTTTTCTAAGAGCGGGCACCACGGCGACCCCGGCTCCCTCCACAAAATCCCCGGCCCGACCTGAAACGATCGGAGTCTTGATCATGAAGGTGAAGGTCCCCGCCGGCCTCAAGGCCAGCGGCGCCGCGCTCTGGCGCAGCGTGGTCGAGGACTTCGACCTCAGCGAGCACGAGCGCGCACAACTGCTGCAGGCCGCCCGCCTGACCGACACCCTGGACCAGCTGCAGGCCGTGCTCACGACCGAGGGGCCGACCGTGCCCGACCCCGCCACCGGCGCCAGCAAGCCGAGCCCGGTCCTGGTCGAGCTCCGGCAACAGCGCATCACCCTCGCCCGCCTGCTCGGCGCGCTGCGCGTACCCGACGCCGACGACCGCCGACCGCAGCGCCGTACCGGAGCCAGAGGGGTCTACCAGTGAAGCGACGCGTCCCGCTCGACGAGCAGTTCGACGCCGTAGACGTCCTGCTCGCCCGCCGCCACCTCAAGCACTGGGGCCAGTCCGTCGACCGCGGCCTCGGCTGCGAGCACGCCCACCACGAAGTTGTCGAGCTGCTCGCCGCGCTACGCGCGCTCACCCGGCCGCTGACCGACAGCGAGGCGGAGGCGCTGCGGCTGGCCGCCGCGGCCGGCGTCTGACAGCGAACGGCTCGCCGCGGCTACGGCGCGGACGCCTCGGCGAGCTTTGACAGCGCCTCGGCGATCACCCGGTCCCGGTCCGCGCTCGCGTGCTGGTAGCGCATCGCTGCGCCCGGGGTCGAGTGCCCGAGTCGGGCCATCAGATCGGCGAGCGTGGCACCGGTCGCAGCAGCGAGCACCGCGCCGGTGTGCCGCAGGTCGTGGAAGCGCAGATCCGGCCGACCTGCGGCCTCCCGAGCCGGGTAGAACACCCGGTACAGCGTCGCTGGTGCCATGTGCGCGTTCGGATCGCCCGCGGCTGGGAACAGCAACGCGTCCTGCTCCCGCCGTACGTGCTGCCCCAGGTGCGCGACGACCGCTGGCATGAGGTGCGGCGGAATCGTCACGTCGCGGACTCCCGCATCCGACTTCGGCGTGCCGACGATGACCGCACCGTCAGCCGTGCGTGCGACGGCGCGTCGCACCCGCAAGATGCCGCGCTCCACCTCGACGTCCTGACGCCGCAACTCGGCGAGCTCACCGAATCGGAGCGCGCACCACCCGGCGAGCAGCACGAGCAGCTTGTACCGCGTTGGGACCGACTCGGCGATGGTCGCGAGCTGGTCGAGCGTCGCGGGCTCGATCTTGCGTGCGCGCTTCGTCCCACCGGCCCCGCGGATCCGGCACGGGTTGGCCGGGATCAGCTCGTCGTCGACCGCCGTCGACAGGATGGTCCGTAGCAGCGAGTACGCGTGCGCTCGCTGGGTCGGGGCCTGGTCGCCCATCTTGGAGTGCCAGGACCGGACCACGGTCGGGTCGATGTCGACCAGCGGGACCCGCTCGAAGCGCGGCAGGATCAGCCGGTCGAGCATCGTCCGGTACTCCGCGCGGGTACGCGGCTTGAGGGTGCGCCCGGTGAGCCAGTCGTCGGCGTACTGGCCGAACGTGACGAGCTCGGGCGCGGGCCGCTCGGCCACAGCGGGCCGGACCCAGCTCCCGCCCGAGATCTCCGTACGCCGAGCAGCGAGCCAGGCATCGGCAGCAGCCACGGTGTCGAACGTGTACGGCGCGACGTGCCGAGCGTTGTCCGGGCCGACGTACGACGCCTGGTAACGCCCGCTGGGCAGCTTCCGCAGCTTGCCCCAGGTACGCGGCGCCTTCCGTGAGCGCGTGCCCTCGCGTGCCCTCGACCGCTGCTGATACTGGCTCGGCATCAGTGACCCCTTCCGCGTGCCCTCGCGTGCACTCGTCAAACGGTACACGCTGCCGCCTACTGCCGGTCGCTTCCCACGTCACCGCAGGTCAGAGCGCATCCGCGCAGATCAGAGGGTATGCCTCCCACAGGTTCAAATCCTGTATCGCCCACCGGACCCGTTCGGGTCGTCCGCTCGTGCGTTGCCCGCTTCGGATGCCGGATCGATCAAGATCCCGCAGAATCCCGCCATGGCCTCGACGTCGAACACGGTCGACGGGATCCAGGACGCCGCGACGAGCCGGCCCATGGGCTGGGCCGCCCGGACCGGGCTCGCGGCGCGCGCCGCCGTCTACCTCGTGATGGGCGCGCTGGCCATCGACGTCGGGCTGGGCGGGCGTGCGGAGGTCGACCAGCGTGGCGCGGTCACCCGGACCATCCACCTGCCCTTCGGCGGTTGGCTGGTGGGGCTGCTCGCGCTGGGGTTCGCCGCGTACGCGCTCTGGCGGCTGTCCGAGGCTGCCTTCGGCACCACCGGCGAGGGCGACGGCGCCGGCCCACGCATCAAGTCGCTGTGCCGCGGCCTGGCGTACGTGGTCCTTGCGGTCACGACGACCACGGTCCTGCTCGGCGGCCGCGGCTCGCAGTCCGGCACGCAGCGCCACCTGGCGGCCGAGGCGATGTCGCACCCGGGTGGGCGCTTGGCGGTCGCGCTCGTCGGTGCGGTCGTCGTCGTTGTCGGAGCGGCGATGATCCGCGAGGGCTGGGCCAAGAAGTTCTTGCGCTACTTCGGCGCACTGCCGCGCGGCCGGCGTGGGCTGCTGGTGGTGCTCGGCCGCACCGGCACCGTGGCGCGCGGGCTGGTTTTCGTGACTGTCGGCGTCCTGGTGATCGTGGCTGCCTGGCGCGCCGAACCGGACCGGGCCGGCGGGATCGACGAGGCGTTCGACACGCTTCTTGCCGCGCCGTACGGACCGTTGCTCGTCGTCGCCCTCGGGCTCGGCCTCGTCGTCTTCGGCGTGTACGGCGTGGCAGAAGCGTGCTGGCGCCGTGTCCCCGACGGGCACCCGTGAGCGCGGCGCGCAGCCGGGATGCTCGCGCGGTCGCCGTACGGCTCGGCGGCGGCGGAGCCGCCCTGGCGATCGGGCTCAGCGCCGTGGGATGGCTCATCGTGCTGGTCCTCTCACCGGCCTTCCTGGGCCGGTGGGAGAACGGGTTCATGCACTGGCTGTACGCGAACCGGACCCCCGCTCTCGACTCCGTGACCCACGTCGGCAGCTATCTGTCCGAGACGGTGACCTGCATCGGGCTGCTCGTCGTACTGGCCCTGGCGTTCCGGGTCTGGCTGGGCAGGTGGCGCGAGTCGGTGACTCTCTTCGCGGCGATCACCGGTGAGCTGCTCGTCTTCCTCGTCGTCACCTTCGCCGTACGCCGGGAACGACCCGACGTCCCGCAGCTGGACGCCGCTCCCCCGACCTCCAGCTTCCCCTCCGGCCACACGGCCGCGGCTGTGGCGTTGTACGGGTGCATCGCGGTCGTGCTGGCCCGCAACCTGCGTCGGGCCTGGCTGGCGCAGTGCCTCGTCGTCGGCTGTGTCCTGGTCCCCGTGGTGGTGGCCGTATCGCGGCTCTACCGGGGCATGCACTATCCGAGCGACGTGCTGTTCGGTGCGATCGGCGGCGGGCTCTGGCTGCTGATCGTGCTGACGACGCTGCTGCCCGCGGCGCAGCGCGAAGTGCAAGGGACGTCCGGGCAGCAACCACGCCCGGACACCTCGGAAGCGGCAGCGGCATGAGTGCCGAACCGGCCCGTCCCCTCCGTGCGGGAGTCGTCGTGAACCCGGGCAAGGTCGATGAGCCGGACACGCTGCGCGAGCAGGTGCAGACCGCTCTCGCGGCGGCCGGCGCAGCACCCGCGGGCTGGCGGGAGACGACGGAGCAGGATGTCGGGCTCTCCCAGACCCGCGAGCTGCTCGCGGAGGGCATCGACCTGCTGCTCTGCTCCGGCGGCGACGGGACGGTACGCGCCTGCGCGCAAGGCCTGCACGGCACCGACGTGGCGCTGGGAATCCTGCCTTCCGGGACGGGAAACCTGTTGGCGCGCAACCTCGGCATACCCGCCGACCTCGACGCCGCCATCGATGTCGCGCTGCACGGCGAGCGGCGCGCGTACGACGTCGGGGTGTGCGGGGACGAGGTGTTCGCCGTGATGGCCGGGCTCGGCATCGACGCGGCCATGGTCGGCGAGGCGCCGGAGGGCCTCAAGGGGCGCATCGGGTGGCTGGCGTACGCCGTCTCCGGGCTGCGGGCGGCTGCGCGGGCGCCGGTGCTGCGCGTCGAGCTCGAGCTCGACGGCGGGCGGTGCGTCCGCAGTCGCGGCGTCGGGGTGCTCGTCGCCAACGTCGGGACCCTCACCGGCGGCATGTTGCTGCTCCCGGGAGCCGATCCCGCCGACGGCCGGCTCGACGTTGCGGTGCTGCGCCCGACGCGCTGGCGGGACTGGGCGGCCCTCGCCGCCCATGTCGTCGTGAGGTACGACCGGCGCCGCCCCCACGTCGAGCGGTGGACCGCGACGACGGTACGGGTCCGCACCGACCGCGCCGTCGCGGCGGAGGTCGACGGTGACGTACGGCCCGCCACGCGGGAGCTCGAGCTGCGCGTCGCCGCATCCTCACTGCTGGTCTGCGTCCCGCGGAGCGAGCCGTGAGCGCTCCCGCCGAACGTGGCCCCGACGCTCGCGGCTGGAAGCAGGTCCGCCGCTACGTGTGGATCGCGTGCGCGACGGGGCTCGGCTTCGGCGTGCTCACCGTGGCCGTCTGGCTGGCCGGGCCGCAGGTGCCGCTGGGCGACCTGGGCTGGCACAGCTGGGTGCTCTCCACCCGTACGGCGACCGACGTCGCGGTGGCGAACGTGCTGACCTGGGGAGGCAGCACCTGGCTGGCCCTTCCGGTGCTGCTCGCGGTCGGCATGTGGGCGCCCGCGGCGCCGCGCAGCGCGCTGCGGCGGCTGCGCTCCGGGATCGTGCTGAGCGGCCTCGCCGGGCTCGGCGTCTTCCTCGGGCTCGTCGTGAACCACCGCGTGGACCGGCTGCGCGCGCCGGTCCTCGACTGGGCCGGTGCCGCTGGTGGGCCGTCGTACCCGTCGGGCCACACCACCACCGCCACCGTCTTCGCGCTCTGCTGCGCGTGGGCCTTGACCCCGCGCGCCCGCCGCCAGGGCCCTCGCGCCGTACGGATCCTGTGGGTCGTGGCGGTGGCCTACGCAGCGGTGGTCGGGTGGACGCGCGTCTGGCTCGGCGTGCACTGGGCGTCCGACGTGGTCGGCGGTTGGCTGTACGGCACCGCGTGGGTCGCCGTGATGGCGGCGGTGCTGTCGGCGTCCGGTGCGGGGCGCGGTCCGGAGTCGCGGTGAGCGGCCTGCGCCACCGCCGGCGGGTCGGTCCGGCATGCTGGCCGGATGGCCACGCAGAGCACCCTGACAGCGGCGGACCGGGAGTACCTGCGGCGCTGCGTCGACCTCGCGCGTGAGGCGCTCGCCGCCGGGGACGAGCCGTTCGGCTCGTTGCTGGTGGACGCCACGGGCGAGGTACGGCACTCCGATCGCAACCGCGTGAGCGGTGGTGACCGCACCCGCCATCCGGAGTTCGCGCTCGCCCGCTGGGCGGCGGCCGAGCTGCCGCTCGCCGAGCGTGCCGCCAGCACGGTGTACACCTCCGGCGAGCACTGCCCGATGTGCAGTGCGGCCCACGCGTGGGTGGGGCTGGGCCGGATCGTCTACGCGTCCAGCAGCGCGCAGCTGGCGGCGTGGCGACGCGAATGGGGCGTACCCGCCGGGCCGGTCGCGGCGTTGCCGATCACCGTCGTCGCGCCGGGAGTCCCGGTCGCCGGGCCGGATCCCGACCTGGCCGCCGAGGTGCGCGCCCTGCACGCCGCCCTGCTCGGACGGGCGCCTTAGCCGGCGCGCGCGTCGCGGACGTACGGCGTCGTCGTCGCCACCGCCCGCAGCCCGAGGCGGACCAGGATGGGCCGGGAGTCCGGTGAGGTGTCCAGGCGTACGAAGCGGTAGCCGCGCGCGCGGGCCTGCTGGGCGCGGTGGCTGACGGTCGCGCGGTAGAGGCCTCGCCGACGCCAGTCGGGCAGCGTCGACCCGCCCCACATGCTGGCGAAATCGGTCCCTCGTGAGTAGCGCAGCCAGCCCGCGCACAGCACCGGGCCGTCGGCGCGCTGCTCCGCCACGACCACGTCGAGCGCGTCCGGGTTCGCCCGCATCTCGGCGGCGAGCGAGCCGCCACCGCGGTCCGCGCCCCAGATCGTGCGCATCAGCTCGGCGACCCGCTGCAGGTCGTCGTCGCTGTGCACCGTGCGCACCCGTACGTCCGCGGGCAGCGTCACGTCGTGGATCAGCGCGCCGACCTCACCGAGCAGCAGCGTCTCGGGGTCCTCGGCGACGAACCCGGCGGCGCGCAGCCGCTCGGGCAGGTCGGCCGGTTCGTCGTACGAGTAGGTCTTCCACTCGACCTTCTCCTGGCGCGCGCTGAAGAACGCGACCTGTCGGGCGATCCAGCGGTCGGGGTCCTCGCCGAGTCCGCGCGGGCACTCGACCATGCAGTACGACGTGCCGGGGTGTTCCGGGTACCGCCGTACGACCGGCCCGTCGGTGTCCTGCACGATGCCCGGCGTCGGCTCGTCCTCCCGGCCGGCGAGGCGGATCTGGCGGTGGAACTGCGCGAGCAGCTGCCGGTCGTCGAGCGCGGGTGACACAGCGAGCAGCGAACCACATCAGGCGGTTCGGACCCACCGGGTTGCCGCCGAGAGCTCGCGGGGTCCTCGTTGATCATGATGTTGTCGGTCGTAAGCGCCGTTTGAGACCGACCACATCATGATCAACGGGGGTGGGGACCCACAACGTCATGATCAACGGGAGTCGGGGCGGCGCCGTCGTCGAGGAGGGAGAAGAACGCCTCCTCCTCCTGCGCGAAGTGCAGGCGCAGGACCGCGTGCAGCTCGTACAGCGTGGCGCCGACCTCGCGGACCTGGGCCGGGGTCGGCGGCTCGGTCGCGAGCTCGAGCAACCGGCCGCTGCGCGCCACCAGCGTCAGGATCTCGGCGTGTCCGCGGCGCATCAGCTCGATCGCGTCGGTGTCGCCGAGGCGGGCGGCCAGCATCGGGTACATCACCTGCTCCTCGCGCTCCTCGTGCGGCAGCAGCTCGGTCTCCAGACGGTGCTGCAGGGTGCGCGCCGGACCGAGCGCGTCACCACCCTCCGCGGCACTCACCAGGACCTCCCCGGCCACGTCGCGTACGACGTCGACCAGGTCGCGCAGCGGCCCGTGCTCGGCAGCCCGGGCGCGCACCTCGCGCCGTTCCGGCGCGGTGAACGCCGGCCGCTCGCTGCGGCCAGGGGCGACGGCGCGCAACGCGTTCAGGATCACCGCGAGATCGATCACCTCCTGCACCACCGCGCCCGCGGCCGGCGGCAGGTGGCCGAGCGCGGCGACGACCATGGCGACCAGTGAGAGCGCCATGCCGGCGAGCACGCTCTGCCGCGCGATGCGCCGCGAGCGCCGGGCGGTGCCCATCGCCTCCGCGAGCCGGTCGATCCGCTCGACGGTGAGCACGATGTCGGCGGCCTCGCTGGCCGCCGTCGCGCCACGCTCGGCGACCGCGACACCAACGTCGGCCGCGGCCAGCGCCGGCGCGTCGTTGACCCCGTCACCGACGAAGATGACCGGGCCCGCAGCCTGTTCGGCGCGGACGACCGCCAGCTTGTCGGCCGGGTCGCACCCGGAGAACACCGCGTCCACCCCGACCAGGCGGCCCACCGCGTCGGCAACCTCGGCACGGTCCCCGGTCACCATGACGGCGCGGTCCACGCCGGCGGACCGCAGCGCGCGCAGCATCCGCGACGCGTCCGGGCGGAGCGGGTCCTGCAGGTGCAGCGCCCCCACCGGCCGTCCGGCGCGCGTCACCAGCACCAGCGGGTCCGCGGCGAGTTCCGAGCGAACCCGGGCGTCGGCGAGCCAGCCCGGATCGGCTGCGTCCGGCGGCGGCGGCTTCCCGGCGTAGACCTCGACCCCGTCCACCACTCCGGAGATCCCGCTGCCGTGGTCCTCGTGCACGTCCGCGGGGAGCGAGAGCGGCTGCCCGCGCCGGAACGCCTCCTGCACGACGGCTCCGGCCAGCACATGGGGGGAGGCCTGCTCGACCGACGCCGCGAGGCGCACCACCTCGTCGGCTCCCGGCCCGTCCGGCGCCGCCGCCACCCCGACGACCGCAGGGCGCCCAGCGGTGACCGTGCCGGTCTTGTCCAGCAGCAGCACGTGGCCGCCCGCCAGCGCCTCCAGCGCTGCCCCGCCCTTGACGACGACGCCGCGGGAGGCCGCGCGGGACAGCCCCGAGACGATCGCGATCGGTGCGGCCAGCAGCAGCGGGCACGGCGTCGCGACGACGAGCACCGCGACCGCGCGTACCGCGTCACCGCTGAGCCACCAGGCCAGCCCGGCGAGGACCAGGGTGAACGGCACGAACCACGCGGCGTAGCGGTCGGCCATCCGCAGGAACGGCGCGCTCTCGGCACTGGCGTGCTCGGCCAGCGCGACGATGCCGGCGTACGTGCTGTCCGCGGCGCCGGTCGTCGCCCGCAGCACGGCCGGGGCACCGCCGGCGAGCACGACCCCGCTCGCGACCTCGTCCCCGGACGGCCGCTCGACCGGGATCGGCTCACCGGTGAGCGCGGACTCGTCGAGCAGCGCCGGACCCTCGAGCCGCCCGTCGACCGGGACCACCTCGCCGGGCCGTACGAGGATCCGCGCCCCCGGCCGGACCTGCTCGACCGGGCGGTCCTCGACGGTGTCGTCGTCGGCGAGCAGGTGCGCGACCCGCGGAGCGCGTGCCACGAGCCCGGCGAGGGTGCGTTTGGCCCGGGACTGCGCGCGGGCCTCGAGCGCCTGCCCGCCCGCGAGCATCACCGCGATGACGGCGCCGGCGAGGTACTCGCGCGTGAGCAGCGTCCCGACGAGGGCGAGCACGGCGATCAGGTCGACGCTCGGCTGGCGACGCCGCAGTCCCTGCACGACCTCCCAGAGCGCCGGGCCGAGGGCGAGCAGCGTGGTCAGCCCCCAGATGAGGTCCCCGGGCCCCGCCGTCCCGGCGAGGTGCAACGCGGCTCCCGCGAGCAGGCCGAGACCGGCCGCCAGCGCGAAGAGCAGCGCACCCACCGCGCCCACCTCCCCAGGGACCGCCTCGCGCGTACGAGCCGACGTTCCCGACCCTAGGTCCCGCCGGGCGGACGTACGGTGTCGAGCATGACCGACCTCGCCGGTGCACCCACGTCCACGACCCATGCCGTGACGAACCAGCCGCCGCCGCTCGCCGGCCATGACGCGTTCGCCGCCGACCTGGCGCTGCCGGAGGCGGTACGCCGCTACGCCCCCACGGCCCAGCAGCGCATGCACGACCTCGGCCGGCTCGCCGGCGATGCCACCTGGCTGGCGCGCGGGGAGGACGCGAACCGGGACGTGCCACGGCTGCGTACCCACGACCGGTACGGCAACCGCATCGACGAGGTCGAGTTCACCGGCGCCTGGCACGAGCTGATGCGTACTGCGGTCCATCACGGCCTGCACGCCGCACCGTGGCTCGCGACCACGCCCGGAGCGCATGCCGAGCGGGCCGCGGGCTTCGTGCTGTGGTCCGGCGTCGAGGCGGGGCACGGCTGCCCGATCTCGATGACGTACGCCGCAGTCGCTGCACTGCGCGCCGACCCGCTGCTGGCGGACGAGTGGGTGCCGCGGCTGGCCTCGCGCGTCTACGACGCCGGGCTGCGCGCCCCGCAGACCAAGGCCGGTGTGATCGCGGGCATGGGGATGACCGAGAAGCAGGGCGGCTCGGACGTGCGCACCAACTCCACGACCGCCGTCCCGGTCTCCGACGGCTACCTGCTGACCGGCCACAAGTGGTTCTGTTCCGCGCCGATGAGCGACGTGTTCCTCGTGCTCGCCCAGGCTCCGGGGGGCCTGAGCTGCTTCGTGGTGCCGCGGGTGCTGCCGGACGGCGCCCGCAACCCGTTCCACCTGCAGCGCCTCAAGGACAAGCTCGGCAACCGCTCCAACGCCTCCGCCGAGGTCGAGCTCGACGGCACCTGGGGCCGCCGGCTCGGCGAGGAGGGGCGCGGCGTACGGACGATCGTGGAGATGGTCTCCGCGACCCGGCTGGACTGCGTGCTGGGTTCCACGGCGCTGCAGCGCCGCGCGTTGCACGAGGCGGTGTGGCACGCGCGCCACCGCACCGCGTTCGGCCGGCGCCTCGCCGACCAGCCGCTCATGGCGTCGGTGCTGGGGGACCTCGTCGTGGAGTACGAAGCCGCGCTCGCGATCGGCCTGCGCCTGGCGGCCACGTTCGACGCCGGCGACGAGGTGAGCGCCGCACTTCGCCGCCTCGCCCTCCCGGCGGCGAAGTACTACGTCTGCAAGCGCACGCCGGCGGCCGTCGGCGAGGCGCTGGAGTGCCTGGGCGGCAACGGGTATGTCGAGGAGTCGGGCATGCCGCGGCTCTACCGGGAGGCGCCCGTCAACTCGGTGTGGGAGGGTTCGGGGAGCGTCACAGCGCTGGACCTCGTGCGCGCCCTGCAGCGCGCACCCGACGCGCTGGCCGCGTACCTCGCCGAGGTCGGCCTCGCCGACGGGATGGATCCGCGGCTCGACGCCGCGGTGACCGACCTGCTCACCGCGCTGTCCGACACCACCGCCATCGAGTCCCGCGCCCGGCGGATCGCCGAATGGGTCGCCGTCGT
Source organism: Candidatus Nanopelagicales bacterium (assembly GCA_017848795.1). GTDB lineage: Bacteria > Actinomycetota > Actinomycetes > S36-B12 > CAIYMF01 > JAFIHG01. The sequence continues at coordinate 90,788 of JAFIHG010000022.1, read as the reverse complement.
GCTCGCCGGTTCGCTGCTCGTACGGGAGGGCGACCCGGCGGTCGCCGAGACGTTCTGCGCGACCCGGCTCGCCGGCGACTCGGGCACCACGTTCGGCACGCTGCCGCGCGGCACCGACACCGCCGCGCTGCTCGCACGCGTACCGCTCGCCGCCTGACGCCTCAGGTCGCGGGGCGCAGGACCAGCGTCGCGGCGACGGCGCGGCTCCCGGAGGCGGACGTCGTCGCGGTGCGCGCGGGGTACGCCCCGGCCGCGACCGGCCCGCCGGAGTCGACGAGCAACGAGGTGACCCGGCCCCCGCCGGTCCCGTACGTCGTGCCGCGAACCGTACTGCCGGCCGGCGCGCTCCACGTCCGGTCGCTGCTCGAGCGGTCCGCCCAATAGCCGATCACCCAGGACCCGGCGTCGGCGACCTCCACCGCGGGGGCCTCCCGTGCGGTACCGCCCCCCGCCGTCACGAACCGGGCCGTGACGAAGTCGTCGACGGCGACCCCGCGATACGCCACGAGCTGCAGCGAGATCTTGCTCAGCCCGTCGAGCGCGACCGTGACGGGCGAACCGGCGTCGGCCGCCGTGGCGGTACGCCGGTAGACCCGCGTGGCGAGCGGGTCGGTCGTGGCATCGCCGACGGCGGTCCAGCCCGGCGGGGGTTGCGTCTGCACGGTCGACGAGGCGACCGACGCCACGAGCACCAAGCCGTCCCCGGCCCGGACCGCGACGGGCACCATTACCTGTGCGCTACGGGTGTGCGCGTCGGAGGAGCTCTGCCCGACGAACGCGATCGTGGTACCGGTCGGAGGCGGTGCGGTGACCGTGACCTGCTGGCGGGCGGAGTCGCTCGCACCAGCGTCGTCGGTGACCGTGAGGCTGACCTGGTAGGTCCCGGCGGTGGCGTAGGTGTGGCCCGCCGTCCGGCCGCCCGCGCGCGTACCGTCGCCGAAGTCCCAGGCGTACGAAGCGATGCTGCCGTCGGGGTCGGACGACGCGGAGCCGTCGGCGGTGCACGTCAACCCGTCGCAGCCGACCGTGAGCCGTGCGGTCGGAGGTTCGTTGCCGGGCGGAGGCGGCGGAGGCGGCGGCACGGCGCCGCCGACCAGGGCCATCGAGTACTCGGCACCGCCCGCGACCGCGGTCGCCCCGGACACGCCGGGCACGCTGACGGCGGTGGTGCGGTTGACGGTCGTGCCGTCGCCCAGCTGACCGGACTGGTTGTAGCCCCAGGCCTTCACGCTCCCGTCACGCAGCACGGCGAGCCCCTGGTCACGACCGCTGCCGATGGCGATCGCGTCGTTCACGCCACGCACCGCGACCGGTGTAGAGCGACCGGTGGTGCTCCCGTCGCCGAGCTCGGCGCGGTAGTTCCGGCCCCACGCCATGACCTGCCCGTCGGCGCGCAGCGCGTACGAGTGGTGCGCGCCCGCCGCCACCGCGGTCATGCCGCTGGCCACCTGCACCGGGGCGCTGCGGTTCGTCGTCGAGCCGTCACCGACCTGGCCGTACGCGTTCCAGCCCCACGCCCACAGCGATCCGTCGGCGCGCAGCGCCAACGCGTGGTCGCGCCCGCCGGCGATCGCGGTGGCGCCCGTCAGCCCCGTGACGCGCACCGGCGTGGTGCGCAGCGTCGTGGTGCCATCGCCGAGCTGGCCGTCATTGTTCAGCCCCCAGGCCCACACCGTGCCGTCCGCGCGGATCGCGTACGCCATGTCCCGTCCAGCGGCGATGGCGACCGCGTCGCCCATCCCGCTCACCTTGACCGGCGACGTGCGTTGCGTACGGGTGCCATCGCCGAGCTGCCCGCTCGCGTTGTCGCCCCACGCCCACACCTGACCGGTGACGTCCAGGGCGTACGTCATGTTGTGTCCCGTGGTCACCGCCGTCACTCGCGGCAGGCCAGGCACCGCCGTCGGCACGGTACGGCTCGCGCCGCCTCCCAGGCCGAGCTGACCGACCTGGTTGCGCCCCCAGGTGTAGACGGTGCCCGACGAGGAGAGCGCCACCGCGTGGTCGCGGCCGCCGTGCATCGCAACGACGTCGGTCAGCCCGCGCACCGGGCCGGCGCTCAGCCGCGACGTGGTCGCACCGTCGCCGAGCTGCCCGTACCCGTTGCCGCCCCAGGCGTACGGGGTGCCGGCCGCCGGGACCGGGTCGCCCCCGCCCGCGGTCAGCGTGACCGGCTGCGACGCCGCGCTGGTCAGCCCGGTCGCGTCGGTGACCGTGAGAGTGATCGAGTACCGTCCCGCTTCCGCGTAGGTGTGGGTCGTGCTCGCGCCCGAGCCACTGTTGCCGTCACCGAAGTCCCAGGCGTACGAGACGATGTCGCCGTCCGGGTCGCTCGAGGCCGTGCCATCGACCCGACATTGCAGCTGCTCGCAGTTGACGCTCGCCCGCGCTGTCGGCGGGAGCGGGTCGGTGCCGCCGCCCCCGTCGCCGGCCTGCGGTCGCAGCGCGACGGTCCAGAGGGTCGCGCGACTGGCCGACGTGTCGGTGCCGGCGGTGATGGCACCGACCGTACCCGCGCCGAGCACCGCACCGGAGTCGGCCAGCAGCGTGCTGATGCGCCCGCCGCCGCTGCCGAGCACCGTCGCGCGGGAACTGCCGCGCGACGGGCCGCTCCACGCGGTGACGCTCGAGGAGCGCACCGCCCAGTGCGAGACGACCCAGGCCGGCGTGGTCGTGGTCGCGGACGGCGTGAGCCGACTGGTACCCGCGCTTTCGGTGCTCGCCGCCAGTGCGGCGACCGGGTCGGCGGTGTCGATGCCGCGGTAGGCGGCGACGGTGAGCGCGTACTTGCTGAGCGCGGCGAACGGCACCGTCAGGGTGGCACCCGCGTCCGCGGCAGTGGCGGTCCGGACGTAGAGCCCTGTCTCGAGGGGGCTGGTGGAACGGGTCGCGACGGCCGACCAGCCCGGCGGCGCCGTGATCGGGCCCGCGCCGGTGGAGGCGAAGAGGAGCAGGGTGTCCCCCACCCGGACCTGGGCGGGCACCGTGATCCGTCCGGTCGCGCTGTTGCCGTCAGCGGTCGAGGCCGCGACGAAGGAGGCGTCCGCCTGCGGTGGGTCCACCGGTGGCTGCGGAGGCTGCGGCGGGTCCGGCGGGAGCGGGCCGTCGGGTGGTGCGAGCGCCGTGGCGAGCGAGGCGTACTTGAAGTTCTGGTTGCCGTTGGTGCCGGGTGCGTCGTTGTTGTTGTCCTGGCAGACGAACAGCCCGTCCGGGTACTGCTCGCCGAGCGGCCCGGCGTGCGCCGCGATCCCGTCGGTGCCGTCGCAGTCGTCCGCCGTCGCTCCGTCGACGACCCGGAACGAGCGGATGTAGGCGTTGGAGTCCAGGTCGTACACGGCGAAGTACGACTCCGACCGGTGGGCGACGTTCTGCGCCGAGGCGATGAGGATGCCGGTGCCGTCGGCGCGGCGGACCCCGGTGACGCCCTCGATCTCGGGGGCGAGCCGGCCCCCGGAGCCGGTCACCGTGTCGACCGCGACCCGGGCGGTTCCCGCGTCGGGCTCGGCGCCGTACCGCCAGAGCGCCACCGTCTCCTGCGCGACGTAGAGCGCGCCGGTGGCGTCGTCGGCGAAGCAGCCCTCGGCCTCGCTGCCGACCTGGAAGGTGCGGACCAACGCCGCAGCGAGCCGACCGTCGCCGTCGTCGTCGGTGAGCGCGAACTGGTTCACCTGTCCGGACTGCAGCACGACGAAGACGTAGAGCCCGGAAGGGCCGCGATACAGGCACAGCCCCTCGCCGCCCGTCGCGACCTTGCCCTCGTCCGCCTCGACGAGCTCGCGGGTCGTCCGGTCGACGGAGTACACGCGCAGCCCACCGTTCATGACGGCGACGATGTCGGCAGGCGCGGTCGGGATGCCGACGTCCTGCCGCACATCGACGTTGCCCCAGCGCCCCGAGGTCACGATCCGCTGCACCCGGGCGCCGGACAGGTCGTACGTCTCGAGTGCGCCGCCCTTGTCGTTCCCGATCACCAGGGAACGCGCCGGGTCGGCCGGGTCGACCCAGATCGCCGGGTCGTCCGCGGCATCGCCGGAATGCGCGACCGGTTCGGTCTCGGCGGTGGCGGGCACCGGCGTGACCACGACGTCGGCCGCCTCGGCGGCCCGCGGCACCGCCAGCATCACGCCGGCGACGACGCTCAGCGCCGCGAGCAGCACGGGCACACGTCTGGCAGTACTCGTCATCGTCGTCCTCCCCGCTGGTCCGCCACGGCGGTGCAGCCGCGGGCCGGAGCCGCAGCCAGCCTGAACCTACGGGGATCGGGGCGGGCGGTCATGGGCTGCTCGGCCGATTCGCGCTCCGCACCCGACCTGTCACGGTCCGTGGGGCGCCTGCCGTTTCCGGCGTGCGATGGGCAAGGATGCCGCCATGGAACCGAGCGGCATCGTCTCCGGGATCGTCATCGGGCTGATCATCGGCGCGCTCGCGCGCCTCGTCACCCCCAACGCCGCGCCGCTCGGCTGCCTGCTGACCCTGTTGATCGGTGTGGTCGGGGGTGCCATCGGCGCGGCGATCGGCGCAGCGCAGCACTGGGGCTTCTGGCTCACGGCCGCCGTGCAGGTCCTGGTCGCGGCGGTCATCGTGGCGATCTTCTCGGCGGCGACGCGCTCCGGCGGGCGCTGAGGACGGTTTCCCGGGCAGGATGGTCGCCATGCAGATGCTGCTGCCGGCCTACGTCGCCGACCTGGACGAGGACGGGCTCGACGCGGCGTACGCCTGGCCGGCAGACCGTCCCTGGTTGCGGGTGAACATGGTCTCGACCGCGGACGGTGCGGCCCGTTCCCCGGACGGCGTGACCCACGACATCTCCACCGACGAGGATCGCGCCGTCTTCGGTCGGCTGCGCGCGCTCGCCGACGTGGTGCTCGTCGGCGCGGCGACCGTGCGCGAGGAGAACTACAAGGGCGTCCGCGTCCGGCAACGCTACGCAGCGGCTCGCGCCGCCGCCGGGCAGCCGCCGGTACCGCCACTCGCGATCGTCAGCCGGTCCCTGTCGTTCGACCTCACCGGACCGCTGTTCCAGGACGCCGGGACGATCGTCGTGACGTGCGACGCCGCCGACCCAGACCGGCTCGCCCGGCTGCGGCAGGTCGCCGATGTCCTCGTCCACGGGGACCACGACGTCGACCTGCGCGCTGCGGTCGCCGACCTGCACGCGCGCGGTCTGCGGCGGATCCACTCCGAGGGCGGCCCGCACCTGCTCGCCGAACTCGCGGCGGCCGACCTGCTCGACGAGCTGCAGCTCACGCTCTCCCCGAAGCTCGCCGGCGGCGGCTACGAGGACCGCACCGACATCACCCGGATCCTCGCCAGCACCCCGCTGCCCGGCGCACCGCGCCCGCTCACCCTCGCCCACCTGCTCGCCGACGGGGGCACGTTGTTCCTGCGCTACCTCACGGCCGGGCGGTCGGCAGCATGACCGCCCCTCACCGCTCGCGCGGAGCCGCGAGCGCGCGCGACAGGGTCCGCCTCCGGTGACCCTGCCCGTGACGCCGCCGGTGCGACCGATGCTGGCCAAGGCGGTTCCCGAGATCCCGGCACCCGACGCCGTCGACGGCGGGCTGGTGTACGAACCGAAGTGGGACGGCTTCCGCTGCATCGTCTTCCGCGACGGCGAGGACGTCGTGCTCGGCAGCCGCAACGAACGCCCACTCACCCGGTACTTCCCGGAGCTCGTGGAGTCGTTGCGCGCCAACGTGCCGGAACGCTGCGTCCTCGACGGCGAGGTCATCGTGGCCATCGACGGACGGCTGGAGTTCGAGCGACTCCAGGAGCGGATCCACCCGGCCGACTCACGCGTGCGCATGCTGGCGGAGAAGACGCCGGCGTCGTACGTCGCCTTCGACCTGCTCGCGGTCGACGACGACTCCCTGATGGACGCGCCGTTCGCCGAGCGACGGCGACGACTCGTCGCCGCCCTCGTCGCGGCGCAGGATCCCGTGTTCGTGACCCGCGTCACCGACGCGCTCGACGACGCGCAGCGCTGGTTCGCGCAGTTCGAGGGCGCGGGGCTCGACGGGCTGGTGTGCAAGCCGCTCGCTGCGCCGTACACCCCGGACAAGCGCACGATGCTCAAGGTGAAGCACGCCCGTACGGCCGACTGCGTCGTGGCGGGCTGGCGGCCGTACAAGCAGCGCGGTCCGGACGGGCAGGAGGTGCTGGGCTCGCTCCTGCTCGGGCTCTACGACGAGGACGGCGTGCTGCAGAGCGTAGGGGTGGCCGTCAGTTTCCCGATGAAGCGGCGGATCGAGCTGGCCCGCGAGCTCGCTCCGCTCGCCGCGGGTGACGATCACCCGTGGGCGCGCTGGCAGGACGCGGCCGCCCACGAGGGCGCTCGGCTCCCGGGCGCCGTCTCGCGCTGGAGCGGCGGCAAGGACCTCTCGTTCCACCCGCTGCGCCCGGAGCTGGTCGTCGAGGTGCGCTACGACGCCATGGAGGGCAACCGCTTCCGCCACACCACGCAGTTCGCGCGCTGGCGCCCGGACCGCGACCCGCGGTCCTGCACGTACGACCAGCTCGAACGCCCGGTGACCTACGACCTGGCCGACGTCCTCTCCTGACCGCGCGCCACGAGTGGCGGGAACCGCGGGGCGGCGCCAGCATCGTCGGTATGCCCAAGACGAAGTCCAGCGGACAGCCGATCAAGGACGAGTTGCCCAGCACGTTGCAGCGCTCGGATGCCAAGGCGCAACGTACCTTCGCCAAGGCCCACGACTCCGCGGCCGAGGAGTACGGCGAGGGCGAGCGCGCGCACCGCGTCGCGTACTCCGCGCTCAAGCACTCCTACGAGAAGGTGGGAGACCACTGGGAGGCCAAGGAGAAGCGCGGCCCGTCCGACGCGCAGGCGAAGGGCGGGGTCGACACCGATCGCGAGACCAAGGGCGGTGTCGACGCGAACGCCTCCAAGGAGCACCTGATGGGCATCGCGCGGCGCCTGGACGTCAAGGGCCGCTCGAAGATGAACAAGGACGAGCTGGTCGACGCGATCCAGAAGGCCAACGACAGGGAGACGGCCAAGAGCCGCGGAGACTGACAGCCGTACGCCGCTAACACGCGATCATGAGATTCCGGGCGCTGTCCGCCCGCGATCATGAGGTTCCGGTCGCCATCTCGGCTCACCAGTTGGCGGGGTTCTTGCGACTGGGCTGGACGCGTGGCGGCTCGCCTGGTTGCTTCGGGTACTCCGGCGGATAGGGCAGGTCGCCGAGCCCGCGGTCGCGCTCGTCGCGGTCGTACCACTCGAGGACGGGCGTGAGGTCGTACGCGACCTCGTCGATCCCGGCGTGCCGGTCGCCGACCGCCGCGAACCGCTCCCCCGCCGTACGCACCGTGAAATCGAGCGGGCCCACCGCGGTCATTTCGTCCCAGGTCAGCGGCATCGAGACGGTGGCCTGCGGTCGCGGGCGTACCGAGTACGCCGAGGCGATCGTGCGGTCGCGCGCATTCTGGTTGTAGTCGACGAAGATCGTTTCGCCCCGCTCCTCCTTCCACCAGTTGGTGGTGACCCGGCCCGGCATCCGCCGTTCCAGCTCCCGGCCGATGGCGATCGCGGCGTGCCGGACGTCCGTGAACGACCAGCGCGGTTCGATCCGTACGTAGACGTGCACGCCGCGCCCGCCGGAGGTCTTCGGCCAGCCGGTCCACCCGAGCTCGGCGAGCAGTTCGCGCAGCACTCCCGCGACCTGGACCGCGTCGCGGAAGTCGGTGCCCGGCTGCGGGTCGAGGTCCAGGCGCAGCTCGTCCGGGTGCTCCACGTCCGCCTTGCGTACCGGCCACGGGTGGAACGTGATCGTGCCGAGGTTCGCCGCCCACGCGACAACGGCGAGCGAGTCGGGTGCGATCTCGTCCGCGGTCCGCCCGGAGGGGAACGCGATCCGGGCGGTCGGCACGTACTGCGGGGCGTTCGCCGGGACGCGCTTCTGGTAGAACGCGTCGCCCCGGTTGTCGGCGCGGGTGGCGAGCTTCATGCCCGGGTGCACACCACCCGGCCAGCGCTCCATCGTCGTCGGCCGGTCGCGCAGCGCCCGCAGGATCCCCTCGCCGCAGGCCAGGTAGTGCTCGACCACCTCGAGCTTGGTGATCCCGGGCTCCGGGAAGTAGACCTTCGACGGGTTGCTCACCCGTACCCGCTGCCCGCCGACCTCGAGCTCGATCGCCTCCGCCTTCGCCATCCCCCGACCGTACTTAGCGCAACGGGGTAGTTCACTACCCCGTTGCGCGAGGGGCGACGTACGGTCGGAGCATGAGTGAATCGGCAACGATGCCCACGACCCGGCCGGACGGTACGGCGTACGCAGGGGCGCGCAGCGAGGACGAGTGGCGCAGCGAGCTCAGCCCCGAGGAGTACCACGTGCTGCGCGAGGCCGGGACCGAGCGACCCTTCACCGGCGAGTACAACGAGACGAAGACGACCGGCGTCTACGCCTGTCGGGCATGCGGGCACGAGTTGTTCAGCAGCGAGACCAAGTTCACCTCGCACTGCGGCTGGCCCTCCTTCTGGTCCCCGCTCGCCGGGGAGAACGTGGTGCTGCTGCCGGACGACTCGCTCGGGATGCGACGGGTGGAGGTGCGCTGCGCGCACTGCGGCAGCCACCTCGGGCATGTCTTCGAGGGCGAGGGGTACGACACCCCGACCGACCAGCGCTACTGCATCAACAGCGTGAGCCTGCGCCTGGAACCCGCGGCGTCCTGACGCACCGCTCAAGTCCTGCGGGGTCCCTGCCGATTGGTCCTAACGGGCGACGTGGCGTACGGAGCGTCATCGCTCGTCGCTGCTAGCCTCGCGACCGATCAAGAGCGCTCGGGAACCGACCCTCGTGGCGCGCGACCAGGGGACACCACGCGGAATGCTGAACCACGCGCTGCTGCGCCGTACGTCCGTCATCACCGTCAGCGCGCTGCTGGGGGGCCTGCTGGTGGGCACCGTCGGTGCCGCCCCCGCAGCCGCCGCTGGTGAGCGGCTGACGCTCGCCAAGACCGCAGACACGTCGGTGCTGCCGGGCGAGCCGATCTCGTACACGCTGCGGGCGAGCAACCCGGGTACGGCGCCGGAGTACAACCTCGCCTTCCGCGACGAGCTGCCCGTGGGAGTCAGCTACCAGCCCGGCTCCACCACGCCGGCCGGTGCCGGCGAGCCGACCATCGTCACCGCGGGCACCGGGCCGGCCGAGCACCAGGTGCTGCTCTGGGAGAACGTCGCGGACCTGCAGGTCGGCGGCGACTACCAGCTCGGCTTCACCGTCACGACCGACCCGGCGGTGCTGCCCGCGGGAGCGAGCGCGGTCAACGCCGGCAGCGCGTACGCGAACACCGATCCGCGGATCGCGCCCGGCTTCGACGGCTCCGGCACCGCGGACCCGACCAGCTACACCGAATCGGCCAGCAGCGGCCCGGTCACCACGACGATCTCCGCCATCGAGATCCGCAAGCGTGAGCCGAGCAGCGAGGGCGAGCTGATGCGCGGACTGCACACCCAGGGCACCATCTACATGCTGCGGGTACGCAACAGCGGCCAGGGCGCCACGCACGGCGCGCAGGTCGTCGACTACCTGCCAGCGAACCTGGAATTCCTCGGCTGCGGGGCGCTGGACAACACCGGCGGCGGCCGGGTCGAGTACCCGGGCGCGCCGCGACTCACGAGCATCGGACCGCTCCCCAGTTGCGTGATGCCGGACCGGGTCGAGACCGTCGTGAACCCGGTCGCGACCCCGCCACTGCCCGCCGGCGTCTACACCAAACTCACCTGGAACCTCGGGACTCTCGCAGCGGGAGCCACCGTCGAGCGGCCCTACCGGGCCGGCATCCCGCTGCGCGCGAACACCGCGGAGTTCGCCGGCGGTACGCCGATCGGATTCACGGCGCAGGCCGCCAACCTCGACAACAACACCGGCCCGTCGACGCGCGAGACGGCGACCGAGCAGTCGGCGACCAACCGCGCGATCGTGACCGGTGACTACGCGGGCACCTACCAGGGCTCGCCAACCCCCGGCAATACCCCGGTCAGCGCCGACGACGAGCTGACCCGCAGCGTCGAGGACCTGGCGCTGGCGAAGTCGGTCAACCCGACCAAGTTCGACGAAGGCAAGATCGCGACCTACACCCTCAGGATCCGCGGCAGCCAGTACACCTCCGCCGCCGGCGTCGTACTGACCGATGTGCTGCCGGACGGGCTGTGCCCGCTCGACGACACCGGCAACCACGCGCCCGGCACCCCCGCCGAGTGCGCGTCGGGCGCCAAGCCGACGATCAGCGGCTCCCCGACCGGCACGATCGCCTTCGACGCGGTCACCCACGCCGGGCAGGAGTACACGATCCGGTTCACGGCCTTCGAGGTGCCGGCCAACGGGGTCGTGACGGTCACGTACCAGGCGCGGATGCGGGCCACGTACGACGCGGGCAACCCGACCGCCGCCGGCGACTCGTACACCAACCACGTCAGCCTCACCGGCGTCACCACGCCCGTTACGGGCACCGGTGAGACCGGCGACCGCACGGTCTCCGACGTCTCGGAGGCGACGATCACCTCGAGCGGCCCGAGCATCGACAAGACGATCCTGCCGGCCACCAACGCGCCGTACGTCTGCAACACGAGTGGGTACGCGCAGTCGACAAGCCTCACGCACGTGCAGCGGACCTTCCAGCAGGGCGACCGGATCTGCTTCACCCTGCGCGTGGACTTCCCGGGCACCACGACGACGCGCAATGCCGTCGTCACCGACTTCCTGCCGCGCGGTACGCGCTACGAGCCGGGCTCGATGACCCTCACCGGAGCCAACACCGTGCCGGCGGCCGACGTGTCGTTCGACGAGGCGGCCGCGGTCGGCGGCGCGAACCCGACCTGGCAGCTCGGCGCGCCGAACCACGGCGCGCGTTACGTCGCGAAGGGTGCCGTCTTCGAGGCCCGGATCGCGGTCATCGTCACCTCGCCGGCGCCCGCGCGCGCCCGGGAGGTCCGCGGCAACCTGATGAAGCTGCGAGCCGAGAGCACCGGCGGCGTCGTGTACTCGCTGCGCGACCGGGAGGACGCCGGCATCGCCCCGACGCCGGACGTGGGCATCGTCAAGGGTGTCGCCAACGTGAACGCCGGCCCGGCGAACGGGCCGAACGTCGACGACGTGACGGTCCGCGAGGGTGACGTCGTCACCTTCCGCGTCGACGTCACCAACAAGGGCGTCGACACGAACAGCACCGACGTGCCGGTGCACCACCTGCAGGTGTGGGACGTGCTGCCGGCCGGGATCACCTGCGCGGCGATCGGTGCCATCTCCGACGGCGGCAGCTGCAGCGCCCCGGGTGCCCGACCCGTCGCCGACGCCACCCGGTCGACCATCGGCTGGCCGGTGCTGCCGGCAGCGCTCGCGCCCGGCGCCACCCGGACGCTGACCTACACGATGACGGTCCCGGCCGGCACCGGAGTCTCGGCGAACCTGGTCAACACCGCCTCGGTGCGTACCTTCCAGGCCGACGCCAACACCGGCGCCGCGGTCGACTTCTACCCGAAGAACAACGTCGACACGACCGTCCCAGCGGCGCAGCAGCGCGCCCCCGTCGCCACGGACCCGTCGAACGTACGGCTGCCGGACACCTCGGTCACGAAGACGCAGACCACCTCGATCACCGAGAACAACAACAACACGCCGACCCAGGCCACGATCGGCGAGGTCGTCACCTACACCGTGACCTCCCGGGTCCCGGCGCGCACCACCGTCTACCGCGGGGTGCTCTCCGACCCGGTGCCGACCGGTCTCACGCTGCTGAACGTCACCGGGACGCAGTCGCTGGACGGCGGGACGACGACGGTGCCGCTCGCACTGCCCGACTTCAGCGCGACCGGTTCCGCCAACAGCGCGACGCTCAGGTACCCGCAGACATACCAGAACACGAGCAACACCGACCACGTCTTCGGTCTGGCCATCACGGCCCGCGTCAACACCGTCACCAGCAACGCCCACGGCACGAACCGCACCAACACCGCCACGTTCACCAGCACGACGACGGCCGGCGGCGGCACGAACCTGCCGGGCCGCACGGCGTCCTCGACCACCCAGGTCGTCGTGCCCGCGCCCACGCTCGGCAAGACGAGCAACGTCACCTCGGCGACCGCAGGACAGACTGTCACCTTCACCCTCACCGCGAACAACGGCAGCGGCCGCCCGCCCGCCCACGACACCGTCGTCGTCGACTGCGTACCCGCAGGGCTGAACTTCAGCGGGTACGGCGCCCTTTCGCAGGGCACGACCAGCCCGGCGGTGCCGGGCGACGGCACCAACGGCTGCGCCACCGGTACCACGAAGCTGACCTGGAACATCGGCACCGTGTCCGCGACCACGCCGCAGACGCTCACCTACACGGCGGTCGTGAACCCGGCGGCCGCCGGTGCGGCGGCGTACACGAACACCGCGACACTGACGGGCAGCACGCTGCGCGACGGCGGCAACGACTGCAGTGCCACGACGATCGAGCGGTGCGTCACCGCGACCGCGAGCCGCACCATCAACGTCGCGCCGGTCGGGCTGACCAAGTCGACCTCCACCCCGACACGAACGATCGGCGAGCGCGCGAGATTCACCGTCACCGCGACGATCCCCGCGAACATCAACTACTACAACGCGTCGTTGATCGACCAGCTGCCTGCAGGGCTCGACGCGGCGACGCTCGTCACCGAGTCGGCCACCTGCACGCCCGGGTGCACGGCGACCGCGACCCCGTTGACCACGGTCGCGAACCCGGGCAGCACGACCATCGGCTGGCTCTTCGGTGACCTGCTCGCGCAGCCCGGGGTGCGGACGCTCACCGTCACCTACACGGCGCTGGTACGCGACGTCCCCTCGAACGCGAGGGGCACCGCACTCACCAACTCCGCAACCGCGCGCTGGAACCTGAACTCCGGCCTGCCGCCGACGAGCGCCGGCGCGTCCTTCGACCGGTCGAGCACCACCGGCACGGCCACCGTGACCGTCCAGGAACCGCGGGTGCGCCTCACCAAGGGCGTCAGTGACACGACTCCCGAGCCCGGGCAGACGTTCACCTACACCGTGACGGCGACCAACGGCGGCGCCGGCAACCTCAGCACCGCGCACGGCGTCGTCGTCGTGGACACCGTCCCGACCGGAGTCGTCGTCACCCCGGCCAGCATCTCCGACGGCGGCGTGCTGACCGGCGCCGGCGCGAACGGCGGCGGCACCATCACCTGGACGCTGACCACGCTCGCCCCGAACGCCTCGAAGGCGTTGAGCTATCAAGGCAAGCTCGCGGCGTCGACGACACTGACAGCAGCCGGACTGACCAACAGCGTCGACGCGACGTACGACTCGCTGCCCGCCGGAGGCCGGCACTACGACGACGTCCCGGCCGCGACCGCCACCGTCACGCCGGACTTCCCGCACGTCGCCGCCGCCAAGACGGCCGTCACCGCCGGACCGGCGTACGTCGGCGAGGACTTCGTCTGGCGCGTCACGATCACCAATGACGGGCGCGGCACGGCGTACGGCATCGACGCCCTCGACACGCTGCCGCCGAACTGGACGTACCGCGCCGGGACGGCCCAGATCAGCATCGCCGGAGGGGCGGCCACGCAGGTCGAACCGGTCCTCGGCGGCTCGCCCGCGACCGGGAGCACCCTGTCCTGGACCGATCTCGGTGACCTGGCACCCGGTCAGGCACTGACGATCACGCTCACCACCCGACCGACCGCGGCGGCTCTCGAGACGCCGGGTGCCGGGGCCTCCATCGCCCACACCAACACCGTGCGCCCGCACGGCGAGGACGCCACCGGCGCCGATCGCAACGCCACCGGTCCGTACTCCGGGCCGGACGCGACAGCGACCGCGCGGATCCACGCCGCCGACCTGATGCTGGCGAAGTCCGTGGCCGGCGCGTTCGTCGCCGGGCAGCAGGGCGCCTGGACGCTGCGCGTGACGAACAACGGCCCCGACCCGGCGGTCGGCCCGTTCACGCTGACCGACACCGTCCCGAACGGCGTCACGTTCGTGTCGGCGACGGGCGCCGGCTGGAGCTGCAGCTACGACGGTCCCAGTCGGGTGGCGACCTGCACGCGTACCGTCGCCGGCGAGACCCTCGCCTCCGGCGCATCGTTCCTCCCCGTGACGTTGACCGTCGCCATCGCAGCGGACACCGCGGACGGCACGTCCTACACCAACAGCGGCCAGGTGAGCGGGCGGACGCACGACCCCGACCCGGACAACAACACCGACGACGCGACGGCGACCGTCACGACCCGGGCCGACCTGCGGATCGTGAAGGCGCTCTCCGGGCCGATGGTCGCAGGCACGGATGCGACGTACACCCTCGACGTGACCAACCTGGGACCGTCGGACGCGTCCGCGAAGGTGCGCGTCGTCGACACCCTGCCGACCGGTACGACGTACCGCTCCTCGGCGGGGACCGGTTGGGACTGCTCGGTTTCCGGCGCGCCGGGCGCGCAGACCCTGACCTGCGAGCGGGGGCTGTTGGCGGCCGGCGCGGCTGCCCCGCAGCTCACCGTCGTCGTCGCGGTACCGAGCGACCGGACCGGCGCGGTCGTCAACACCGCGACCGTGTCGTCGCCGACGACCGACCCGAACCCGGGCAACAACACCAGCACCGTGACGACGACGCCCGGAACCGCAGCCGACCTCGCCCTCACCAAGACGCACGTGGGGACGCTCACCGCCGGTGAGAACGGCACGTACCGGTTCCGGGTCGACAACCTCGGGCCGTCGGACGCGGCCGGTCCGCTCACGTTGACCGACACGCTGCCGGCCGGGGTCACCTACGTCGCGGTCGCGGTCGCGGACGGCTGGTCGTGCGCCGCGTCCGGGCAGGACCTGACCTGCACGCGCGGTGCGGGGCTCGCCGCCGGCGCGCACAGCACGTTCGAGGTGACGGTGGCCGTGGCGGCCGACGTCACGGGCAACCTGCACAACTCCGCGACCGTCGGCTCCCCGACCACCGATCCGGATCCGTCGAACAACACCGACACCGACGACTCGACGACGACTACGAGCGCGGACCTCGCGCTGCGCAAGACGGCGAGCGCGGACCCGGTCACCGCTGGCACCGCGCTGTCCTACACGCTCGCGGTGCGCAACCTCGGCCCGTCCACGGCGCGCGACGTCTCGGTCTCCGACACGCTGCCGGCCGGACTCACCTACGTGGGCGCGACCGGCACCGGTTGGACCTGCGGCTACACCGCGGCCACCCGGCTCGTCGACTGCACGCGCGCGGCGCTCACCGCGGGTGCGAGCGCACCGGACATCACGATCGCCACGACCGTCGACCCCGACGCCGGGCCGACCGCGATCCGCAACGCCGCCGACGTCACCGCGAGCACGCCTGACCCGGTGCCCGGGAACAACCATGACGAGGTGACGGTCACGGTCGTCGACCGGGCGGACGTCAGCCTGCGCAAGTCGCGCGTGGGCAGCGGTCCGGTGACCGCCGGGACCAGCACCTCCTTCACGCTGCGGGTCCACAACGCCGGGCCCTCGGACGCCGACGCGCTCGTCGTCACCGACACGCTGCCGAGCGGGCTGCTGGCGCAGTCGGCCACCGGTACCGGCTGGAACTGCGACGTGACGCCGTCCGCGGTGACCTGTGCGCGGCCTTCCCTGGCAGCGGGCCAGGACGCCCCGGACATCACCGTCACCGCGCGGGTCGCCGCCTGGGTGGCGGACGGCCAGACCCTCGTCAACACCGCGACAGTGACCACGACGACACCGGGTGACGACCCGGACGACAACACCGACACCGCCAACGTGCCGGTCGACACCTCGGCGGACCTGTCGCTCGCCAAGAGCCACCGCGGCAACACCGCCGCTGCGGGCGGCACGGTGACGTACGACCTGTTGGTGCACAACGCCGGGCCCTCGGACGCCGCGCCGACCGTGCGGGTGACCGACACGCTGCCCGCCGGGACGAGCTTCGTGTCCGCGGCGGCACCGTGGTCGTGCGCTGTCGACCCAGGGGACCCGCAGCAGGTCGACTGCACCCTCGGCACCCCAGCGACCGCCGTCGCCGCCGGTGCTGACGCCCCGCCGTTGACGATGATCGTCGCGATCGCGTCCGACGCCGACCCGGGCGCGTACCGGAACACGGCCGAGGTCGGCTCCCCCACCCCGGACCCCGACCCGTCGAACAACACCGACGACGACACCGTCACCGTCGCCACCGTCGCGGACCTCGCGATCGTCAAGAGCCACACCGGTCCGGTGCGGATCGGTGAGCCGCTCGAGTTCACCCTGCAGGTCACCAACCTCGGGCCCTCCCAGGCCCGCGACGTGACCGTCGACGACGTGCTCCCGGCCGGGCTGACCTACGTCAGCGCCGCGGGGGCCGGGTGGAGCTGCGACGCCACCGGTGCGGCGGTGAGCTGCGAGCGCCCGACGCTCGACGCCGGTCAGAGCAGCGCGATCACGGTGACGGCGATCGTGGACGCCGAGGCGTACCCGAGCGTCTCGAACACCGCGGTCGTCGGCTCGACCACGCCGGACAGCGACCCGGACAACAACACCTCGAGCGACGAGGTCGCCGTACCGCCGCTCGTCGACCTCGGGATCACCAAGTCCCACAAGGGAGATGCCGCAGTCGGCGGCACCGTCGACTTCCTCCTCACCGTGGTGAACAACGGCCCGACCGCTGACCCCGGCCCGGTCACGGTGACCGACCAGCTGCCCAAGGGGCTCACCCCCAGCAGCGCCGCGGGGCCCGGCTGGGCATGCGAGATCGCCGGGCAGTCGGTGACCTGCGTACGGGGCGGCGGGCTCGCCGCATCCGCTACCTCCACCATCACGGTACGGGCGGCGGTGCAGGCCGGGGCCTACCCGGAGGTCGTCAACACGGCGACGGTGGCCACCCCGGCGGAGGACACCGACCCGACCAACGACACGGCCACCGATCGGGTCCCGGTCACCCCGCAGGTCTCACTGGCGCTGACCAAGGACCTGCTCGGGTACGACCGGGCAAGCCGCGTCGCGACCTGGCGCCTCACCGTCGTCAACCTCGGCCCGAACGCCACTGTCGACCCGGTGATCGTCGTCGACCGGCTTCCGGCGCAGCTGAGCTACCAGGGTGCGCGCGGATCCGGTTGGACGTGCGCGGCCGTGGGCCAGGTCGTGACCTGCACCCACGCGGACTCCGTCCGACCGGGCGACGCGGCGTCGGTGGAGATCGACACCGCCGTCGACGCCGCGCCGGGCAGCACCGTGGTCAACGAGGCCGAGATCACGAGCGGCTCGCAGGGTGACACGAACCCGCGTGACGACAGAGACACCGCGTCGCTCGACGTACCGGAGGGGGGCGGCCCGCCGCTGCCGCACTCCGGCGCAGAGGTCCTGACGCTGCTGCTGCTCGGCTTCGCGCTGCTGCTGGTCGGCGGATCGCTGCTGCGGGTGGCCCGGACGCGCCGCTGACGCGTCGCGTACCGCGGGCGGTCACCGCACGTCGAGGTCGGCGACGGCGCGTTCTGCGGACGCGATGCAGGCCGCCACGCCGGTCCCGTCGTACGCCGCCCCGCACACGGCGAGACCCGGCAGCGTTGCGATCGACTCCCGGATCGCCCGCACGCGCATCGCGTGCCCGACCGTGTACTGCGGCAACGCGCCGCCCCACCGGGTCACGGTCGACGCGACCGGGCGCGCGCGCCCGAGCCGCAGCAGGAACCCGAGCTCCTGGTGGGCGAGCTCGGCCAGCTCGGGGTCGGGCACCTGCAGCAGCGAGGTGCGACCGACGCCGCCGAGCAGCACCCGCACCACCTCATGCTCACCGGCCCGGCGGGCGAGCCAGTCCCATGTGGTCGTCAGGTACTCGGCCGCGATCACCCGCCGCGGCTCGCTGGGCGGCACCCAGAAGCCGGCGCCCGGCAGCGCGCGACCGGGTCGGTCCTCGCCCGCGCCGAGGCGCAGGTCCGCGGAGCGGTACGCCAGCGCGACGGTGGCGACCGCGGCGTACTCGATCTCGGCGAGGTGGACCGAGGCGCCCAGGCTGACGTCCGCGAGCAGCCGTGCCGCCGCCGGCGCAGGCACCGCCAGCACGACCCCGTCCACCTCGAGGTGCTCCGGCGCGGCGGCGGAGCCGACGGTCAGCACCCAGCGCCGGCCCATGCGCGCCAGTCCTCGTACGTGGCTGCGGGTACGGATCTCGGCCCCGGCCTGCGTCAGTGCGTCTGCGATCGCCGGTACGAGCGCGGCCAGGCCGCCGGCGAGCCCGAGGTAGCGCGGGCCGTCGCCGCCCTCCGCGGCGAGGCGGCGCGCGGCGGCCAACAGCGAACGTTCGGTACGGGCCCGCCCGTACAGCCGCGGCATCGTGGCCTGCAAGGACAGCGCTGTGACGTCACCGACGTGGATCGCACGCAACGGCGGCGCCACGAGCCGGTCCACCGCCTGCACGCCGAGCCGCTCACCGACGTACCGGCCGACGCTCACGTCGCCGTCGAGGTCGGTCGCCGGGAGCACGTGGTCCAGGGGCATCCGGGCGAGCGCTCCGGCGTCGAGGATCCCGAGGCGCGCCAGCTCGGTGAGGTCGGTCGGGATCCCGGCGACGGCGTTGCTCGGCGCGGGCCGCAGCACGCCGTCGACGACGATCTGGCGTCCGGCGGTCACCGCCTCCACCAGCCGCTCGCCGAGCCCGACAGCGGCCACCAGGTCGACGGCCTCCGGCCGGTGCGCGAGCAGCCGGTCGGCGGCGGTGTCGATCGGAAGCCCGAGCAACTCGGCGCCGGCGAGCTTTCCGCCGAGCCGGGTCGCGCCCTCCAGCAGTACGACGTGGGCGCCGGACGCGGACCGTGACAGGTGCCAGGCGGCGGCGAGACCGGCGATCCCGGCCCCGACCACGGCGATGCGACGGTCCGCTGCTCCTGCCATCACCCCAGGGTGTCATCCCGCTTGCCCTGCCGGCGGCACGGCGACGAGGATGCCGCGGTGGACCCGGCGTACCGCGTCGAGCGCGTCCCGGACGCCGAGGCGTTCCTCTCCCTCACGGCACCGTTACGCGCGGCCGAGCCGTACCTCACGAACGTGCTTGCCACCGTCGCTCAGGGAGTCGTCGACGGGCGCCGCTACGACGGTGAGGACTGGTGGGTCGTACGTGACCCGGCAGGCCGGGTACGGGGCGCCGCGGCTCGTACCCGCCCGCACCCGCTGCAGCTCTCTCCGATGCCGGTGGAGGCGGCGAGGGAGCTGGGCAGGGCGACAGCCGGCGACCTGCCGCCCGGTGCGTACGGCACGCGGGAGGTGGTCACGGCGTACGCGGCCGGCACGTCGGCCCACCTTGGTGCACGCAGCACGGAGACGCTGTACCTGCTCGGCGAACTGGTGACGCCCGCGGCGGTCCCCGGCGCACCGCGGCAGGCGAGCGCCGCCGAGTTCGACACGCTTGTCGCCTGGCACGAGCAGTTCGCGCGCGACGCGGACGTACCCGCGTTCGACATGCCGTCCTCGGTGCGCGGGCGGCTTGCGTTCGGCGGGCTGTGGTGGTGGTGCGTCGGCGACGTACCGGTCGCGCTGGCCGGGCACGCGCAGCCGATCGACGGCCCGCACGGTCCGGTCGGACGGGTCGGCCCGGTGTTCACACCGGCCGCGCACCGCCGGCAGGGGTACGGCGCGGCGATCACCGCGCACGTGTCAGGCCTGCTCGCCCGACGTTGCAGCACCGTGCTGCTGTACGCGGACGCCGCGAACCCGACGAGCAATGGTGTGTACCGCCGCCTCGGGTTCCTGCCGGAGGCCGAGATCGTCGAGGTCGAGCTGCACCCGGACTGAGCGTGGCCACACGCCACGCCGCCGCAGAACTTGCGCGAGAAGTGGACCTCGCGCGCCTAGAGTCGACCGGTGACAGTACGACGCCGCGACCGGGCGACGGACGGCCCGGTGCCGGCTGCGTTCAGCGCCGCGCTGGCAAGTCTGCGCGCGGCCACGCTGCGCCCCGAGGTGCTCGTCGACGAGACCCCGGCGCCGTCGCGTCTGGCACCGCACGCGGTCGCGTTGATCGGCGAGGTCAAGGGCGGGGACGAGGAGCTCGCCTCGGGCCGCTTCGTGCTGCTGCACGACCCGGCCGGGCAGGAGCCGTGGGGCGGCACCTTCCGGATCGTGACGTTCGTGCGTGCGTACGTCGAGCTCGAGATGGCCACCGACCCGGCGCTCACCGAGGTGGCGTGGGCCTGGCTGCTCGAGGCGCTGGACGGACAAGGGGCCGCGTGGGACGCCCCGTCGGGCACCGTCACCCGCACGGCCTCCGAGTCCTTCGGCTCGCTCGCCGACCGGCCGCCGGTCGGCGAGGTCGAGGTCCGGGCGTCGTGGACCCCGCGCGACGCGGTGATCGCCCCGCACCTCGCGGCGTGGGGCGACCTGCTCGCCCACGTCGCCGGACTGCCTCCGCTGCCGTACGGCGTCACCCTGCTCCCGCGCCCCGCCCGCCGCTGACGAGGACGTCAAGGTCGGCCCGCGGTGCGCCGATAGGTCAGGAGGTAAGACCTCCGACCATCCGTACCGCAGAAGAAGGGGTGCAGCTGTGGTGGCACTCGTCGAGTCCGCGGCAAGCGCCCGGGCGGTGCCGCTTCCGCGCAGCAGTTTCACCGCACTCGTGGTCGTCGAGTCGGCGGCCCGCCGCGCCACGGTCTGCGCCCGGCTGCGTGCGCTCGGCGCGCGGGACCTGATCGAGGCCGCCAGCGGCGCCGAAGCCCGGGTGCGCGGCATGGCCAACTGCGGGCGCGACCTGGTCGTCATCGAGAGCGGCCTGCCCGACGGGCCCTCCCTTCCGGTGCTCGCCGACCTGCGCCGCCTGGGATGGCGCCGGGTCGTCCTGCTGACCGTCCGCGACGACCCCTACGCGGTGCGCGCCGCCCTCAGCGGCGGCGTACGCGGCTACGTCGTGACCCCTGACCGTACGGTCCTCACGCCACCGGTCTTCGCGCGCCCGCGCAGCCGTCCGGGAGGGGCCACCGACGACCTGTCCGCGCGTGAGATCCAGGTGGTGCAGCTCGTCGCGGAAGGCAACTCCAACAAGGCGATCGGCGAGGAGCTCGGGTTGTCCGCGCTCACCGTGAAGAGCCACCTGGCGCGGATCGCACGCAAGCTCGGCACCGGCGACCGCGCCGAGATGGTCGCCCACTCGATGCGCGCCGGACTGGTCCGCTGACGCGCGCCGTCGCAGCCCGTACCCTCGCTCGGCGTACCCTGACCGGCGTGCCAGCGACCTCCGCCGACGCCGACGACTCCCCCGCGGCTCCGGAGGAACCCCCTGCCGTCCCGCTGCTGGAGCCGCGCGACGGCGTACCCGAGGTGGTCGCCGCCCCTGCAGCACTGCGCGAGGCGGCCGAGCGGCTCGCCGCCGGTACCGGACCGGTCGCGGTCGACGCCGAACGCGCCAGCGGCTACCGGTACGGCCAGCGGGCCTACCTCGTGCAGCTGCGGCGCGCCGGCGCCGGCACCGTCCTCGTCGACCCGATCGCCGTACCCGAGCTCGGCCCGCTCGCGGCCGCACTGCGCGGCACCGAATGGGTCCTGCACGCCGCCGGTCAGGACCTGCCGTGCCTGCGCGAGGTCGATCTCGTACCCGACGCGCTGTTCGACACCGAGCTCGCCGGGCGGCTGCTCGGATTCCCGCGGGTCGCGCTCGCGACGCTCGTGCGTCAGGAACTGGGGCTGGCGCTCGCGAAGGAGCACTCCGCGGTCGACTGGTCGCGTCGCCCGCTCCCGGAGTCGTGGCTCAGCTATGCCGCGCTGGACGTCGAGGTGCTCGTGGCGCTCCGTGACCGTCTCGACGAGGCGCTGCGCGCAGCCGGGAAACGCGCGTGGGCGCAGGAGGAGTTCGAGGCAGTACGGACGGCACCGCCCACCCCACCCCGCCAGGACCCGTGGCGGCGCCTGTCCGGGATGCACCGGCTGCGTGGACGCCGCGAGCTCGCCGTGGCCCGCCAGCTCTGGTACGCGCGGGACCGCGTGGCGCGCACCCGCGACACGGCGCCCGGTCGCGTACTGCCGGACGCCGCCATCATCACCGCCGCGTCCCACCGCGGCAGCGACGGACTGGCCGAGCTGCCCGGCTTCACCGGACGCGGTGCGCGCCGGCACCTGCGTACCTGGTCACAGGCGGTCGCCGAGGCGAACGCCCTGCCGGAGGAGAAGCTGCCCCCGGTCACGGCACACACGGACGGACCGCCACCGCCGCGCGCCTGGCAGGAGCGAGCGCCGCAGGCCGCAGCACGCCTGGCCGCAGTACGCGCCGCGGTCGCCGCGATCGCGGAGCAGCTCTCGCTTCCGGCCGAGAACCTGCTCCCGCCGGACGTCGTGAAGCGCCTCGCCTGGTCCCCGCCGGACCGTTTCGACCAGCCGTCGGTCTCGGCTCGACTGACCGGGCTCGGTGCGCGCCCGTGGCAGGTCGAACTGACCGCAGATGCCGTGGCCTCGGCGCTGCACGAGACCCCGGCAGACCGGCCGGCGGAAGACGAACACCCGTCCTGAGCCAAGAATCTGGTCACCCCATCGGCGGTCGAGCGCACTGAGCCAAGAATCCGGTGACTCATCGGTGGTCGAGCGCATTCGAGACCTCGCGGCGGTGGTCGCCTCCGAAATCGGAGTCCGCAACCACACGCTCGAGCGCAGTCGAGTCCTTCGCGACGGTGGTCGCCTCCGAAATCGGCGTCCGCAACCACACGTCGGTCGAGCGCAGTCGAGACCATGATCACCGAAGTGGTCTCGACTACGCTCGACCACCGAGTAGTCGCCTGGTCCTTTCACGGCTAGCCAGCCTTTTGGGTCACACGGTGTGCTCCGAAACGGAGCAGGCTCGCCCAACTACACGGTGATCGAGCGTAGTCGAGATCACTGCCGCAAGATCGTGGTCTCGACTACGCTCGACCACCGAACAGGCGCCCGACCTCGCCAGCGTTAGCGGTCCCATCCGCGATCGGACGCCACCACACGGTGATCGAGCCCAGTCAATGTCGCTGCCCCACGAACGTGGTCTCGACTCGACCACCGGACGGTCGCCTGGCCTTTTCCGGTGCGCCACCAGATGGTGGTCGAGCGCAGTCGAGATCACTGCTGCGGGAACGGGTCTCGGCTGCGCGGCACTGCCGAGGCTCGACCGGCGCCGCTGGGGGATTCAGTGAGTGCGGTGCAGCCGATACGGCGACTCGTACGCGCGGCCGGCCCGCGTCGTGCACACCCGCTGAAGGAATGGCACCCGGTACCGCCGCCCGGCCGCCGTCAGACGCAGCGCAGCGGCGTTGGTCGGCCTGCAGCGCCTCGGCGGGAAGTTTCCCGGATCGGGAACCTGCAGGACGACAACGGCAACGCGCCCCGCGCGCAGCCGTACGGTGTGCACCGCCATCGGTAGGTGGCCGGCACGCACCCCGACCCGACGATGACCCGCGTTCAGGTAGACCAGGCGCGGGAAGCCGCGCAGCCGGCAGGTGGACCCACCGGTGTTACGCAAGCGGATGGTCCAGTACGACGACCCCGCCGCGCCCTGCGGCCGGCTGCGACTGAGGGCGAGCGAGCGACAGGACGACGGCCGGTGGTGCCGGATCGTCGGCCGCGCGTCGGGTACTGCCTGAGCAGGTGGGACGAGAGCCAGGGCGAGTCCGACCGCAAGGACACCGGCGGTGGCCAGCCTGGCGACGGGGTACAGCGATCGCCGCAACGCGAGGAGAGTCATCGCACCACTTCCTTCGGACCGGGCGGCGAACCGGTCCGTCGTCCGTGCCGAGGGCGGCGAGTCGCTCCGTCGTCGATGAAGCTGCCGCACGTATCAACGATCGCGGCCTTCGGTCGGTTCCGGGGCGTCGCCCGCCGTCGCGCTCCGGACCGCCTGCACCTGTGCACGGCCGCCGAATGGTGCGTAGGCGGTCCAACCGAACTCCTGCGGCGCTTCGGGAAGCGGCCACAGCTCGCTCGCCCCTTCCGCCCACTCGACGTACGGCGCGAGGTCGATCGTCACGGCGGTCTCCGGGATGCCGCGGCTCTCCCACCACACGTACGCGGTGGCCGGCCCCGGCGGGGGCAGCGGCCAGAGCCAGTAGTCCCAGTCGTAACGCAACCCGCCCCCGCCACCGCCGTTGCCCTGGAGCCGGTACGACGCTGAGGTGTCGTCCTCCTCGTCACCGACGGGCAGCGACCGGCTCCCGTCGGCCCACTCGAGACCGAACCGGAAGTCCTCGCGCCACCGCAGAGGTCCCGGCCCCGGTGGCCACTGGTCGTACGGATGGTCGGGGTGGAACCGCGCCTGGATCACGAGCGTGAGCCCGGTTCGGTACGCGCCGGTGACGGCCAGCTGGACCGCTGTGGTGTCGTTGCGCGCCAGCAGCACACCTGCGTCGCCGAGTCCGGGGAGCACGTTGTCCGGCGCGGCCCACGGGTACGCGTAGTACTGCGCCGGTTCGTACTCCTCGGCGAGGTCCTCGGGTCGTGGGAGCGGCGCGAAGAAGGGCATGGCGCAGCATCGCACGGCGGCGCGGTGGACCCTCTTGTTACTCGCGAGTAGCATGGTTGGACGCCGACCCGAGGAGTTTGTCGTGGCACGCGAAGTCCGAGATGTCGTCCTTGTCGATGCCGTACGTACGCCGTTCGGCAAGGCCGGTCCAAAGGGGATGTACGCCGAGACCCGCGCCGACGATCTGGTGGTCGCCGCGCTGCGCGAGATCCTGCGCCGCAACCCGACGCTGCCCACCGACCGGATCGACGACGTAGCGATCGCGGCGACGACGCAGATCGGTGACCAGGGCCTGACGATCGGGCGCAGCGCCGGCATCCTCGCCGGGCTGCCGCGGACCGTGCCCGGGTTCTCCATCGACCGGATGTGCGCCGGCGCGATGACCGCGGTGACGACCATGTCGGCGAGCATCGGGTACGGGGCGTACGACCTCGCCCTCGCCGGCGGCGTCGAGCACATGGGCCGGCACCCGATGGGAGAGGGCGTCGACCCCAACCCGCGGTTCCTCGCCGAGAAGCTGGTCGACCCCGAGGCGCTGCTCATGGGCAAGACCGCCGAGAACCTGCACGACCGCTTCCCGCACCTCACCAAGGCGCGTGCCGACGAGTTCGCGGTACGCAGCCAGGAGCGGACCGCCAAGGCGTACGCCGACGGGGTCATCCAGGCCGACCTGGTGCCGGTCGCCGTACGCAGCGCCGAGCAGGGCTGGGGCCTCGCGACCGTCGACGAGCCGCCACGTCCCGGGACGACGCGCGAGGCCCTCGCGGCGCTCAAGACGCCGTTCCGCCCGCACGGCCGCGTGACAGCGGGGAACGCCGCCGGGCTCAACGACGGCGCCACCGCGGCGCTGCTCGCGGCCGCACCGGTCGCCCGCGAGCTCGGCCTGGCGACCAAGGCCCGCCTCGTCGAGTTCGCGTTTGCCGGCGTCGAGCCGGAGGTCATGGGCATCGGCCCGGTGCCGTCAACGGAGAAGGCGCTGGCGAAGGCCGGGCTGACGATTGACGACATCGGCCTGTTCGAGATCAACGAGGCGTTCGCCGTGCAGGTCCTCGCGTTCCTCGACCACTTCGGCATCGCGGACGACGACCCGCGGGTGAACCCGTACGGCGGGGCGATCGCCGTCGGCCACCCGCTCGCATCCTCCGGCATCCGGCTGATGACCTACCTGGCGCGATCGTTCGAAGCCCACCCCGAGGTCCGCTACGGCATCACCACGATGTGCGTGGGGCTCGGCATGGGTGGAACCGTGATCTGGGAGAACCCTCACTACGGCAAGGAGTCCTGACGATGACCGACGCTCTGCAGGGCGCTCCTGACGAGCTGGTGACCGAGGCGAAGCTGCGTCTTGTCGACCTGCCCGGCGCTGCCGGCCGCGCTGCGCTGATCACGCTCGACAACGGGCAGGACCACACCAAGCCGAACACCTTCGGGCTCGGTGGGCTCCGGTCGCTCGGCGCTGCGCTCGACGAGGCCGAACGCCTCGCGACCGCCGGCGAGATCGTCGCTGTCGCCGTCACCGGCAAGCCCTTCATCCTGTCGGTCGGGGCGGACCTGACCGGCGTGCCGCTGCTCACCTCACGCGAGCAGGCGCTCGAGTTGGGGCGGCTCGGTCACCGCACCTTCCGCCGGCTCGGTGAGCTGCCGGTGCCCTCGTTCGCGTTCATGAACGGGGCAGCGCTCGGCGGCGGGCTCGAGATCGCGCTGCACTGCACGTACCGCACCCTGTCCAGCGCGGCAGGGCCCATCGCGCTGCCCGAGGTGTTCCTCGGTCTGATCCCCGGATGGGGCGGGGCCTACCTGCTGCCCAACCTGGTAGGCATCCAGAACGCGGTGAAGGTGATCCTCGAGAACCCGCTCGCGAACAACAAGATGATGCGGGCCAAGGACGCGTACGGGCTGGGCATCGCCGACGTGATGCTCGACCCGGCCGACTTCCTCGCCGAGTCGTTGCGCTGGGCCGCGCGGGTCGTGCGGGGCGAGGTCACGGTGGAACGGCCGGAGATCGACCGCGGCGAGTCCTGGGACGCCGTACTGGCCGGGGCGCGGAGCCTGATCGACCTGCGCTTCCACGGAGCGGTCCCGGCCCCCTACCGCGCACTCGAGCTGCTCACCGGCGCGCGCACCGCAAGCCGCGACGAGGGTTTCGCGGCCGAGGACGAGGCGCTCGCGGACCTCATCATGACCGACGAGCTGCGCGCAGGCCTGTACGCCTTCGACCTGGTCCAGCGGCGCGCCAAGCGCCCGACCGGCGCGCCGGACCGGTCGCTCGCCCGCCCGGTGAACAAGGTGGGCATCGTCGGGGCAGGACTGATGGCCAGCCAGCTCGCGCTGCTGTTCGTACGCCGGCTCGAGGTCCCTGTCGTGATGACCGACCTGGACCAGGCCCGCGTCGATGCCGGCATCGGCTACGTGCACGACGAGGTCGACAAGCTGCGCGCCAAGGGCCGGGTCTCACCGGACCGGGCCAACCGCCTCAAGGCGCTCGTCACCGGCTCGGTCGACAAGGACGCGTTCGCCGATGCCGACGCGGTGCTCGAAGCGGTGTTCGAGGACCTCAAGGTCAAGGCGCAGGTCTTCGCCGAGGTCGAAGCCGTCGTACGCCCCGACTGTGTGCTGCTCACCAACACGTCCTCGCTGTCGGTGACCGAGATGGCCGCGGGTCTCGCGCACCCGGAGCGGGTCGTCGGCTTCCACTTCTTCAACCCGGTGGCCCTCATGCCGCTTCTCGAGATCGCTCGCGCGGAGCGCACCGACGACGCCTCGCTCGCCACCGCCTTTGCGATCGGCAAGGCGCTGAAGAAGTCCTGCGTACTGGTGAAGGACTCCCCCGCCTTCGTGGTGAACCGGCTGCTCACCCGGTTCCTCGGCGAGGTCACCGCGGCCTTCGACGAGGGCACTCCCTTCGAGGTGGCCGACCACGCGCTCGACCCGCTCGCACTGCCGATGTCCCCGTTCGTGCTGCTGCAGCTCGTCGGGCCGGCAGTGGCGTTCCACGTGACCGAGACCATGCACGCGGCGTTCCCTGACCGCTTCGCGGTCTCGGAGAACCAGCGGCGGATCGTCGCGGCCGGCAAGTCGACGCTGCTGGCCTGGGACGGCCCGACCCCGCGGATCGCCGACGACGTCGCCGAGCTGATGCAGGTCGGCGACACGCCGTCCACCGCCGAACAGGTGCGTACTCGTGCCCTGGGCGCGCTCGCGCAGGAGGTCCGGCTGATGCTCGACGAGGGCGTCGTCGCCGCGCCCCAGGACATCGACCTGTGCCTGCTGCTGGGGGCGGGCTGGCCCTTCCACCTCGGCGGCATCACCCCGTACCTCGACCGGACCGGCACCAGCGAGCGGGTGACGGGAGCCCGGTTCCTGCCGCCCGGGGTCGCCAGCCTGCCGCGCTGACGCCGTACCCGCAGGGTGCTCCGGCACCCGGATCTGGCTCGTGTTGCGCGCTTCCTGCCGCGCGCGCACCATGTCCCTATCTGTTGTCCACCTTGGTTGACACCGAGGTGACGGGCGCGGCGCTCGCACAGACGGGCCGGTCGGGGGAACGACCCCGGGCGGCGGTCGGCGGCCGTGGCCGCGTTGTCGCCAGCACCGAGAGGGGCGACCCCGCCATGGCGATCAAGGAACTGCCGACGAGCCCGGTCGCCGTCGCGGGCGACGACCCCAAGCTGCGCAAGGAGATCGGGCTGATCGGCCTGCTGTTCGCGGCCATCGGCTCGATCATCGGCTCGGGCTGGCTGTTCAGCTCGCTGCACGCCTCCGAGCAGGCCGGGCCGGCCGCCCTGGTGTCGTGGGTGGTGGGCGCGGTCATGTTCATCCTGATCGGCCTGACCTACTCCGAGCTCGGGGTCATGTTCCCCCACTCCGGAGGCGTGGCCCGGTACCCGCACTACGCGTTCGGGTCGTTCACGAGTTACTCGATGGGCTGGGTGACCTGGCTCGGCGCGGCCGCCGTCGCACCGGTCGAGGTGTCCGCCGTACTCACGTACGCCACCAGCTACGTGCCGTGGTTGGAGAACCCGAACACCACGCTGACCGCCGGCGGGATCATCGTCGCCGTGGTCCTGATGGCGATCTTCGTCGGGGTCAACTTCCTCGGCGTGCGCTGGTTCGCGCGGATCAACAACGTGCTCGTGTGGTGGAAGCTGTTCATGATCGTGCTGGTGATCGTCGCGCTGCTGGTCACCGCGTTCCACGCGTCGAACCTCACCGACTTCGGCGGTTTCACCCCGTACGGCTGGCACGGCGCCTTCTCGGCGATCCCGGCAGCGGCGATCGCCTTCTCGTTCTTCGGGTTCCGGCAGGGCATCGAGCTCGCCGGCGAGACCGCCCACCCGAAGCGGAACGTGCCGATCACCCTGATCGGCTCGGTCGTCATCTGCGGCGGTCTGTACTTCCTGCTGCAGCTCGCCTTCCTCGGCAGCGTCCCGAGCGACGCGGTCGCCAAGGGCGGCTGGGCCAACGTGGGCGTCAACTTCCCAGCGGCGATCGGCGGCGCGACCGCGCAGTTCGCACCGCTCGCCGCGATCGCGAGCATCATCGGCCTGGGCTGGCTCGCGGTGCTGCTGTACGCCGACGCGATCATCTCGCCCAGCGACACCGGACTGATCTACCTGAGTGTCACCGCCCGGCTCTCGTACGCCATGGGTCGTAACCGCAACGCCCCGGCCGCGATGGCGGCGGTCAACCGCAAAGGCGTGCCCTGGGTCAGCCTGATCCTGGCGTTCGTCGTCGGGTGCATCTTCTTCCTGCCGTTCCCGAGCTGGCAGAGCCTGGTCGGGATCGTCACCACGATGACCGTGCTGTCGTTCGGCAGCGGACCGATCGCGCTGCTCACGCTGCGGCGTCAGGTGCCCGACGTCGAGCGTCCCTTCCGGCTGCGCGGCGCCTGGGTGATCGCGTCGCTGGCGCTGCTGTCGACGAACCTGATCATCTACTGGTCCGGCTGGGACCAGGTGTGGAAGATGATGCTCGCCATCGTCCTCGGCTACGTGCTGCTCGGCCTGTTCCAGCTCCGTGCCCGCGATGCCGCGCCCCCGCTCGACTTCCGCCACGGCTGGTGGGTGCTGGTCTGGTTCGCCGGGATCACGGTGCTCAGCTACTTCGGTTCGTACTCCGGGGTGAGCGGGACCGCGAACGCCGGAGAGCGCGACGTGATCGGGTTCGAGTGGTCGATCCTGGCCAACGTCGCCCTCACGGCGATCGTGCTCGCCCTCGCGTACGTCAGCCGCCTGCCGGCGCAGCAGGCGGCGCAGATCATCGAGCACCGTGACGAGCAGCTGCCCCCGGTCACCGCGTGAGCAGTGCGGTCATGCCCCGCCACGCCCCGTGTCCGGAACTCACCCGCGCAGGTCTGCGATCTTGATCGGGACCCCCCTACGGTTGCCACCGTGACCGTGACCGACCCGCGCCCGGCGCTCGAGCTGCGGCGCGCGGTACTCGCCTTCGCGCTGCGGGAGCCGACCGACCTCGCGGACATCGCGATCAGCGACGGTGGTGTCCACCTGCCCGGCGGCACTGCGGTGTCCTGGGACGAGCTCGCGGCGCACTGCACGGACGAGGCGCAGCTGCCGCGGCAGGTGGCGCGCTGGTTGCGGCTGCGCGCGCGGGTCGCGGCGCTCGTCGCGAGCGCCGGTCCCGATGTGCTGCTCGCCCACGTCCGCCCGCTCGCGCTGCCCGCGGACCACGCGCTGCGCCCCGGGCCGCACTGGGCCTGCCGCGAAGTGCTCGGCGGTGCGCTGCAGGTGGGGCTGGCCCTGCGCGGCGTCGACGACGACGGCCGCAGTCGTGACGACGCGCTCGGGGTGCTGCCCCTCGGGGTGCTGCGCTGCGCCGGGATCGAGGTCGAGCCGGTGGCCACGTGCGCATCGCGCTACCTCGAAGAGATGGGCGAGCTCGCCGCCGAGCGCCTGCTGCGCTCCCCGCACGCCCCGATGCGCCCGGTGGGCGACTGCGACGTCGTCACGCTGCTCGCGTCCACCGCGTACCGGCACGCCGTGGTGCGGGACGCCGCCGGCGTCGTCGGGCTGCGGTGCGCCGCGGTGCCCGACCGCCGCCGCGGCTGGCTCGACCTCGGTCGGGTCGACCCGGCGTTCGCGCTCGCCGCCGCGTCGCTCACCGATCCCGACCGGCGCGGCTTCTCCCGCCCGCTGCTGGTCACTGCGGACGAGGTGGTCCAGGTGCGCGACGGCGGCGACCCGACCCGGTACGCCGTGAGCGATCCGCTCGGCCCCGACCACGTCGAGCCCGTCCAGCGCCTCCACTGACTGCCCGCTTCCTTCCCAAAGGGGCGATCACGGCACTTCAGCTGCTCGAACCGACCCGAATCGGCGATCTTCGCAAGGACCGGCGACCCGCGGCGGCGCCGCGCAAGATCGCTGGTTCGGGCCAGAATGCGTAGTTCAGCTTCCTTGATCGCCCCTTTGGGAAGATCTTGGAAGTCAGGAGTCGGTTTCGGCGGCGGCGTGGGTGGTGCTGACCGGTTCGGGGTCGAGGCGCGCCATTGTCTCGACGACGGAGCGGGACACGTCCTGGGCGGTGAGCCCGATCGCGGCGCGGACGTCGGCGACCTTGCCGTGGTCGAGGAAGCGCTGCGGGATCCCGAAGTCGCGGACCGGTGCCGCGACGCCGGCGTCGCGCAGCAGCTGCGCGAGCCGGGAGCCGGCGCCGCCGACGCGCCCGTTGTCCTCGACGGTCACGACCAGCCGGTGCCGCTCGGCGAGCTCGAGGACCGCGTCGGGGACGGGGGCGACCCACCGGGGGTCGATGACGGTGACCGCGATGCCCTGCGCCTGCAGGCGTTGCGCCACCTCCAGCGCGAGCCCCGCCATGGCGCCGTACGACACGACGAGCACGTCGGCGTCCTCGTCGCGCCGCAGCACGTCGACACCCTCGACCCGTTCGACCGCCGGGATGTCGGCGGGTACGGCACCCTTCGGGTAGCGCACCACGCTGGGCCCATCGTCGATCGCGACCGCTTCGCGCAGCAGCTCGCGCAGCCGGGCGCCGTCCCGCGGCGCGGCCAGCGCGAGCCCGGGGACCAGCTGCAGGATCGACAGGTCCCACATGCCGTTGTGACTCGGTCCGTCGTCGCCGGTCACGCCGGCGCGGTCGAGGACGAACGTGACACCGGCGCGGTGCAGCGCGCAGTCCAGCAGCACCTGGTCGAAGGCACGGTTGAGGAACGTCGCGTACACCGCGACAACGGGGTGCAACCCGCCGTACGCCATCCCGGCGGCGGAGGTCGCGGCGTGCGCCTCCGCGATCCCGACGTCGTAAAGCCGTCCGGGGAACTCCCGGCCGAACCGGGCGAGCCCGGTCGGCCCCGGCATCGCGGCGGTCACCGCCACCACGTCGGCCCGCGCGCGGGCGATGGCGACCAGCTCGTCGGAGAACACCGAGGTCCACGACGGCGCCCCGGCCGACAGCGGTTGCCCGGTCGTCTTGTCCAGCACGCCCACCGCGTGGAAGCGCTCGGCGTCGTCGAGCTCCGCCGGCCGGTAGCCGCGGCCCTTCTCGGTGAGCACGTGCACGATCACCGGCCCGCGGTAGGCGCGGGCCCGCCGCAGCGCGTGCTCGACGGCGCCGACGTCGTGGCCATCGACGGGGCCGACGTACTTCAGCCCGAGGTCCTCGAACATCCCTTGCGGCGCGAGGATGTCTTTCAGGCCCTTCTTGACGCCGTGCAGCATCTCGTACAGCGGCGCACCCACCACCGGGGTCCGCCCCAGTACCGAGCGTCCCCACTCCAGCACGCGCTCGTAACCGTGCGCGGTCCGCAGTGTCGCCAGGTGGTGCGCCAGCCCACCGATGGTCGGTGAGTACGACCGCTCGTTGTCGTTGAACACCATGACGAGTGGGCGTTCGGGCGCGGCGGCGATGTTGTTCAGGGCCTCCCAGGCCATGCCGCCGGTGAGCGCGCCGTCACCGATCACGGCGACGACGCTGCGCCGTTCGCCGACGCCGCGCCGTTCGAAGGCCTTGGCGATCCCGTCGGCGTACGACAGCGCGGTCGACGCGTGGCTGTTCTCGATCACGTCGTGCTCGCTCTCGGCCCGGCTGCCGTACCCGGACAGGCCGCCGGACTGGCGCAGCGTGTCGAACCGGTCGGCGCGCCCGGTGAGCATCTTGTGCACGTAGCTCTGGTGGCCGGTGTCCCAGAGCAGCACGTCGCTCGGCGAGTCGAAAACCCGGTGCAGCGCGATGGTGAGCTCGACCACCCCGAGGTTCGGTCCGAGGTGCCCGCCGGTGCGTGTGACGTGCGCCACGAGGAACTCACGGATCTCGGCCGCGAGCGCGGAAAGCTGCTCCTCCGGGAGGGCCTTCACGTCGACGGGCGACCGGATGCCCTCCAGCAACGACATGGTGCCGAGTCTAAGGGGACCATCGACGCGAGCCGGCCCGCGGTGGAGCGCCTGCTGCGCGACAGCCGCCCGCTCAGTGCCAGGACGGAGGCCGAGCGGGGATCCGCGGCAGCGGTGAGCGGACCTGCCCGAACCGTTCGTCCTGGTCGCGCCAGGAACGGTACGCGTCGTCGATCTCCTCGCGGGTCCGCGCGACGAAGTTCCACCACATCAGGACCGGTTCGCCGAACGGCGCGCCGCCCAGCAGCACCGCCCGGCAGGGTTCGCGCACGTCGAGGGCGAGCTCGGTGCGGTCCTCGCCGAGGTAGCCGAGCCGGCCCGGTGCCAGGCGCTGGCCACCGATGCCGAGCGCCCCTTCGAGGACGATGAGCGCGTACTCCCAGTCCGCTCGCAACGGCAGCGCCGCCGGGCCGTACAGGTCGAGGTCGACGCCGACCAGTGGGGTGTCGCAGCGGGCGGGACTGCGCTCGTCCGCGAACTCGCCGAGCAGCACGGTCGCCACCCCGCCGGCGAGCTCGGCGCGCGGCAGCTCGCCGTGGTGCTCGAACGCACCGTCGCCGTGCCGGGTGCGTCCGGGCTGGGCGACCCACAACTGGATGCCCTCGAGGCGGCCGCGGTAGTGCCCGGTCGCCTCCTCGGAGTGCGCGATGCCGTGACCCGCCGTCATCAGGTTGAGTTGACCGGGCTCGATCACCTGCTCCGAGCCGAGGCTGTCACGGTGGAGCACCTGCCCGTCGATCAGCCAGGTCACGGTCTGCAGCCCGATGTGGGGGTGCGGGCCGACGTCGAGGCCCTGGTCCTCGGTGACCGTGGCGGGACCCATGTGGTCGGCGAAGCACCACGCCCCTACCGTGCGCCGCCCGCGCCGCGGCAGGGCCCGGCGCACGGTGAACTCCCCCACCCGCGCCTCGTGGCTGTCGGTGATCTCGACACAGGCGTGATCGGGGCGGCCGGCCTCCGCGACCGTGGGCGGCGCATCCGCCGCGGTGACCGGACCGCTCATGGGAGCGACGCTAACCCGTGGTCGCGGTTGCGGCCCGTCACGTGGCCGGATTCGATGAACGCACGGCGGAGGAGGGCTGGCGTGAGCGGCATGCAGTTCGGGATCTTCACCGTGGGCGACGTCACGACCGACCCGACGACCGGGCGTACGCCGACGGAGGCCGAGCGGATCCGGGCCACCGTCGCGATCGCCCGCAAGGCCGAGGAGGTGGGCCTCGACGTGTTCGCCACCGGTGAGCACCACAACCCACCTTTCGTCCCCTCGTCGCCCACGACGCTGCTCGGCTACGTGGCGGCGCTCACCTCGCGGCTGATCCTCTCGACGTCGACGACGCTGATCACGACGAACGACCCGGTGAAGATCGCCGAGGACTTCAGCGTGCTGCAGCACCTGGCCGGCGGACGTGTCGATGTCATGCTCGGGCGTGGGAACACCGGCCCCGTCTATCCCTGGTTCGGGCAGGACATCCGTGCCGCAGTACCGCTGACAGTGGAGCACTACGGCCTGCTGCGCCGCCTGTGGCGCGAGGACGTCGTCAACTGGACCGGCAAGTTCCGTTCTCCGTTGCAGGGCTTCGCCCTGGCGCCCCGGCCGCTGGACGGCGTACCGCCCTTCGTGTGGCACGGGTCCATCCGTACGCCGGAAGTCGCCGAGCTCGCCGCGTACTACGGCGACGGCTACTTCGCCAACCACATCTTCTGGCCGGCCGCGCACACGCAACGGATGGTGGCGCTTTACCGGGAACGGTACGAGCATCACGGTCACGGCCGCCGGGAGCAGGCGATCGTCGGTCTCGGCGGGCAGGTGTTCATGCGCCCGAACAGCCAGGACGCGGTACGGGAGTTCCGGCCGTACTTCGACAACGCGCCGGTCTACGGGCACGGGCCGTCGCTCGAGGAGTTCACCGCGCAGACTCCGCTCACCGTGGGCTCGCCGCAGCAGGTGATCGAGCGGACGCTGGGATTCCGGGAGTACGTCAGCGACTACCAGCGCCAGCTGTTCCTCGTCGATCATGCCGGGCTGCCGCTGCCGACCGTCCTCGAGCAGCTCGAGCTGCTCGGCGGTGAGGTCGTACCGGTGCTGCGCAAGGAGTTCGCCGTGGGCCGGCCCGATGACGTACCGGACGCGCCCACCCACGAGTCCCTGCTGGCTGCGACACGTACGGCACCGGACCCCACCGCCCGAGAATCGGAGCGCTCATGACCCGGCTCGCGGTCGTCAGCGGTGGCCTGCGGGAACCGTCGTCCACCCGGCTGCTCGCCGACCGGGTCACCGCGGCCGTGACCGACCGGCTGGCGGCGGACGGCGTGACGGTGTCGACGGAGGTGGTCGAGCTGCGCCGGCACGGGCGGGCGGTCATGGACGCGCTGCTCACCGGGTTCCCGGGCACCGAGCTCGAGGCCGCGTTCGAGACGGTCGCCGGCGCCGATGGGCTGATCGCGGTGACGCCCGCCTTCAATGCCTCCTTCAGCGGGCTGTTCAAGTCGTTCTTCGACGTCCTGCCCGAAGAGTCGCTGAGCGAGATGCCGGTGCTGATCGCAGCGACCGGGGGAACCGAGCGGCACTCGCTGGTGCTGGAGCACGCGATGCGGCCGATGTTCTCCTACCTGCACGCGATCGTCTCCCCCACCGGGGTGTACGCCGCGACCGACGACTTCGGTGCGGTCGACTCGGCCGGAGGGCTCGCGGAACGGATCAACCGAGCGGCCGCCGATTTCACGCGGTTGCTCACCTCGTGCGGGCCGCGGGTACGCCGCGACCCGTACGCGGAGCAGCTCTCCGAGATGCGCGCATTGCTCGGCGGACCGGACTGAGCACGCTGCCTGCGCCAGGTCGCGGGGTGCGGGAAGTCCGGCCATGCTGGGCCCACAGGCGGACACGCGAAAAGCCGCGCGGTCGGCCGGGAGTCTCGCAGTTCCGCCATGACTGCGCCGTCTTTCCAGGCAGGAGGACTCGATGCTGCTCACTCTGCACGAGCGCGAACGGCTCATGATCTACACCGCGGCCAAGCTCGCCGCCGAGCGGCGCGACCGCGGCGTCCGGCTCAACCTGCCCGAGGCCACCGCGCTGATCACGTCGTTCCTGCTCGAGGGGGCGCGCGACGGGCGCACGGTCGCGGACCTGATGGAGGCCGGACGCGAGGTGGTGAGCCGCGAGCAGGTGATGGAGGGCGTACCGGAGATGCTCGCCATGCTGCAGATCGAGGCGACGTTCCCCGACGGCACCAAGCTCGTCACCGTCACGGCGCCGATCCCATGAGCGGGCGCGGTCACCACCCCAGCGACGACCCCGGCGGTTCGGGCGCCCGTACCAGTGGGCCGGAGCGGCATCCCCACAGCGGCCCCGGCGTCTCCAGCCCGCCGCGCCGGCCGGGCACCGGCGAGCGACAAGCCGAACGGCGCCGGTACGTCGGTGACGACGCCCACGGCGACGAGCCGCTGATCCCCGGCCAGGTGATCTACGGCGACGACCCGGTCGTGATCAACGCGGGCAAGGCGGTGACGAGCCTGCGCGTGGTGAACACCGGCGACCGGCCGATCCAGGTCGGTTCGCACTACCACTTCGCCGAGGTGAACCCGACGCTCGACCTCGATCGCGAGGCGGCGTGGGGACTGCGGCTGAACGTGCTGTCCGGCGGTTCGGTGCGCTTCGAGCCCGGTGCGGCCGTCGACGTGGAGCTGGTCCCCATCGGCGGCGAGCGGATCGTGGCGGGCCTGCGTGGGGAGTGTGGAGGTGCCCTCGATGGCTGACATCGACCGGCAGGAGTACGACTCCTCCTTCGGCCCGACCACCGGCGACCGGATCCGCCTCGCCGACACCTGCCTGTTCATCGAGGTCACCGAGGACCGGTGCGTCGGCGGCGACGAGGCGGTCTTCGGCGGCGGCAAGTCGATCCGCGAGTCGATGGGTCAGTCCCGCGCCACGCGTGCCGAGGGCACCCCGGACCTGGTGATCACCGGCGCGGTGGTGCTCGACCACTGGGGTGTGATCAAGGCCGACGTCGGGATCCGGGACGGCCGGATCACCGCGCTGGGCAAGGCCGGCAACCCCGAGACGATGGACGGCGTCCATCCCGATCTCGTCATCGGGCCCTCGACCGAGATCACCTCGGGGAACGGGATGATCCTGACCGCGGGCGCGATCGACACCCACGTCCATTTCGTGCAGCCGGCGATGCTGGAGGAGGCGCTTGCCGCCGGGATCACCACCGTGAGCGGGGGCGGCACCGGGCCGACGGAAGGCTCCAAGGCGACGCTCGCGACGCCGGGCGCGTGGTGGATCGAGCGGATGCTGGAAGGCGTCGAGCCGTGGCCGCTCAACGTGCTGTTCCTCGGGCGCGGCAACACCGTGTCCCACGAGGCGCTGTGGGAGCAGCTGCGCGCGGGCGCGGGCGGCTTCAAGGTGCACGAGGACTGGGGCGCGACCCCGGCGGCTGTCGACGCCGCGCTCACCGTCGCGGACGAGTCCGGCGTGCAGGTCGCGATCCACAGCGACACGCTCAACGAGGCCGGGTTCGTCGAGGACCTGCTCGCCGCGGTGCGCGGGCGCACGTTCCACGCGTTCCACACCGAGGGCGCCGGCGGCGGGCACGCGCCGGACATCATCCGCATCGCCGGTGAGCCGTACGTGCTGCCGGCCTCCACGAACCCGACCCGGCCCTACACCCGCGACACCGTCGCGGAGCACCTCGACATGGTGATGGTGGCCCACCACCTCAACCCGCAGGTGCCCAACGACCTTGCGTTCGCCGAGAGCCGGGTACGCGCCGGCACGATCGCCGCCGAGGACGTGCTGCAGGACCTCGGTGCCCTGTCGATCATGTCGTCGGACGCGCAGGCGATGGGCCGGATCGGTGAGGTGGTGCTGCGGACCTGGCAGACGGCCCACCAGATGAAGCTGCTGCGCGGGGCGCTGCCCGGCGACGGCCGTGCCGACAACCACCGGGCCCGCCGCTACGTCGCCAAGTACACGATCTGCCCGGCGGTCGCCCACGGCCTCGAGCACGAGATCGGGTCGGTCGAGCCGGGGAAGATGGCCGACCTGGTGCTCTGGCAGCCGGCCCTGTTCGGCGTCCGCCCGACGATGGTCATCAAGGGCGGCGCGGTGGCGCTGGCCGCGCTCGGCGACCCGAACGCGTCCGTGCCGACGCCGCAACCGGTGCTGCCGCGGCTGGGGTTCTCGGCGTACAGCCGGCTCGCCGCCAGCACCAGCGTCGCCTTCGTAGCGCCGCAGGCGATCGAGGACGGCCTCGCCGACCGGCTCGCCATCGACCGGCCGCTCGTCGCGGTCGGCAACGTCCGGTCGCGTACCAAGGCGGACCTGCCGGAGAACACCGCGCTGCCCCGTATCGAGGTGGACCCCGACACCTACAGCGTGCGCATCGACGGGGAACTCGTCGACCACGACCCTGCCGCCGAGCTGCCGATGGCGCAGCGGTACTTCCTGTTCTAGGCGATGGCGAATCTGGCGGCGCTGCTGCTGCTCGCCGACTCGCGCCTGCCCGCCGGCGGGTACGCACACTCCGGCGGCCTCGAGGCGGCGGTCGCTGCCGGGCTGGTCGATGATGTCGCGAGCCTGGAGCACTTCCTCGCCGG
This sequence comes from Candidatus Nanopelagicales bacterium, assembly GCA_017848795.1. GTDB lineage: Bacteria > Actinomycetota > Actinomycetes > S36-B12 > CAIYMF01 > JAFIHG01. The sequence continues at coordinate 52,404 of JAFIHG010000022.1, read as the reverse complement.
GCGCGCCGCGACCGTCGGGCTGCTCGGCGCGGCGGTCGCCGCCGCCGCCTGCCGCGTCACGGCGGCACCGCAGGGGCACCGCGCGGCGTTCACCGCGCTGGACGACGCGCTCGACGCGCGTACTCCCTCGCCCGCGCAGCGCAACACCTCCCGGCAGCTGGGCCGGCAGCTGGTCCGGGTGCTCGGGCAGGTCGCGCCGGACCCGCGGCTGGGTGAGCTGGCGGGCCAGCCGCACCACGCAGTCGCGCTCGGTGCCGGGGCCGCCGTCCTCGGCCTGGACGCGCGGGCCGCGGCGTACGCGTACCTGCACGAGAGCGTGGCCGGACCCGCGGCGGCGGCGATCCGGCTGCTCGCCCTCGACCCGTTCGCCACGCACGCGGCACTGGCGCGCCTCCGTGCTCGCCTCGACCGGCTCGCCTCCCGCGCGGACGAGTACGGCGCGGGAACGGTGGCCGACCTGCCCGCGCCGGCCGCCCCGCTGCTCGACGTGTACGCCGAGGCGCACGCCGCCCGCACCAGTCGGTTGTTCGCCTCGTGACGGCCACCCTCGGCCGTCCCGCCCGCGCCGTCGCCGCACCGGCGCCCGCGGCCCGGATGCGCTCGTCCGCCGCGATCACCACCGATCTCGGCGCGGACGGCCGTACCCGCCTGGTGCGCTTGCGCTCGGAGGCGCCGCAGGTGCTGCGCCCGGCCCGGCCGGGACCGGCGCCGCCGCTCGCCGCCTGTCCGCCCGCAGCCGCCCACGTGTGGCTGACCGCTGGCGCGGCCGGCCCGGTCGGCGGGGACCGGCTCACCTTCCAGATCGACGTGGGCGCGGGTAGTGCGCTGCTGCTGACGCAGGTCGCGGCGACCCTGCTGCTACCCGCCGTCGACGGCGCGCTGTCGCGGACCGAGGTCCGGATCACGGTGGCCGAGGGAGGAACCCTGATCTGGATGCCGGAGCCGATCATCGTCGCTTCCGGCGCGGATCACGTCACCGACGTGCAGGTCGAGCTCGCCGCGGACGCCCGGTTCGTGCTGCGTGAAGAGGTGCTGCTCGGCCGGCACGGCGAGACCGGCGGGCAGATCGAGCAGCGGCTGCAGGTGAGCCGGGCCGGCCGTCCCTGCTACCGGCAGGACCTCGCCCTCGGCACGCCGGACGCGGCGACGCCGGCGATCTCCGGAGCGCACCGGGCCTCCGGTTCGCTGCTGGTCCTCGACCCGGGGCAGGCGCAACCACCCGGCGTCCGGCTCCCCGGGCTTGCCGCCGTGCTGGCGCTCGCGGGTGGCGGCAGCGCGGTCACCGCGCTCGCCGCGGACAACCTCGCCTTGCGGCGCCATCTCGACGCCGCCCTGCGCGCCCTGACCGGAACGCCGACGGAAGCAACCACGAGGAGAACACCGTGAACCGCAGCAACGGCACGAGCAGCTCGACCCGCGCCCTGCGGCTCGGCGTCGCCGGCCCGGTCGGCACCGGCAAGAGCTCGCTGATCGCGACGCTGTGCCGGGCCCTCGCCGACGAACTCGCGCTCGCCGTGGTCACCAACGACATCTACACCGACGAGGACGCGCGGTTCCTGCGCTCCACCGGAGTGCTGCCGGTGGAGCGGATCCGGGCGGTGGAGACAGGCGCCTGCCCGCACACCGCGATCCGCGACGACATCACCATGAACCTGATCGCCGTCGAGGACCTCGAGCAGGGCTTCGCACCGCTCGACCTGGTGTTGATCGAGAGCGGCGGCGACAACCTCACCGCCACCTTCTCCCCCGCGCTCATCGACGCACAGTTGTTCGTGCTCGACGTGGCCGGAGGCGGTGACGTCGCTCGCAAGGGCGGCCCGGGCATCGCCCGCGCCGACCTGTTGGTGATCAACAAGACCGACCTGGCGCCGTACGTCGAGGTCGACGTGGAGCGGATGGTCGCCGACGCCACCGCGGCCCGGCACGGAGCGCGGGTCCTGGCACTGTCCCGTCACGAACCTGCGTCGGTGCGCGCACTCGCCGACTGGGTGCGCGAACTGCGCGGGGCGCAGCTGGCCGGCCGGCACGGACCGGTCGACCCCGGCGCTCCGGCCCCGCATGTGCACCGCTGAGGGCGGCTCACCTGAGCCGCGTTCGTCATCCGTCGGTGTGCGCGCCGAGCAACTGCATGCCACCCACCCGCGCGGCCCGCTGATCGAAGGTAACGGTGTATTCACATCCGGCCGCCCGGCCGAGCTCGACGATGACCGCGTCGGCGAGATCGACGCCGCGGCTGGCGGAGAGTGCCGCACGCACGGTGGCTGCCCGGTCCACTCGTAGCTCTCGGGAGTCCAGCAGCCCTTGCAGCAGCTCGACGCAGCGCTCGGGATCGACCCGGTAGGCGCGGCGCAGCACCCAATAGATCTCGATGACGGTCACCAGACTGAGGTAACCGGGGTCGCTCTCGGTCAGTTGCTCGATCACCGTGGTCGCCACCGCTGACTGGTCGGGCTCGTCCTGGACGAGGTAGCGGACGACGACATCGGTGTCGAGGCCGATCACCGCACGTTCGCGGTCACGGCGCCGGTCACAGCCTCGTTCATCTCTTCGATGGTGACGGTGTCCTGCGGCCCTGTCACGGAACCCTTCAGGTCCTTGATCGACGCGCTCTCCGGATGGATCTCGTAGCCGCCCGTGGCGGTCGGAATGAAGGCGAGCCGGGACCCGGGCCGCAGCCCGAGCTTGGTTCGTACGTCCACGGGGATGGTGATCTGTCCCTTGCTCGTCACGGTCGCGGAGGCCATGACCCCTCCTTACTGTCAGTAAGGCAACGGTATCTCTCCGGGCCGCATCGCCAGTGGTATCCGCGCCGCCGCCGTCAGAGCAGGCTGCGCAGCACGTACTGCAGGATCCCGCCGTTGCGGTAGTAGGCGGCCTCCCCCGGGGTGTCGATGCGCAGCGCCGCGGTGAACTCGGTGACGTCGCCGTTCTCCTTGACCGCCTCGACCGCGAGCTCGCGCGGGGTGGTGCCGTCGTTCATCGCGGTGACGCCCGTGATGGTGAAGGTCTCCTCGCCGGTCAGCCCCAGTGAGTCGGCGTTCTGACCTGCCGGGAACTGCAGCGGCAGCACGCCCATGCCGATCAGGTTGGAACGGTGGATCCGCTCGAACGACTCGGCGATGACCGCCTTCACACCGAGCAGTGCGGTGCCCTTGGCCGCCCAGTCCCGCGAGGACCCCGAGCCGTACTCCTTGCCTGCCAGCACGACCAGCGGCACGCCCGCGGCCTGGTAGGCGACCGACGCGTCGTAGATCGTCGTCTGCGGCTTGTCGGGCGAGAGGAAGTCGACGGTGTAGCCACCCTCGACGCCGTCCAGGAGCTGGTTGCGCAGCCGGATGTTGGCGAACGTGCCGCGGATCATCACCTCGTGGTTGCCGCGCCGGGAACCGTACGAGTTGAAGTCGCGCCGCTCGACGCCGTGCTCGGTGAGGTACGCGCCGGCCGGCGAGTCCTGCTTGATCGACCCGGCCGGGCTGATGTGGTCGGTCGTGACCGAGTCACCCAGCTTGGCGAGCACCCGCGCGCCGACGACGTCCGCCACCGGCTCCGGCTCCCGGCCCATGCCCTCGAAGTACGGGGGCTTGCGCACGTACGTCGAGTCGTCCACCCACTCGAACGTGTCGCCGGTAGGGGTCGGAAGCGACTGCCAGCGCTCGTCACCGGCGAACACGTCGGCGTACCGCGACTTGTACATCTCGGGGTCGATGGCCCGGTCGATCGTCTCCTGGACCTCCTGCGGCGAGGGCCAGATGTCCTTGAGGTATACCGGGTTCCCGTCGCCGTCGGTGCCCAGCGGCTCGGTGGTGAGGTCGACGTCCATCGAGCCGGCGATGGCGTACGCCACGACCAGCGGCGGGGACGCGAGGTAGTTCATCTTCACGTCCGGGTTGATCCGGCCCTCGAAGTTGCGGTTGCCGGACAACACTGCCGTCACCGCGAGGTCGGCCTCGTTCACCGCCGCGCTGACCGCCTCCGGCAGCGGACCGGAGTTGCCGATGCAGGTGGTGCAGCCGTACCCGACGAGGTCGAAGCCGAGCTTCTCCAGGTACGGCGTGAGACCGGCCTTGTCGTAGTAGTCGGTGACGACCTGGGAACCTGGCGCGAGAGTCGTCTTCACCCACGGCTTGCTGGTGAGGCCGCGTTCGACCGCCTTCTTCGCGAGCAGCCCCGCCCCGATCATGACCGACGGGTTGGAGGTGTTCGTGCAGGACGTGATCGCGGCGATGGTGACCGCACCGTGGTCGATCTCGACGCGCGTGCCGTCCGCGAGCGTGACCGGTGTCGGGTTGCTCGCCCGCCCCCGATCGGTGCGCGCGTGCCCCTTCGGCTCGGCGCCCTCGTTACCGCCCGCGACAGCGACCGGGTCGGAGGCGGGGAAGGTCTCGGCAACCCCTTCGTCGGCCAGCGAGTCGAGCCCGTCGTGCGCGACGTAGTCGCGCAGCGCGCCGCGGAACGCGGTCTTGGCGTTGGCCAGCTCGATGCGGTCCTGCGGGCGCTTCGGGCCGGCGATCGACGGGACGACAGTGGCGAGATCGAGCTCGAGGTACTCGGAGTACGTCGCCTCGCGGGCCGGGTCGTGCCAGAGCCCCTGGGCACGCGCGTACGCCTCGACGAGCTCGACCTGCGCGGCGCTGCGACCGGTGAACTGCAGGTAGCGCAGTGTCTCTTCGTCGATCGGGAAGATCGCGACAGTGGAGCCGTACTCCGGGCTCATGTTTCCGATGGTCGCGCGGTTGGCCAGCGGGACCGACGCGACGCCGTCGCCGTAGAACTCGACGAACTTCCCCACCACCCCGTGCCGGCGCAGCATGTCGGTGATCGTGAGCACGAGGTCGGTCGCGGTCGTGCCGGCCGGCAGCTCACCGCGCAGTTTGAAGCCGACGACGCGCGGGATGAGCATCGACACCGGCTGGCCCAGCATCGCGGCCTCCGCCTCGATGCCGCCGACGCCCCAGCCGACGACGCCGAGGCCGTTGACCATCGTGGTGTGCGAGTCGGTGCCGACGCAGCTGTCGGGGTACGCCTGCCCGTTCCGGGTCATGACCACGCGCGCGAGCGCCTCGATGTTGACCTGGTGCACGATGCCCGTGCTCGGCGGGACGACCTTGAACTCCCGGAACGCGCTCTGGCCCCATCGCAGGAACTGGTAGCGCTCGAAGTTGCGCTGGTACTCCAGCTCGACGTTGCGCGCCGCCGCCTCAGGCGTGCCGAAGAAGTCGGCGATGACCGAGTGGTCGATGACCAGCTCGGCCGGCGCCAGCGGGTTGATCTTCGTCGGGTCGCCCCCGAGCTCGACGACCGCCTCACGCATGGTCGCGAGGTCGACGACGCACGGGACGCCGGTGAAGTCCTGCATGATCACCCGAGCCGGGGTGAACTGGATCTCCTCGCTCGGCTCGGCGCCGGCGTCCCAGCTGCCGAGCGCGCGGATCGCATCGGCGGTGACGTTCGCGCCGTCCTCGGTGCGCAGCAGGTTCTCGAGCAGCACCTTGTGGGTGTACGGCAGGCGCTCCGAACCCGGCACCGCGTCGACGCGGAAGATCTCGTACGTCTGGTCGCCGACCGTCAGGTCCGATCGGGCCCCGAAGCTGTTCACGCTCGTGCTGTCCGTGGCCATGGCAGTCCTTCCGTCCGACGTCCGGGATTTATCTTGATATCAAGATACCTCACCGTGCTCCGCCCGACCCGAGCCCCCCGGCGTTCCGGATGAATGTGGCAGGACTCCGCTCTTGGTGGAGTCCTGCCACATTCATCCGGAACGGGCGGGCAACAGGAGGGCGACGGTCTCCAGGTGGTGGGTCATGGGGAACAGGTCGTACGCCCGCAGCTGCGCGAGCCGCCAGCCGGCCGCGAGCGCGACGGCCAGGTCCCGTGCGAGGGCGACCGGATCGCAGGCGACGTACGCGATGGCGCGCGGCCCGCGGGCGAGCAGCTGCCGCACGACGTCCGGGCCGGCGCCGGTACGGGGCGGGTCGAGCACCACCAGGTCGGCCCGCACGACCGAGCGGCGCCGCAGCCAGACCCGCACGTCGGCGTGGTGCAGGTGCACCTGCGGCAGGTCGTGCAGGTTGCGGCGGGCGTCCTTGGCGGCGGCGGCCGAGCCCTCGACGGCATCGACGCGTCCGCCCGGTCCGAGGTCGGCGGCGAGCGCACCGGCGAACAGCCCCACGCCGCTGTAGAGGTCGAGCAGGTGCTCGCCGGGGCGCGGGGCGAGCAGCGCGCGTACGGCGTCGACGAGCACCTCGGCCCCGCCGGGATGGACCTGCCAGAAGCCGTCGCCGGAGACCCGCCAGCGCCGACCGGCCGCCTGCTCGGTGACCCGCCCCCGGCCGCGGACGCCCGGTACCGAGACGGCGGCGGGCAGGAGGCGGAGCAGTTCGGGGTCCCGGGTCGACGCGGGCTCGGGGCGCACGACGAGCTCCCCGGTACCGGAACGGGTCATCGCGACCTCTGCGACCGTGTGGGGCCAGGGGTGATCGGCGAGCGGGAGGGCCGCGATCTCGCGGGCCGCGATCCGGCAGTCCCCGACCGGCTCCACCTCGTGGCTGCGGTGCCGGCGGAACCCGAGCGCTGGCGGCCCCTCGTTGTGCGGCGCCACCGCGTACCGCACCCGCGTGCGCCAGCGCAGCCCGTCCTCGTCACCGGGGACCGCATGGACCTCTACGCTCTCCGGCAGCGCTTGTCCGCCGACCTCGCTGACCCCCGCATGGCGGCGCAGCGCGTCGGCGAGCACCCGGCCTTTGAGCCGGCGCTGCGCGTCGAGAGCGGCGTGCTGCCAGTCGCAGCCGCCGCAGCGGCCCGGCCCGGCATACGGGCACGGCGGGGTGACCCGGTCCGGCGAGGCCGCAAGGACCCGTACCGCGTCCGCCCGTAGGAACCGCCCGCGCCGCCCGACGCCCGTGACGCGGGCGATCACCCGCTCGCCCGGCAGGGCATGTCGTACGAGGAGCACCCGACCGTCGTGACGGGCCACGCACTGCCCGCCGTAGCCCACCGGGCCCACGTCGAGCTCGAGCTCCCGGCCCGGTTCCGCGTCGGTTTCCGGGCTGCCGGTCAACGTCGGCCGTCCTCTTCCTCGATGCCCTGGCCGAAGTACTGGCTGCGTACGACCGCGTCCTTGACCGCCGCCGGCGGGTCACCGCGGCGGACCGCGCCGGGGGCGTTCGCGACCGACCGGTGCGCGACCCGTCCGCTGGACTCGAGCTGCCACGGCACGTTGGTGACCATGACCCCGGGTGTGAACAGCAGCCGTCCCTTGAGCCGCAGCGCGCTCTGGTTGTGCAGCAGCTGCTCCCACCAGTGCCCGACGACGTACTCGGGGATGTAGACGATCACCAGGTCCCGGGGACTAGTACGGCGCAGCCCGCGTACGTAGTCGAGGATCGGACGGGTCACCTCGCGGAACGGGGACTCCAGCACGCGCAGCTGGACGGGGATCGCCCGGCGGCTCCACTCCGCCTGCAGGGCCGCGGTGTCGTCGGGGTCGACGTCCACCGTGATCGCCTCGAGGGTGCTGGGGCGGGTCGCGCGGGCGTACGCCAGGGCGCGCAGCGTCGGCCGGTGGATCTTGGAGACCAGCACGACGGCGTGGATCCGCGACGGGAGCGTCACCACCTCGTCCTCGTCCGGTGCGAGCTCGACCGACACCCGGTCGTAGTGGCGGCGGATGCCCTGCATGATCAGGAAGATGACGAACATCGCGGTCACCGCGATCCAGGCCCCGCGCGTGAACTTGGTGATCAGCACCACGACCAGCACGCAGCCGGTCATCACCAGACCGATCGAGTTGATGACGCGCGAACGCATCATCCGTACCCGGGTGGCGCGGTCGGTCTCGACGCGCAGCAGCCGGGTCCAGTGCCGGACCATCCCGGTCTGGCTGAGCGTGAACGAGACGAACACCCCGACGATGTAGAGCTGGATCAGGCTCGTCACGTTGGCCTTGAACGCGACGATGAGCACGAGCGCCATCGCGGCGAGCAGCAGGATGCCGTTGCTGAAGGCGAGCCGGTCGCCGCGGGTGTGCAGCTGGCGCGGCAGGTAGCCGTCGCGCGCCAGCACGGATCCGAGCACCGGGAAGCCGTTGAACGCGGTGTTCGCGGCGAGCACCAGCACGATCCCGGTGGCGGCGGTGACCCAGTAGAAGCCCAGCGGGAAGCCGGCGAAGATCCCGTCGGAGAGCTGGCCGATGACCGTCTCCTGCACGTAGCCGTCGCCGACCGGAACCCCGTTCTGCAGCAACTGGTTCGCCGAGTCGTCGGCGTACCGCAGCTGCATCGCGTTGCCGAGCGTCACGATGCTCATCAGCATCAGGATCGAGAGCGTGCCCATCAGCAGCAGCGTCGTCGCGGCGTTGCGCGACTTGGGCTTGCGGAAGGCCGGTACGCCGTTGCTGATCGCCTCCACCCCGGTGAGCGCCGCGCAGCCCGAGGAGAACGCGCGCAGCACGAGGAATGCCGCGCCGATGCCGACGAACCCGTCCGCGAACACCGGCTCGGGAGTGATGTCGAACCCGGCGCTCTGCGCCAGGGGCAGCGACCCGGTCAGTTTCTGGTAGAGCCCGTAGAGGGCCATGCCGAGGATGCCGATCATGAACGCGTACGTCGGGATCGCGAAGAACGTGCCGGACTCGCGCACCCCGCGCAGGTTCATCGCGGTCAGCACGACGACGACGATGACCGCCGCCTCGGTCTCGTTCCCGCGCAGGAACGGCACCGCGGCTGCGGCGTTCTGCACCCCGGAGGAGACCGAGACCGCGACCGTCATGACGTAGTCCACCAGCAGCGCGCTCGCGACGGTGATCCCGGCGGAGCGCCCGAGGTTCACCGTCGCGACCTCGTAGTCCCCGCCCCCGCTCGGGTACGCGTGCACGTTCTGGCGGTACGAGGCGACGACCGTCACCATCACCAGGACGACGACCGCGGCGACCTGCCAGGAGAAGGCGTACGCGGCCATCCCGCCGATGGAGAGCGTCAGGAAGATCTCGTCCGGGGCGTACGCGACCGAGGACAGCGCGTCGGAGGCGAACACCGGCAGCGCGATGCGTTTGGGCAGCAGGGTCTCGCCGAGCCGGTCGCTTCGCAGCGCCCGGCCGAACAGCAGCCGCTTGGCCGACCCCGTCAGTGACGACACGAGCGGGAATGCTACGGCGGCGGTGTACGGTGGCGCACCGACACGCGGCTACCCGCCCGTACCGCCACCGGTCCGGACGAGGCGTGCCGGTGCTTTCGCACCGCGGGAAGGCTCGGAGGTCTGGGTGCACGTCGTGGTCCTGGGCTGCGGCCGGGTCGGCGCCCAGCTCGCGCGGACCCTCGACGCAGAGGGTCATTCGGTCGCTGTCATCGACCAGTCCAAACCGGCATTCGCCCGGCTCGGCAAGCACTTCGGCGGTCGCAAGGTCCTCGGCATCGGGTTCGACAGGGACCGGCTGCTCGAGGCCGACATCGAGCACGCCCACGCGTTCGCCGCGGTGAGCAGCGGTGACAACTCGAACATCATCGCCGCGCGGGTGGCGCGGGAGACCTTCCGCGTGCCGAACGTCGTCGCGCGGATCTACGACCCGCGCCGTGCCGAGGTCTACGAGCGCCTGGGCATCCCGACCGTCGCGAGCGTGTCGTGGCAGGCCGAGCGCATCCTGCGCCGGCTGATGCCGGTCGACGAGCGCGAGGAGTGGCGCAGCGCCGTCGGCGGGGTGAGCATGTTCGAGGTGGTGCTGCCGGAGGCCTGGATCGGCGAGCGGGCGGTCCGCCTGGAGCAGGAGACCGGCACCCGGGTCGCGTACCTCGTCCGTTTCGGACGCGGGCTGCTGCCGAACGAGCACACCGTCCTGCAGGCCGACGACGCGGTCCACCTGCTGGTGGACGACCGGCACCGGGACTCCGCGCTCGCGGCGGTCGCCGCCGGGCCCGGGACCGGTGGCTGATGCGCGTCACGATCGCCGGGGCCGGCAAGGTCGGCGTCGCCATCGCCCGGGAGCTGCTCGCCAGCGGTCACACCGTGCAGCTCATCGACAAGGACCCCGCGCTCGCCGGCCCGCTGGTGCCCGGGGCGTCGTTGCTGATCGCCGACTGCTGCGAGATCTCCTCGCTGGACGAGGCGGACCTGCCGGCCTCGCAGGTCGTCATCGCGGCGACGGGCGACGACAAGGCGAACCTCGTCATGTCGCTGCTGGCGAAGACCGAGTACGGCGTACCCCGCGTGGTCGCCCGCGTGAACCACCCGAAGAACGAGTGGCTGTTCGACGAGGCGTGGGGGGTCGACGTCGCGGTCTCCACCCCGCGGATGCTCGCCGCGCTGGTCGAGGAGGCCGTGACGGTCGGGGACCTGGTGCGGCTGTTCACGTTCGGTACGGGCAACGCGAACCTGGTGGAGATCACGCTCTCGCCCTCGTCGGCCGTGGTAGGCACCGCGGTCGGTGCCGTCGCCTGGCCGGCCGACACGGCGCTCGTCGCGATCATCCGGGACACCCGCGTCGTGACACCGTCCCGCGACGAGCCGCTCGAGGCGGGCGACGAGCTGCTGTTCGTGGCGGTCGAGGAGCAGGAGCGGGCGCTCCGGTCGCTATTCGGCAGCTGACGCGCCGGTGAGGGCGTCCGCGTGCCGCGCCCGCTGCACGATCGTGTAGCACAGCAGCACGGTGCCGGCGTAGAGCGGGATGCCCATGGCGAGGCGCGCCGCTCCCAGCGCCTCCACCCAGCCGGCGAGGTAGAGCGGGACCTGGACCACGAGCCGCAGCACGAACATCGCGGCGAGCAGCCACGTCGCGAGCAGGTACGCGCGCCGCAGCCGCGGCCGGCCCCGCCAGCCCTTCAGGTCACCGGTGAGTGCGCCGACGAGGTAGCCCACGAGCGGGTGCCCGACGACCGCGGACCCGGCGAGCACGACCGCGTACAGCACGTTCCAGAGCAGTCCGGGCAGGTAGAAGTCCTCGGCGCGACCCGTCCGCGACGCCAGCCAGGCGCAGAACGCGACCCCGACGAAACCGCCGAGGACCTGCTGCAGCGGTTGGCGGCGCAGCAGCCGCCAGCCGGCGATGAGCGCGCCGGCCACGACGGCCGCCCAGACCGAGGCCGAGAGCTGGCGACCGGTGACCGTGAAGGCGACGAGGAACACCGCGGAGGGCGCCGCCGAGTCGATCATGCCGCGCCAGCCGCCGATGGCGTCCCCGATCGCCCCCTGCTCCACGAGCGCGTTGGCCAGCCCGCCGGCACGGCCCATGCCGCCGGCGTCCATGGACTCGGCGAGTTCTTCGCCGACCTGTTCGAGCGCCGGCTCGGTGCCGTCGGGGGCCGGCGACAGGTCCGCGGGCCGGGTCGGGTCGCTCACTCCGCACCCATCGGCAGCAGCTCGTACCGGGGGTTGATCATCGTCCGCACCCCGTCACGGACGATCGGCCGCCCGTACGCCGCGAGTGGACGGCCCGGGGTGATGCCGGGGATGCGCCGCCGGCCGAGGAACACGAGCGTCAGCTGCCCGGTGCCGTCGTACAGCTCGGCCTCGACGGCCGGCACCTGCTGGGCGCAGCGCATCGTGACCGAGCGCAGCCGCCCCACCACGATCACCGGCCGCCCGCAGCGGCAGTCCTGGATCCGGTCGGCGCCCGAGGAGGTCGCGGTGTCGGCGAGCTCGACCGCGTCGAGCTCCTCCGGCGTGGAGACCAGCCGGCGCAGCACCGCACGCAACCCGCGCGAACTCTCGCTCCCGGCGACCCCGGTCGACACCGCCATACCTCCAGGGTACGTGTGCCGCGTCAGCGGATCTCCGTGATCTCCGGCCCGCGGCGCGGCGGGGGCAGCTGGCGCCGGTCCGGTCCGTCCGCGTCGTCGTCGCCCTGGGCCAGGCCCTCGGGCAGTTCGGTCGGCACCTGCAGCAGCAGGACGTCGCCCGGCGCCATCGGCTCGCTGCCGCGGACCACGACGCAGCCGCGCACCACCATCTCCAGCAGGGCGGCGGCGGCCGTGTCGCGCGCGGCCGCGCCGGTGAACAGCCCGCGCAGGAACCAACGCGGCCCGTCCACACCGACGAACCGGGCCGGGACGAGCGCGCCGCGGCCGCCGGGACCGGTCTCCGGGACCATCGCGTGCAGCTCGACACCGAAGCTGCCGGCGACGCGGTCCACGGTGCCACCCGCGGCGCTGATGCCACTGGCGATGTCGGTACGCACCTCGTCCCAGATGCCCTCCCCGCGCGGGGCCGCGAAGGCCGAGATCTGCACCGCGGAGCGCTCGTGCACCACCGTGGCCGACACGACCTGTCCGGACTCCTGGTCCACGTCCAGGCGCAGCTCCACGCCGTCGTGGACCGGGACGCGCAACCCGCCCAGGTCGAGCAGCGCGACCTCGCCCGTGGCGGCTCGCCGGTCGATCTCCTCGACGTCGTACGGGCCATCGCGGCGTGCGGGGTCGGCTTCGGCGCCCTCGTCGTCGTCCGCGTACTCGTCGTCGTACTCGCTGTCCTCGTACTCGCCGTCGTCGTACGGCTCGTCCTCGACCTGCTCGTCCTCGACCCGCTCGGCGTCCGCGCCGAGGTCGTACTCGTCGGCGTCCTGCTGACGCGCGCGCTGCTTGCGGCGACCGAACACGTGCCTCTCCTGACGCTGTGGGCCCCGCCGCGGTGCGGGGAGCGGGCTACACCGTAGCGGCGCCGGTGCCGGTCCCCGTCGAGCCGAACCCGCCGGTGCCGCGGTGCGAGCCGGGCAGCGTGCTGACCTCGTGGAAGACCGCCCGCTCGACGCGCTGCACCACCAGTTGCGCGATGCGGTCCCCGCGGCGCAGCACGACCGGCTCACGAGGGTCGAGGTTGACCAGCGCGACCCGCAGCTCCCCACGGTAACCCGCGTCGACCGTGCCCGGCGCGTTCACCAGCGCCACGCCGCAGCGCACCGCCAGCCCGGAGCGCGGGTGCACGAAGGCGGCATAGCCGTCCGGCAGCGCGATCGCGACACCCGTCGGCAGCAGCACCCGCTCCCCCGGCGCCACGGTTGCGTCGACGGTGGTGACCAGGTCCGCCCCGGCGTCACCAGGGTGCGCGTACGAGGGCAGCGGCACCTGCGGGTCGAGCCGCTGCAGCAGCACGTCCACGGCTCCGGCCGGGCGGGCGACGGGGTCGGTCACCCGCGCGACCCTACCGGCGGGCCGCGCACGTCAGGCGCAGCCGCCCGCGTGCGAGGCTTGACCGGTGAGCGATCGGCACACCCGCCTCGGGCCCGCGGACGCGGCGCCCCCGCCCGCCTGGCGGGAAGGGCAGGACGGCACCGTCGTCGCCCACCGCGAACGGGTGCACGCGTCCTGGGCGAGCTGGCTGCTTTCGGTGATCGTCACCGGCAGCCTCGGCCTGGCGTACGGCTACGCGCTCGGGCCGGCGTGGGGGCTGCTCACCTTCCTCGTGCTGCAGGGTGCCGCGGCCTGGGTGCTCGTCACGACGGCCCCTGTCGTGCAGGTCGACGACCGGGTGCTGCGTGCCGGGCGCGCCCGGCTGCCCCGCGCCTACGTCGGCGCCGTCGAGGTGCTCGACGGCGAAGCGACCCGGCGGCTCCGCGGAATCGACGCGAACCCGTACGCCTACCACTGCATCCGGTCCTCGGTGCCGGGCGCGGTGCGGGTCGAGGTGAGCGATCCGGACGACCCGCACCCGTACTGGCTGGTGTCGACGCGGGACCCGGCGGCTGTCGCCGCCGCGCTGCGTGGGATGGCACGGTGATCACCCGCTGGTTAGGTTGGTGCGGTCGCGACACACCGACCTCACGGGAGCACCGATGACCGAGCCCACCGAAGCCGCGCCCGCTGCCGCCGGGTCGTCGTCGGGTGGCGGCGCCGCAGCGAAGGTGATCGCGCCGCTGGCGACGTTCGCCGCCAGCTGGGTGGTGCGCAAGGCGATGGAGTCGGTCTACCACCGCCGGACCGGGCACGAACCGCCGAAGGCGAACGACCCGGACGCCTCGATGCGCCAGGTGATCGTGTGGGCGGTGGCGACGGCGGCCGCGCTGGCCGTCGTCAACGTGGTCGTGGACCGGCTGGCCTCACGCCCCAAGGGCTGACCACCCGCTCTGCGCCCGCCGGACGCGCAGGTCGCGCCGGACCGCGGTGCCGAGCGCGCGGGTGTGGCGGCTGTTGCTGCGTGCGCCGTACACCGCCCCGATCAGCAGCGGCGCAAGACCGCCCAGGCTGCGCGCGTACCGGCCCATCATCCGTCGCCCGATGGTCGCCCGAGCGAGCGCCTCGGCGGCGGTGAGCGTTGCGGGAAGCGTGTGCGGCAGCAACGGGTTCACGCCGCGGCGCTGCGCCCAGGCCAGGGCGGTCGCGAGCGCGTGACGAGCGCCTCCCGACGGGACGGGCATGCCGTACACCGCCTGCAGCTCGGCGAGCAGCTTGACCTCGACCACCGCGACCACGAGTGTCTCGACGAGGATCTCGAGCGGGACGGCGACCAGCGTCGGACCCGCGAACCACTGCGCCGCCGCCGCCGTGCCGACAGCCGCCCCGAGCACCGCGGTGAGCCGCGCGGCGTTGCGCTCGAGCGCGTCGGCGAGCGCTTCCCCCTGCAGCCCGTGGTGGTGCTCGCGCAGCGTCGCGAGGTCGCGTACGGGCAGGTGCGCGACCGCCTCCACGAGCAGGTCGCCGAGGAAACGCCCGCTGGCGACGGCTCCCGCACCGGCCGTGCGGGCACGCCGCGCGACGAGGGCCGCGACCTCCCTGGACAGTTCCCGCGTCCGGGCGCCCGAGCCGGGCGTGGTGAGTTCGCCGAGGGCCGCCGCCAGCCGGTCCGCCGGCTCGCCGGCCTGCGACCCGGTCCCCTCGTCCGCGCCGGCGTCCGTGGGGGCCGCGCGGCGCGTCAGCCGTCGGCGCACGTCAGCGGATCAGGCGCACTCGGTGCACACCGGCTGCCCGTCGACCATCTTCGCCAGCTGGCTGCGGTGGTGGACCAGGAAGCACTTGCTGCAGGTGAACTCGTCGGCCTGCCGCGGTAGCACCCGTACGGTCAGCGACTCGTCGGACAGGTCTGCGCCCGGGAGTTCGAGGTTCTCGGCGTACTCGACCTCGTCCACGTCCACGTTCGAGGCCGCCTTGTTCGCACGCTGCGCCTTGAGCTCCTCGAGCGACTCCTCGGCGAGCTCCTCGTCAGTCTTGCGGGGAGCGTCGTAATCGGTTGCCATCTCGTCCTCGTTCTCGTTCTTCGTCAGCTCGCGGACCTGCTGCAAGGCCGCCAGGAAGCCTGGTAACGCCGGACCGGGCACGTCCATTCCCGCGGGGTCCGGGCGGCGATTGTGCCTGACGCTCCTGCGGACCGCGACCCGACCCCCCGCTCGGAGCCGGTTCAGCCGGACGGATCGAGCGGCTGCGGCCGGCCGACGAGCAGCTCGCAGAGCTCCGGGAACAGCGTGGGACCTGCAGAGACGACGAGCGGGTCGGTCTCGTCGGCGACCGGCGCCAGCAGGAAGCGGGCACCGGCCTCGCGGGCGACGAGCCCGCCTGCCGCGTGGTCCCACGGCTGTGGACCGATCTCGTAGAACGCGTCGAGCCGTCCGGCCGCCAGGTGGCACAGGTCCGTGGCGCAGGCCCCGGCGCGGCGCAGGTCGCGCACCAGTGGCAGCAGCCGGGCGGCGACGGCGCCCTGCCGGCGACGGCGCTCGGCGCGGTAGCCGAAGCCGGTGCCCACCAGTGCCCGGTCGAGCGGCACTGGGTCGTTGACGCGCAGCTGCACGGTGCGCGGGCCGCCCGCGGCGTCAGTGGTGAGCAGCCGGGCGCCTTCGCCACGCACCGCGACGTACGTCTCCCCCAGCGTCGGGACCGCGACGACGCCCACGACGGCCTCGCCGTCGCGTTCGGCCGCGATCGAGACCGCCCAGTACGGCAGGCCGTACAGGTAGTTCACGGTGCCGTCGAGCGGGTCCACGACCCAACGCACGCCGGAGGTCCCTGCGCGGTCCGCGCCCTCCTCCCCCTGGATCCCGTCATCCGGCCGGGCTCCGAGCAGGCGTTCGGTGATCAGCCGCTCGCTGGCGCGGTCCATCTCGGTCACGACGTCGGTCGCGCTCGACTTGGTCGCAGCGACCGCTACGGCGCCGTCGCGCCCCGCCATGAGCGCCGCCACCGCGGCGGCAGCCGCGTCCAGGGCGAGGTCGCGCAGCTGTGCCAGCTCGGGATCCATGCGGCAATCTTGCGGCACGGCGCGGTCGATAGCCTCGGGCGAGTGCTTGCCCCGTACCTCGACGTGCTGCGGCGGTCCGGGGCCTTCGCGATGTCCGCCACCGCCCTCGTGGCGCGCCTGCCCATCTCGATGATCGGGCTGGGCATCGTCCTGCTCGTGTCCCTGCAGACCGGCAGCTATGCCCTGGCCGGCGCGCTGTCGGCGGTCGGGGCGCTGTGCAACGCCGTCATCGGCCCGTTCCCTGCGCGCCTGCTCGACCGTTTCGGCCAGGCCCGGGTACTGCCCTGGCTGACCTCGGCCCACGTGGCTGCGCTCACCCTGTTCGTCGTCCTGGTGCTCGAGCGCGCGCCGGTCGGGTTGCTCTTCCTCACCGCGGCCGTCCAGGGCGCGCTCATGCCGAGCATCGGGGCGCTGGTACGGGCGCGGTGGGCGCACCTGCTGATTGCGGACCCGAAGCGGCTGCGGACGGCGTTCGCGTACGAGTCGGTGGTCGACGAGGTGATCTTCGTGGTCGGCCCGCCCCTCGCGACGATGCTGGCGATCACGCTCGCTGACTGGTCCGCACTCGCCGCCTGCGCGCTGCTGATCTCGGTCGGCACGGTGCTGCTCGTGCCGCAACGCGGCAGCGAGCCACCTGCGGCAGGCACCGGCCATCGGGGCGGCCGCGGCGCGATCCGGTACCCCGGGATGCCCGCGATCGTGGCGGCGTTCGTGCTGCTGGGCGGGCTGTTCGGCGCGTTCGAGGTGACGACGGTCGCGTTCACCGCCGAGCGCGGCGAGCAGGGCGCCGCCGGCATCCTGCTCGCGGTCTACTCCTTCAGCTCCGGGGCCGCAGGGCTCGCCGTCGGCGCGCTGAAGACGGGCATCGACCTGCATCGCCAGCTGACGCTGGGTGCGGCGGTCCTGGCACTCACCACCGTCCCGTTCGGGCTCGTCCACTCGCTCTGGCTGCTCGGTGTGGTGTGCCTGCTCGCCGGTCTCGCGGTGTCGCCGGTGCTGATCAGCGGGTTCGCCCTCGTGGCCCAGCTGGTGCCGGCCAGGCGGCTCACCGAGGGCCTGGTCTGGACGAACGCCGGACTCGGTGTCGGCATCTCGATGGCTGCCGCCGGGGCCGGCGCGGTCATCGACAGCCGGGGTGCGAGCACGGCGTACCTGATCTGCACGGCCTGCGCGATCGGGACGTTCCTGGCGGTGCTCGCCGGTTACCGGAACCTGGAACGCGCCTGGCAGAACGCACGCGCGTGAGGCCGCGGCCCCGATCCGCGCCGCACGGCGTAGCCTGACGCGGAACGCAGGGCCCCTGGCGCCCCGTCCCCGGCGTGTCGCGGCGGCCCACACGCCCGGTGCCCGCCCGGGGCGCGAGGATGGTCCAGGCGTCGGTGCGGACCGGCGTCCGGTCGAGGCACGAGGAGGATGCGGATGCGCGAGCTGGCGTTCGCGGGCCTGACCGACGGCGGCGACCTGCTGCTCACCGCCGGCGACGGCCAGCAGTACTCCCTCGCCGTGGACGACCGCCTCGTCGCAGCGGTGCGCGGCGACCGCCCCCGACTCGGCCAGCTCAGCATCGCGCTCGAGGGCGCGAGCCCGCGCGACATCCAGACCCGGATCCGGCACGGGCAGAGCCCGGAGGACATCTCCGAGCAGACCGGCATCGCGATCGAGCGCGTGACCCGCTTCGCGGGACCGCCGCTGGCCGAACGGGCGCACGTGGCCGAGCTGGCGCGCGGCCTGGAGGTGCGCCGCGGCGAGGAGCCGTTGTCGCTCGCGGAGTCGCTGCAGCAGGTGCTGTCGGAGGCGGGGGCCGACCCGGAACACCTGGAGTGGGACGCGTGGCGACGCGAGGACGGTCGCTGGACCGTGGTGGCCCGCTGGGCCGGCGCGACCGAGGCGCCGTTCACGGTCGGCGAGGCGGGCTGGGCGTACGACCAGCTCGATCGGACCCTCGAGCCCGAGGGAGAGGTCGCCCACCTGCTCCAGCACGGCGTGCCGGCACCACCCGAGCCCGCCCCACTGATGCGGCTGGTGGTCCGGGAGAGCGAGACCGACCTGGAAGGGCCGGCCGCTCCCTGGGGCGAGCCCACCCCGGCCGAGGTCGACCGGCAGGTGCGCGCGTGGGACGCCGAGGCGGCGGCGCGGCCGACGCAGATCGTCGACCGCTACTCGGGTGAGGTGCTCGACCTCGCCGACGGACCGCCGGAGCAGCCGGACACCCCGCTCGACGACCTGCTCATGACCGATCCGGGCGTCACGCCCGCGCACGCCAAGCCGTCCCGGCGCGAGCGCCGCAAGGGCCGGCCGGCGGCGCGGGACGCCGGTCAGGCACCGCCGGCGGGCGATGCCCAGGCGCGTACCCGTCCGCGCGCGGTCGTCCCCAGCTGGGACGAGATCCTGTTCGGCACCCGCAAGCCCGAGGACCCGCCCCCGGCGCAGGACTGACCCGCGACCGCCGGTGATCGCCGGTCAGCGCGCCGACGCGGCGGCCGGGGCGAGTTGCTGCTCGCGAAGGCGGCCGTACGCGTCGCGCAGCCGGTCGAGCGCGGCATCCTGCACGCCCGCCTTCCAGCAACGCGTTGTGGTACTCGACCGACCACAACGACTCGAAGAACCCCTTGGGTCGGAGCGGTTGGCGTGCAGGTACGGGCCGCGTACGCGCAGGCCGAGCTCGCGCAGGGCACCCGCCATCGCACTCGTCGCGCTACGGCTGGAACCGGTGACGAGCACCAGCGTGCGCGGCGCCGCGGTGTCGGCACCCGGCGCCGCCACGGACGGGGACGCGGCCGGCACGGGACGCCCCGCCCGTCAGCGGGCGCGCTCGGCCGTGGCCTGCGAGAGCACCATCGCGAAGTCGAGCACCTGAGCCACGACATCCGCGCCGTCGGCCGCCTCCGAGACCCGCAACGAGAGGTCGTCGTTGCTGGCGGTGCCGGTGTAGCCGTGGTCGGCCTCGCACTCCGGGTCGCCGCAGGAGGCGGGCTCCAGGTCGATCCGCGCCACCGCCCCCCACCCGATCGTGAGCACGCACTCGCGCGCGGGTGCTCCGGTGCGGTGGTTCGCCGGGTCGGCCGCCACCCGGGTCACGACGACCGAGTCGATGCGCTCGAGGCGTACCGCCTCGGTCGACGAGGTCGCGTACGGCGTCGGGCAGGTCTCGTCCGCTGGATGCTCGTCGGTGTGCCCCACGATCAGCCGGGTCGGGGTGAGCGCCAGCACGGTGACGTGGCGGCGCAGCTCGTCATGGTCGAACGCCGCCTCGTGGTGGACGACGTACGCGCGGACCGGCTCCGAGGCCAACGCGGTGTCGAGGGTGTCCGCGACAAGGGTCGGGTAGTAACCGCTGCGCTCGATGTCGGCGTGCATGCGCGGCTGCAAGGTGCCGGTGGAGTCCATTGGCTCATCCTCCCACTCCCCGCCGCCGCAGGCAGCAACCAGTCGCTCGGTGTTGTCCCGCCTCCAAAGGCGCACAGCCGCCTCGGTGTTGTCCCGCCTCCAAGGGCGCACAGCCGCCTCGCCGGCGGAGTCCCTCGCCCAGGGGCTCGGAACCCCGGGCTCCGCGGCTACCCTCGCTGGCGCTCGGGACGCGCCCGTCGGCGGTATTGGTGTGAGGTTGCTGATGCTCGGGACGCGCCCGTCGGCGGTCTTGATGCGCTAGCCGCGTCGCGCTTGCGCTTTCCGAGGGCGCACAGCCGCCTCGCCGACGGTGCTGTTCCGCCTCCAAGGGCGCACAGCCGCCTCGCCGGCGGGGTCCCTCGCCCAGGGGCTCGGAACCCCGGGCTCCGCGGATACCCTCGCTGGCGCTCGGGACGCGCCCGTCGGCGGTCTTGATGCGCTAGCCGCGTCCCGCTTGCGCTTTTCGAGCGCCGCAGAGCCGCCTCGCCGGCGGGGTCCCCTCGCCCAGGGCTCGGAACCCCGGGCTCCGCGGATACCCTCGCTGGCGCTCGGGACGCGCCCGTCGGCGGTATTCCTGCCGCACTGGCGCTCGGGACGCGCCCGTCGGCGGTCTTGATGCGCTATCCGCGTCGTGCTTGCGCTTTTCGAGCGTGCACAGCGGGTTCCGGTGCTCCGGAGGACGACTCAGCGGGTCAGGCGTCGCGCGTCGCTGTCGGTACGGGTCCCGGGCCGGCGCACCCGCGCCTGCGCGCCGAGCACGACCGGCCCGCCGGCCGTGAGCAGGATCGGGTCGAGGACCAGGCGGGCCAGGGCGGGGGACTCCTCCGCCAGGCGGCCGACGCGGACCAGCAGCTCCTCGAGCGCGGTGACCGTGGCGGGAGGCACCCGGGCCAGGAGCGGCGCGGCTCGCGACCCGGTGACGAGCGCGCGCGCGTCGTCCGCGGTGAGCGGCGGGATCCGGTAGGAACGCTCGCCGAGGACCTGGGCGACAGCGCCGCCGACCGTGAAGGCCACCACCGGCCCGAAGGAGGGGTCCTCGGCCGTGGCGATCCGGGCGTCGACCCCACGTGCCACCATCCGCTGCACGTGCCGCTCGACGGGCTGGTCCGGATCGAGCTCCGCGGACAGCGCCCGCCAGGCGCCGCGCACCGCACGGTCGTTGTAGAGGTCCAGCCGCACACCGACCCCGTCCACGCGGCGGGCGAGCTCGGGATCGGTCGCGGTCAGCGCGACCGGGTAGCCGAACCGGCGGGCCGCGGTGACCGCCTCCGAGGCGGTGCGTACGACGACCGATGGCTCCACGGCGATGCCGTAGCAGTCGAGCAGGGCCGTCAGCGGGTCATCACCCGCACCGGCGCGCAGCCGCACCTCCCGTTCGGCGGGGTCGGCGCTGCCGAGCTCGGCGAGCAGCCGCCCGAGCAGCTCGTCGGCCTCCGCCACCCGCATCCCCTCCGGCTCGGGCGCGGCCGTCTCGGGGGTACGCCGCCACTGCGCGTACCGGGTCACCGCGGCCAGCGCGGCCACGGCCTCCTCGACGGTCCCGAACACCGGCACTGTGACCTCGCCGTCGGTGAGGGTCGCGCCGTCCGCGTCCGAGCTCACCAGCACGGCGAGCACCGGCGTCGTCCCGCGGCGCGCGGCGGCGAGGATCACGTCCGCGTGCTCGGTGTGGGCGAGCGGGACGGGCGGCACGTGCAGGGCGAGTACGGCGTCGGAGGCCGGATCCTCGATGGCCGCCGCCATCGCCCCGGCGAACGCCGCCGCGTCGGCGTCGCCGCGCAGCCGTACCGGCGTGCCGCTCACCGCCAGACCCGCCGAGTCGAGGGCTCCGGCGGCGAGCACGCCGAGCGCGTCGCTGTTGCCGACGATCGCGACGCGCGGGCCTGCGGGCAGCGGCTGGTGCGCGAGCAGCACGGCGACGTCGAGCAGCGCACCCACCGTCGTGGTCTGGATGACCCCGGACTGCTCGAACAGCGCGTCGAGCGCCTCCGGCGGCAGCGCGGTGCGCCGTACCCGGTGTCCGAGCGGCAACGCCTGGGTGGAGCGGACCGACCGGACGGCGACCACCGGCTTGCGCCGGGCCAGCCGGCGCGCGATGCGGGTGAACTTGCGCGGGTTGCCGATGCTCTCCAGGTACAGCAGCACCACGTCGGTGGCCGCATCGTCCTCCCAGTACTGCATCAGGTCGTTGCCCGAGACGTCGGCCCGGTTGCCGGCCGACACGAAGCTCGAGATGCCGATACCGCGGGTCGCGGCGCGCTCCAGCAGTGGTCCGCCGAGCGCGCCGCTCTGGGAGAAGAACCCGACCCGGCCGGGCGCGGGCAGCCGGCTCGCGAGCGAGGCGTTCAGGCGTACCTCGGGTGCGGTGTTGAGCAGTCCCAACGCGTTCGGTCCCACCACCCGCATGCCGCTGCCGCGCGCGAGCGTGACCAGCTCGGCCTGCCGCGCCGCCCCGGCGTCGTCGGTCTCCGCGAACCCGCCCGAGACGACGACGAGCCCGCGGGCACCGGTCTGTGCGGCCTGGGTGACGACGTCCAGGACCTCCTCGGCCGGGACCGCGACGACGACCAGGTCAGCGCCGCCCGGGACGTCGTCGAGGCGCCGGTACGCCGGTACGCCGCCGATGCGGGCGCCGTCCTCGACCCGGGAGTTGACCGCCACGACGCGGCCGGCGAACCCGCCGTCGACGATCCGGCGCAGCACCGCGTGCCCGAGCCCGCCCGGGCTCCGTCCGGCGCCCGCCACGGCGACCGACCGGGGCGCGAGCAGACCCGCGATCGAACGGGCCTCCGCGCGGTGCTCGCGCGCGGTGCGCACGGCGACGCTCTCGGCGGTCGGCTCGATGTCGAAGGCGAGCGAGACGACCCCGTCGCTGACGTGCTGGGTGGGCCGGTACCCGGCCTCGGCGAACGTCGCGAGCATCCGGCGGTTGTCGGGAAGCACGTCGGCGACGAACCGGGAGAGCCCGCTCTCCCGCGCAGCCGCGGCCAGGTGCTCCAGCAGCACCGAACCGAGCCCGCGCCCCTGGTGCGTGTCAGCGACGGTGAAGGCGAGCTCGGCGGTGCCGGGCGAGAGCAGCTCGTACCGTCCGACCCCGATGAGCTCCTCACCGACGGTCGCTACGAGGGCCAGCCGGTCGACGTAGTCGACGTTGGTGAACCGGCGCACGTCACGTTCCGACAGATGCGGGTACGGGGCGAAGAACCGGTAGTACACCGTCTGCTCGGACAGCGACTCATGGAACCGGACGAGCCGCTCGCCGTCGTCCGGACGGATCGGCCGGATGTGGACCGGACGCCCGTCGGAGAGCACGACGTCGGCCTCCCAGCGCACCGGGTACACCGGCGGGTCCGGCGCGTCTGCGCCCGCGGCGGCCGCCCCCAGCAGGTCGGACACCGCTCCAACCTAGTGCGGTCCCGGGCCGGTAGGTGCCGGATGCGGTCCTGATCGGGGCTGCCGTGCCGTACGGCGGGTACCGTGTCGTCGGTGATCGATCACCCCGTGCAGCCGTCCCCCGAGGTCGCCGCAGCGCTCGCCGAAGGCCGTCCCGTCGTCGCGCTCGAGTCCACGATCATCAGCCACGGGCTGCCCCGCCCGGAGAACCTGACCGTCGCTCGGGAGTTCGAGCAGGCGGTACGGGACGCGGGTGCGGTCCCGGCGACGGTCGCCGTCGTCGGCGGCGTGCCCTGCGTCGGGCTCGACGACGCCGCGCTGGAGACGGTCGCCAACGACGACACGGTCGTCAAGGTCAGCGTGCGCGACCTGGGCGTGGTGGTCTCCCGCGGCGGGCACGGTGCCACGACGGTCGCCGCGACCGCGCACCTCGCCGCGCTGGCGGGGATCCGGCTGTTCGCCACCGGCGGCCTGGGCGGCGTGCACCGCGGCGCGCTCGAGACCTGGGACGAGTCCGCCGATCTCGTCACCATCGGCAGGACCCCGGTGACGGTCGTCTGCGCCGGTGTGAAGTCGATCCTGGACGTGCCCGCCACCCTCGAACGCCTCGAGACGCTCAACGTCCCGGTGCTCGGGTACGGCACCGACCGGTTCCCGGGCTTCTACCTCGCGGACTCCGGCTCCGCGGTGCCCTGGACGGTCAGCTCGGCGCGCGAGGTCGCCGAGGTCATCGCCGCCCGCGACCGGCTCGCCCTGACCGGCGGCATGGTCGTGGCGCAGCCGCTCGGCCCCGACGAGGAGCTGCCGCGCGAGCTGCACGACCACACCCTCACGACCGGGCTGGCCGCGGCGGCGGCGCAGGGCGTACGCGGCAAGGATGTCACCCCGTTCCTGCTCGCCTGGTTCCACGAGCGAACGTCCGGCGCCTCGCTGGCGGCGAACGTGCTGCTGGTCAAGCACAACGCCCGGCTCGCCGCGCAGATCGCCGGTGAGCTGGCCGCGCTGGCGCCGACCGCGGCCCGCTGACCCGGCAGCCGAGGTGGATCCGAACCTGCCGCGCGGCCCGGCCCCGCGGTTCGTCGTGGTCGGGGACGTGATGACCGACGTCGTCGCGGCGATCGACGAACCGCTGCGCACCGGGACCGACACCCCCGGGCGGATCCAGCTCTACGGGGGCGGCTCGGCGGCGAACACCGCCCACTGGCTGGCTGCCGGCGGGCACACGGCGGCGCTGGTGGTCCGGGTCGGCGCCGACCCGTTCGGTCCGGCGGCCGTCGCCGAGCTGCGCGAGGCGGGAGTGGACGTACGCGCCGTCGTCGACCCGGACGCGATGACCGGCACCTGCCTGGTCGTGGTGGTGCCCGGCGGCGAGCGCACGATGGTCCCCGACGCCGGCGCGAACCTCGGGCTCGCGGAGACGGACCTGCCCGCTGACCTGCTCCGCACCGGCGATCACCTGCACCTGTCGGGGTACGCGCTGCTGCGCGCACAGTCCCGCCCGGCGGCCCGCGCGATGCTGGCTGCCGCGGCGGCGGCCGGGATGACGACGAGCATCGACGCCGCGTCCGCCGGCCCGATCCAGGACCTGGGCCCGGCGGACGTGCTGGAGTGGTTCGCGGGCGTGGACGTGCTGCTGGCGAACGAGGACGAGGCCCGCGTGCTGGCCGGAGCCCTCGGGGCCGGGCCGGGACCGGCCGAGTGGGGCCGGGCGCTGGCCGGCGCGCTGCGGGCGCTGGCGGTGGTCAAGCTCGGGCCGGGCGGCGCGCTCGCCGTCCCGCCGGCCGGCGCGCCGGCGCAGGTCGCCGCCCGGCAGGTGGCGGTGGTCGACAGCACCGGCGCGGGCGACGCGTTCGCGGCGGGCTTCCTGCCCGCGCATCGGACGGGCCACGAGCTGCGCGACGCGCTC
This sequence comes from Candidatus Nanopelagicales bacterium, assembly GCA_017848795.1. GTDB lineage: Bacteria > Actinomycetota > Actinomycetes > S36-B12 > CAIYMF01 > JAFIHG01. The sequence goes on along the minus strand of JAFIHG010000022.1, from coordinate 27,572 downwards.
GAAGCGGGCGCTCGTACGGCCGCCCTCGCGATCGCTCGCCGTGGCGGGCGACCCGCACCGCCGTCGTAGCTTGGCTACCGGCACCCCTCGGATGATCGACTCCGGCCGTTCGGCGGACCCCGGGGCGCAACGGCGCATCCCACAATGCGGGACATGACCTGGGCGGCGCGGGCGGCGACGTTGCTCTGCGGAGCGCTGCTGGCGGCGTGCGCCTGGCTGCCGTGGTATGCGACGACGACGGCCATGACGATCCCGTCCCGCGGGCTGTGGGACCCGTCCGCGGTCGCCGGGGCACCCGGCTCCTCCCTCGCGACGCTCGCCTTCCTGCTCTGGGTCGCCGGCGCGCTCGTGGTGCTCGGGGCGCTCCTCGGCGCCCGAGCGATCGCGGTCGTCGGGGCGCTGGCCGGCACCGCCAGCGCGGTGGTCTGGGTGCTCTCGAACGCCGTCTCGGTGTCGGCCGGTGCGGTGAGCGTGGCCCACGTGCGGTACGGCGCGTACCTAGCGCTCGGCTCCGGCGTCGCCGCGCTGCTCATCGCCGCGCTCTCCCGCGACACCGCCTCCCCCACGCTGCGCTGACGGCTCCCCCACGCCGCGCTGACGGCTCCCCCACGCTGCGCTGACGGCTCACCCACGCTGCGCTGACGGTCCCGCGCGTCGCCGGCGGGGCCGTCCGGGCGGGCTGCGAGAATGACCGGGTCCCACCCGCAGGCCGAGGAGCACCCGCACGCCCATGGCACGTCGCACCCCCGCCCCGCCGTCCCCCCCACCGCCCGACGAGCGGATCGTCGAGATCGACGTCGCGGAGGAGATGAAGGGGTCCTACCTCGAGTACGCCTACTCCGTCATCTACTCCCGGGCGCTGCCGGACGCCCGGGACGGGCTCAAGCCGGTGCAGCGCCGGATCCTGTACCAGATGGCGCAGTTGGGGCTGCGTCCCGACCGCGGCCACGTCAAGAGCGCCCGGGTCGTGGGCGAGGTGATGGGCCGGCTGCACCCGCACGGCGACGGCGCCATCTACGACGCCCTGGTGCGCATGGCCCAGCCGTTCTCGCTGCGCCTGCCGCTGGTCGACGGGCACGGCAACTTCGGCTCGGTGGACGACGGCCCGGCGGCCATGCGCTACACCGAGTGCCGGCTCGCGCCCGCGGCGCTCGAGATGACGGCGACTCTCGACGAGGACGTGGTCGACTTCGCCGCGAACTACGACGGGCGGGAGACCGAGCCGGTCGTGCTGCCGGCGGCGATCCCCAACCTGCTCGTCAACGGCGCGTCCGGGATCGCGGTCGGCATGGCGACCAGCATCCCTGCGCACAACCTCGGCGAGGTGATCGCCGCGGCGCGCCACCTGCTGCGCCACCCGAACGCGACGACCGCCGCGCTGACACGGTTCGTCCCCGGTCCCGACCTCGCCACCGGCGGCCGGATCGTCGGGCTGGAGGGCGTGCGGGAGGCGTACGAGACGGGGCGCGGCACGTTCCGGGTCCGCGCGTCGGCACACATCGAGAACGTCAGCCCCCGCCGCAAGGGGATCGTCGTCACCGACCTGCCGCCGTCGGTGGGACCGGAGAAGGTGATCGCCCGGCTCAAGGAGGCGGTGGACGCCAAGAAACTCTCGGGCATCGCCGCGGTCGCGGACTACACCGACGGCGAGTCCGGACTGCGGCTCGTCATCGAGGTCAAGAACGGGTTCCACCCCGAGGCGGTCCTCGAGCAGCTCTACGCGCTGACCCCGATGGAGGACACCTTCGCGGTCAACGCGGTCGCGCTGGTGGACGGCCAGCCACGCACGCTGGGGCTGCGCGAACTGCTGCAGGTGTTCGTCGATCACCGGCTCGACGTCGTACGGCGGCGCTCACAGTTCCGCAAGCGGCGTGCGGAGGACCGGCGCCACCTGGTCGAGGGACTGCTCGTCGCGATCCTCGACATCGACGAGGTCATCGCGGTGATCCGCTCGTCGGACGACACGGCGCGGGCCCGCGAACGGCTCATGCAGGTCTTCGACCTGACCCAGGTGCAGACCGACTACATCCTCGAGATGCCGTTGCGGCGGCTGACGAAGTTCAGCCGCATCGAGCTCGAGCAGGAGCGCGAGGAGCTGGCTGCCACGATCGCCGAGCTGGCGGAGGTGCTCGGTGATGACGGCCGGCTGCGCCAGCTCGTGTCCGACGAGCTCGCCGCGGTCGCCAAGACGCACGGCACGCCCCGGCGCACCGTGCTGCTGGAGGCGACCGGCGCGGTGAGCTCCGCGGTCCCGCTCGAGGTGGCCGACGAGCCGTGCGTCGTGCTGCTCTCCAGCACGGGGCTGCTGGCCCGCACCCGCGACGCCGACGAACTGCCGGCGGCTGGCGACCGGGCCGCGCACGACGTGGTGCTCTCGGCGGTCCACGCCACCGCGCGCGGGCAGGTCGGGGTGGTGACGTCCGCGGGCCAGGTGGTGCGCCTGGACGTGCTCGAGCTGCCCGCGCTGCCCGCCACCGACGCCGCCCCCGTGCTCGCCGGAGGCGTGCCGCTCGCGGCGGTCGTCGAGCTGGACGGCGCGAGCCCGGTGGCCCTGTGCTCGGTCAGCGGGACCGGTCCCGGGCTCGCGCTCGGCACCGCCGCCGGGATCGTCAAACGGGTCGTACCCGACACGCCGACCAACAAGGACTCGTGGCCGGTGGTACGGCTCGACGGCGACGACCGCGTCGTCGGCGCCGCCGAGCTGCGCACCGGCGAGGAGGACCTCGTGTTCGTCACCAGCGACGCGCAGCTGCTGCGCTTCCCGGCGGCAGCCGTACGCCCGCAGGGCCGGGCCGGCGGCGGGGTCGCCGGCGTCCGGCTGGCACCGGGGGCACGCGCGGTCGCGTTCACGGCCGTCGACCCGGCGCGGGACAACCAGGTCGTCACCGCCGCCGCGTCCTCCGGCGCGCTGCCCGGGGTCGGCGGCAGCACCGTCAAGGTGACGCCGTACGACCGCTACCCCGCCAAGGGCCGTGCCACCGGCGGGGTGCGCGTGCAGCGGTTCCTCAAGGGCGAGGATGCGCTCGTGCTCGCCTGGGTGGGTCCGGCACCGGCGCGCGCCGCGACGCCGGCCGGCGCACCGGCGCCGCTCCCCCCGGTCGACGAACGCCGCGACGGTTCCGGGCTCCCGACCTCCAAGCCGGTCGCCGCGGTCGGAGGCACCGTCGTCCCCGGCGGGGCGCGTTCCGAACAGCCGGACGGCGCGTCGGGGTGATCACCGGGCGAGTAGTGTTCCCGCGTGACTGATGAACCCCGCTTCCCGGCCGAGGCGATGGCCGACGTGCTGGCCGCCAACCGTGACTACGCCGAGCTGTTCCGCGGTGGCGACCAGAGCGGGGTCGCGGCCAAGGGGCTCGCGTTGATCACGTGCATGGACAGCCGGGTCGACCCGCTGTCGATCACGGGCATGGACCGCGGCGATGCCAAGATCCTGCGCAACGCCGGGGCGCGGGTGACGGCGGACGTGCTGCGGACGCTGGTGCTGGCGACCTACCTGCTCGGGGTCAGGCGGGTGCTGGTGATGCCGCACACCGACTGCCGGATGAGCAAGGCGACCGATGAGGAGGTGCACGAGACGATCATGAAGGAGTTCGGCGTCGACACCCGGTCGCTCGAGTTCAGCACCGTGCAGGACCAGCGCCAGGCCCTCGCCGAGGACCTGGTGCGCATCCGCAGCTACCCGTACCTGCCGCGCGACCTCGTGGTCGCGGGCGCGGTGTACGACGTGCACACCGGCCGGCTCAGTCCGCTGGAAGCCTGAGGTGCAGCTGCTCGCGGGCGCGGGTGAGTTCACTCCGCAGGCACCGACCCACTGGGTGGAGCACCTGCGCTCCGCGCACCTGTCGGTCGGGACCTATTCGATCCCGGCCGGCGGCGTCGACGACCAGGAACCGCACACCGAGGACGAGATCTACGTCGTGACCCGTGGGCGCGGCCGTTTCACCGGCGGTGGCGCGACGGTCGAGGTCGGTCCCGGCAGCGCGCTGTTCGTAGCCGCCCGCGAGGAGCACCGGTTCCACGACGTGAGCGAGGACCTCGCGGTGCTGGTGGTGTTCGCCCCGCCCGAGCAGGCCCTGGCCTGACGCGGGATCAGCCGGCGGCCGGCTGCCCGCCACGCGCGGCGCGCAGCAGTGCCTCGCGCTCGTGGATGGTCGTACGCGCCCGGCCGCGGCTCGCCCCCAGCGCGAGCTCGGCGGCGTCGATGGCCTGCCAGCCGGACAGCTCGACGTACGGCTGACCGCTGCGGTCCAGCAGCGCGGTGACGGCCGCAGGTTCGGGCTCCGCGGCGCCCGGCAGCCCGGGCACGTCCGCGAGCAGCGAGCGGACCGTCTCGGCGGCATCCTTCTTGTTGGTGCCGACGATCCCGGTAGGACCACGCTTGATCCACCCGGCGACGTACAGCCCGCTCAGCGGCGCGCCGTCAGCGAGGACCCGGCCCTCCTCGCTCGGCACGACACCGCGCGAGGCGTCGTACGGCACCCCGTCCAGGCCGAGGCCGCGGTACCCGACGCTGCGCACCACCAGCTGGGCCGGCAGCGTCCAGGTCTCGCCGGTGCCCCGGGCTGCACCGGTCTCGTCCACCTCGGTGCGCTCCACCTCCACCGCGGCCACCCGCTCCGCGCCGGTGATCGCGACCGGCCGGCTGCAGAAGTGGAAGTGGATCCGCCGGCCCTTGCCGGCCGGTGTCCGTGCGGCGAACTCCTGCAGGACTGCCAGGTTGCGCGCGGCGAGGCGGTCCGTCGGCACCGGCAGGTCCACCTCGGCCGGGTCGACGACGACGTCGACGTCGTCGAGGGCGCCGAGCTCGCGCAGCTCCTTGGTGGTCCAGGAGGCGTGGACGGCGCTGCGCCGGCCGAGCACGTGGACGTCGGTGATGCCGGTCTTCTCCAGCAGGTCCAGTACGTGCTGCGGCATCTCGGTGTGCTCGAGCTCCGCGCCGGTCTTGGCGAGCACGCGGGTCACGTCGACGGCGACGTTGCCGACGCCCACGACGACCGCGGCCCGCACGTCCTGCAGCGCCGGCTCGACCTGCTCGCGGACGGCGTCCGGGTGCCCGCAGTACCAGTTCACGAGGTCGGTCGCGGCGATGCTGCCCGGCAGCTCCTCGCCCGGGATGCCCAGGTGGCGGTCGCTCGATGCGCCGTACGTGAGGATCGCCGCGTCGTAGTGCCGCAGCAGCTGCTCGACGGTGAGCGTGCTGCCGAGCTCCACCGCGCCGAGGAAGCGCACCCGTTCGTGGGAGAGCACCTGCTCGAGGGTGTTCTTGACCCCCCGCAGCGAGAGGTGGTCGGGCGCGACGCCGTAGCGCACCAGCCCGAACGGGACGGGCAACCGGTCCAGGATGTCGACCGAGACCGGGACGTCGGTCTGCTGGGTGAGGGCGTCGGCGGCGTAGAGCCCCGACGGGCCCGCACCCACGATGGCCACACGTACCGGTCGGGTGCTCGTCGCTTCCATGCGCCCGGAGTCTACGGAGCGCGCGGTGCCGCCGGAGAAGCGGGCTTCAGCCCGGCAGCGGTGGGTGAGAGCCCGGCGCGCCGGTACGTCTCGAGCGCGCGTCGATCACGCGTGACCAGCCCGGCGCGGTGATGGCGGAGGGTCATGGCGACCAGCGCGTCATAGGTCGCGCCGCCCGCGATCCCGAGACAGCCGACGCTCAGACGTCGATGCGGGAGCGGTCCAGGCCGGCGGCACCTGCCGTGATGAATTCCTTGCGCGGCCCGACGTCGGTGCCCATGAGCATCGCGAACACCTCGTGGGCGGCCTCCACCTCGCCGACCGTGATGCGCCGCAGCGTCCGGGTCGCCGGGTCCATGGTGGTCTCCCGCAGCTGGCCGGCGTCCATCTCGCCGAGCCCCTTGTAGCGCTGCACCGGCTCCTTCACCCGCCGCCCGGCGGCCGCGAGGGAGGCCGACATGGCGCGGTACTCGTCCTCGGAGTACGTGTAGATGATCTCGTTCTTGGCCCGTCCTTGACCGATCACCTCGAACCGGTGCAGCGGTGGTACGGCGGCGTAGACCCGGCCGTCCGCGAGCAGCGGCTGCAGGTAGCGGTGGACCAGGGTCAGCAGCAGGCAGCGGATGTGCGCCCCGTCGACGTCGGCGTCCGACATCAGGATGACCTTGCCGTAGCGGGCCGCCTCCAGCTCGAAGCTGCGTCCGGAGCCGGCGCCGATCACCTGGATGATGGCGGCGCACTCGGCGTTCTTGAGCATGTCGGCGACCGACGCGCGCTGGGTGTTGAGGATCTTGCCGCGGATCGGCAGCAGCGCCTGGAACTCCGCGTTGCGTGCGAGCTTGGCGGTCCCGAGCGCGCTGTCACCCTCGACGATGAACAGTTCGCTGCGTCCGACGTCGTTGCTGCGGCAGTCGGCGAGCTTGGCGGGCAGCGCGGAGGACTCGAGCGCGTTCTTGCGCCGCTGCACGTCGCGGTGCGTGCGGGCCGCGATGCGCGCCCGGGCCGCCCCGGCCACCTTGTCCAGCACGGCGCGGGCGGCTGCCTTCTCCCCGCGCGGCGGTGTCGCGAACCAGGCGGCCAGGGACTTGCCGACGACGTTCGCCACGATCCGCGAGGCGGCCGGGGTGCCGAGCACCTCCTTGGTCTGGCCCTCGAACTGCGGCTCGGCCAGCCGTACCGTCACGACGGCCGTGAGACCCTCGGTGGCGTCCTCCTTCAGGACGTTGTCCTCCGCGGACTTGAGGACCTTCGCAGTGCGCAACGCCTCGTTGACCGTCTTGGTCAGCGCCCGCTCGAAGCCCGCCAGGTGCGTGCCGCCCTTCGGCGTCGCGATGATGTTGACGAACGACCGGATGTCGGACTCGTAGCCGACGCCCCACCGCATGGCCACGTCCACCGTCAGCTCGCGCTCGACCTCGCGTGGGGTGAGGTGCCCCTTCGCGTCGAGCACCGGGACGGTCTCGTGGAAGTGGCCCGCACCCTGCAACCGGACCACCCCGGTCACCGGCTCGTCGGTCGCGAGGTGGTCGACGAACTCGGCGATCCCGCCGCGGAAGCAGTAGTCCTCGACGCCGGCAGCCGGCGCGCCGTCCTGGTCGCCGCGCGGGCGCTCGTCACGGACCACCAGGCGCAGCCCGGGTACGAGGAACGCCGTCTGGCGGGCCCTGCGATGCAGCGCCTCCACGTCGACGTCCGCACCAGGGGCGAAGATCTGACGGTCGGGCCAGAAGCGGATCCGGGTTCCGGTCACGCCGCGTTTGGCCTTGCCGCGTACGTGCAACCCGCTCTTGCGGTGGAACGCGGCGTCCGGGCCCGCGTCGTCGAAGATGCCCGGCACCCCGCGCCGGAACGACATCCCGTGGACCTTGCCGTCGCGGTCGACCTCGATGTCCATGCGCTCGGAGAGCGCGTTGACCACGGAGGCGCCGACGCCGTGCAGCCCGCCGGAGGCCGTGTAGGAGCCGCCGCCGAACTTGCCGCCGGCGTGCAGCTTGGTCAGCACCACCTCCACGCCCGACAGTCGGGTCTTCGGCTCGACGTCGACCGGGATGCCGCGCCCGTCGTCGCGGACCTCCACCGACCCGTCCGGGTGGAGCAGCACGTCGATCCGTCCGCAGTGCCCGGCGAGCGCCTCGTCGACCGCGTTGTCGATGATCTCCCACAGGCAGTGCATCAGCCCGCGCCCGTCGGTCGACCCGATGTACATGCCCGGGCGCTTGCGCACCGCGTCGAGCCCGTCGAGGACCGACAGGTGCTTGGCCGAGTAGCCCCCGGCGCGCGCAGCGCCGCCGCTGCGGCCGCGGGTCGGGCGGGGTTGCGCGGCGTCGACCGCCGGTGCGCTCACGGACTCTCCTGGGGGGTGTGGGACCTGATCAGGCTAACCGCGCGGCGGGGCCGCTCCGGTGAGCACCACGCCGGGCGCGGCGAGCGCAGGGTACGGGCCTGCGCCGACACGCCGGGACGGCGCCAATCCTGCGTCGATCGTGTGAACAGGGTCACGATCGGCTTACGCCGGGGGCGAACCGGGGACAACCGGGACCGCGCCTGTCGTTACCAGGTGCGACGATGTTCATGGCGGCCGGTACGGCGCCGATGAGAAGTCAGATCGTGAGAAGAGCGACCATGGCGCCGTGAGCACGCGGCGACGCCGATCGGGTCCGATGGACCCGCGATGTGGAGGTGGGCGATGACCCCGACCTTGACCCAACAGCCGGCGCTGCTGGCGACCGACCGCTGTGACCGCTGCGGCGCGCAGGCCTACGTACGGGTCACGCTCGCCGGCGGCGGAGACCTGCTGTTCTGCGCCCACCACTTCCGCGAGCACGAGGACCGCCTCCGACCGCTCGCGGCCGAGATCCACGACGAGACCGCCCGCCTCGCGGACGACCCGGCGGCCACGATGGAGCGCTGAGCCCGACCCCGACACCCTGCGCAGCCCCCGGACCGTGCGGTCCGGGGGCTGCGCACGTCATGGGGCTTTCAGGGGTCCGCGACCCGACGGCCCGCGCTGCCGACGCTGCCAGCAGGACAGGACCACGATCCCCAGTACCGCACCGAGCACCCCGCCTGCCGCGTTCGTCAGGTAGTCGATACCGCTGCACACCCGGCCCGGGATCCTGGTCTGCGCGAGCTCGATCGCCGCGGGAAGCACCAGTACCAGCACGAGCGCCGGCCAGAGCCGGCGTACCGCCAGCACGGCGAAGCAGCCGAGCGGCACGAGCAGCACCATGTTCAGCAGCGCTTCCGGCGAGGTCCGGATGGCCAGCAGCCGCGCCCGCAGGTGCACCGGTGCACCTGCGATGCACGCTCGCGCCCCGCCCTCCCCAGGATTGCTCCCGGGCGCAAGCGTGAGGGCGCACACCGCGGTCAGCGCCAGCAGCGCGAGCAGCGTCGGCACCGGGCGCCAGCCGCTCACCCGGACGAGTGGACGCCACAGGAGCAGCGAGACCACCGTCCCGGCGGCCGCGAGCAGCAGGGCCGCAGGGGAGATGGGCGTGACGAACAGCGCGGTGCGCAGGACCCGCTCGATCGTGTCCACTGGCGCGGCTACCGCCCGTCGATCATGGGGTCATGCGTCTCAAACCCGGGTTCGGGCGCATGATGTCATGATCGACAGGCGGGTACGCGCGCTCAGTCCAGGTAGTCGCGCAGCACTTGCGAGCGCGACGGGTGGCGCAGCTTGCTCATCGTCTTGGACTCGATCTGCCGGATCCGCTCGCGGGTCACGCCGTAGACCTTGCCGATCTCGTCGAGGGTCTTGGGCTGGCCGTCGGTGAGGCCGAAGCGCATCTTCACCACGCCCGCCTCGCGCTCCGAGAGCGTGTCGAGGACGGAGTCGAGCTGTTCCTGCAGCAACGTGAACGACACCGCGTCCGCGGGGACGATCGCCTCGGAGTCCTCGATCAGGTCTCCGAACTCGCTGTCGCCGTCCTCGCCGAGCGGGGTGTGCAGGGAGATCGGCTCGCGGCCGTACTTCTGGACCTCGACCACCTTCTCGGGGGTCATGTCCAGCTCCTTGGCCAGTTCCTCGGGGGTCGGCTCGCGCCCGAGGTCCTGCAGCATCTGGCGCTGGACGCGGGCCAGCTTGTTGATGACCTCGACCATGTGGACCGGGATGCGGATGGTGCGCGCCTGGTCGGCCATCGCCCGCGTGATCGCCTGGCGGATCCACCAGGTGGCGTACGTGGAGAACTTGTAGCCCTTGGTGTAGTCGAACTTCTCGACCGCGCGGATCAGCCCGAGGTTGCCCTCCTGGATGAGGTCCAGGAACAGCATGCCGCGGCCGGTGTAGCGCTTGGCGAGCGAGACGACGAGGCGCAGGTTGGCCTCGAGCAGGTGGTTCTTGGCACGCCTGCCGTCCTCGGCGATCCACTCGTAGTCACCGCGGCTGAGCTTGTCCAGGGTGATGCCGCCGGCGAGCTTCTCCTCGGCGAACAGCCCGGCCTCGATCCGCTTGGCGAGCTCCACCTCCTGCTCGGCGTTGAGCAGTGGGACCTTGCCGATCTGCTTGAGGTAGTCCTTGACCGGGTCCGCGGTGGCGCCGGCGACGGTGACCTGCTGGACGGGCTCGTCGGTCTCGTCGACGTCGGAGATCGTGAAGCTCTCGTCCTCGCCGCTCTCCTCGCCTTCCGTCTCCCCTTCGCCGCTCTGCTTCTTGGACTCCTCGTCCACCTCGGCGAGGTCGACCGCGAGATCCGCCTCGAGCTCTGCCTCCAGGCCGGCCGCGTCGGTCAGGTCGACCGCGTCGGTGTCGGTGCCCGCCGAGGGTGCTGCGCCGTTGCTGGGCGCGGCGGCCTTCGCCGTCGCCTTGGTCGGGGTCTTCTTGGCGGTCGCCTTGGCGGCCGTCGCCTTCTTCGTCGCGGTCTTCTTGGCGGGCGCCTTCTGCGCCTTCGCGGGCGTCGCCTTCTTCACGGGCGTCGCCTTGGTACGGCTGCGCGTCGCGGCCGCCTTCTTCGCGGGGTTCTTGGCGGCGGCAGGTGCCTTCTTCGCCCGCGGGCTGGACGTGCCCGCGCTCTTGCTGGCGTTCGTCTTCGCGGCCGCGGTCTTCTTCGCGGGCACCGCCTTGGTCGGCTTGGACGACACGAACACAACCTCTCGAGCTGGTTTGGACTCTGTGCAGCGCGCGAGCCTGGTCTGCTCGCCTCAGCAGGGCGTGACCGACCAGCCGATACGCAAACGCTTACCGGGCACAACATTCTGACACGTCGCCCGCATTCCATCTCCCGCGGGCGACGAGGGCCGACAGGTGCGGTGTCAGCCGTTCACGCCTTGACGGCGAGCACCGGGCACGGCGCGTCGAGCAGGATCTGCTGCGCATTGCTCCCCATGATCAGCTTGCCGACGGGGCTGCGACGGCGCAGTCCGATGACGATCATCCGGGCGTCGGTCTCCGTCGCCAGGTCGACGAGGTCCTCGGCCACATCGTTCCCGCGCACCAGAGCCCGGACGTCGTGCACGAGTCCGGTCCCGGACAGGACGGCGCGCGCGTGCTGCAGGTCGTCCTCGAGGTCGCGTGCCTCCTTGGTGCTCATCCCGGCTCCCCCGCGGTGGGAGGTGACGACGGTGATCGGGGCCGCCACGAGCCGTGCCTGGGCGATCGCGGCATCGAGCGCCGCCCGTCCTTCGGGGGTGTCCACGTATCCGACGAGGATCGGACCAGCTGGCATGACGGCTCCTTCGACTGACGGCGCGCGGCCGGGTGCGCACGGCGCCGAACCTAGCGGAGCGACGACGTCCGCGTGAGCGCATCACCCGCCCGCGCGCCGCGACCCCGAGGTCGGACCGGTCGGACGCTCAAGGTGCCGCGCGAGGCGTCGATCCATGCTGGAGTGAGCAGCCTGCCAGCGACCGGCATCACCACGACCCCGCTCGGTGATGCACTGCGGCGTACGCGTCAGGCGCGCACCCTTGTCGAGAGCCTGATCGCGGACCCGTCGTTGCTGGGTCCGGACTTCACCGCCATCCGTTCGCTCACGCCGGCGGCGGATGCTGCCGAACGCCGCCCCCCGTCGGCGGCGCCGCGGCTGGGATGGCAGGTCGCCGCCCGCGGCCGACCCGGCACGGCGGTCTCGGACGCGCTGAGCCTGCTCAGCGAGGCGCGACGTCTCGGCCTGGTCGAGCGTCTGGACTGGGCCTTCCGGTGCCACGTCTTCGACGTCGCGAGCGCGGCGAACGTCGACGGCGAGCTGCACCTGCGCCCGGAGCCCGAGACGTTCGGATCACCGTGCCCGCCTCGGCTGGCCGTGTCCTTCCTGCGCGGGCGCCGCTCGCTCGCCGTCGTCGCCGAGCTCACCGAGGCGGCGTTCGCCGACACCGACAGGTTGCGTACCTCCGTCGAGCAGATGCGCTCGTGGGGCTGGCAGTTCTCGTACGCCGACCTGCAGGGCACTGCGGCCGAGCAGCGGGCGATCGCGCTGGCCGCCACGATCCGGCCGGCGTACCAGCAGGTCGACGTGCGCCGGGGCGCGACCGGCGCGCTGCACGAAACCGCCCAGGCGCACGGCGCGACGCTGCTCGCGGTCGGGGTCGACTCCCCCGCGGAGCTCGAGCGTGCCCGCGGGCTCGGCGCCGCGTGGGGGTGCGGCACGCTGATCGGGCTACCGGCTCCGCGACCCATCTGAGTCCAGGGTGGGTCCGGCGTCCCACCCGTCCGGGCCGGGAAGCGCCTGCACGAAGTCGGCGAGGTCGTACGGCGGCAGGCCGGCTGCCATCGACTGCGCCACCACGCCGGCCAGGGGCTGCCGGGGGTCCGCTTCCAGCGCCCGGTCCACGGCGGTCCAGGCGAGCGCCCCCTCACCGGCGAGGTAGGCGGCGGCCGCCGCCGTCGCAGCGGACGCCGATCGCAGCCCCTGCGGCAGGCGGCGCACCAGCGGGGTGAGTGCGGTGACGAGGGCGGGGAGCCGGTGGTCCCGCGCGGCCGCGCCGAGCAGGACGTCACGCGCTTGCACATCGGCATGCAGGACGACGGCGAGCACGCCCTGCAACTCGACCGGCAGCGCCGCGCCGGTCCCCGCAAGATCGGCCAGCGCGCGATCGAGGTGCTGCACGGTCCGCCGCCGCCAGCCGGCCAGGTCGGTGCCGGCGGCGCTGTCGAGCGCGGCCCGCGCGGTCGCACAGGCGGCTGCCAGGACCCGGACCGCCGGATCGTCCGGATCCTGGGGTGCCAGGCTCCGCACCAGCTCGGCGCGGCTGGCGAGCGGTGCCCGGCCGGCGCTCACGAACGCGAACCGCACGTCGCTGCCGTCGTCCTCGCCGGCGACCCGACCCTCGATCGGGCAGCACCGCGGGTCCTCGCAGAAGTAGGACCAGTAGCGGTACCCGTGCTCCGCCGGGACGACGCAGGTCGCCTCGCGGACCGGCCGACCGTCGGCGGCGAAGGCGGCGCACGCCTCCTGCACCAGCTCCCGGCGCGGCAGCTGCAGGTCGTGCATCACCGGGTCGTCGAACGCGTCCGGGTACACCAGCAGGTGAACGCCGGTGCCCTCGGCACGGGCCGCCGCGGCGCGCAACGGCGGCAGGTAGTGCATGGCGAGCTCCGAAGGTCCGTCCGCCGGGTCGGGCAACGCGAGGCGCACGCTCAGTCCCAGCTCGGAACGCGGACCGCCGAACACCAGCAGTACGAGGCTGTCCGACGGCTGGAAACCGAGCAGGTACGGCACCGCGACGACGACCTCGGCGGGTGTGCGCAGGCGCACCCGCGGGGTCTGCTCCCGACCGGCGGTGCGGCGGCCGGTGACGGGTGGGCCTGCGGGTGCTGCGGCCGGTGGCCGACGACGTGGGATGTCCATGACCGCACGGTCGCGGACGACGGCGCGCGGCGTCGGACACCGAGCCGGAACTGTGGACGGCGCGACACCCGGACAGGTTGTGGACGACTCAGCCGTAGTCGGCCGCGGCGATCGCCTCGACGACGCGCGCGAGGTCCCAGTCCTCCGAACCGGCCAGCTTCGGGATGAAGCCGACGAGCACGCCGTCCCGCATGACCTGCGCCTCCAGGCCGGCGGCACCGTCGACGTCCCAGAGCGCCTCGCGCCCGTCGCGCAGCACCACGCGTACGCCGTACCGGGCGACCCCGCCGCGGTACACGTGGGCGAACACCCGGCGCTCGCGGAGCGCGGCGACGACCGCCTCGGTCTGCTCGAGCTGCACGCGCGAAGTATGCCGCCTGCCGGGCCGCCGGCTGCTCTGCGGGAGCTCAGATCATCCCGATGAGGGCCCGGCGCGCCTGCAGGACGTGGTCGGCCAGGTGCGCGCTCGCGGCGCTCACCAGCTCGGCGAGCGCGACCCGCGTCCCGTCGTCGCGCACGCCCGCGCGCAGCCAGGCCGGCGGCGGGAGCGCGGCGAGCAGCCGGGAGTCCAGCTGCCGCAGGGCCAGCACGGTGGTCAGCGCGTCGTCGGGCGGGCGCACCTCGTACCCGAGCCGGGCCGCGTAGCCGTCCTGGTCCCAGGAAGGCAGGCGGGGGCTGTCCTCGACGATCACGCGGCGCACGGCCAGCGCGTGGGCGAGCTCGTAGTCGGCGAGGTGGTGCAGGACCTGCGCCACCGTCCAGGCGCCCGGCGCGGGCGCGCGGTCCAGCGCCTCCCCGTCGCCGGCGAGCGCGTCGCGGTACACCGCGACCAGGTCCTCCAGATGGTCGGTGTAGGCGGCGAGCACCGCCACCCGGGAGTCGTCGGGGAACAGCTGCACCGGGCCGGGTGCTGCGTCCTCGGGTGCGGCGTCGTCGTCCATGCGCCAGCACGCTACTGCCGGTCCCTCGCCGCGACCCGCGGCAGGGCAGTACGGTCGGGCCCATGGCCGAGCCGGTGTACGCGCCCGTCGTCGTCACGGCGAAGGCGTTGTTCCGGGTGCTCGGGCTGCGCATCGAGGTACGGGGCGCGCAGCACATCCCGCGGCGTGGCGGCGCGGTGCTCGCGAGCAACCACATCAGCTACCTCGACTTCATCTTCGCGGGGCTCGCCGCGGACCGCTCGCGGCGCTACGTGCGGTTCATGGCCAAGGACGCGATCTGGCGCCACCCGGTCGCCGGTCCGCTGATGCGCGGCATGAAGCACATCCCTGTCGACCGCGCTGCGGGCGCGGCCTCGGTGGCCGCCGGCCTGCACAGCCTGCAGGACGGCGAGATCGTCGGGATCTTCCCGGAGGCCACGATCTCGCGGTCCTTCGAGCTCAAGACGTTCAAGAACGGCGCGGCGCGGATGGCCGCGCAGGCCGGTGTCCCGTTGGTGCCGCTCGTCGTCTGGGGCACCCAGCGGATGCTCACCAAGGACCGCCCGCGCGATTTCTCCCGCGGCACCGCGCTCAGCGTCTCGGTCGGCCCGGCCCTGCATCCCGGCCCTGAAGACGACGTGGACGCGGTCACGGCGCAGCTGCACGAGCGGATGGGCGCGTTGCTCGACGACGCGATCGAGCGCTACCCGCAACGTCCGCGGGGTCCGGAGGACGCCTGGTGGCTGCCGGCGCGCTTCGGTGGCACCGCACCGACGTTGCAGGAGGCCGCTGCTGCTGAGATCGCCGAGCGCAAGGAACGCGCCCGCCGCGCCGCGGAGCAGCGCGGCACCGGGTGACCCCGAACCTGCGTGGCCGCTCCCGCACCCACCCGTCACCGACCCCGGGCGACGGGCGCCCGCGGGGGTGGTTCAGGATGAGGCATGCGTTTGGACCACGTTTCGTACGCCGTCTCGCACGCCGAGCTCGTCGACACCGTGCAGCGGCTGGGCGCCCTGCTCGGCGGCGCCTTCTTCGACGGGGGCCGTCACCCCAGCTTCGGCACCTCGAACTTCGTGCTGCCGCTGGCCGGTGGGACGTACGTGGAGGTCGTGGCCGCGCTCGACCACCCGGCCGCGGAGAAGGCACCGTTCGGTAGGGCGGTGCGTGCCCGGGCCGAAGCTGGTGGGGGATGGATGAGCTGGGTGGTGTCCGTCGACGACATCTCGGTCGTGGAGCAGCGGCTGGGACGTACGGCCGTCGAGGGCCACCGGGTACGGCCCGACGGGGAGACGCTGACCTGGAAGCAGATCGGGATCAACGACGTGCTGCGCGACGCATCGTTGCCGTACTTCACCCAGTGGACCTGCTCACCCGAGCTGCACCCGGCGCGGCTCGGCCCGGCGGACGTGTCCGCTGTCGCCTGCGAGATCGCCGGTGACCGGGCGCAGATCCGGGAGTGGATCGGCGGCGCGGACCTGATGACGCCGATCGCCGAGACCGACATCGAATGGGTCGACTCCGACCACCCCGGCATCGTCGCCGTGCACTTCCACAACAGCGCGGGCGAGCGCATCCGCATCGACTGACCCAGACCCCTGCCGCTGGCAGCGGGTGCGCGCCCTCCTCCCGGCCGCGCTACCAGCCGCCCTCGACCGGGCGGCCCTCCGCGTAGCCGGCGGCGCTCTGCACGCCCACGACGGCCCGTTCGGCGAACTGCGCGAGGTCCGCGGCCCCGGCGTAGGTGCACGCCGAGCGCACCCCGGCGACGATCTCGTCGATGACGTCCTCCACCCCGGGCTTGGCCGGGTCGAGGTAGACGCGGCCCGAGGAGATGCCCTCCTCGAACATCGCCTTGCGCGCCCGTTCGAAGGTGTTGTCCGAGGCGGTGCGGGCGGCGACCGCCCGGGCCGAGGCCATGCCGAAACTTTCCTTGTAGCGCAGCCCGTCCGAGGTCTCGCGCAGCTCTCCGGGTGACTCGAGCGTGCCCGCGAACCACGAGCCCACCATGACTGCGGACGCGCCAGCGGCGAGCGCGAGGGCGACGTCACGGGGGTGGCGTACGCCGCCGTCGGCCCAGACGTGCTTGCCGAGCTCGCGCGCGGCCGCGGCACAGTCGAGGACCGCCGAGAACTGCGGCCTGCCCACGCCGGTCATCATCCGGGTCGTGCACATCGCGCCCGGCCCGACGCCCACCTTGACGATGTCCGCGCCGGCGTCCACCAGGTCCCGTACGCCTTGTGCCGTCACGACGTTCCCTGCCACGAGCGGCACTTCGCCGCCGAGGTCGGCCAGCGCGCCGAGCGCGTCGAGCATCCGCTGCTGGTGCCCGTGCGCCGTGTCGACGACGAGCAGGTCGATGCCGGCGTCCACGAGCTTGCGCGCCTTGCCCGCCACGTCACCGTTGACCCCGATGGCTGCGGCGACCCGCAGGCGTCCCTGGGCGTCGACCGCCGGCGCGTAGAGCGTCGAGCGCAGCGCCATCGCGCGCGTCAGGACGCCGCGCAGCCGACCGCTCTCGGCGACCACCGGGGCGACCTTCAGGTGCGCCTCGTCGAGCCGGTCGAACGCCTCCCGGGGCGGGATGCCGGCGGGCAGCGTCAGCACCGAGCCCGACATGACCTGGTGCAGCTGCGCGTACCGGTCGGCGCCCGCGCAGTCCGCCTCGGTCACCATCCCCACCGGGCGACCCTCGGCGTCGACGACCACGACCGCGCCGTGCGCCCGCTTCGACAGCAGCGCCACTGCCGCATCGACCGGGGCCTGCGGGGGCAGCGTGAGCGCGGTGTCGTAGACCAGGTCACGCGACTTGAGCCACGCGGTGACCTCGGCCACCACGTCCACCGGGATGTCCTGCGGGAGCACGACGAGCCCGCCGCGCCGGGTGACGGTCTCGGCCATCCGCCGTCCCGCCACCGCCGTCATGTTCGCGACGACCAAGGGGATCGTCGCGCCGCTGCCGTCGCGGACCGTGAGGTCGACGTCGAACCGGGACCCGACCTGCGATCGCGTCGGCACCATGAACACGTCGCCGTACGTCAGCTCGTACGGGGGCACCGACCCGAGGAACTCCATGCCTCCAGACTCTCATCCACCGCGAAGATCGCCCCACCCGGACGAGCGGGGCGGCTCAACCGCGCGCGCCGGCCGGCGCGGTCGCGCCCTCACCGGTCCGCTCCGCGAGCAGCAGGCTCAGCGCGATCGACTGCCCGATCAGCAGCGCGAACAGCAGCGTTCCCACGCCGACCGTGCCGCCCAGCAGCCACCCCGCCACCAGTACGCCGACCTCGATGCCGAGCCGGATCACGCCCACCGGCCACCCGGTGCGCCAGTGCAGGCCGGTCATCCACCCGTCACGCGGCCCGGGACCGTGCCCGGCCGTCAGGTAGACCGCGCTGCCGGCCCCGATCAGCAGGATGCCGGCGAGGACGAGCAGCAGCCGGACGGTGACGCCGTCCGCATGGGGTAGCACCCGGTACATCACGTCGAGGGCGACCGAGATCACCACGATGTTGAGGACAGTGCCCATTCCGGGCCGCTGCCGCAGCGGGAACCACATCAGCAGCACCACGCAGCTGATCAGGAAGGTCGTCAATCCGATCGTCCAGCCGGTGCGCAGGCTCACGCCCTGGGCGAGGACGGTCCACGGCGTCGCCCCGAGGTCGGACCCGAGTAGCAGCGCCTCACCGGTGCCGAAGACCCAGAGCCCGAGGACCAGCACCGGCAGCGACGCCGGCGTCGGGCGCCAGTTCCCACGGCCGGTCCAGCGTGTCCGCGGGATCGTGCGCGAGCCGCGCAGCAGCGTCAGCGCCCGACGACCCAATCCGGGCGTCACCGGACCCTCCGTCGCGGACCCGTCCGCCTCCGCACTCACCTGCCGAAGTCTCCCAGCGCCGCGGCGGCCCGCAGGATCCGGGTCGAGCTGACCCGGCCGGCCGTCCGGATCCCCTGCGCGAACAGGCTGACCCGCAGCTCCTGCACCTGCCAGCACAACGCGTCGGCGTCCGGGCCGGGATGAGCGCTGCGGGCCCGGTCGACGGCGGCCTTCACCCGGGCCACCTCGTCGGCCCGCACGGCGTCGCGGGCGAGGTCCCCCGGCGCCTTGTCCAGCCGGACCGCTGCCCCGCGCAGGTAGCGGACGAGGTCGGGCAGGCGGGCCAGACCCGCACGCGCGACGAACCCCGGAGCGAGCAGCTGCGCGACCTGATCGTCGACATCGGAGAGCAGCGGACGCAGCAACCGGGCGGACGGCTTGCCCGCGAGCTCCGCGAGCCGCTGCCGCACTTCCCTGCCGGCGGTGAGCACCTCGACGACCTCGCGCACGCCGCGCGAGACGGCGGGACGCAGCTCCTCGCGGGCGCGCGCGAGGGTCGCGTCGTACGCGTCACGCGCGTACGGCACCCCGTCGCTCGCCACGATCGCGTCGAGCGCCGCGGCGACGACGTCCTCGAGCAACTGCGGGACGCTGGGGTACGGCGAGTGCCCGAGCGCGAGCTTCTCCGCCGTGCTCAGACCGTTCACGGCCGCCTTGAGCGGGGACGGCAGCGCGCGCAGCAGCAACCGGCGCACCCCCGCCGTCATGGCCGCGCGCGACTCGGCCGGGGTCGGCAGGACGACGAGATCGACTCGCCCGCCCCGCTCGACGAGCGCCGGGTAGCCCACCACGTCGTGACCGCCCGCGCAGGTCGTGACCTCGTGCGGCACACCGTCGGTGGGGAAGTCGGCCACGTCCAGCTGCTCCAGATCGGCCGCGACCCCGCTCAGCGAGCGCCGGACCGCAGGTGCGAGCTCGGCCCGCAACCGTTCCAGGTCCCGACCGTGCCCGAGCTCGCGGCCGTCCTCGTCGACGACGCGGAAGGTGATCCGCAGGTGGTCGGGCAGCGCGCCGAGGTCGAAGGCGTCTGCCGGCACCGGGGTTCCCGCGTGGCGGGTGAGTGCCGCCGCGAGCGCTTCCGGCAACGGCCGCGCGCTGTCGAGCTCGGGCAGCACGGCGCGCACCGTGTCGGGAACCGGCACGAACCGGGTGCGCAGCGCCTTGGGCAGCGTGCGTACGAGCGCCGTGACTAGCTCCTCCTGCCGTCCGGGCACCTGCCGCAGGAACTCGTGCTGCGACAACCGGTTCAGCAGCGTCACGGGCACCTCGACGCTCACCCCGTCGAGTGTCGCGCCGGGCTCGAAGGCGTACGAGACGGGCAGGTCGGGCAGGTCCGGGGCACCGAAGGTCCACACCCTCGGGAACTGCCGGTCGAGGTCATTGCCACCGCCGTCGCGGACGAGCAGGTCGCGCGGATAGGTCAGCAGGTCCGGCGACTCGCGACGCACCCGCTTCCACCACCGGTCGAAGTGGCGGCCCGAGACGACGTCGGCGGGCACGCGCGCGTCGAAGAAGGCGACGAGCTCCTCGTCGTCGGCGAGCAGGTCACGGCGCCGTACCCGGTCCTCGAGGTCCTCGACCTCGGCGAGGCGGCGCTCGTTCTCCTTGCGGAACGCGTGCGGGGCGTCCCACTCCCCCAGCACCAACGCGTGGCGCAGGAACAGTTCGCGTGCCGCCTCCGGATCGATCCGGGCGTACGGCACGGTCCGTCCGGCCACCAGCGGTACGCCGTAGAGGGTGACCCGTTCGGTCGCCACGGCGGCGGCGCGGCGCTTGGACCACCGCGGCTCGTTGTACGTGCGCGTGACGAGATCCCCGGCCACCCGTTCGACCTCGAGTGGATCGATGCGGGCATTGGTGCGGGCGAACAACCGCGAGGTCTCGACCAGCTCGGCGGACATGACGAAGGCGGGCGGCTTGCGGGCGAGCCCAGACCC
The DNA here is from genome assembly GCA_017848795.1 of Candidatus Nanopelagicales bacterium. GTDB lineage: Bacteria > Actinomycetota > Actinomycetes > S36-B12 > CAIYMF01 > JAFIHG01. Next base: position 7,600 of record JAFIHG010000022.1, on the reverse strand, counting down.
CGGATGCAGTACGAACCGCCGCCCGCGCGCCCCGAGGTAGTCGCGTCGCTCGGCGTCGTACGACCCGACGTGCGAGAGCAACCCGGCCAGCAGGGCCGCGTGCAGCCGTCGGGGGTCGGCAGGCACGGCCCGGACCGGGATGTCGATGTCGCGGCAGGCCTGGCGCAGCTGGGAGTGCACGTCCTGCCATTCCCGTACCCGCAGGTAGTGCAGGAACTCACTGTGGCAAAGTCGCCGGAACTGGTTGCCGGACAGTGTGTTCTGCTGTTCACGCAGGTAGCGCCAGAGCAGCAGGAGGGATCCGAAGTCGCTGGTGAGGTCCCGGAACCGGGCGTGCAGCTGGTCGGCACGCGCCTGTTGGTCGGCGGGGCGCTCGCGCGGGTCCTGGATCGACAGCGCCGCTGCGACGACGAGCGCGTCGCCGACGGCGTCGTTGTCCGCGGCCGCGAGGACCATGCGTCCGAGCCGCGGGTCGAGCGGCAGCCGGGCCAGTCGTCGCCCCACGGCGGTCAGCCGCAGTTCGGCGCCGCGTTGCAGCGCGCCCAACTCGCGCAGCAGGTCGACGCCGTCCTTGATCGCCCTGGTGTCGGGCGGTTCGACGAACGGGAAGGAGGCGATGTCGCCGAGGCCCGCCGCGACCATCGTGAGGATCACCGACGCCAGGTTGGTGCGCAGGATCTCCGGTTCGGTGTACGCCGGCCGCGCCGCGAGGTCGTCCTCCGAGTACAACCGCACCGCGATCCCGGCCCGCACCCGTCCGCACCGCCCCGCGCGCTGGTCGGCCGAGGCCTGCGAGATCGGTTCGATCGGCAGCCGCTGGACCTTGCTGCGCGTGCTGTACCGCGAGATCCGGGCGGTTCCGGCGTCGATCACGTAGCGGATCCCGGGGACCGTGAGCGAGGTCTCGGCGACGTTCGTCGCGAGCACGACGCGGCGACCGGAATGAGGGGCGAAGACCCGCTGCTGCTCGGCCGCCGAGAGCCGGGCGTACAGCGGTACGACCTCGGTGTCACGCAGCCCCAGCCCGGTCAACGCGTCCGCGGTGTCGTGGATCTCCCGCTCGCCCGACAGGAACACCAGCGCGTCCCCGGGGCCCTCCGCGAGCAGTTCGCGCGCCGCATCGGCGACCGCCTGGACCTGGTCGCGGTCGTCGCCGGCCTCGGGGCCATACGGGCGGTAACGGATTTGGATCGGATACGTCCGGCCCGACACCTCGATGACCGGCGCCGCCTCCCGTCCGGGCGGGGCGAAGTGCGCAGCGAAGCGCGCGGTGTCGATGGTGGCCGAGGTGACAACCAGCTTGAGGTCGGGCCGCTGCGGAAGGATCTTCTTGAGGTATCCCAGCAGGAAGTCGATGTTCAGGCTCCGCTCGTGCGCCTCGTCGACGATGATCGTGTCGTAGCGGCGCAGCAGCCGGTCGTGCGGGATCTCGGCGAGCAGGATCCCGTCGGTCATGAGTTTGACCCGCGTGTCCGCGCTCGACCGGTCGGTGAAGCGCACCTGGTAGCCGACGAGATCCCCGAGCGTGGTGTCCAGCTCGTCGGCGATGCGTTGCGCCACGGCACGTGCGGCGATGCGGCGCGGCTGGGTGTGCCCGATCTGCCCAGGATGTCCACGACCCAGTTCCAGGCAGATCTTCGGCAGCTGCGTGGTCTTCCCGCTGCCGGTCTCGCCGGCGACGATGACGACCTGGTTCTCCCGGATCGCGTCGGCGATCTCGTCGCGTCGATCGCTGACCGGTAGATCGGGATAGCGGATCGGCGGTAGCGGCGGTGCGATGCGGGCCGCTCGTCGCGTACGCCGCGCGCTCTCGGACATGACCGCCCGATCCTAACGAGCGTCACGTGCGACCCTGCGTTCCCCGCGCAGCACCCGCACCCAGCGCGCGCACCTGGTGTAGCAACGCATAGGGTCTGCTGGATGACTCCCGCCCCGCACGTGTCCCCCGTTCCCGGGCCGCTGCCGCGAAGCCGGCGCCACGCGCGCTGATCGTGACCGGTCCCACCTTCTGGGAGTATGTGCAGCAGAACCAGGTCAAGCTCTGGACGCTGACCCAGCAGCACCTGGTCATCACCTTGGTCGCGCTGGCCGTCGGCGCGGTGGTCGGGATCGCCCTGGGCGTGCTCGCTTACCGCGTCAGGCAGTTGCGCGGAGGCATCATCGGCACGGCCGGTCTGATCCTGACGATCCCTTCGCTCGCGCTCTACGCGCTGCTCGTCGGGCTGCTGGGCCTCGGCGCCCTGCCCGTCGTCGTCGCCCTCGCGATGTACTCCCTGCTGCCGATCGTGCGTAACACCGTCGCCGGGCTCGCGGGGGTCAGCCCGGCAGTCGTCGAAGCGGCACAGGGCCAGGGCATGGGATCCTGGCGCCGGCTGCTGCGCATCCAGCTCCCCTTGGCCTGGCCGGTCATCCTCACCGGTGTGCGTGTCAGCGCAGTGCTGATCGTGGGGATCGCGGCGCTCGGTGCGATCGTCAACGGTCCTGGCCTGGGAGTCCTGATACTCGACGGTCTGCGCCGCGTCGGAAGTCCCGTCGCGCTGAACATGGCCCTGGCGGGCACGCTCGGTGTCGTGCTCCTCGGCGTCGCGCTCGATCTCGCGTTCCTCGGGTTGGGGCGCTTCACCATCTCGAGGGGGTTACGTGGCTGACGACATGATCCGCCTGGAAGGGCTGTGCAAACGCTTCCCGGGGCAGCACGCTCCCGCCGTCGAGGGCCTCTCGCTGCGCGTGCCGGCGGGCCGGATCGCAGTGCTCGTCGGACCGTCGGGATGTGGCAAGACGACGACGATGCGCATGGTCAACCGGATCATCGAGCCGGACACCGGGCGGATCTACCTCGACGGTCAGGACGTGACCGCCCGTGACGCGGACCAGCTGCGCCGCCAGATCGGCTACGTCATCCAGCAGGTCGGCCTTTTCCCCCACCTGACGGTCGCGCAGAACGTGTCGACCGTGCCGCGGATGCTGAAGTGGGACAAGGCCAGGACCCGCCGCCGCGTCGACGAGATGCTCGACCTGATGGGGCTCGATCCCGCTCGCTACCGTGACCGCTACCCCAAGGCGCTCTCCGGAGGCGAGCGCCAGCGTGTCGGAGTGGCGCGCGCCCTGTGCGCCGATCCGCCGGTGATGCTCATGGACGAACCGTTCGGAGCGATCGACCCGATCAACCGGGACCGGCTGCAGAACGAGTTCCTGCGCCTGCAGGCCGAGCTGCGCAAGACCATCCTGTTCGTGACCCACGACATCGACGAAGCGATCAAGATGGGTGACCGGATCGCGATCTTGCGCGAGCGGTCCGAGGTGGTGCAGTACGACACCCCGGCGAACATCCTGGCGGCCCCGGCCGACGACTTCGTACGCGACTTCCTCGGCGGTCGGCGCACGCTGCGCCGGCTCGGCCTCGCGAGGCTCGGACCGGAGGAGCTGCGGCCCTGGCCGGTCGTCGACCAGGACGGGACGCCCGGTGCCGCTCTCGAGCAACTGCGTGCTGCGGACGTACCCGCCGTGCTCGTCGCCGACCGCACTGGACGACCGGTGAGGTGGGCCGATGCCACCGCGCTCGAGCGGGCGACGAGCCTGCGCGGCATCGGGCACGCCGTTCCGGGCGTACGGCTGCATGCCCCGCTCGCGGACGTGCTCGACGCGCTGCTCGCCGGCCAGGCCCCCGGCGTCGCGGTGGCCGACGGCGACGGGCGCCACGTCGGCGTCGTCGACCTCCCCGCCCTCGTGCAGGCCGCGGGCCGGATGCACGAGCCTTCCGACGAGCGTTCCGGCGGCCGCGGCGAGGTCCACTCGTGAGCACGACGGCGCCAGCCGGCAGCGTGGAGCCCGCCGACCTCGCGTCGGCGTACGGCGCACCGGTCAGCGCTGGTGCCGACGGGCGCGGGCGGGCGCCGCTGCGCACCGTCGGCACGCCGGTCGCACTCGTTGTCGCCTGCTGGCTGCTCTACCTGTGGGTGCAGGCCCAGACCGTCGACAGCATCGAGGCGCGGGTACTGAACCGCGAGGTGATCCAGGCGAGCGTGATCGAGCACCTGCAACTTGTTGCGGTCTCCACGGTTCTCGTCGTTGCCATCGCGGTGCCGCTGGGCGCCCTGCTCACCCGGCCCTTCGCCCGCCCCGCGGTGCCGCTCGCGATCGGTGTCGCCAACATGGCGCAGTCCGTCCCCAGCCTCGGGGTCATCGTCGTGCTCGCCCTGCTCTGGGGCGTCGGGTTCAAGTACGCCGTCGTCGCGCTGGTGCTCTACGCGTTCCTGCCCGTGCTGCGCAACACGATGGTCGGTCTGCAGCAGGTCGACCCGGCCGTCATCGAAGCCGCTCGAGGACAGGGCATGGGCCGGCGCGCGGTGCTCATGCGCATCGAGTTGCCACTGGCGGTGCCGGTCATCCTCGCCGGAGTGCGTACCGCCGTGGTGATCAACGTGGGCACCGCCACCATCGCCGTGCTCACCAACGCCGGCGGCCTCGGCGAGATCATCTACGCCGGCATCGTCCACGGGCGCGCGGTCGTGCTCATCGCGGGGTCCGTGATGACCGCGGTGCTGGCAGTCGCCGTCGATTACCTCGCCGGCCTCGCCGAGCGCGTCCTGTCCCCTCGCGGACTCTGACCGTACGAACCAGCCCAACTACCGAACCCCACGGAGAAACCTGATATGCGAACCACTTCCCGTACCTTCCGTCGCGCCGTCGCCCTCACGGGGGCGCTCGGCCTGGCCCTCTCGCTCGCCGCCTGTGGCGGGAGCGAGTCGTCCAGCGCCGCACCGACCGGGTCGACCTCGAGCATCGCGGGGTCGGTGGACCTGTCGGGCGTCGAGATCACCGTCGGCTCGAAGGAGTTCACCGAGCAGCGCGTCCTGGGCGAGATCATGATGCAGACGTTGCGCGCCGCCGGGGCGACGGTCACGGACCAGACCGGCCTGGTCGGCACCCCGGTCGTGCGCACCGCCCTGGAGAAGGGCGAGATCGACGCGTACTACGAGTACACCGGCACGGCCTGGATCAACATCCTCGGCAACACCGCGCCGGTGCCCGGCTCGGAGGCGCAGTTCACCGCCGTCCAGGAAGCGGACGCAAAGAACGACATCAGCTGGTTCGCGCCGGCGACCGCGAACAACACCTACGCCATCGCAGCGAACGAGGCGATGGTCGCCAAGTACAGCCCCACCACCATCAGCGAGTACGCCAAGGTGGTCCAGGAGAACGTCGCCGATGCCGGCCTGTGCACCGCCGCCGAGTTCGTCACACGCGACGACGGCCTGCCCGGCCTGCAGCAGGCGTACGACTTCAGCCTGCCCAAGGATCACGTCGCCACCCTGGACTTCGGACTCGTGTACGCGTCGGTGGCCAAGGGCGACCCGTGCAACTTCGCGGTCGTGTTCGCCACGGACGGCCAGATCGCAGCGAACAAGTTGACCGTCCTGGAGGACGACAAGGGCTTCTTCCCGGCCTACAACATCGCGGTGTCCATGCGCAGCGACGTGTACGACGCGCACAAGGACGCGTACGACAAGCTCTTCGGGCAGCTGGACGAGCTGCTGACCACCGAGCAGATGATCCAGCTCAACGCAGCCGTCGATGTCGAGGGCAAGGACGCCGATCAGGTGGCCGGCGACTTCCTGCGCGAGCACAACGTGATCTGAGCGTCGACGCGTCGCGGTTGCAAGCGTGGCGTGCCCGTCGCGTGCCGAAAGACCGCGCCAGTACTCGGTGGTCGCGTCCGATCTGCCGGAGCAGCGCGCGAAAGACCGGGCGAGTACCCGGTGGTCGAGCGTAGTCGAGACCACGTCGGGTGATCATGGTCTCGACTACGCTCGACCGACGACGGGTTGCGCCCGCTCTGCCGGAGCAGTCGTGGCGATGGTCCGCTCGAAGACGAAGGCTGTATCCACACGTTGGTCGAGCGCAGTGGATTCACACTGGGCCTGGTGACGCACCCGTCGGGCGCGTGAAAGACCGCGTGAAAGACCGGCCGCGTATTCGGTGGTCGAGCGTAGTCGAGACCACATCAGTGATCATGGTCTCGACTACGCTCGACCAACGAGTGGTAGGCCGGTCTGTCAGCGACTGGGGCGTGCAGATCTCCTTGAGCAACAGCTGATCTACAAGTCTTGCCGGGAAGTGCTGTCGGACCCCCCTCCTACAGTTGTACGTATGTTGCAGACACCGGCAGCCGGTCCGCGGGAGGTCCACGCCGCACTCGCGCGGATGCGCGCGGACGCCGCGTTGGTCAACGGCGCGATCGCCGACGGCGTGCTGATCGATACCGCGGACGAGGCGTTGCCGGAACTGACCGCGGGCCTGCTCGCAGCCGCGGATGCCGCGACCGCTGCCGCTACGGCGGCGTTGGGTCGTACGCATGACTGTGGGGTGTTGCGCGGGCGCGGGTTCGTCTCCACCAAAGCCTGGCTCAAGGCCACCACGCGGTGTGGGGACCGGGACGCGGCGCGCCTACTGGCCCGGTCGCGGGATCTGCAACGGCCCGAGTTCGCGCCGACCCGCACGGCGTGGCTCGCCGGACGCATCGTGGGGGCCGGGGTGCGTGAGATCAGCCTGGGGCTGGTGGCGTGTGAGAAGAAGACCCGCACCGACCCGGACTTGACGGCGCTGGTGTTCGGGGAATGCCAGCAGGTGCTGCTCGACATCGCACAGCGCGAGAACGCCGACCACGTCCGCGCCGCCGCCGCCCGGATCCTGGCGACGGTGTTCCCCGACGGGGCCACCGCCGATGAGCAGGAGGCCTACCACGCCCAGCACCTGCGCCTCACGCGGGTGGGGAACGAGACCGACGTGCGCGGGATGCTCTCGGCCGAGTCCGAGGCGCTGCTGAGTACCGCGCTGGATCGGATCGTGGACCGCTGGTTTAGAGATGGGACGCTGGGTCCGCAGCCGGTCCTGGACCCGGTCACGGGTGAGATCGACCAGCAGGCCACCGACGCCGCGATCGAAGCCGCGAAGAGCGGCGGGACCGGTGGGGTACAGCGGGGCAAAGCCGACCACCTACGCGCGCTGGCGTTGGTGGAACTGGCCCGCCAGTTCCTCGACGACGGCAACGCCGGCACCACCCACGGCGTACGCCCGCACCTGGTGCTCACCGTGGAGCTGGCCGACCTGCTCGCCGGCCGCGGCACCGGCACCCTCGACGTCCCGGGCACCGAACCAGCGGTGGTGCCGGTCTCCACGCTCGCCCGCCTGGGCTGTGATGCCGACATCACCCTGGCGATCACCCGCGCCCTGGACACCCAACACGCCGCTGCCGCCGTTGGACGTGGCGCGGGTGTGGTGCCGGCAGATGGGGACCTGCTGTCCACGCTCGCGGCCAGGCTGCGCGGGGCGTCGCGGGAGGTGCTCTGGCTGGGCCGGGAGCACCGGCACGTCACCCCACGGGTGTGGCGGATGCTCACCCTCCGGGACCGGCACTGTAGGTTCCCGGGTTGCTACGCCGACGTGTCCCGCTGCCACCCCCACCACGTCCTGGAATGGTGGTTGGGCGGAGAGACCAATCCGGACAATCTGATTCTCCTGTGCCCGCGTCACCATCGAATGGTTCACGACGGCCAGTGGAAGATCGTCGCCCGGGCCGGGGTCAGCCCCCTGGTAGCGG
>JAFIHG010000021.1 GCA_017848795.1 Candidatus Nanopelagicales bacterium | reverse complement strand
GCTCCAACCACTCCCGCACGTCCGGCGGCAGCAGAAACTGTTGATCACGATCGACCGGCCGATACGACTTCGCCACCCGACCATGATCTAAGCCACACGCCAGATAATCTTGGATCGCCGCGCCGATTTAGCAACAGCCTCCATGACGACTGAAAGCTCATGATCGCCCTCGGGACGACTGAAAGCTCATGATCGTCCTCGGGGTTCGCCGGGCCCGCGGTTAGCGCGGCGCGCCGATCCCTTGCGGGTCAGGCTCGAGGGCGAACGCGGCCTCGTCGGCGGGGAGGACGTCTCTCGTCTGCCGCTGCATCGCGTCCAGGTGCGCGCGGACGCACACGGCGCGTTCGGCGGGCAGGTCGGCGGCCAGATCGGTCAGCAGCGCACTCAGCCGGCGGGTGACCTGCGGCTGCTGCAGTCCGGCGAGGCGGATCTCCCGCAGCGCGAGGTCCACGACGTCGGGCCAGGTCGGGACCGGGACGCTCACCCGTGGTCGGTCGGAGAGATCCAGGGTCTGCAGCGGCAGTCGGGCGGCGGCGCGGAGCACCGCGTCGATCTCGTCGATGGCCCGCACCGCGGTCGTCGGATCGTCGACGGCACTGGAGAGCCCCTTGAGGGCGATGTCCACCAGGATGCGCAGGCCGTACGTCGGGTCGAGCCGCAGCGAGCGTTCCCCGTAGACGACGAAGCAGCGGCTCAGTGCCCGGTCCTCCCGACCCGAGCCGGACGTCCAGGCGAGCGCACGCCCGGGCGACAAGCCGTCGCCGACGCGCACGAGCACCTCGAGGTCCGTCCCCCGACGGCGGGCGATGCGGCGCAGCCGACGCCAGTCGATCGCCACCACCTGCCCCGACCGCCCGCGGTACCTGACCCGGTGCCGCGACGGTGCGGCGACGTCGGCGGGATCCGGGTCCTCGTCGGGCCCGACCGGGTCCGCGTCGCGCGACGGACGGTCCGCCCGCACGGCACGGGAGTGGCGGCGCAGCCGCCGTTGGGAGCGCCGCATCGACTTCCGGGTCTGCGCACCGAGCGAGGTCACAACGGCGTCGATGCGGATCCGTTTCGACACCAGGTGCATCAGCACGATGAACGCGACAAGGCTCGCCAGCAGCAGCAGCGTGGCGACGATGACGCTCGCCCCCGGCGCGAATCCCTGGCGGCCCTCGGATCCGACGTCGAAGAGCGTGACGAAGCAGAACAGCGCTGTCGCCATGAAGATCGCGAGGATCACCTGCGTCGAGCGCGCCCGGAGGAAGAACGCGACGGTACGCGGCGAGTACTGGCTGGAGCCGAACTGGAGCAGCAGCAGCACCAGCGAGAACACGAAGCCGGTGAAGGTCACCATCGCCCCACCGATCGCCGGGAGCAGGGTCACCGACGTCGACTCGGACACGATCGGCGGCGCACCGTCGGCGAAGAGGTACTCGTCCAGCTCACTGGTCAGGTCGGAGAGCAGGACCGCGGCGACGAGCCCCAGCAGCGGCACCACCCAGAAGGCGCGTTCCCACCACAGGACCAGGCGGGTCACCGCTCCCGCTCCGCGGCGTGACCCTTGGCGCGCCGCCCCAACGCGCGGGCGAGCTCCCGGTCGGAGTCCCGCTTGGCGATCGCCTGCCGCTTGTCGTACGCCTTCTTGCCCTTCGCGAGCGCCAGCTCGACCTTTGCGTAGCCGTCCTTGAAGTACAGCGCGAGCGGGACGATGGTCTGGCCGCCTTCCCTCGTCTCCCGCTCCAGCTTCTCGATCTCGCGCCGGTGCAGCAGCAGCTTGCGTACCCGCCGCGGCGCGTGGTTGGTCCAGGTGCCTTGCGTGTACTCCGGGATGTGCACGCCGTGCAGCCACGCCTCGCCGTCGGTGATGTTGGCCCACCCGTCGACCAGCGACGCGCGGCCGGCGCGCAGCGACTTGACCTCGGTGCCGGACAGCACGATGCCCGCCTCGAACGTGGCGCCGATGAGGTAGTCGTGGCGCGCCTTCCTGTTGGCCGCAACCAGGGTGCGGCCCTTCTCCCGTGCCACGGTCAGCCCCGGTCCGCCGTGTCGCTCGCGGCCACCAGTCCACGCAGCACCTCGACGGCGCGGGTCTCGGCCGCCGTCGGCCCGAGCGACGGGCGGACGGCGATGTCGGGCGCGACGCCGACGCCGTCGATCACCCGGCCGCTGGGGGTGCGGTACTTGCCGACGGTCAGCTCGAGCGCGGAGCCGTCCGAGAGCGTGCTGGGCTCCTGCACGCTGCCCTTGCCGTAGGTGCGGGACCCGACGATCACGGCGCGCCCGCGGTCCTGCAGCGCGGCGGCGACGATCTCGGCAGCACTCGCCGTACCGTCGTCGACGAGCACCACGAGCGGCACCGTCGTGACGCCGTCGGAGAGCGCGTCGAGCTCCTGGGCCGGGGCGCCGCGCTTCTCGTACGAGACGACCGGCCCGCCGTCCAGGAAGGCACCGGCCACCTCGACCGCCTCGGTGATCAGGCCGCCGGGGTTGGCCCGCAGGTCGAGCACGATGCCGGAGCCCGCCGGGCTCTGCACCACCGCGTCCCGGACCTCCCGGCCCACGCCCCGGGTGAAGGCCGCCACCCGTACGACCTCGGTGTCGCCCTGCAAGCGGGTGACGGTGACGTCGCGGCTCTCGAGCTCGCCGCGCGTGATGGACAGGCTGTGCCGTACGCCGTCCCGTACGACCTCCACGTCGATCACCGACCCGACAGGCCCCCGCAACTGGTCGGTGACGTCGAGCAGCGAGCGGTCCGCGACTCCGTGGCCGTCGACCTGCACGACCCGGTCGCCCGCCACCATCCCGGCGCGCTGCGCCGGCGAGGCGTCCTGCACGGCGGCCACCAGCACCCGGTCCTGGTCGTCGAGGCGCAGCCAGGCACCCACCCCCGAGTAGCGGCCTTCGAGGCGCTCGGTGAACGAGGCGAACTCGCTGGGCTGGAAGTACTTGCTCCAGCGGTCGCCCAGCGCCCGCAGCATGCCGTTCACGGCGGCGCGCTCGAGGGTCTCCTTGGTGACCGGGCTGGCGGCCTCGCTCATGATCCGGGCGGCGGCCTCGTCGAGGACCCCGCGGTCGGCGGTGCTGGCCGCGGGCTGGGACGCATTCGGGCCGCCACCCGCCCCGCTGCCGACCACCCCGGTTGCGACACCGCCGCCGTACGCCGCCGCCACCAGCGCGGTCACCAACAGGTAGCGGGCGACCCGACGTGTACGCCGCGCACGCGTCGAAGGCATCGCGGACATGGGCGCAATCATAGGTGGAGCCGTGATCGAGGTCCGGCCCGTCGGGCGCCGGAACCGGCGGCGGTGACGCCTCGACCTCCGGTCGAGCGTCGACCTCGACTGCAGGGTCAGCCGTAGCAGGGCACCGGGCGTCGCGGGGCGCCGAACCAGCCGCGCGGGTCGTAGGGCACGCCGTTCACGTGGACCTCGAAGTGCAGGTGCGGGCCGGTGGCCCAGCCCGTGGATCCCACGTAGCCGATGACCTGCCCGGCGGCGACGCGCTGGCCCGCCCGCACCGCGGTCCGCGACTGGTGGGCGTACATGGTGGCCAGTCCCCCGCTGTGGCTGAGGATCGTGTGCAGCCCGTACGCGCCGCCGTCGACCACCGACGCGACGACCCCGGCGGCCGCGGCGTGGATCGGGGTGCCAGCGCCGGCGCGGATGTCCACGCCGGTGTGGCAGGAGCGATAGCCGTACACCGGATGGACCCGCCAGCCCACGCCGCCGGACAGCCCGGCGCCCGGGATGGGCCACTGCAGCGCGCCGGACGCCGACCCGACACCGCCGGTTCCTGCTGCGCCCGCCGCCCGGGTCTGGGCAGCGATGCGCTGCTGGTACGCGCGGTAGCGACGGTACTGCGCAGCGACCGTGCTGCGCCGCTCCTTCGCGACGGAGAGGGCAGCGCGGCGGCGCGCGACGACATCGCTGACGGCGGTCCGCGCGGCGGTGGCGTCCTGCCGGGCGCGCCGCGCCTGCTGCAGGCTCTGGGCCGCCTCCGCGCGCCGGGCGTTCGCGGCGGCGAGCGCCGCGGCCGCCTGCGCGCGTCGCAGGGCCAGGTCCGCACGCGCCGCGCCCAGCTCGCCGAGGGTGCGCTCGTAGGACTGTCCGAGCGCCCGCATCACCGCGAGCCTCTCGGCGAAGTCTGCGGGGTCACGCGCGCCGAACACGGCCGCCAGCTCCCGGTACGGCCCTTGCATGTACGCGGCGCGGGCGAGCGCACCCACGTCGTCCTGGGCGTCGCCGAGCGCGACCTGGGCGGCCTGCAGCCGCCGTTGCGCATCGGTCGCGGAGCGCTGCGCCGCTGCGGACGCGGTACGCCGCTCGGCGAAGGTCGCCCGGGACTCCGCGACGACCGTGCGCGCGGCACCCAGCCTCGTACGCGCGGACCGCAGCTGCGCGCGGCTCTCGTCCAGCACCCGGCCGGCCGCAGCGACCACCCGGTCCGCCGCTGCGACATCGTCGCTGCTCACGCGCGGTGGGCGGTCCTGGCCAGCGGCCGTCCCCGAGGCGGGGCCGCCGACCAGCAGCCCGGCGGCGAGCGAGGCTGCGCAGAGGGCGGTCAGTAGGCGGCGCGCCATCGGGGCAGCCTCCTCGGATCGGATCGCCGGGCGGGACGGATGTGCAGCTCGTGACAGCAGTGCCGGGTGGGACGGACGGGAACGAACGCTACCGCCGCGGCCCCGACCGGTACAGCACCGCGGCCCGCCGCGTTCAGACGCGCAGGTAGCGGCGCAGCGTGACGAGTGCGGTGACCGCCGCGAGCCCCACACCGGTGACGAGCAGGACCGGCAGGATCGATACCACGGCGTCCCAGCCGATGAAGGCGGTGAAGGTGAACGTCTCGCGCAACATCCCGTCCACCACGAACTTGTAGAACGCCACGAGCACGCCGCTCGCGATGCCCGCCCCGATGGCCGCCCCGATCGCCGCCTCGAGCAGGAACGGGAACTGGATGTAGAAGCTGCTCGCCCCCACCAGCCGCATGATGCCGGTCTCCCGGCGCCGGCTGAAGGCGGCGACCCGCATCGTGTTGGCGATCAGCAGCGCCGTGACGACGATCATCGCCAGCGCGATGATCAACGCGCCCGCCTGCAACCCTCCGAGGACCTGGAAGAAGCGGTCGAGCAGTTGGCGCTGGTCGACGACGTTGTCGACACCCGGCCGACCGCTGAACGCCGACGCGATGACGGCGTACTGCGTGGGGTCGGAGAGCTTGACGCGGAACGATTCGGGCAGCGCGTCCTTGCTGGCGTTCGCGGCGATCGGCGAATCCTTGAACTGCTCGCGGAACCGTTCGTACGCCTCCGCCGACGACTCGTAGTAGACCTGTTCGACGAGCGGCTGCAGGCTCTCCAGGTCCGCGCGGATCTGGTCGCGCTGCGCGTCGGTCACCGCACCGGCCGAGCAGCTCGGGGTGTCCGAGCTCTTGGTGCACAGGAAGATCGACACCTGGACCTTGTCGTACCAGTAGTCCTTCATGGTGTCGACCTGCGACCGTACGAGCAGCGCCATCCCGAACAGCGACAGCGAGACGGCGAAGGTGATGACAAGGGCGATCGTCATCGTGAGGTTGCGCCGCAGCCCGATGGCGACCTCGGACAGGATCAGACGCGCTCGCACAGCAGGGAGGTCCTTCCGGCCCGACTAGCGGGCGTATCCGTACACGCCGCGGTTCTGGTCCCGCACCACGAGGCCCCCCTCGAGCTCGACCACCCGCTTGCGCATCTGGTCGACGATCGCCGCGTCGTGCGTGGCCATGACGACGGTCGTGCCGGTGCGGTTGATGCGGTCGAGCAGCTTCATGATGCCGACGCTCGTGGCCGGGTCCAGGTTCCCTGTCGGCTCGTCCGCAATCAAGATCATCGGGCGGTTGACGAACGCGCGCGCCACGGCGACTCGCTGCTGCTCCCCGCCGGAGATCTCGTCCGGCATGCGGTTGTGCTTGCCGTCGAGCCCGACGAGGTCGAGCACCTCCGGTACGACCTGCTTGACGTGGGAGCGCGGCTTGCCGATCACCTCGAGCGCGAACGCGACGTTCTGGTACACGGTCTTGTTGGGCAGCAGTCGGAAGTCCTGGAAGACCGTGCCGATCTGGCGGCGGAAGGCCGGCGTCTTCCAGTGCGACAGCCGTGCCAGGTCCTTGCCCGCGACGTGGATCGCGCCCGAGTCGGCGCGCTCCTCGCGCAGCACGAGGCGCAGGAACGTCGACTTGCCCGAGCCCGAGGCACCGACCAGGAAGACGAACTCACCCTTGTCGATCTCCACCGTCACGTCCTGCAGCGCCGGCCTGGTCTGGCTCGGGTACTGCTTCGTGACGTTCTCGAAGCGGATCACGGGACTCCTCGCGGGGGCTCTCGCCGGTACGGGCGGACCGGGGTCGCAGCGACCCGGGGCGCGACGTGAGTCTACGGGCGCTCGCAGGCGCCCCGGACGACCCCGCTCAGCGGTGGCGGCCGGCGCGGCGGCGTAGCGGTCCCAGTACGAGCACGGCGACGAGCGCGAGCAGCAGCCCGGTGACCGCGGGACCCACCCAGGCAGGGTCGGTGCTCGCGGGACCTGCAGCGGCGTCCACCGGCGCGTCGTACCCGACCGCACTCATCGAGCCGTCACGGCGTTGCCCGACCGCTGTGGCGGGTGTCGTCGGCGCCGCCGCGGTGGCGGCCTTCGCCGTCTTGCCACGCCGGGGGTCTGCCTGGCGCGGTACCGCGTGCGTGGTGGACCGGCGTGTGGATGTGGCGGACGCGCCGGGCTTGGTGGGAGCGGCCTTCGCCGGTCCGCTCGGCGCTGTCACCGGCGGCTTGTCAGCTCCGCGGGTGGGCAGCGCGCGGGTGGGCGGCGCGTGGGTGGTCGTCCGCTTCGGCTGGGGGCTCTTGGTACGGGGCGGCGCCGGCTGCTCCGGAGCGCAGCCCGTGCTCGGGCCGCCGGGTAGGCAGAGCGCGCCGCCCGGGGACTCGGTCTCGACCGGGGGCCGCTCGTCGGCCCGGGCACCAGGCACGACCAGGCCGAGGCCGAGCAGGACCGCACCGGCTGTGACGACGGTGCGGCGTACGAGCGCGGCGTACCGGATGGTCCGTGGACTGCGCACGATCCCCACCTCGTCTGTCACAGGACGCACACGGTCCCGTCCCGTCACTGGCTTCACACCCGCGGACGAGGCACAGCATCGCGCGCGACGGTCACTGTGCGCAAGCCTTCCGCCACCCGTTCGGCCGTGCGACCGTCACGCAGCGGGGTGATCCACCGGATCGAGCGGCGTTGTCACGCGCCCCGTTGTCCGACCCGGCGCCGCCAGCGGATGCCCGCCTCGACGAAGTCGTCGATCTCCCCGTCGAGGACGGCGGCGGTGTTGCCCGTCTCCACGTCGGTGCGCAGGTCCTTGACCATCTGGTACGGGTGCAGGACGTACGAGCGCATCTGGTTGCCCCACG
This sequence comes from Candidatus Nanopelagicales bacterium, assembly GCA_017848795.1. Taxonomy (GTDB): domain Bacteria; phylum Actinomycetota; class Actinomycetes; order S36-B12; family CAIYMF01; genus JAFIHG01. The sequence goes on along the minus strand of JAFIHG010000021.1, from coordinate 13,391 downwards.
ATCCGCCGCTGTCGCCCTTCAGCGCGTCGATCTTCGCCTGCTCCTCCTGGCGCTTGCGCTCGAGCAGCTTGGCCTGCAGCACCGCGAGCGCGGTCGCCTTGTTCTGGATCTGGCTGCGCTCGTTCTGGCAGGACACGACGATCCCGGTCGGGACGTGCGTGAGGCGCACCGCCGAGTCCGTCGTGTTGACCCCCTGCCCGCCGGGGCCCGAGGACCGGTACACGTCCACGCGCAGCTCGTCGTCGGGGATGTCGATGTGGTCGGTCTGCTCGACGACCGGGATGACCTCCACTCCCGCGAAGGAGGTCTGGCGCCGGCCCTGGTTGTCGAACGGCGAGATGCGCACCAGCCGGTGCGTGCCCTGCTCCACCGACAGCGTGCCGTAGGCGTACGGGCCCTTGACCGCGAACGTGGCGGACTTGATGCCCGCCTCCTCCGCGTACGAGGTGTCGTAGACCTCCACGGGCCAGCCCTGGCGCTCGGCGTACCGGGTGTACATCCGCAGCAGCATCTCGGCCCAGTCCGCGGCGTCCACGCCGCCGGCCTCGGCCCGGATCGTCACGAGCGCGTCGCGCTGGTCGTACTCGCCCGACAGCAGGGTGCGCACCTCGAGCTCGCCGACCGCGCGGGTGAGCGCGTCGAGCTCGCCGTCGGCCTCCGCCCGCGCGTCGGCGTCGGATTCCTCCGCCGCCAGCTCGTACATCAGCGCGAGGTCCTCCAGCCGCGAGCGCAGCGAGCGCAGCCGGCCGAGCTCGCCCTGCAGGAACGAGAGCCGGCTGGTGACCTGCTGCGCGGCCGCAGGGTCGTCCCAGAGGTCGGGCGCGCTCGCGTCGCGCTCGAGGCGGGAGATCTCCTGCTCCATCGCCGGGGGGTCGAGGACCTTCTCGACGCTCGTCAAGGTCGCGCCGAGCTCCTCGATCGCCTCACCGGGGTCACGTACCGTCACGACCGGCCATGCTACGGGAGCCGGACCGGCACGCCCGACGCCGAGCGGGCGCTCAGGCGCCCTGGGAGACGAGCGTGCGTACGGTCCGCAGCGCCACCGACAGCGTCGCGAGGTCGAAGGAGTCCTGCCCGGCGATCTCGTCCAGCGTCGCGCGCGCCCGCGCCAGTCCCTCGGCCTGCCGGGCCTCCCAGGCGAGCGTGCGGGCGATCGGGTCCGGCTCGTCCGGCACCGTCTCGATCACCCGCCGGGTCAGCCCGACCAGCGCGCCGTACAGGTCCGAACGGAGCGCGGCGCGCGCCAGCGCCGTCCACCGGTCCCCGCGCGGCAGCGCCGTGATGCGGGAGAGCATCTTGTCGACCTCGTAGCGCTCGGAGAGCGCGAAGTAGAGGTGGGCCACCTCGCGCGCGGTCGCAACTGTCGTCCGCGCGACCTCCACGCAGTCCAGCAGCCCGAACACGTCGAGCAGCGCGGCCGCCTCCTCGGCGAGTTCTGCGGAGGCGCCGAGCGCCTCGATCTCCGCGGAGCGCTTGGTGAGCCGCTCGCGCTCGGAGCCCACGAGCATCGCAGGCACCTCGGGGGCGAGCTCGGAAACGTCACCGCGGAAATGCTCGATCTCGGCGAGCACGTCGAGCGTGCCGCCGCGCGACTGCAGGATCCAGCGCGTCGCGCGGTCCAGCAGCCGGCGCCCCTCCAGCAGCATCGCGGTCTGCGCCGCCGTCGGGATCTGCCCGTCCAACGCCTCCACGCGACGCCAGAAGTCGTTGAGCGAGAAGACCTCCCGCGCGACCGTGTATGCGCGCAGCACTTCGGCGGGACCGGCACCGGTCTCCTCCATCGCGCGGAACACGAAGGTCGTCCCGCCGTGGTTGACCATGTCGTTCACCACGACGCAGGTGATGATCTCTTCGCGGAGCGGGTGCGCGTCGAGCTGGTCGGCGAAGCGCTCCCGCACCACCGACGGGAAGTACGAGCGCAACGCGCGCTCGAACCAGGGTTCGCTCGCGAAGCCGGTGTCGAGCAGGTCGGCGGCGAGCGTGATCTTGGAGTACGCCAGCAGCACCGCGAGCTCGGGGCTGGTCAGCCCGCGGCCGGCCGCCTTGCGGGCGTCGATCTCGGCGTCGGTGGGGAGGAACTCGATCGCCCGGTCCAGCTCCCCGGCCGCCTCGAGCGACCGGATCAGCCGGTGGTGGACCGAGATCATCGCCGCGGCCTGCCGCCGGGCGTTGCCGAGCGCGATGTTCTGTTCGTAGTTGTCGGTGAGCACCAGCGCGGCGACCTCGTCGGTCATCTCCGCGAGCAGCGCGTTGCGCTGCTTGCCGGTGAGGTCGCCGGCCCGCACGATCTGGTCGAGCAGGATCTTCAGGTTCACCTCGTGGTCGGAGGTGTCGACCCCCGCCGAGTTGTCGATGGCGTCGGTGTTCAGCCGCACACCTGCGAGCGCCGCTTCGATCCGGCCGAGCTGGGTGAACCCGAGGTTGCCGCCCTCCCCGACGACCCGTACGCGCAGGTCGGCGCCGTCGATGCGGATCGCGTCGTTGCCCTTGTCGCCCACGTCGCCGTTCGACTCGCGGGAGGACTTCACGTACGTGCCGATCCCGCCGTTCCAGAGCAGGTCGACCGGGGCGCACAGCACCGCGCGCATCAGCTCGGCGGGCGTCAGCTTGGTGACCTCGGGTGCCAGGCCCAGCGCCTCGCGCACCTGCGGGCTGATCGGGATCGACTTCGCGCTCCGGGGGTAGACCCCGCCACCCTCCGAGATCAGGGACGAGTCGTAGTCGGCCCAGCTCGAGCGGGGCAGCTCGAACAGCCGCCGGCGCTCGGCGTAGCCCACGGCCGCGTCCGGGGACGGGTCGAGGAACACGTGGCGGTGGTCGAACGCGGCGACGAGGCGGATGTGCTCGGAGAGCAGCATGCCGTTGCCGAAGACGTCCCCGCTCATGTCGCCGATGCCCACGGCGGTGAAGTCGTGGCGCTGCACGTCGATGTCGAGCTCGCGGAAGTGGCGTTTCACCGACTCCCACGCGCCGCGCGCGGTGATCCCCATCCCCTTGTGGTCGTAACCCGCCGAGCCGCCGGACGCGAACGCGTCACCCATCCAGAAGTCGTACTCCGCTGCGACCTCGTTGGCGATGTCGCTGAACTTGGCCGTCCCCTTGTCGGCCGCCACGACGAGGTACGGGTCGTCGCCGTCGTGGCGCACCACCTGGCGCGGCGGGACGACCGCACCGTCGACGAGGTTGTCGGTGATGTCGAGCATCCCGCTGATGAAGGTGCGGTAGCTGGCGACACCCTCGGCCAGCCAGCCGTCGCGGTCCTGCGCCGGATCCGGGGCGCGCTTGGCGACGAACCCGCCCTTCGCCCCTCCCGGCACGATCACGGCGTTCTTGACGGTCTGCGCCTTGACCAGCCCCAGGATCTCGGTGCGGAAGTCCTCCCGGCGGTCCGACCAGCGCAGTCCGCCACGGGCGACCCGCCCGAAGCGCAGGTGCACCGCCTCGACGCGTGGTCCGTAGACCCAGATCTCCCACAGCGGCAACGGTTTCGGAAGGTCGGGCGCAGCATGCGGGTCGATCTTGAACGATACGTAGGAACGCAGCTGCCCGTCCGGCCCGGTCTGGAACGCGTTGGTGCGCCGAGTCGCCAGGATCAGGCGCAGGAACGAGCGCAGGATCCGGTCCTGGTCCAGGCTCGCGACATTCTCGAGGCTCGCCTCGATCGCCGCCGAGATCTCCCCGCACATCAGCTCCCGCTCGCCGGTGAACGCCGGGTCGAAGCGGACCTCGAAGAGCCGCACCAGCTCGCGGGTGATCGCGACGTTGCCGGCGAGCGTCGTCTCGAGGTAGTCCTGGCTGAACGAGGACCCGGTCTGGCGCAGGTAGCGGCCGTACGCGCGCAGCACCATGGCCTGCCGCCACCGCAGGCCGGCGGCGACGACGAGCGCGTTGAAGCCGTCGGTCTCGGCCTGGCCGGACCAGGCCGCCTCGAACGCCTCCTGGAACCGGTCCTTGAGCGAGGCGACGTTGGCGGCGGTCTCCTCGTCGAAGCGCAGCCCGAAGTCGTACACCCAGCCGGAGTGGTCCGGCACGTCGACCTCGTACGGGCGTTCGTCGGTGACCTCCACGCCCATGCGCGAGAGCACCGGGAGGACCGTGGAAAGCGAGACCGCCTCGCCCAGCTTGTAGAGCTTGAGACGGTGCTCGTTGCCGGTGACCGCGTTCGTCTCGTACAGGTTCAGCGCGATCTGGTCGCCGTCGAGGCTCTCGAGGGCGCGGACGTCGGACACCGCGGCGCGCGCGACGAAATCCTCCTTGTAGCCCTCGGGGAACGCGTCGGCGTAGCGCTTGAGGAGCTCGGCGCCGTGCTCCTCGCCGAGCTGGTCGACGAGCGCGTCGGCGAACTCGTCCTCCCAGGCCCGCCCCGCCTCGATGATCCGCAGCTCGAGCTCTGCCTCGTCGACGTCCGGGATCAGCGTGCCGGAGGGCATCCGGACGATGAAGTGCAGCTGGGCCAGCGACGACTCGCTGACGCGGGCCGTGTAGTCGATCTGCGTCGAGCCGAACTCCTGTTCCAGCACCTGGCGCATCCGCAGCCGGACCCGCGTGTTGTAGCGGTCACGCGGCAGGTAGATGAGGGCCGACACGAAGCGGCCGTACGGGTCGCGGCGCAGGAACAGCCGGGTCTGGCGCCGGCCCTGCATGTACAGGACGGCCATCGCGACGTCGAAAAGCGCACCGGTGTCGATCTGGAAGAGCTCGTCGCGCGGGTAGGTCTCGAGGACCCGCATCAGGTCCTTGTACGAGTGACCGTCCGGGCGGAACCCGGAGCGTTCCATGACATCCGAGATCTTGTGCTCCACCACCGGGATCTGGGTGACCGGCTGCAGGTACGCGCTGGAGCTGAACAGGCCGATGAAGCGGCGTTCGCCGGTCACCGTGCCGTCCTCGGCGAACCGCTTCACCCCGACGTAGTCGAGGTACGCGTCGCGGTGGACGGTGGCGCGGCGGTTGGCCTTGGTCAGCACCAGCGGATGCGGCTCGTGCGCCCGTGCCCGGGCTTCCTGCGGCAGCTGGGCGAACGCAGCGCTCGGGCCGCTGTCGGTGCGCAGCAGGCCCAGCCCGGTGCCGGGCTTGCCGACCAGCCCCTCCTCGCCGAGGCTGCCGACCAGGTCGTACTCGCGATACCCGAGGAATGTGAAGTTGTTGTCGGCCAGCCAGCGCAGGAAGTCCGCCGCGTCGGCGAGCTCGCGGCCGTCGACACCGGGGACCGGTCGCGAGAGCTCCTGGGCGAGGTCGTTGGCGGTGCGCTTCATCCGCGGCCAGTCCTCGACCGCTTCCCGTACGTCGCGCAGCACCTGCGCGAGGTCCTCCTCGATGCGGCTCAGCTCGGCCGGGTCGGTCTCCCGGTCGACCTCGAGGCACATCCACGACTCGACGACGGCGTCGTCCGGCACCTCGACCGGCGCGTCCTGGTCCGCGACGCCCAGGCCGTAGATCTCCTGCAGCTCACCGGTGACCGAGCGCCGTACCGTGAACTGGGGGTGGACGACGAGGTGCACCGCGCGGCCCTCGCGCGTCAGCGCGACCGTGACGGAGTCGACGAGGAACGGCATGTCGTCGGTGATGATCTGCACCACGGTGTGCGGGCTGGCCCAGCCGTTGCGGTCGACCGTCGGGGTGAGCGCACGCACCAACGCGGTGCCCTGCGGGCGCGACTGCGCGAGCCGGCGCTGCGCGACGACCAGTCCGATCACGTCGACCGGGTCGCGGCCGAGCAGGTCCTCGGGCGGGGTGTCGCGGTAGAACCGCATGACCAGGGCCGCGACGGCCGGGTCGGGGTGGCGTCCTGCCTCGGAGACCGCGCGTACGAGCAGGTCGACCTTGGCGGTCTCCTGGCGCCGGTGGGTGGTGGAGTGGCGGTACCGAGCGGTGCTCGGCGGCGTGGACCCCACCTCCGTCCGCGTGATCGTAGTGGCCGGATCGGACACGATGTCAGACACGACGACGTCGCCTCTTCTGCAGTCACGAACGCGAACCGCACCTCGTCGTGCGGCCACGTCCACCCTATCCGGGACGGCTCCCGGACGGCGGTCGAGCGATGCGGCATGCTCGGGTCTTCGATCCGAACCCGGGAGCCGCTCGTGTCGACCGAACTGTCCGCGCACGTGGACTTCCCCGCCGATCCCGTGCGCACCTTCGAGCTGGTCGTCGACGAGGATTACGTCGCCGCAGTCGCCGCCGCCACCGGTGGCCGCGACATCGAGGTGAGCGTCGAGCACGGGGCCGACGGCAGTGCCACCGTGACGTCCCGGCGCACCCTTCCCGCCGAGCTGCCGTCGTACGCGCGCGCCTTCGTCGGCGACGCCATCCGGCTGCACGAGGTCCGCCACTACGGGCCGGCGGACGGGTCCGGTGCCCGCAGCGGGACCGTCGAGGGGACCTTCGAGGGCGTGCCGGTGCGGATCTCGGGAACGCTCGCGCTGCACGGCGCGGGCACCGGCTCCGTGATCGACTTCACCGCCGCGGTGACGGCGTCGCTGCCGCTGGTCGGCGGCAAGGTGGAGCGCTTCGCCGCCGAGCAGGTACGCGCCTTCCTCGCCAAGGAGACCGAGGTCGCCCTCGCCCACCTCTCCGGCTGACCGCCCGGCCGCTGCCGGTCAGGTGTCCATGTGCGGGTAGCGGTGGTCGGTGGCCGGTACGAAGGTCTCCTTGATCGCGCGGGTGGAGGTCCAGCGCAGCAGGTTCTGCGCGGACCCTGCTTTGTCGTTGGTGCCCGAGGCCCGCGCGCCGCCGAACGGCTGCTGCCCGACGACCGCGCCGGTCGGCTTGTCGTTGATGTAGAAGTTGCCGGCGGCGTACCGCAGCACCGCGGTGGTGTGGGCGATGGCGGCACGGTCCTGGGCGATGACCGACCCGGTCAGGCCGTACGGCGCCACCGACTCCATCTGCCGCAGCATCGCTTCGTAGTGGTCGTCGTCGTACACGTGCACCGCGAGGAAGGGGCCGAAGTACTCGTCGCGGAAGTACTCCGCGGTCGGGTCGGTGCACTCGACGACCGTGGGGCGGATGAACCAGCCGTCGGTGTCGTCGTACGAACCACCGGCGACGAGCGTCACGTCGGGGTCGGCCTTGGCGCGCTCGATGGCGGCCGTGACGCGGGCGTACGCCCGGTCGTCGATGACCGCGCCGAGGAAGTTGGAGAAGTCGGTCACCGGGCCCATCGCCAGCCCGTCCACGACCGTGGTCAGCTCCTCGCGCAGCTCGCGCCAGAGCGAGCGCGGGACGTACGCCCGGGAGGCCGCCGAGCACTTCTGGCCCTGGTACTCGAACGCGCCGCGCACCAACGCGGTACGCAGCACGTCCCGGTCGGCCGAGGGGTGCGCGACGACGAAGTCCTTGCCGCCGGTCTCCCCCACGACGCGCGGATACGAGCGATACGAGTCGATGTTCGCCCCGACGGTCTGCCAGAGCTGGTGGAAGACACGGGTGGAGCCGGTGAAGTGGATCCCCGCCAGGTCCGGGTCGGCCAGCACCACCTCGGAGATCTCCGGCCCGTGACCGGTCACCATGTTGATGACCCCGTGCGGCAGGCCCGCCTCGGTCAGCAGCGCCATCAGGTAGTGCGCCGCGAGCTGCTGGGTGACCGCGGGCTTCCACACCACGACGTTGCCCATCAGCGCCGGCGCGGTGGGCAGGTTCCCGGCGATCGCGGTGAAGTTGAACGGTGTGATGGCGTAGACGACGCCCTCCAGCGGGCGGTGGTCGAGGCGGTTCCACACCCCCGGCGAGCTGAGCGACTGCTCGGCGAGCAACTCCCTGCCGAACGCGACGTTGAACCGCCAGAAGTCGATGAGCTCACAGGCGGAATCGATCTCGGCCTGGTAGCAGGTCTTGCTCTGCCCGAGCATCGTCGCGGCGTTCAGCGTGTCGCGCCACGGCCCGGACAGCAGGTCCGCCGCCTTGAGGAAGATCGCCGCCCGGTCGTCGTACGACAGTGCGCGCCAGGCCGGTGCTGCCGACTTCGCCGCCGCCAACGCCGCCCGGGCGTCAGCAGCGGTCGTGCCGGCGGTCGTCCCCAGCACCTCGTGGCGCGCGTGCGGCTGCACGACGTCGATCCGCGGGCCGCTGCCCATCCGCGCGATGCCGCCGATCGTGCAGGTCAGCTCGACGCGCTCCCCGGCCAGCTGCGCCACCCGCTTCTCCAGCGAGGCCCGCTGCGGGCTGCCGGGCGGATAGCTGTGGACCGGCTCGTTCACGGGGACGGGTGTGGCGGTAGTGGCGTCCATACCGCCATCCTGGCCCGGCTGCACCGCGCGCGACAGTCCTCAGCCGAGCAGCGCCGCGAGCTCCTGGCGGGCGTACCAGAGCAACTCGTGCTCCTGCAGGGCGTCCAGATCGCCCGCGACCGCCCGCGCGAGGGCCGCCCCGGCATCGTCGCCATCGACGTGGAACGCGGCGACCTGCTCCAGCCCGACCGCCGAGTCGATGGCGACCGCTGAAGGGACCTCGCCGCCCGCGGGCCGCGCGTCGCGGTCAGGGACGTCGGCGGCGAGCACGGCGCGGCGTCCGAACGGGTCAGCCGACTTGCCCAACAGCTGCAACGAGTCCCACGCCGCGGCGGTCATCGCCGCGTACTCCAGCTCCTCCTCGTCGCTGCCCGGGTGCGCCGCACGCAGCTCACCGGTCACCGCGTGAGCCGCGCGCGGGGCGGCGAGCCGCTCACCGGCGGCGAGCACGCGCAGATCGGCCCCGGTCAGCGCCAGGTAGACGCGCACCGCGTCACGCTCCGGAATGCCCGCGCGCACGCGGCCGCGCGAGCGACCGGCTCGCGGCGCTGTCGACGGCACGCGGTACGACCGCGCTCTCCGGCGGGATGGTGTCGAGCAGCTCCTGCAGCGCCGAGTCGAGGCACTCGGCCAGTACGTCGATGTCCGGCATCGCCTCCCGGTCGGCGTTCAGCCCGAAGTACATCCCGCCGTCGTACGACGTCACGCCGATCGCCACCGCCTGTCCCTTGGCGAGCGGGACGACCGGATGCGCCGCGAGCACCCGCGATCCCGCGGCGTAGAGCGGGAACTGCGGCCCTGGCACGTTCGTGACGACCAGGCTGAACATCCGGCGGGACAAGTCGTTCGCGGTACGCGCCCCCAGCGAGTGCAGCGTCGGTGGGGCGAAACCGGCCAGCCCGACCAGCGCCTCGGCCGCGATCGCCTGCCCGGTCGACTTGAGCTGCTCCATCTCGTACGTGACGCGGTGCAGCCGCACCACCGGCTGCGGCTCGCCGACGGGCAGCGCGCAGATGAACGCGGCGATGTGGTTGCCGCTGCTGTCCCCGTCCTGCCGGATGCTCACCGGCACCAGCGCCTTCACCGTGGTGCTCGCCGTCACCGGCTCTCCTCGGGTCATCAGCCAGGCGCGCAGCCCGCCGGCGACGACGGTCAGCACCACGTCGTTGACCGTCCCCCCGTGCGCCACCCGGATGCGCTTCATGTCCGAGAGCGAGGCGCTGGTCATGCCGAAGCGGCGACCCTGGCCGATCTCCACGTTCAGGGCGGTCTCGGAGGGCGGGCGCGCCATCGTGCGCGCGGTGTTGAGGATGCCCATCGCACCGTGCCCGAGGCGCTCGGCGATGCTGCGCAGGTCGGTGGCCTCGCTGCGCAGCGTGTCGATCACCAGCGCCGGACTGCGCAACACGTCGGTCACGGCATCGGCGACGAGCTCGGCCGCGGTCGGCTCCGGAGCGGGCGACCACTCCGGAACCTCGATCTCGCGAGGCTCCGGAGTCACATCGAGCAGGACCTGACCGATGTCGATCGCGGCCGCGCCGTCGACCATGGCGTGATGCGTCTTGGTGAGCAAGGCGAATCGGCCATCGGCGAGCCCGTCGACGACGTACATCTCCCAGAGCGGCCGGGCGCGGTCCAGCGGCCGGCTCATCACCCGACCGACCAGCTCGGCGAGCTCGGCGTCGCCCCCCGGCCGGGGCACGGTGGCGCGCCGTACGTGGTAGTCGATGTCGAACCGGGCGTCGTCCACCCAAACCGGGCCGGCGATCCGGCCGGGCACCCAGCGCACCCGCTGGCGGTACCGCGGCACGAGGGCGATCCGTTCGGCGATCAGCGCGGTCACGCGGTCGTAGTCAACGCCGCCGTCGGGCACCTCCAGCAGCACCACCCCGCCCACATGCATGGGGGTCGTCTCGTCCTCCAGGTAGAGGTACGACACGTCCAGCGGGCTGAGCCGGTCGGCCATCACACTCCCGTGGTGCGGCGCTGCGTGAGCGTACGAGCGAGGTCCGCCCGTCGCTCGTGCCCGTTGCGGGACCCACATGGTCGCACGAGGGAGGTCGCTGACGGCCGGTACCCGGCCGCGGTCCGCCCGCCGCGCGGATGAGAGTGTGACGGACGGCAGCGCATCGTGGCTGCCCTTCGTACCTAGGGAGGACCTCGACGTGCTCCACCGCAGCGTCGCCCTGCTCGCGTTCCCACTCCTCGCCGGCCTCGTGGCCTGCGGCACCGCCTCCGACCCGGGCGCACCGCCAGCTTCGGTGCCCGCCGTGCAGCCGAGCGACACCGCGGGCGCTGCGGTCGTCCTCGAGCTCGCCGTCAGGGACGGTGCGGTGAGCCCCGCACCGCGCAACGTCGATGTCCCGCTCGGCGCGACCGTGCGCCTGCTCGTGACGAGCGATGTCGCCGACGAGGTGCACGTGCACGGGTACGACGTCGCAGCCACCGTCCCGGCTGGCGGTACGGCGAGCCTCGAGCTCGTCGCCGACCAGAGCGGCACCTTCGAGGTGGAGACCCACGAGACCGAGCTGCTGCTCGCCAAGCTGGTCGTCTCCTGACGGCAGCCCTCGTGGATGTCCCGAGGTGGGGCACGGCCCTGCTCGCACACGGAGTCGGTGGCCGCGGCGACCTGCCGGTGCCGTTCTCGTACGCGCTCGTCGCGGCGGTCGTCGCGCTGCTGGTGTCGTTCGCTGTCCTCACCTGGCGGTGGCCGGCCCCGCGGATCGCCGGTGGCCGGGCCGGTCACCCGCTCCCGCGCCCGCTCGCCGGGGTGCTCGACTCGGCGTGGTTCCGGGGGGTGTGGCGTGTCGCCGCCCTCGTCGCGGTCGGGTACACGGCGATCGCGGCCGTGGGAGGCCCGGACGACGCGCTGAACCCGACGGCCGGCGTGGTGTACGTGCTGTTCTGGGTCGGCGTGCTCGCCTTCGGCTCGGCACTGCTCGGCCCGGTCTGGCAGCGCGTCAATCCGTTGCGGACCGTGCAGTCGTTGGTGTTCCGGGCGATGCGCCGCGATCCCCGACTCGGGCTGCTCGGGCCGTACCCGGCGCGGCTCGGCTACTGGCCGGCAGCACTGTCCCTGCTGGCCTTCGTCTGGCTCGAACTCGTCGGCCCCGCGCGCGCGTCGACGATCACGCTGCGGTGGTGGTTCGCCGCGTACGCCCTCGTGCACCTGCTCGGCGGATTCGCCTTCGGCACGCGGTGGTTCGCGCGCGCTGACGGGTTCGAGGTGCTCTCGACCCTGTTCGGGCGGCTCGCCGTCCTCGGCCGTCGCGACGACGGCGTCCTGGTCGTCCGGTCGCCGCTCGCCGGTCTGGACCAGTTGCGTGTCGGGCCGGGTCTTGTCGCGGTCGTTGCGGTGATGCTCGGCTCGACGGCGTACGACGGTGTGACGCAAGGGATGTGGTGGACGACGCTACAGCAGTCGTCCGGACTGCCGCCCGTCCTGACCGGCACGCTGGGCCTGGGTGCTGCGGTCCTGACGGTGGGGCTCAGCTTCGTCGGGGCCGCGCGTGCGGCCGGGTGGCTGACCGGCGTCGGCCCCCGCGGGCTGCCGACGCAGTTCGCCCCGTCACTCGTGCCGATCGCGCTCGGATACGTCGTCGCCCATTACTGGTCGCTGTTCGTGCTGATCGGACAGCAGACAGTCGTGCAGCTCTCCGACCCGCTCGGCACCGGTGCCGACTGGCTGGGCACGGCCAGCCGCGGCATCTCGTACGCCTGGGTCGCCCCCGGCGTCACGGCGACGCTGCAGGTCACCGCTGTCGTCGTCGGCCATGTGGTCGGCATCGTGCTCGCCCACGACCGCGCCACCCGGCTGCTCCCCCGCGACGGCGCCACCCGCGGCCAGCTGCCGCTGCTCGCAGTGATGGTCGCCTACACCCTCGGCGGGCTGTTGCTGCTGTTCTCGGAATGAGCGCCGGTCCACGGTTGGACGCCGCCGCCGGGCTTCCCGACGAATGGTTGAACCACGAGGCGCAGTCCTCCTCGAGGCGTGTAGCGTCGAGCGGGCGGGCCCGGGAAGTGGCTGATCCGAAGTGTCGACGTTGCGGGTGAAGGTCGGCCGCGCTGGACTTAGCAGTCGCCCCGCAGTGCCCTCCCGGGCCCGCGCCGACTTCGTCGATGGCGGAAGTGTCAGTGATCCGACCGCCCCTGGAGCAGTTGCCCGTGGATCGCGCATTCTGATCTTGGCCCCAACCCGGATCAGCTCTGCGAGCTCCTCGGCGGCGATGCGGCGCCTGTTCTTGGCCGCGATGTCACGTGGGCGGACACTGGCAAATATGACCTTGGCCTGACGGATGGCGATGTCGCGCTTCTTGTCGTTCTTGGTACGAGGTGTGCGACAGTGCCTGTAGGCGGTCGACCGGCTGCACCGTCGATGAGCCAGTGCCTCGCGCGGTCAATGGCATCTGCGGCGCCTCGAGTTCCCGTCGAGCTGAAGCACGGCAGGGCCGCAGCGCGCCACCCACGGCTGCCACGGCGTGCGCGTCGTGAGCATCGGTCTTGCAGTTGTGGCCGAGCTTCGCCGGCACGTCGACCGCCGCCCGGTCCCCGGCTCTTCGACACCGCTTGCCGTCCCCGAGGAGATGTCGTGTTTGACGGCGAGGCGGGATTTCTTAGGGCAGTCCCTTCTTGAGCCACGCCTCGTCACGATGACGTGCGCGCCGCAGACCGATATTGAGGCACACCAGGACCGCCGGTGGCAGCCGCGCGGAGAGCTGCCCGTGATCGCCAGGACGGAGTCTGGCCGGACGCCGGCCCTCCGGTAATCGTCTAGTCGCGGCATGTGGTGAGCAGGAAAGTGCCAGCGATCCGGAACCCGGTTCAGAAGGGCGGCTCGTCGTCTTCGCTGCCGGGGTCGTCCGGCTCGTCGTCGAGTTCGTCGTCGAGACCGGGGTGGTCGGGATGGTCGTCGTTGCTATCGATCAGGCGTAGTGGTGGTGGTGGGTCGGGGTCGGTGGCTGGTGGGGGTTGGTCGCGGCTGTTGTCGGGGTCGTCGTAGGGGTGGATCCGGCCGGGGTCGTCCAGGTAGGGGGTGGCTGGTACGTGCAGGGATTGTCCCCACCGGGTGTGGTAGGTGAACGAGCCGTCGGCTTTCGAGTCACCTCCTCTGCTCAAATCTGCGTCATGGCGCGAATTTGTCCAGAGGGGTCTCGGCGGCTACGG
>JAFIHG010000020.1 GCA_017848795.1 Candidatus Nanopelagicales bacterium | reverse complement strand
GTCGAGACCACAGTCGCCTATCAGGGTTGTCTGCGTCCGACGGCCGTACGTGAGGCCGTTGCGCCAGCGACGCCCTCAGAGATCGGAGACGACGACGTCGAGGCGGCGGGGCCGGCCGGTGAGCGCCTCGCCCGGCTCGACGTGGTAGCCGCACGAGCGCAGCAGGTCGACGAGCTCGTCGACGTTGCGCGGGGTGCCCGGCGTGGTGAGCACCGCCCGCGTGAGGCGTCCCTTGGTCGCCTTGTTGAAGTGGCTGACGACGCCGCGCGAACCGTCGGGTCGTTCGTGCAGGACCCGTACCGTTGCCGTCCGTGCGGCGAGCGGTCCTGTCGGACGCCACATCGCGAGGTACGCGGTCGAGCGCAGGTCGACGAGCAGCCCGGCCCCGACAGTGGCGGGCAGCGCGGTCGCGAGCGCGTCCCCCCACATCCGGTCGACCGGACGCAGTCCCGGCAGCCGCGCGCCGGCGGACAGCCGGTACGCAGGTATCCGGTCACCGATGCGCACCGCGCCGAAGAGCGCGCTCGCCATCACGAGGCTCGACCGGGCGCGTCGCCGCGCCGCGGCGGGCAGCGTTGTCACATCGAGCGCGTCGAACAGCACACCGGTGTAGATCCGGGCGGCCGGCGCGGTCGGAGCATCCCAGAGCGCCGCGTCGCGGGACACCTCGTCCTGCTGGCGCACCGAGACGCCGAGCACCTCTCGAGCAGTCGCGGGGTCGCGTTGCGCCAGCCCGACGAGCGCGTCGATGACCTGCTCACGTACCGCTGTCAGTCCCGGGAACGAGAGCGACGCCAGGTCGAGCGGTCGGCCGCTGCGCGGGGAGCGCTTGGTCTCGGAGGGTGGCAGCAGGATGAGCACGCCCGTGATCGTGCCCTAGACGCGTCGGCGCCCGTTCAGCGGTGCTGGACGAGCACGCGTACCTGGGGCAGCAACTTCGACAGCGCAGCGGACATGCCCCGTACGGCGAACGTGCTGCGGCGCTTTCAGCGTGCGCCTCGGGCGTATGCGGCGCGGGACGTGTCCCGCCCGTGCGGGCAGCGCCTACTCGGGCCGGAGACCCAGGTATCATGGGCGCGGCGGACGAGCCGGCCGGGCGACCGCGGCGTCATCGCTCGTGATGACGCCGAGGAAAGTCCGGACTCCGAAGGGCAAGGTGGTGGGTAACACCCACCCGGGGTGACCCGCGGGAAAGTGCCACAGAAAGCAGACCGCCGCCGGCTCCGGCCGTGCGGTAAGGGTGAAACGGCGGTGTAAGAGACCACCAGCGTGCCGGGTGACCGGTGCGGCTCGGCAAACCCCACCTGGAGCAAGGTCAAGTAGGTGACGAGCCCGCGAGGGCGAGGCGCCAGCGCAGACGTTCGAGGGCGGCCCGCCCGAGTCTGCGGGTGGACCGCACGAGGCCGTCAGTGATGGCGGTCCCAGATGGATGGTCGCCCCTGGCACCGCGAGAGCGGTGCCAGGACAGAATCCGGCTTACAGGCCGACTCGTCCGCCCCCACACGATGGGTCCGCGATGCCACCAGGCGAGCGGGGGCAACGGCAGTGGTGTGAGCGGCGCAACCTCGAACGCTGAATCCTCAGCCCGTGCGCCGCACGAACAGGTCTACGGCTGCGGTCCACGACAGTGCTGCGATGGCGAGGCACCAGGCGATGGCGAGCCAGGCACTCGAGGTGACTGGGCCGCCCATGAGCAGTCCCCGGAGCGTCTCGATGACGGGTGTGACGGGTTGGTGGGTGGCGAAGCCCTGGAGCCAGGTCGGCATGGTGTCGACTGGCACGAAAGCACTCGAGGCGTACGGCAAGAACAGGAACAGGAAAGTGAACCCGGTCGCGGCGTCCGGGCTTCGCGCGACCATTCCGAGCGCGGCTGACAGCCAGGAGAAGGCCAGCATGAACAGCATCACCATGCCGACCGCGCCCAGCCAGCGGGCCGGGTTCGTGGTCGGTCGCCAGCCCATCATGATCGCGACCGCGACAACGAGCGTCATGGCGACCAGGTTTCGAGCGAGGCTCGCGACCACGTGTCCAGTCAGGACGGCGGAGCTGACGATCTGCATCGACCGGAAGCGATCGACGATGCCGTTCACCATGTCGCTGCACACGGCGACCGCGGTGCTCGACGCACCGAATCCCGCGCACACCAGGATGATTCCGGGGACCACGTACGTACCGGTGTCGATCGCGCCGCCGAACACAAAGACGAACAGCAGCATCAGGACGATCGGGAGCATGATGGCGGTCACGAGCGCCTCGACGTCACGACTGCTGCGGCGCAGGCTCCGCCCGATCATCGCGGTGTTGTCGCCCCACGCCACCGCTATGGCCTTCACGCGTCCACTCCATGCGCAGCGCGAGCGGTCAGGCCGAGGAATACGTCGTCCAACGTCGGCCGCTCGAGAGCGATTCGGTCGACCACGACACCGGCGTGGTGGAGCTCGACGAGCAACCGGCGCACCGCCTCGGCGCTGCCGTCGGTGCTCACATCCACGGTGCCAGTAGCGTCGATCGCAGCGCGGTCACCGAGCAGGCGCAACGCACTGAGCGGATCGCAGACGCTGAGCCGGACGACCTCGCGACCGAACGCCGCCTTCAACTCGTCGGCGCTGCCCGCGGCGGCGACCCGACCGTGGTCGAGCACGACGATCCGGTCGGCGAGACGATCGGCCTCCTGCAGGTACTGGGTGGTGAGCAACACCGCCGTCCCGTCCGCCACGAGATCCTGGACCGCTGCCCACATCGCCTCCCGGCTGGCAGGGTCCAGGCCAGTGGTCGGCTCATCGAGGAACAGCAGGCGCGGCGCGCGGACGAGGCTCAGCGCGAGGTCGAGCCGGCGCCGCATGCCACCTGAGTACGTACTCACCCGCCGCTGCGCGGCCGCGGACAGGTCGAACTTCTCCAGCAGCATGCGAACGCGGGAGGCGCGCTCGACCCGTGGCAGGTGGGCCAGTCGGGTCATCAGCGCGAGGTTCTCGGCTCCGGTGAGGACGTCGTCGACAGCGACGAACTGACCGGTCAAGCCGATCACCCCTCGCACCGCGTCAGGTTCGGTGAGCACGTCGTGCCCCGCGATCTGCGCGGTCCCGGCATCGGGCCGCAGCAAAGTGGCGAGGACCCGTACCATCGTGGTCTTGCCCGCGCCGTTCGCTCCGAGCAGGGCGAGCACTGAGCCCGCAGGGATCTGCAGGTCGACGCCCGCGAGGACCGCGGTGTCGCCGTACCGCTTGGTGATCCCGCAGGCATCGAGCACCGGGTCCATCGCACAACTCCGTTCGGTCTCCATGGCACTGCGCGTGTATCTCGTACACACTGTTTATGACGCACACTGTGTACCTTCTACACCCAGAGTGTCAAGCGACTCGGGAGCGTGCGATGAGCGAGAACCCCCTAGAACTGCCGCCGACCGTCGCCCGACTCTGGGCCCTGGCCGAACCCGAGTCGCCAAGACGCGGTCCTCGTCCAGCACTCTCACTCGAAGCGATCACCGCGGCGGCGATCGAGCTGGCAGATGAGGAGGGACTCGGGGCGCTGTCGATGGCGCGGATCGCCGAGCGGCTCGGGTTCACGACGATGTCCCTCTACCGCTACGTCGCGAGCAAGGACGAATTGCTCGCCCTCTTGATGGATGCAGCGGCCGACACTGATGTACCGCGGCCGGTCGCCGGCGAGGACTGGCGCGATGGCATGCGACGGTGGGCGCTGCACCAGATGGAGGTGCTCATGTCACATCCCTGGCTGCTGCAGATCCCGATCATCGGACCACCCGTCGGACCGAACGCATTGCGGTGGGTGGACGCCGGCGTTGCGATGTTGAGCGGCACCGGCCTCGAACCATGGGAGAAGATGTCGATCATCGGGCTGGTCTCCAGCTACGCGCTGTCCGAGGCACGGCTGACCATCGACCAGGGTTCCGAGCCGATGCCGTTCGGCCGCTACCTGCGCCTGCTCGTCGACCCGAAGAAGCTCCCCGCGCTCGCCGAGCTCGTCGCTTCCGGTCAGCTCGATGAGCCGCCCGACATCGACGAGTACGGCCTCGACGCCTCGACCCGGTTCGGCCTGGAACGGATCCTGGACGGCATCCAGTCGCTCATCGAGTCTCGCGGCATCCAGTGAGCACCGATCGTTCAGAACCCGGCGTGACCGTACGCCACAGGTGATGGCCGCACTGCTTTGTCGGCAGGCGCCTGGCGGCGAGGCAAGCGCGATGCGCCGCCTCATTCCGCTGCGGGCAGCCCTCGTGTCGTATTCAGGGCCTACCGTTCGTTGAGGCGCTGAGCACCGGGTGCCGAGGTCAGGCGCCGCGGTGTTGGAGCTGAGAGGAGCCGGCGGTGGCGAAGTATCTGATCGCGTTCAACGACGAGTGGGTGCCCGAACAGTCCCCGGAAGACTTGCACCGCAAGAGCGCCGCATCCCAGGCCGTTCTGGAGGAGATGAAGGCGGCAGGTGTGTTCCTGTTCGCCGAGGGTGGGATCGACGCCTCCACGGTGCTGTGCAGCGTCGTGAGCAAGGACGGGCGGCCCGCCTTCACCGACGGGCCGTACGCGGAGAGCAAGGAGCACCTCGGCGGGTTCACCGTCGTGGAGGTGCCCGACGACGCAGCCGCTCGCTACTGGGCGGGAAGGCTCGCCGTGACGCTGGACTGGCCGCAGGAGGTCCACCGGTTCCCCGTGGACCTGGGGGAGATCATCGAACGACAGTCCGGCCCGCCGAGGTGATCACGCCAGAGGTGATTCCGCTGGCGCATCGCCAGCAGGACCGTGCGGTTCGGCACGAGTGGGGCCTGGCGGGCGCGATGGCGATCACCGCGGGAGCGGATGTCGCGGTGCTCGTGGACGTGCTGTCGTTCACCACGACCGTGAGCGTCGCGGTCGACCGCGGCATCGCCGTGCTTCCCTACCCGTGGGCCGACGACACGGCCGAGGCGTTCGCGCGCAGCCATGATGCGCTCCTCGCCGTCGGCAGGTCGGCCGCTTTGCACGGACAAGTGAGCCTGTCCCCGTCGACTGTGCGCGGGGCGGAGCCGGTCCCGACGCGCGTTGTCATGCCCTCGCCGAACGGGTCCACCATCGCCGCTCGCCTCCAGCCGGCCCCGGCTGTGTTGATCGCTGCCTGCCTGCGCAACGCCGAGGCGGTCGCCGGCTGGAT
>JAFIHG010000019.1 GCA_017848795.1 Candidatus Nanopelagicales bacterium | reverse complement strand
GCCTCGACCCGGTCGACCGCACGCAGGCGCATCGCTTCCAACGTCGCATGATCCAACTTGCGGCCATCGTCCTCGCGCATGCTCGAGTGTCCCAGAACCAGCGCCGACACTGTTCGACATACTTACGCGTGTCTTAGTAACCGGAGGGATGCAGGCGTCGCCAGAGTCGGGTGGCGCGGGGCCGCTCGATGCGTGCGTGCACCTGGACACCGGCTACGACTACCACAAGACCCGAGACCTGCTCCTGGGTACCAGCACCAGATCGCGACCAAAGGCACGCGCTGCCCGATCCAGGTCGGCAATTTCTGGGTCGTCGAACGCATCCACTCCTGGATGAACGGCTTCGGCAACCCGCGACGCAGCACCGACAACAGCGCAGGATCGTCGAGTTCTTCTTGTTCCTGGCCGCCGCGATCACCGTCCTCCGCCGGCTGATCAACACAGCGCGAGCCCGCCACCGATGGGACCAACGCCCCACGACCCGCCGACTCCAGTCATCCAATTGCCGGTCGCTCTTAGTCAACTGCCGATGTGGGCGCGGTACTCCAGCACGCGGGGCAGCATGCCGAGGCCGGCCACCCCGACCAGCTGCTCCCCGCGGTGGTAACCGACGACAACCTCGTCGTGCAGCTCCCCCTCGAGGACAGCGGCGCGTTCACCAAGGCCGGGCAACCCGAAGGACTGCAGCCGGATCTCGTACTGGTCCGACCAGAACGCCGGCAGCGGCGCGAACCGTCGGGCGAGCACTGTGTCGTACCCGTCGCCGGCCAGGTACGCCGCCAGCGCGGTGCCGGCCCGCCGGCCGGTCTCGGTCGGCATGTTCCAGTGCTCGACGCGCCGCGGTACATCGTCGAAGAGCGGGTTGGGGAAGCGGGCCAGGTCGCCGACGACGTGGACGCCGTCGACGGCCGTGCCGTCGGTTCGCACCGCCCGTAGCGCGTTGTCCGCGAGCACGCCGTCCTTCACGTCCAGTCCCGTCCCGGCGAGCCACTGCACGTTCGGCTCGCTGCCGACCGCCTCGACGACCACGTCGGCGGCAAGCACCTCGCCGGTGGCGAGCTCGACGCCTGTCACCTCCCGCTCGCCGTGCATGCGTGCGATGCCCGTTCCCAGTCGGAAGCGCACGCCCTTGGCCTCGTGACGATGGGCGAGCTCGGCGCCGAGCAGTTCCCCGAGCGGCACGACCATCGGTTGCGGATCGACCGCGACACAGGTCACGTCGCAGCCGAGGGTCCGCGCGGTCGCCGCGACCTCCGAGCCGATGAAACCGGCGCCCACGACAACGACGCGAACGCCCGGCTGTAGACGCGCGCGCAGGGACGCCGCGTCCTCGAGCGTCCGCAGCGCGTACCGGTTCGTATCCGGTCCAGCGGGTGGTCCGGGCACGTGCAGGCGGCGGGAGCGCAGTCCGGTGGCGAGCACCAGCCCGTCGTACGGGAGCGCTGTGCCGTCCGCCAGCGCGATGGTGCGTGCGGTGAGATCGGCGGCGACCGCGGTCGTCGACAACCGCCACTGGACGTCGGCGACCGCCTTGCGCAGCGGGAATGCGACCGCTTCGTGCGTGACGCCTCCTGCCAGCACCTCCTTCGACAGCGGGGGTCGGCTGTACGGCAGGTGCGGCTCGGCGCCGACGACGACCAGCTCGCCGGCGAACTTGGCCTTGCGCAACGCTTCTGCCGTACGCAGCCCGCCCAGGGAGGCGCCGACGATCACGACCCGCACCAGTGCTCCTCTCCCCCGTCCGGTTCGAGGGTACGGCGTCGGTCAGCGCAGGACGACGAGACCGTCGAGCCCGATGCGCTTGCCGCCGACCCGCTCGATGCGTACGAGGTGAGTCCCGCGGTCCGCGAAGGTCTTGTGCCACACCACGGCCGGCCCGTGGTTGCGGCGTGACCCCAGGCTGATGATGCTGCGTAGTGTGCCGTCGACGTAGACGGCCATCCGCCCGCGGTGCGGCGCCCGCCGGGCGACGACGCCGACCGACCTGCCGCTCACCCGGAACGTCGCTCCGGCTCCGGCCCGTTTCGCGATGCGCTCCTCGCCGCCGAGCGCGTGCCGGTTGTGCGCCGTACGCCAGCCACCGGCGTACGCGGCCTTCGATTCCCGCAGGTAGCGGGCGCCGACCTTGCCCCGGACCTTCAGCCCGTTGCCGCCAGATCGTTCGATGCGGGAGAACGTGTTCTCGCGGAACGTCTTCCTCGACGCAGTCACGGTCGTCGCCGCGCGGCCGGCGCGACCTAGGCCATTCGCCCAGGTCCACGCCGAACGCACCGCGACCAGCTTGCCGCGGCGTGCCACGTCTCCGGACCGCAGCCGTGCCTGCGCCGCCGCACGCGGAGCGCGGCTCGCACCGGGCACGCTGCCGAGCTGGAAACGCACCGTAGCGCCCGACCCGGAGACCGCCTCGACCCGCAACGACGCCTTGCCTCCCGCGAGCGGGATCCACCTGCCGGACGGGAGCTCGGTCCGGTACGCGTCCGGCCCGGTGAGCGTGTCGGGCGTGCCCGGGTCGCCGTCGAGCAGCAACGACTCCCGAGAGGGGAACTCCTCTGACCGGGCGCGGGAGAACCCGTCACGGTCCAGGACCTTGCGCACCGTCACGCCCGGCCGGACATAGCTCTTGGACTTGCGGATCCACGCGTCGACGCCCGTACTGGCGCGCGTGCTGACGAGATAGGTGGCGCCGGCGACGCGGAGCGCGGCGACACGCAGCCCGGACCCGCTCGAGAGCGGCCGCAACCGGACGGTTCCCGACGAGGTGACCTCCGCGATGTCGGTGCTGGTGAGCAGCCCGAGCCGTTGCAGGTGCACCGGGTTCAGGTAGCCGGTGGGGCCCCACGAGATCCCCATGATGTCGGAAAGGTCGTTGTAGACGAGTTTCTGGCACGCGGTCAGCGCGGCGTCCGTCTGCCGCCCGCAGCGCAGCTGCTGGGAGTGCCCGAGACCGAGGTTGTGACCCAGTTCGTGACCGAGCACGGCGACGGTGTTGAACCCGTTGGACCACACCAGACCGCCGCCCGAGAGGTCACCCCCGGCATCGTTGCCGCCGATGGTCGCCAGGCCGGCCACGCCCTTGCAGGACGGGGCGGTCGCGAAGTAGACCAGCAGGTGCTTGCCGGCGCCGGGGACGAATCCGGTCGCGGCCGAGACCTCGTCCCAGAACGGGAAGGTCCCGTCCCCCTTGCACGGGTCGGTCCGCGTCGAGAGGTGTCCGTCGCGGGTGCCCGCGTACGCGGTCGCGCGGAACCGCACCCGCCCGCCGGTCACGGCCGACCAGTAGTCGTCCACGCCACCCCGCACGGTGCGTGCGATCTCCTCGGCCGACTTCTTGGAACGCGGCTGGCCGGGCAGATCGGCGACGACGACGAGCACCTCGTGCGGCGCATCGCCCGAGTCGACGGCAGCGTTGGTCACAGCACGGCCGGACCCGACCGCGACCTCTCCCGCCGGGACGCTGGCGAGCACGTCGACGCTGTCGGTGCTCGCCGGCTCGGCCGGGCTCGCCGGCTGGGCCGCGCTCGCGGGCGGCTCGGTCAGCGCGGTACGTACGGTCGCGCCGGTGGGTACGTCCGCCACCGCCGCCGGATCGATGCGGACCGCACCGGTGGCGGTCCGCACGAAGGTCCACACCTCGTCGTCATCAGCCGGGGCCGCGGAGGCCCGGTCCGGCATCACCCGCTCGAGGGTCCCGGTGACGGCGGAGGCATCCGGCGCCGCCCGTTCCGCGCGCGCTTCACCCGTCGCAGGCAGCACACCGACCAGCAGTGCGGCGCCGGTCGCCAGGACGAGCGTGGCGCGCACGGCCGCATGCGGGCGCGCAACCGCCCAGGTCCGGTGCTCCACACCGTCTCCTCGGCACGGTGCCCGCCCGCCCTTAGCCCGACCGGAACCGCTGCCGCCCCTTCGAGTGCCAGCGCCCCGTAGGGTGGCGCCATGGGTGACCCGGACGGAGCAGCGAGCACACCGTCCGTCGCCCCGCGTTCGACCGATCGCATGGTCTGGATCGACTGCGAGATGACCGGGCTCGACCTGAGCCGCGACGCGCTGGTCGAGATCGCCTGCATCGTCACCGAGTCCGACCTCACGGAGCTGGACGAGGGGATCTCGCTGGTCGTCAAGCCGCCGGAGGACGCGTTCGCCGGGATGCCGGACGTGGTGCGCGAGATGCACACCACGTCGGGACTGATCACCGAGATCCCGCACGGGGGGAGCCTCGAGGCGGCCGAGGACGCGGTGCTCGCGTACATCCGCGGTCACGTCCCTGAGCCGGGGCGCCCACCGCTCGCCGGCTCCAGCGTCTACGTCGACCGCGGGTTCATCGCGCGGGACATGCCGCGTCTGGACGCGGCGCTGCACTACCGGCTCGTCGACGTCTCGTCGATCAAGGAGCTGGTACGGCGCTGGTACCCGCGTGTCTACTTCCAGGCGCCGGCGAAGAACGGCGGGCATCGCGCGCTCGCCGACATCCGAGAGTCGATCGCCGAGCTGCGCTACTACCGCGACGCGACGTTCGTACCGCTGCCCGGGCCGGACTCCGAGACCGCACGGGCGATCGCCGCCCAGCACGTGATCCGTCCCGCGACGCAGCCGGGCTGAGCGCCGCGGATACAGGCAGGCCGCGGCGACCAGTACACTGCAGGCTGCCGCAACCACTCGCGGCGCATGGTGGGTGTAGCTCAGCTGGTAGAGCACCTGGTTGTGGTCCAGGGGGCCGCGGGTTCAAGTCCCGTCACTCACCCCACGCCGAGTCCGAGCAGCTCGATGGGCGCACTGACGGCTCTTCGGCTGCTCTGGCCACCAGTCCCCTCGAAGCTCGCCGCGGCCGTCGCCCGCCGGCGCGGCTCACGTGAGCCGCGCACGCACGGTCGCCCCCCGTACGGCGGACCGTCCCCCGCGGGCCCAGCCGGTGGCTATGCTCCGCAGAGCGGGTCAGCCGGCTGATCGCCGGCCATGTCGTCGACGAGCGGGGTTGGGGGCCATGAGCGACGAGCACCAGCACGGGCAGGGCAGGGACGACGGTGACGCAGCGGACACAGCGCCGCGGGTGCGCTGCGAGCGCACGGTGGTCGCGCCCGTCGAGGTCGCGTTCACCGTCTTCACCGAGCGTTTCAGCGAGATCAAGCCGCCGGAGCACAACTTCCTCGGCTCACCGGTCTCCCGGACGGTCATCGAGCCGCGCGCCGGCGGCGACGCGTACGACTGCGGTGCAGACGGCAGCACCGTGCGTTGGGGGCGCGTGCTCGCCTACGACCCGCCGCACCGTGTCGTGCTGAGCTGGGACATCAGCCCACGGTTCCAACTCGAACCGGACCCGGACCGGACGAGCGAGGTGGAGATCGCGTTCGTCGCCGACGGTCCTGAGCGGACGACGGTGAGCATCGAGCACCGGAACATCGACCGCCACGGCCCGGGCTGGGAAGCGGTCGTGATGGCCTTCGGCAGCCCGCGCGGCTGGCCGCTGCACCTGGACCGGTTCGCGGACCTGTTGCCCGATCCGGCCTGACCGGCATTCGCCAGCGCGCCTACTCTCGCCAGGTCCAGCCGCCGCCCGGACAGCGAGCGCGGCAAGCCAGGTGAAGCCGATCGTCACGCACTAGTCGTGGCTCACCGGTTCCTCGTGGTCGCCGGCGGCGTGCCGCGCCAGGACGTACAGCAGGTCGGACACCCGGTTCAGGTACGCGAGCACCTGCGCGTGCGTGTCAGCCGTACGACCCGTGCGCACGGCCACCAGGCGACGCTCGGCGCGGCGGACGACCGTGCGGGCGAGATCCAAGGCGGCGGAGACCGGATTCGCCCCCGGCACCACGAATACCGGCCGCAGCGGTCGGACCCTGACCAGTTCGTCGATGTCGTGCTCGATCCGAGCGGTCTGCTGCGGCGTCACCAGCGAGACACCCGGTACGAGGCGGTCGCGGGCACGCGGATTGGCGGCCAGATCGGCGGCGACCACGAAAAGGTCGCGCTGGATCTGCAGGATCGCCGCAGCGAGCGCGTCGTCCGCCGTCCCAGCGCGAGCGATCCCCAGTGCGGCGACCGCCTCGTCGACGGCGCCGACGGTGTCCACGAGCGGGTCGTCCTTGGCCACGCGGCCGCCGAACAGCAGACCCGTACTGCCGTCGTCACCGAGCTTGGTGTAGATCCGGGACTCGCTCACCGCGCGGCCTCCGGGCTCACAGCTGCCGGCGCCGTACCGGTCCACGGTTGGGGATCGGCGAAGAACTCCTCGGTGTGGATCCGTGCCGGGTCGGCGCCGAGTACCTCGGCAGCCGCCGCGCACGCCCGGACGAATCCTGGCGGCCCCGAGGCGTAGACCTCCCAGCCGGTGAGGTCGCCGACCGCGTCGCCGAGCAGGTCCGGGACGTGCGGGTGTGCCGGCGCACCGGGCACCCGGGTCAACGTGCGCAGGTACCGGAACTCCGGGTGCTGCCCATCCCATGCTCCGAGCAGCTCGTGGTCGATGCTGTCGGCAGCGGTGCGCGCGGAGAAGAACAGCGTGACAGGGCGCGCACGCTGCTCGTGCAGGAGGAACTCCGCGAGGGCGCGCACCGGCGCGAGCCCCGACCCGGCTGCGAGGAGCAGCACCGGTCCCGATGCTCCAGGGTCAAGGACGAACGTGCCGTACGGGCCGTTCAGCAGCACGGTCTCGCCGACCGCCAACCGGTCGTGGACCCAGCAGCTCGTCGGGCCGCCCGGCACCCGCGTCACGAGCAGGCGCACCCCGCCATCCGGCCGCGGAGCGTTGGCGAGCGAGTACGAGCGCTGCGGCATCCGGAAGTCGACGTCGCTCAGCAACACGTACTGACCGGGCCGGTACGCCATGGCGGCGTCCTCCGGTTCCAGTTCCAGCTGCTGGACGACGGGAGTCACCCGTCGGCTCTGCACCACCCGGTACCGGTACTCGTCCCACCCCATCCGCGCCGACTCCCATCACAACGCTTTCCGGCCTCCACTGCAGCATGGACCGCGTCCGAGCACCGCGCCAGAGGCCCGGGCGCTGCGGTCCTGCTCGGAGCGGCCCGCGACGTCGAGTCGTGGTCACCTCGCCTTCCGCGCAACATCGATCGTGTCCCAGACCGCGATCACGACGACGCCGAAAGCGACAAGCACGTTGACGACGTTCCCGACCTCGCCGGTGTCCGTACCCGACGCGACCGTGGGCCAGAAGTCCGTGTTCAGCAGGCGCCCCTGGGACAGGAGCCAGAGCACCGGTGCAGCGACCGCCAGGTTGAGCAACCCGTTGGCGACGGCCAGGCGCACCGTCCAACGCCTCCGGGCGTAGACCGCGATGTACACGATCGCCTGGAGCGCCAGCAGGGCGAACAGCGCGGTGATCCAACCGGGCCAGAGATCGGGGGCGAGGAACGACAAGCCGCGGTGCGCCGGCGCGAAGCCGATGGTGTGGTCCCACAGGACGGCTGCAGCACCGAACAGGAGGAACATGATGGCCGTCACCATCTCGCCGAGTCCCGCACCGCTCTGCCGCACCGTAGGCAACCGGTCAGGCGTCCACGGACCAGCCGTCATGGTCTCGTGCCCGGTCCGTTCGAGGACCACGAAGACGAGCGTCGACCAGAACACCACGTGCAGCGCGGCCTGGAGCACGACGGCGACGCTCGCGCCGATCACCTCCCCGAACGTCGCGCCCGAGATGGTGTTGGCGACCGCAACTCCGAGGCCGGCGCACGGCAGGACGATCCACAACAGCAGCTTGAGAAGGCGCAACCAGTCGAGGTAGTAGCGCGGACCGACCAGCCAGAGTTGGCGTTCGGTGTAGCCGGCCGCCAGCACGTCGGGGTCGCCGAGATCGGTCAGAGCATCGCGTTCCGCACGGTCAGGAGCGACTCCCTCGTTGGTACGGGCGTCGATCTGATCCGCGATCGACGCCCGCAGCTCGGCCGCGATGTCGGCGCGCTGCTCCTCTGGCACTGTACGGAGCGCTGCAGAGATATACCGCTCGGTCAGGGTCGGCGTTTGCATGATCAGGCCTTTGCGGGGAGGTGGTCGATGGCATCGGCGACGGCGCGGAAGTCGTCGGTGAGTGCAGCGGCAAGGCGCGCGCCCCGCGCACTTGTCCGGTAGAACTTGCGGGGCCGGGTCTGGTCGGTGTTCCAGTCGCTCGTCAGGTGACCCTGCTTCTCGAGCCGTCGCAGTAGCGGGTAGAGCGTGTTGGTGTCCGTCTCGAACCCGCGGGCGTTCAGTTCTTCGAGCAAGCGATAGCCGTACTCGGGCGTCCGCAGCAGGCGCAGGCACGCGAGTACCACGGTGCCGCGCCGCAACTCCTGCAGGTGCGTCTCGAGTCCTTCGTCGCTCACCTGCGACACATTACTGTGTAAGACACACTATTGCAACAGCCGACTCCCACCTGTGGCGTTGCCGTGGGGCGGGAAGCGACCGGTCCGAGAGGTCAGGCGTCGCGGCGGTTCATCAGCCAGGCACCGACAAGAAGGATGGCGAGCCACCAGATGCTGAACACCAGGTAGCCGTACCAGGGCGACAACGCCTCGGGCTGTGGCGTGGCCGACACGATCTGCGAGCCGGCGTTGCTGGTGAAGTACTCCCGCACCGTCTTTCCCCACTCCCCGGGCAACAGGTTCAGGAAAGGCGGGATCACGAACAGCAGCGCCACGGCAACGGTGATCGATCCGGCGGTGTGCCGCAGCAGGGTTCCCAGCGCAAACCCGAACATCGCGCTCGCGAAGATGTAGAGCCCGCCGCCGAACACCGCCCGCAGGGCCCCGGGCTCGCCCAGGCTGGTGCCGATCCCGGCGATGCCGAGAATCGCCTGGCCGACGAAGAACGTGACGAACGAGGTGATCACCCCGACGACCAGGCTCACCACCCCGAGGACGATCGCCTTGGCGAGCAGCAGCCGCGGCCGGCTGGGGACGGCGGTCAGCGAGGTCCGGATGCCGCCGGTCGAGTACTCGGCACTGATGACGAGGACACCGAGAACCGCGACGGCGAGTTGGGAGAACGTGATCCCGGCCAGGCTCACAGCCGTTGCGTCGATACCTGCGGGCTGCGGCTCGCCGTGCTGGGCCGAGGTCTCCACACCCCAGCAGATCAACGCACCGAACCCGGCCGTCAGCACGACCAGCAGCACCAGCGTCCATATGGTCGAGCGGACCGACCAGAACTTGGTCCATTCGGAACGGATGACGTTCGGCAGACTCGCCTTGGTCGGCGGTTGCATCGGCGACACGGACTGCACTGCCGTACTCACGAGGACACCTCCGATGTCGCGCCGGCACCGACCTCGGCGTGGTACTGGACGCTCTCGCGCGTGAGTTCCATGAAGGCCTCCTCCAACGAGGCACGCTGCTCGAAAAGCTCGTGGATCGGGAGCTGGTTCTCGGCGGCCAGGTCCCCGACCTGCGCGCACGTCGCATCTCTGACGTCGAGGAACTCACCGTTGGGCTCGAACGAGACGCCCTTTCGTCTCAGCACCTCCGCCAGCCGGCTCAACTGCGGCGAGCGGACGCGCACGGTCCGGCTGGTGTTCTGCTCGATGAACTCCTTGGTGCTCACGTCGGCCATCAGCCGTCCCCGCCCGATCACCACCAGGTGGTCGGCGGTGAGCGCCATCTCGGACATCAGGTGGCTCGACACGAAGACGGTGCGGCCCTGCGAGGCCAGGTAGCGCAGGAAGTTGCGCATCCAGAGGATGCCTTCGGGGTCCAGGCCGTTGACCGGCTCGTCGAGCATCAGCACCCGCGGATCCCCCAGCAGCGCCGCTGCGATGCCGAGGCGCTGCGACATGCCGAGCGAGAAGCCCTTGATGCGCTTGTCCGCGACCGACTCGATGCCGGTCATCTCCAGCACCTCGTCCACGCGCCGTACGGGGATCCCGTTGCTCTGCGCCAACGCCCGCAGGTGGTTTCGCGCGGTACGTCCGCCGTGCACGTCCTTCGCATCGAGCAGCGCGCCGACTTCGTACAGCGGTCCGGGCAGCGAGCCGTACGAGCGCCCGTCGACGCACGCGGTCCCTGCCGTCGGCCGGTCGAGCCCGAGGATGAGGCGCATCGTCGTCGACTTTCCGGCACCGTTGGGTCCGAGGAAGCCGGTGACGACACCCTCCCGCACGTTGAACGTGAGGTCGTCCACGGCGAGGGTGTTGCCGAAGCGCTTCGTCAGCCCGCTTACCTCGATCACGCGCTCTCCCGTCCTGGTACTGCCCCGCAGATCGACGCTATCCGGCCGTCGACGACGTTGCACATTCGATTCTCCGGGGCCTCGGCCCGGTGGAGTGTGACGCCGTAACGTACTGCACGTGGAAGCCACCGACTGGGACGAGCGGTACGCAGCGGCGCCCTTCGTGTGGTCGGCCGGGCCGAACCAGCTCTTCGCCGAGCTGACAGGCGGCCTGCCGCCGGGTCGTGCGCTCGACGTCGCGGCCGGCGAGGGTCGTACCGCGCACTGGCTCGCCGAACGGGGCTGGCAGGTCACGGCCGTCGATTTCTCCTCGGTCGGGGTCGACAAGGGCAGGAAACGGGCCGAGGCCGCCGGGCTGCACATCGACTGGGTCGTGGCGGACGTCACCACCGCGGACCTCGGCACGGGCACGTACGACCTGGTCGCGGTCCTCTACCTGCACCTTCCCCGCCCGGCGATGGCCGAGGTGCTGGCCCGCTGCGCGGGCTCGCTCGCACCCGGCGGTCGGCTGATCGTGCTGGGCCACGATCGGACCAACCTCGCGCACGGTGTGGGCGGTCCCCAGGACCCAGCGATCCTGCACGACCCGGACGAGATCGCCGCCGCCGTACCAGACCTGCAGGTGGAGCGGTGCGAGCGGGTGCACCGCGAGACCCCCGACGGGACCGCGATCGATCTGCTGCTAGTGGCCCACGCGACCGGCGGGGCTACGGCAGGCTGACCGTATGGGAGACGAGGTCCGGGCGCGCACCTTCACCCGGGAGGACCGCCAGCGGTACCGCGAGAAGGTCCAACGCTGCTTGGACGTGTTCGCCCGCATGCTCGCCGAGTCCCGCTTCGACTTCGAAGTCCCCATGACCGGCATGGAGGTGGAGCTCAACCTCGTCGACGGCCAGGGCCGCCCGGCGCTGCGCAACGCCGAGGTGCTCGAACGGATCGGCGACCCGGCGTTCCAGACCGAGCTCGGCCAGTTCAACCTGGAGATCAACGTGCCGCCCCGCACGCTGGTCGGGGAGGGCGCGTACGGCTACGAGTCGGACGTGCGGACCGCACTGAACGCCGCGAACGCACGCGCGCAGGACGTCGGCGCGGGCATGGTGATGATCGGCATCCTGCCGACGCTCGAGGACGGCCACCTGACGTTGGACGCGATCAGCGCCAACCCTCGCTACGCGCTGCTGGACGAGCAGGTGCTGCTCGCGCGGGGCGAGGACCTGCAGATCCGCATCCGCGGGGTGGAGAACCTGGAGACCTGGGCGGACTCGATCCTTCCCGAGGCGGCGTGTACGAGCGTGCAGTTCCACCTGCAGGTGAGCCCCGACGAGTTCGCGCAGCACTGGAACGCCGCCCAGTGCCTGTCCGCCGCCCAGGTCGCGCTCGGCGCGAACAGCCCGTACTTCCTTGGTCGGGAACTGTGGCGAGAGACCCGGATCGCGTTGTTCGCGCAGGCGGCCGACACCAGGCAGGACGAGCTCAAGGCGCAGGGCGTACGGCCGCGTGTGTGGTTCGGGGAACGCTGGATCACCAGCGTCTTTGACCTCTTCGAGGAGAACGCCCGCTACTTCCCGGCCCTGCTGCCCGTGCTCGACGAGGAGGACCCGCTCGCCGTCCTGGAGACGGGCGGTACGCCGTCGCTCGCCGAGCTGCGGCTGCACAACGGGACGATCTGGCGCTGGAACCGTCCGGTGTACGACGTGGTGGACGGGATGCCCCACCTGCGCGTCGAGAACCGCGTGCTGCCGGCCGGGCCCACCGTCATCGACATCCTCGCCAACGGCGCCTTCTACTTCGGTGCGCTGCGCGCGCTGGCGTACGCCGACCGGCCGGTGTGGTCGCAGATGTCCTTCGGTGCGGCGGAGGAGAACTTCACCCGCGCCGCGGTCGACGGTCTGGACGCCGCCGTCTACTGGCCCGGCGACGGCGAGCTCGCCGTCAGCGAACTGGTGCTGCGCCGGCTGCTGCCGCTCGCGCACGAGGGTCTGCGCGAGTGGGGCGTCGATGACCAGGTACGCGAACGGATGCTCGGCATCGTCCGTGACCGTTGCCTGTCGGGACGCAACGGCGCAGCCTGGCAGGTCGCCACGGTCCGCCACTTCGAAGCCGCGGGATGCGCTCGTGGCGAGGCCCTGCGCCGGATGACCCTGGCGTACGTCGAGCACATGCACAGCAACGAGCCGGTCCACACCTGGCCGGTCCCCTGAGTCATCCGTGTCGCGCGTCGGCGGCGTCGCTCGCGGCTGGGAACCCGGCTCGTGCGAGGAACTCCATCGCGGTCGTGGCCAGCACGCGTACTCCGTGGCCGATCGCCCGTTCGTCGACGTCGAAGGTGCTCGCGTGCAGGTCGAGCCGCTCGGCGCCGCGCCCCGGTCCGTGCGTGCCGAGCCGGGCGTACGCCCCGGGCACCCGCTCGGTGTACCACGCGAACGAGTCACCGCCCCAGGAGTGCTCGGCGGCGACGACGGCGGCCGCGCCGAGCGCGCGCCGCGCGCAGTCGGAGAGCAGTTCGACAGCAGCCGGATCGTTGACCACCGGAGGTACGCCGGCCCGGTGCCGCAGCTCCCACTGCGCACCGGTGCCCTCGAGTGCCGCTGCGACCGCAGCTTCGACGAGCGACCGGGCCCGGCCCTGGACGCCCGGGTCGGGCGTGCGCAACGTGCCGCGCAGCACCCCGGCGGCCGGTACGACGTTCGCCGCGTCGCCCGCGTGCACGGCGCCGAACACGAGCTTCACCTCGCCGCCGGCGTGCGCGGCGACGTGGCCGGGCATCGTCGTGGCGAGCCGTCCCAGTGCGGCGACGAGATCGACGGTGCGCTCGGGGCGCGCGGTGTGGCCGCCCGGCCCCGTGACGCGGACCTCGACCAGGTCCGTGGCCGAGGTCATCGCGCCGACGCGCACCGCGACCAGACCGACGTCGATCTTCGGATCGCAGTGCAGGCCGAAGACCGCGTCGATGTCGTCGAACCAGCCCTCGTGCACGACCTGGACGGCGCCGCCGGGCACCGACTCCTCGGCCGGCTCGAACACCAGCCGTACCCGTCCGCCCGAGCGCAGCGCGCCGCTGCGCTGCAGCGCGAGACCCGCGCCGAGCACGACAGTCGTGTGCACGTCGTGCCCGCACGCGTGGGCGACGCCGTCCACGCGCGAGCGGTACGGGGTGTCCGTGCCGTCCGGCATCGCGAGCGCGTCGATGTCAGCGCGCAGCGCCACCGTCGGCCCACTCGATGCGCCGATGTCGCACACCAGCCCGGTGCCGCTACGCAGCCGGACCGGTTCCAGCCCGGCGGTCCGCAGCTCGCGCTCGATCGCCTCGGTGGTCGCGACCTCCTCGCCGGAGAGCTCCGGGTTGCTGTGCAGCCGGCGCCGGAATCGCACGAGCGCGGGTTCCTCACCCGCCAGATACGCCTCGACGAGCGCGAGCGCGGCGGTCCCGTCCCCAGGCACGTGCCGAGCCTAGCCACGCCGGATCTGCCCAGAGAGAACGCCGCGGCGAGCGGCCCAGGAGCGTCGCTAGGGTTGCCGGGTGAGTGAGATCCGTCCGATGCGCACGCTCGGCTTCCTGCCGGCAGACCCCGCCCCTGCGCGCGTCGCTGCACCGGAACCGTTGCTGCGGGACCTGGTCGGCGAGGTGCTGCGCGGCGAACGGTTGCAGCAGGGCCGCACGCTGCGCGAGGTGGCGGACCTGGCTGGGGTCTCGATGGCGTACCTGTCGGAGGTCGAGCGCGGGCGCAAGGAGCCCTCCTCGGAGATCCTCGCGGCGGTGTGTCGCGCGCTCGGCTTGTCCGTGCTCGACCTGCTCGCCCGGACCTACCAGCGGATGGTGCCGTTCGTCGACCGCACCCTGGTGCAGACCGCGCCCGCGGTCCGGCGCGGACCGGCGGCGACCGGGTCGGTACTCGCCCTCACCGGCTGACCCGCCGCTGCCGCTGCGTCAGACGTACCGCTGACTGCGCCTCTTCAGCCGTCGTCGGAACGCAGCGGCGGCGGAGAGAAGTACGCGCGCCCGGCACCGACCGTGAGCAGCCCCGCGAAGATGCCGAGCACCAGCAGTTCCACCGCCGAGCCGGCCACGGCGTTCGGCGTGAAGAACATCCGCCAGACCGCGATGACGCCACGCAGCCCGATCACCAGCAGCGCGAGCACTTGCGCGATCCTGCTGCCGCGGGCGAGCCCTCGGGCGAGCAGCGCGGTGGCGACCGCCAGCAGCACCGAGCCGGTTGCCGACGCGATCGCCCCGGGCAGCGAGACCCCCTTCGCGTGTGCGAGCGTGCCCACGATGCCGTTGGTCAGCTCGACGGCCGCCCCGTAGATACCGACGACCACACTCACCACCAGCACAGCGACGGTCAGCCGGATCCCGGCAGGAGCACGTGCCCCGCTCACGACCGATCCCCGAGCCACCCGTCCACCTCGCCTCACTCCGGTCGCGTCGCGTCGACGACCTGCTGCAACAGCTCGGTCTTCCCCGCATCCCAGTCTGCAGGCCGGAGGACCGCGACGACCGCCGCCGCCGTCTCGTCCTGGTAGTTGTGCCCGACGCCCGGTGTCGCGCCGCCGCCGACGGCCAGATCCAGGCCGACGGTCCAGAACGTCACGACCGGCCACCACCGCACCCGTGGATCCACGCCGGGCCCGCGCTGCGCGAGCCAGTCCGGGTAGCTGTAGGCGAGCGGCAGGTTCCACCACACGACCGGGTCGACCGGGTGGGCCAGGATCAGCGCGCGCCGGTGGTCCCATCCGGGCTGCTGCGGCAGGAGTTGTTCCGGCCCGATCGCGACCCGCGCGGTGCGTCCGCCCGCGATGACCGGTTGGTACGGCGTACCTCCGGTGCGCAGGTCGACGCGCCACCTGTTCCAGAGCCGGCTGCCCGCGGGCGGGCCGACCCACAGCACTGC
Source organism: Candidatus Nanopelagicales bacterium (assembly GCA_017848795.1). Lineage (GTDB taxonomy): Bacteria > Actinomycetota > Actinomycetes > S36-B12 > CAIYMF01 > JAFIHG01. Next base: position 83,257 of record JAFIHG010000019.1, on the reverse strand, counting down.
GTCGGCGTCCTGCGTGACCGCGCGGGGACCGGCGTCCGGAGGGAACGCTGCCTGGACGCCGTACGAGCCGAGGCTCTCCCCGAAGACGACCAGGCGCGGTCGCGCCGCGGCCGGCCGTGCCCGCCATGCCTCGACGACCGCCTGGTAGAGCGAGGTGGCCGAGTCCTCGGACGCCTTGCGGTCGACGAGGAAGGACAGCCAGGAGGGCAGGTAGGAGTACTGCATCGAAACGGTCGCGATGTCGCCCCCGGTCACCGCCTCGAACGAGGTCACCGCGTCAGGGTCGATCCATCCGAGGCCGGTGGGCGGGGCGATGAGCAGCACCGAACGCTGCCACGCCCCCGTACGGTCGAGCTCGGCCACGGCCTCGGCGGCGCGCGTGTCCGAGTCGCTGCTGGTGGCCAGGCCGACGTACACCCGGATCGGCTCGACCGGCCACGGGCGGAACAGCCGCAGCTGGTCGACCGTGAGCCCGCCGGACACGAATTCGCGCCCCTCGTGACCGAGCGACTCCCAGGGCTGGGACGACCCGGGCCCCCCGGAACGCAGCAGCGAATGCGGCGGGCGCTGTCCGGCGTCGCTCGCGTCGAGCGCGGCGTAGGCGGTGACCATCCCCTGGTAGACCAGCCCGAGCAGCGCTACCGCGGCGAGGGCCGACCCCAGCACGGCGAGCGTCACGCACGGCCAGCCGGCGGGCACGAACCACGCCATCGGACCTTCGAGCGCCCGGGCCAGGACCCGCAGCAGCCTGCCGAGCGCGATCAGGGCGAGGGTTCCCAGCACGGTCCCAGCGGCGATGAGCAGCGGGGAGAGATGGTGCGGCGGCAGGTCCAGGGCGTGGGCCTGCTCGTCCTGCCACTGCATCCGGGACGGCAGCAGCGCGAGCACCGCGGCCCAGCACCCCGCCGCGGCGGCCCAGCACAACCGGCGGGCCCACGGCCCGGCGACGACTCCGAGGCGGGCCACCGCCGCGACGACAAGCGTTCCGAACAGGTAATAGCTCGCCGCCGAGAGCGAGGTCCCGGCGATCTGCATCACGGCGTCGCGCGGCAGCAACGACGGGCCGAGCGCGGCGAGTGCACCGATCCCGGCCAGTGCGGTCCCGGGCGCCGACAGCGGCGCGCGCAGCACGGTCGTGACGCCTGCCGGCGACAGCCCGCTCAAGACCGTGGCGCCGCGCCGGACGGCGAGTTCACCTGCCGTAGCAACCCCTCTTGCACCGTCGTGGCGACCAGTCGGCCTTGCCGGTCGAACACGCGACCTTGACCGCTGCCGCGGGAGTTGCTCGCCGACGGCGAGCTCTCGTCGTGGAGCAGCCACTCGTCGGCGCGGAACGCCCGGTGGAACCACATCGCGTGGTCCAGCGACGCCGTCATGAGCCGTGGGTCGGCGAGGACCAGGCCGTGCGGCACGGCCGATACCGACAGCAGCGTCATATCGCTCGCGTACGCGAGGACGGCGGCGTGCAGCAGCGGGTCGTCGGGCAACGCCCCGGCCGCCTTGAGCCACACCTGCAGGCCGAACGGCCCGGTGCGGCCCGCCTCGGGGCGTTCCGGTTCGACGACGCGGACATCGATCGCCGCCCATTCCTGGGGGTCCACCGGCCACGCCCCGTTGGTGCGCCGGCGGGTCACCTCGAACAGCGTCGGCAGCCCGTCCGGACCCGGCACGTGTGGGGTGGGCAGCTGGTGCTCGAGGCCGTCCTCGTGCACCTGGAACGACGAGAGCATCACGAAGATGACCTTGCCGTGCTGGCGGGCGACGACGCGCCGGGCGCTGAACGAGCCGCCGTCACGCACCCGTTCGGCGAGGTAGAGGATCGGGGCGTGCGGGTCGCCGGGCCGTAGGAAGTACCCGTGCAGGGAGTGGACCGTACGGTCACCGGGCACGGTGAGCCCGGAAGCCATCAGCGCCTGGCCGAGCACCTGCCCGCCGAACACCCGCTGCAGCGAGGTCTCCGGAGTCTGCCCGCGGTACACATCGACGTCGAGCTCCTCGAGGGTCAGCACCTCGAGCAGCTTGGGCAGCGTCGTGGACATGAGCGTCATCCTGTCAGGCGGCACGGACCCCACCGCGTCGACGGACCTGCGCACTGGGAGCATCGAGCTTCCGGTCCAACGATCCAGGAGGTGCCCGGTGGCGGAGACATCAGCGGCGGAGGTCCTGTCCGAGGTCGCCGACGGGGTCGCGGTGGTGACCTTGAACCGGCCGGACCGGCTCAACGCGGTCACCCCCTCGATGGCGGCGGCGTACGTCGATGCGCTGCTGGCCCTGGACGACGACCCGGACGTACGCGTCATCGTCGTCACCGGCGCGGGAAGGGCCTTCTGCGCGGGTGCCGACCTGGCGGAGCTGAGCAAGGGCGTGGAGCATCTGGACGCCACCTTCGGCGACGCGCGGATCGCGCCCGAGACGGCGTTGCGGGTCCGCAAGCCCGTGATCGCGGCGGTGAACGGTCCGGTCGCCGGGCTGGGCTTCGCCTACCTGCTGATGTGCGACATCCGGTTCGTGGACCCGGGCGCGACGATGCAGACGTCCTTCGCCAAGTTGGGGCTCGTCGCCGAATACGGCCTGTCCTGGCTGCTGCCCCGCGTCATCGGCATGTCACGGGCGACGGAGCTGCTGATGTCGTCCCGGCCGCTCGGTGCCGAGGAGGCGCACCGGATCGGGCTGGCGCACGCGGTGAGTGCACCCGGCGCTGTGCTCGACGAGGCGCTCGGCTATGCGCACGACCTGGTCGCGACGTGCGCGCCGAGCACGTGGGCGGTCGTCAAGCAGCAGGTGCTCGCCGACGCCTCGCGCAGCTTCGACGAGGGGATGCACGACGTCTATGGGCGGATGCGCGAGGCGTTCCGCGGGGATGATGTCGCGGAGGCGCTCGCGGCCCGGGCGGAGAAGCGTGCGCCGCGGTTCGCCGGCCTGCCGCCGCGGCCTCCGCTCGCGACCTGACGTTCGAGTTGCGCGCTCCGAAGTCCCGTCACATGCTGGTGACGCAGGCCAGGCGGCCCGGACGACGTCCCCCCTCGTTCGGGCCGCCACCTGCGTCACGGAGCGGCGATCGCACGCGCGTCCAACGCGACAGCACCGGTGGACGAGGCGAGCACCGGGTTCACCTCCACGTCGCCGAGTTCGGGGTGCGCGGCGGCGAACCGGCTCACTGCAGCGATGGTCGCGGCGAGGGCGTCCACGTCGGCGCCCTCGCTGCCGCGCGTACCGGTGAGCAGGGGTGCTGAGCGCAGGGAGAGCAGCAACTGCTTCGCGGTCGTCGGCGTGACGGGCGCCAGGGCGCATGCGACGTCATCGAAGACCTCGGTGTACACCCCGCCGAGGCCGACGAGCGCCACCGGACCGCAGTGCGGGTCCGTGCGTACGCCGACGATGACCTCGACGCCGCTCTGCATGACCTGTCCCTCGATCGAGACTGCGGGCGGGCGCAGCCGCGCAACGACGTCGTCGTACGCACGCAGCAGCGTCTCCGTGTCGTGCAGGTCGAGAACGACCCCACCACTGTCCGACTTGTGCAGCAGCCCCATCGCCTTGAGCACCAATGGGAATCCGAGTTCGCCTGCCGCAGCGGCCGCATCATCGCGGTCCCGGACGAACCGCGCTGGGGGGAAACTCACGCCGGCGGCCGCCAGTGCGCCCCGGACGGTCTGGTAGCCGGTGTCGGGCAGCGGCGGTTGCGGCGGCGGCAGAGCGAGGTCGTCGTCCACCGGCGCGCGCAGCACGAGCGCGCGCAGCGCGGTTGCCGCGTCCTCGACGTGACGGTACGCCGGCAGGCCGGACGCGGCGAGGATCGCGACGGACTCGCTGTGCGGGTAGATCGAGTGCACGACGACGGGTTTGCCGCGCACGGACACGGCATGCCCGATCTCGCGGGCTGCGTCGCACTCCTGTCCGCCGAGACCACTCGCGGGGTCCTCGGCGTAGCCACCGAAATAGCCGGTCATCAGCACCGCGTCGACCTCGTCGCTGGCCAGCAATGCGTCGACGGCACGCGCATAACTGGCCGGGTCCTGCTCGCCGATGCCGGCCAGGTCGACCGGATTGGCGACCGGTGAGGGTTCCCAGAGCGCGGCGCGCAGCCGGGCGCCCAGCCCGGTGGAGAGCGCGGGCACGGCGAGCCCATGGGCGCTGACGACGTCCGCTGCGATGGCGCCATGCCCGCCGCCGTCGGTGAGGATCGCCACGCGCGGCCCAGCGGCGCGGTGCGCCTGCATCAGGGCCTTCAGCACGACCGTCATCTCGGCCGGGCTCTCCACGCGGTACGCGCCGGCCGCCCGGCACACCGCATCGACCACGCGTGCCGGGCTGGTGAGGGCCCCGGTGTGCGAGGCTGCGCCGCGACTACCGGCCTCGCTGCGTCCGGGTGCGAGCACCACCAGCGGTTTGCCCGCGTCACGGGCGTACCGCCCGGCGGCGACCAGCTCACGACCGTCGCGCAGATCCTCGGCGTACACCGCGATCGCTGCAGTCCCTGCGTGGTCGGCGCAGTCGCGTACCAGTTCGGCGAGGGTGACGTCGAGCTGGTTGCCGACCGAGACCAGACGGGACACGCCCAGGCCGGCAGCGGCAAGCTGGGCGTCCAGGTCGAGCACCAGGTTCCCACTCTGCGACAGCAGCGCGACCGATCCGGGGGTGACGGGGTCGCTCGCCACGGACAACCCCGTCGTCGTGTCGACGACACCGAGGCAGTTCGGACCAATCAGCACCGTCCCCTGTTCCCGGACCAGCGCCAGGGCCTCCTGCTCGAGCTGACGGCCGCCCGCATCGCTCTCCCCCATCCCAGCGGTGATGGCGACGATCGCGCGGGCACCGACGGCGAGCGCGTCACGTACCGCGTCGAGGAACCCGGCAGCGGGGACGGCGATCACGACCAGCTCGACGGTGTCCGCTGCCTCGGTCAGGCGACGCAGCGTGGGACGGCCGAGGACCGGAACCCCACGCCGGTTGACCAGGTGCACGCGGCGGGGAGCATCGTGGGCGAGCAGCTGCACAGCGACGCCGTACCCCCACTTGGCCGGATCGTTACTGGCGCCGACGACCGCCACGGATCGGGGATCGAACAGCGCCTCGAGGCTCCGTACGGTCTGTGGCACGCCGCTCCCCTTCGATGCTGACCGACCATTCAGGGTCCAGAATGCCGCATACCGCCCTGACTACGGTCCGCGCTCAGAGCTGTGCGTTCTGCGACACGCCGTCGGACTGCCCAATGCCGCCCGCTCCCACTCATTCGGAGCACCATGATCTCGCCGACGGCGGCCGATCTTGGAACGTGAGGAGGGCAGCGTTGACCACGACATTCGCACCCGGGCGCGCGCTCGAAGACCAGGTAGCGGCCAAGGGCGCCGCGGTGATGGACCTGCTCGGACGCGGCATCCCACTGACGCTCCTGATCGACCTGGCCGACCCGGCCGGGCCGGACTCCGCGCACATCCTGGCCACCGAGCGTCGGGACTGCGCCTGAGCCTCGATTTCCGGGCCCACGGCCAGCCTGATACGGTGCAACGCGCACAAACGCGCGCCGCTAGCTCAACTGGCAGAGCAGCTGACTCTTAATCAGCGGGTTCGGGGTTCGAGTCCCTGGCGGCGCACACTCACCCCCTCTGACCTGCGGTGATAGGTTCCCTCTGTCCACCGACCCCCGCCAGGTCCCCGGAAACTCCCCTGATTGAGTCCACCTAGAGCACCCCAGCAGCACGAGCGGTCGTGCTCTTGCGTCCCAGGTACACCCGAGCGGTCATGCTCGCGTCGGCGTGCCCTAGGTAGTCCGCAGCCTCGGCCACGGAGAGCCCGGCCTGGTCGATCAGGGTCGCCACGGTACGGCGCAGGGTGTGAGGAGTGGCCCAGGGGAAGCCCGCAGCGTCGAGCACCTCACGGAACACCCGGGCGACGTTCCTGCGGTCCCGTGGGGTGCTCGTGTCAGCGATGCCAGGGGACGGGAAGACGAGCCCGCTCGTACCGATGCGCTCGGCGCGCTCGGCCAGTCGAGCCACGAGCCACGGTGCCAGGGTGAGCACGCGGTCCGAGCCTGTCGTCTTCGTGCCACGGATGCGGACCACCCCATCGGTCAGGTCGAGGTCGTCCCACCGCTGACCGAGCGCCTCACTGATCCGGCACCCCACCCCCGCCATGTAGGCCACGAGGTCGGACACGTCGAGGTGCTGTGCCCGCTCGTGCTCGTCTGCAACCTTGACGAGGTGGTCCCGTTCCTCCCGAGTCAGAGCCCGCTCGGTGTTCCTGTCCGTGTCCTTGCGGTGCCCCTTGACGGGACGTACCTCGCGCATCGCGTTCGCGTCGAGCACCCCATCACCCACGGCCATGCCGAGGATGCCCGACAGGACCGAGCGTGCCGTCTTCGCCGAGCCTGTCCCGTGGGCGTCGGCCACCCCTTGCAGGTAGCGGCGCAGGACGGGAACGCGGTTCACCTCTCGCAGCGTGAGCCCTGCGACCGAGCCGCCCACGACGAGACGACGGTAGGCGTCCCGGTACTGAGCCTGAGTGCTCGCCGCTAGCCCGCTGTCGGGACGCTCGACCTGCTCAAGCCACACCTCCCCCGCATCGGTCAGGGACATGTCTGCTCTCAGCGCACCCGATCCCCTCGTCGGGGTGGACCGCTCGGCGATCGCAGCCTTGAGCTGAGCCTGCGCCCTGGCCTTGGTCGGCGCGAACTTGGCAACCTCGCGGAGCACCCCGTCATCGTCGCGGTACTTGGTTCGAGCCCTCCACCGCTCGGGCTTCATGTCCTCGGGTGCGGTAACCCATCGCCCACCTTCGCGCACTTGACCTGTCAGCGAGACCGCTCCTGCGGTGCCGAGCTGCGTCCGAGCCCTTGCCACTGTTGCCCCTTCCCTCGTCGTGAGCGGTGAGGTTAGCAGGTATCCGGGGACCTGGTAGCAGGGTTCCTCCGATGGGGTGGGGGATGACCCCTTGGAGGTGCGAAGGCTCACCGCCAGGTCTTAGCGGCTGGCAAGTTGCGGAAGATCCAGGGTCAACCTGACCGGGAAAGTGAGCCTCAGCGCGAGGGGGCAGGCACAGTCCGACTCTGCACCTACCCCCTCGCTGTGGCTGTGAGCGATTCTGAGCGTCACCACGGGACTCTGGGGTGCTTCCTACCCTGTCCCGCTCAGGGACCGGTCAGCGACACTCCTGGGGCTTCGTAGGGGGTAGATAGGTACCACCTGGCGGGGGTGACCGCTCGTCACTCGGGCCGCTTGGACACGAAGGTCACAGTGATGTCGGCACCGAGACTCGACGGAGAGTCGGGGGCGGGTGCGAGGTGCTCGATCTTGTACGACTCAACGCGACCCATGCCGCTGAAGGCGCACCCTGCGTATGTCCCCTCGGCCACCTTGCGGATTGTTTCGCCCACCTCACCGAGAGTCCAGAATCCTCGAACCGGCCACGCGGTCAGCTCTACGAGCACCGTCGTACGCTGAACCCCCTCGGCTGTCTTGGAGTCCCTCACACGGGAAGTCGCTCGCGCACCGATGGTCTGCCTGCCGTTGACGAAGGACCCTTCGGCGAGCCTGTGGCCGAGAGCGTCTCCTACCAGAGAGACCCACCCGGTGGTGTTGTCACGGATGATGGGCAGCTCCGGAAAGACTGCTCGGATCTCAAGGTCTACCTCCTGAACCTCCGTTCGCTCGTCAAGGGACGTGGTGCAGGACGAGCCGACAGAGAGCCGCACGCCGCGCTCCTCTAGGCCTCGCTCGATCTTCGAGCTGTCTAGGTCAGCGTGGAGCTTGGTCCGGAAGTAGGCGATGACGGCTTGCCCCGAGATGTAGCCGCCCTCGTGATCCTCGGTCGCATGCCTGCCCTGGACGATGACGGCAACGGGGAGCGCGTGACCTTCTGGCGGGGAGCTCGGCATCGAGTCGGAGATGAGCACGGGGACACCGAGCACCTCGGCAATAGGCGACCGGATCGCTTCGGCGAGGGTGAGGCTCACGGGGCGAGTGCGGACGAGGTGAGCATGAATCCGCTTCGCTTCCTCGTAGCGTGCCGCAGCGAGGTCCACCTCAGCGGCGGAGGTGACGAGCTGGAGCGCGGTGACGCTTTCGTCTCGACCTGCTCGCGCTCGAAGTTCCTCGTCATACTCCCGAGCCTTCGCTCGGTCAGCCTCTCGCCGTGCCACAAGGGCTACGGCATCAGCAATAGCCTTAGCGGCCTTGATGAACTTGTCTTCTGAGTCTTTGGCTTTGCTCTCAGTCTTGGTCTTAGCCTTGGTTGACACTTGGGTATTCTCCTTTGAGTAGTTGATGATTGAACTTTAGAGATGAGGGCCGCTAACGCGGCCCGTCAGGGCTTCGGGCTGAGGTGGAGATGGATCAACCTCTTGCCCTTCGATCCTTTGAGCTTCGGAGCTTCGGAGCTGAGGTGGAGATGGATCAACCTCTTGATCCTTCGATCCTTCGAGCTGAGGTGGAAGATGGATCAACCTCTTGATCCTTCGATCCTTCGAGCTTCCGCCGTATCGCTTCGGGGCGTAGTAGGGCTGCTCCGCAGCCCGTCACGGAGACCGGGCTCAGGGCTTCGAGCTGAGGTGGAAGATGGATCAACCCTCACCCTTCCGCCGTATCGCTTCGGGCGTAGTAGGGCTGCTCCGCAGCCCGTCACGGAGACCGGGCTCAGGGCTTCGAGCTGAGGTGGAGATGGATCAACCTCTTGATCCTTCGATCCTTCGAGCTTCCGCCGTATCGCTTCGGGCGTAGTAGGGCTGCTCCGCAGCCCGTCACGGAGACCGCTCTAGAGCTTCGAGCATGTACCTCTAAGAGAAGATATAGAGGAGCCGACTGCCGATCGGTGCTGTGGCGGCTGATTCTCCTTGTCCCGCAACCGTATTCGTCCGATGATCTCGCGTGAATGTGGCTCACTGGGTGTGGTGTAGTGGCTCACTGGGTGAGCCGTTTGGGCCTGTTTTGGCTCACTGGGTGAGCCACTTTCACGCCGTATCACTCCACAGTCTGTGAACGGGACACTCCTCCTCCCGGTCACCTAGACCACCGTCCACCGCGTGCCCCGGAACGATCAGGCATCGAGAGTTTGACCTTTTGACAAGGAACCCTAGATCGACCGCCTGCGCGATATGCCGACTCAGGTTCCGATTGGGCGTCAGCTCCCCCGTTGTCAGGTTGAGGGTCGAGGTGATCCGAGCGAGCTCGCCCCGCTCGAACAGGGCATGCCCGTTAGCTCGGTGCCCGCCGTAGGCGGCTGCCGTGACGCGCAACCACTGATCCAACCTCTGGTCATGTGCTCGGTCCCTCCACGCCGAGTGATAATGCTTCCCCCATCTGGCTACCCGAGCCACGTTTGCCCCACCGCCCTCCGTCTCACAGCAGAGCACCGAGCGCAGAGCGACGGCCCACACTCCGAGCACCTGAGCCGCTCGTCGTGCTTGCCACAGTGACCCGTCTCGGCAACCTTCTCCGCGCAGCCCTGACAGCGACCCAACGGCACGAGCCGTATGACGAGCTGTGCGCCGCTGTCGGGGATCACCGCCCGGATCACCTGTGAGCCAATCTGAAGGGCACCACGGGTGCAGGGTGGTCCTCGTACGCGGTAACGCTGTGGTGCCCTTCCACGGGCTTCCACGGGCCACTGAGCCGGCCTTCAGGTACGCACCACCCCTGTCCCTTGAGGACGGGTAGAGGTGCGACGAGCTCGGCACAGCGCGAGCACGGTGGCTTGACCGTGCGGAACCCGTTCTGCGATCCCCATGCCACCTGTGCAGCGCAGCGGTGGCAGAGCCCGTAGTCGAGCGCCCTGCCCTGCACCTTCGCCCAGGCGGCTGCCTGCGTCGGTGTCTCTGGTGCTCTGGTCGTCATGCGACACCCCGCACGAGTGCGAGGTTCTCGTACTCCTCGATAGCTTCCAGCGGGTACATGACGCGGAAGCCGTTGAGCTTGAGGTAGTCCGGGCCGATCCCCTTGCATCGCCAGTTGGCGAGGGTTCCTGTCGTGACCCCGAGCCGCTCGGCTGCCTGTGCTGCGGTGAGGTTCCCCTTCACTTGCTCCCCCGGTGAACGTACGGGCGAGGCTTGCCGTGCGCTTCGAGGTATGCCAGCACCTCGGACTCCTTGTAGAGCACGGAGCTACCGAAGCGGTGGCTTCCGATGGGGTCTCGCCCGTCTGAGCGCCAGCCCCGGACTGTCACGGGGTGTATGCCGAGCACGTCGGCAACCTCACGGGTGGTCAGGTAGTTCTCTCCTGCGATGACTTGCACTTGCTCCTCCGTTCCTGCCCTTCACCGGGCATGCGAAAGGGGCACCGAGCGCGATGCTCGATGCCCCTTGTAGGTGACGATCTGTCGTATGGCCCTAGGGCCAAAGGGAAAGGGCCAGGTCCGCGGTGTGCGGCCTGGCCCTACTGTGAGGAGAGAGCGGCGATGCCCAACCCCTCACATATATATCGGTCCGAGCGAGCTGTTTTATCGCCCTCTGTGAGTGTGACCTCAGACACAGCAGGTAGTGGGCTTACTCCCTCACATATAAGTCGGTCCGAGCGAGCTGTTTTATCGCCCTCTGTGAGTGTGACCTCAGACACAGCAGGTAGTGGCTAGATCCCTCACCTATAAGTCCATCCGAGCGAACTGTTTTGCGCCCCACCGAACGGACAGTTTTGCCTCATCCGTTCAGGTGAGGCGGTTCGCAACGCACCCCGGCCAGGTCGAGTAGCTCGGCGTACTCCTCGGTCAGCTCCTCGGCAGTCGGCTCGGTAGTGATGCTCGGACCGTAGAGCGCGAGCACCGTCCGTCCGTCCAGCGTTACCCCTACCCGCTGCGGCGTTCCGTACGGGCACTCATCGTCCTCCTGCGGCTCGATCCCGAGCGTCGCGAGGTGCCGCACCATCGCGTTCCAGTCGGCTCCGTGCAGGGTGTCAGCGACCCCCACAGGGCACGGCACGTCCCCCTCGGGACGGGGCAGGACGAGCAGCCCTTGACCTGTCATCGGCTTGTAGTGGGCGACGTGCGCGGCATGCTCGATCTTGATGGTCATACGTTCTAAACCCTTGTCCTGTAGGTCCCCGGAAACTCCCCGGATTGGGAGAGAGCCGAGGTTAGCTGCCATGACGGCCTGTGGCTAAGATTCCCTGGTATCCAACGCTTTATATGGCGTCGCGTGATCTGCGATGACACGCAAGCCCCTACTCAGCGGGTTCGGGGTTCGAGTCCCTGGCGGCGCACCCTATCCGTCAGCGCGTCCGCACCGGCCGCGGACGGCGTCGTGGCGCCACCATTCTTCAGCGGCGCGCGTCCAGTTCTGCGAGCAGCCGCCGCGGTGCGACCGCGCGGTAGGACGCGTCCACCAGTTCGGCGACCTCGTTCCAGTCGACCACGTCGGCGAGGTCGAGGGCGCGGGCGCCGTACGGGCCGTAGTACGCGGGTACGAAGAACCGGTCGTCCTGGTCCAACGCCGGCACATCGATCGGGTCGGGCGTGAAGATCAGCGCAGCGGGCACCTGCCGGTGCTCACCAGGCCGCAACTTCTCGGAGCCGCCGAAGACGGCGAAGATCTTCCCCGCGCGGAAGGTCGGCCGGCCGTGGGAGACCCGCTCCTCGACACCCGGCAAGGCCAACGCGATCCCCCGCAGCCGCGCCAGGTAGGGGTCGTCGTCGTCGAACATCACCGGGTGCGCCACGCTCCGATCCAACCACGGAGCGGACGTGGGACACGTCCCTGGCGAAGCCCGGCCGGTACGCCGCTCAGGAGCCGACGACCCGCTTGACCTGCTGGCCCAGTTGCTCCAAGGGCCGCTGCTGCTCGCCTTGCTGCGCTCCAAGCACCACGATCGTGCCGGTCAGCACCGGGGTGAGCCACTGGATGACGCGCTGCTGCCGCATGGCGGACGCGACCTCCGGCGGGGTCTCGCGGTGCGGCTCGGTGGCACCCTCGGCCGGCACGTGCTCCGCCTTCGCGATCCGGGCCCCGAGAACGAGCCCGTACACGGACGTCGCAAGAGCCGCGCCCGTGACGATCGTCTTCACCACCGTGTTCGCGCGTACGCCCGGGTGCGACATCACCCGGTCCCGGTTCGAGATCAGCAAGCCCAGACCACCGAGCAGGTGGGCGCCGATGGCCACCCCATTGACCGGTGCCCAACGACCCCATCCGGTGGCCGCGAGCGCCGCCCGCTCTTCCGGCTTCTCGGCTTCGGCCGCCGCGCCGTTCAGCCCGACGGCCCCCATGAGCGACCCGCCGAACCAGGCGGCGGCACCGAGATCGTGCAGTGAACGAACGAGCGTGTTGCGCTCCGACATGGCATTCCTCCATGAGCATCACGTGCCTGCCGCGCTGGATCGCTCACGCGACCTGGCCGGACCACCACCGTAGGGAGCAGGTCCCGAAGCCGCATTTCGGGCGGTGCACCCCCGCCTGGTCGCTTCGAACGTCCTGACGAGCGCGCGTCCTCGCGATCGTCACGCCCTCGATGCCTTCCTCGCCGCGGATGAGCGCGAGCGGGCGGTGCGCTTGCCGAGAAGCGGACCAGTCCTCGAACGGCTGACAGGCTGCGCGCTCCGGGTCTACCCTCGGCGGCGCCGCGCACCGTCGCGGTGCCCCACCCTCCACTCGGATCGTCCGGCACGTTCCTGCCGGTGAAGGGACGGCCTGCTATGGCTGCTGTCGTGTTCGAAGGCGCGAGTCGTGTCTACCCCGGCTCGGAACGTCCGGCTGTCGACAAGTTGGACCTGCAGATCGCCGACGGAGAGTTTCTGGTGCTGGTGGGCCCGTCGGGCTGCGGGAAGTCGACAAGCCTGCGCATGCTCGCCGGGCTAGAGGAGGTCGACACGGGCACCATCCGCATCGGCGAGCGCGATGTGACGAACCTGCCCCCCAAGGACCGTGACGTGGCGATGGTGTTCCAGAACTACGCGCTCTACCCGCACATGACGGTCGCCGAGAACATGGGTTTCGCGCTCAAGATCGCCGGGGTGGGAAAGTCGGAGATCGCCGCTCGGGTCCGTGAGGCGGCGACACTGCTGGACCTCGAACCGTACCTGCAGCGCAAGCCCAAAGCGCTCTCCGGTGGGCAGCGTCAGCGGGTCGCGATGGGGCGGGCGATCGTGCGTGAGCCCCGGGTGTTCCTGATGGACGAGCCGCTGTCGAACCTGGACGCCAAGCTGCGGGTGCAGACCCGCACGCAGATCGCCTCGCTGCAGCGGCGCCTGGGTGTCACGACGGTGTACGTCACTCACGACCAGGTCGAGGCCATGACGATGGGCGACCGGGTCGCGGTGCTGCGCGACGGGCTGCTCATGCAAGTCGCCTCGCCGCAGGAGCTGTACGACCGGCCGGCGAACGTGTTCGTCGCCGGGTTCATCGGTTCGCCCGCGATGAACCTGCTGACGGTGGCGCCGACCCCGGGCGGCGTGCAGATCGCCGGACAGCCGACAGAGTTGCCGACTGAAACGCTTGCCGCTATCGACGGCAGCCGCGAGGTCACCGTCGGCATACGCCCGGAGGACCTGCTGCTCGTGGCCGCAGAACAGGGCTGGCCGCTGCACGTGGACCTCGTCGAGAGCCTCGGCGCCGATGCGTACGTCTACGGCCACCTCGACCTGTCGACCGGTACGCGCCACGACCTCATCGTGCGTACCGATGGGCGCCGACCCCCCACCCGCGGCAGCACCGTCCACGTCACCCCCAAGCCCGGGCATGTCCACGTCTTCGACGCCGCCACGGGCGACCGCCTCGGCGCCTGACGGGCCGCCCGCTCACCACCTCCGCGTGTCCCTGCTCGAAACGTCGTTATCGGGGTGAGATGACGACGTTTCGAGCAGGGACACGCGGGTGGGTCATCGGGAGCGGCGTCCGGTCCAGTTCGCGAGCTGCTCGGTGGGGCCGGCATCCGCCGCTGGTTCGACGGCAGGACCGAACGGGAAGCCCGTACGATCCGCGGGCAGACCGGCCCTCGCCGCGGCGAGCCCGGCCACCCCGAGGCCGTCCGGCGCCTCGCTCGGTCGACCGGTCGCGGTCGCGAGGTCCCACGCATGGGCGAGCACCTCCATCAGGTAGATGCCGGTCACCACACGACCCGGGACGAGCGGACCCCACCCGAGCTGGATCGGGGTGTCGAGGACGTTCTCCTGCCACGCTTCGCGCGCCTCCTTGGTCTTGCTGCGAAGCGCATCCGCTTGCTCCGGGGCCGTGCGCTCGTCGATGCGTTCACGCGCGAGTCGTTCACTGGCAGCGGTCAGCGCCTCCGGTGAGCGGTCCTGGTCCGCGTACGGGTCGCGGTGCTCGGCCGCGAAACCTGTGACCTTGTCGAAGACGGTCGATACGTGGGTGAGCAGCCGGCGGACGTCGTAGTCGGTGCACGGTGTCGGATCGCGCAGCTGCGCCGGACCGACCGCGGCCACGAGGTCGGCGTACCAGTCCTGGGCAGCGAACAGCTCGCTGCGGAGATCGGGGGCGATCGGCGTGTTCATCGCGAGCCTCTCCGGCCAGGGCGACCCGTGTGGTCGCCGGGACCGGGACGGTACCCACGAATAGGTGCCACCCAGTGGCACCATTTGGCAGAGTGTCCGGGTGAGAGCGGACCGTTTGATCGACCTGGTCGCGCTGCTGCGCCGGCACGAGCGGCTCAGCGCCGGCGAGCTCGCGACGCGGCTGGCGGTCTCCCGCCGAACCGTGCTGCGCGACCTCGATGCGCTCTCGCTCTCGGGCGTACCGGTGTTCGCCACCCGCGGGCGTGGAGGCGGCTACTCGATCCTCGCCGGCTACCGGCCGGAGACCGCAGGTCTGACCACCGCGGAATCACAGGCACTTTTCCTCCCCGGCGGGGAGCCGGCCGCGGACGCGGTCGGCCAGGGAGAGGTGTACCGCGCGGCTCGCCGCAAGCTCGAAGCGGTGCTGTCCGACGAGGCGGCGCGACAGGTCGGCGACGTGTCACGCTGGCTGCTCGTCGCACCGGAGGGGTGGGGCCGGCCGACGCCACCACCGCAGTCCCTTCCTGCGCTGGCGGCAGCGGCCGCCCGTCACGAGATCATCGAGATCGCCTACCGCGCCATCGGTCAGCGCACCAGCGCCCGACGAGTGCGGCCTGCCGGACTGGTGTGTGCGGGCCGTACCTGGTACCTCGTCGCCGCGCGTGACGACTCCGGCGAGCTGCGCACGTACCGCGCCGAACGGGTACGCCGCGTGACTCCCACGGGACGCGTGTTCGAGCCGCAGCTCGACCTGGCGACCAGCTGGCAGCGGGCCCGCGAGAGCTTCCGGGAGCGACCCGGTGTGGAAGTCCTGCTGCGTACGTCCGAGGAGGCGCTCCCGGTCGTCGACTACCTCATGTCGATCGCGGGCCGGCGTACGGGCACTCGTGCCCTTGGCCACGGGCGGTACGAGCTCAGCGGCGTCGCCGAACGCCTTCCGGTCGCAGCAGCCCTCTTCGCCGGACTCGGCGAGCGTGCCGAGGTCGTACATCCTCCGGACCTGATCGACGCGATAGTCTCGCTGTCCCAATACAACATCCGCGCGTACGGTCACGAGTCAGAAGCGGCGTCGAGCAGCCGGGCCACCTCCTCGTCGGTCGTCGGGGTGAAGTCGCGGTAGTGCCGGCCGACCGCACGGAAGCGGCGCGGCGTGATGGCGCACACCACGCGGTCCGCCTCCGGGAAGTCAGCGATGGTCTGGGCGGGCCCCACAGGTACGGCGAGCACCACCTCCGCAGCGCCGAGCGTCCGTGCCACCCGGCACGCGACGCGGGCGGTCGAGCCGGTCGCCACCCCGTCGTCGACCACCACCGCCACCTTTCCCCGCAGGTCGATGCGCGGCCGGCCGTGGCGCAGTCCCGTGACACGCGCGTCGAGCTCAGCGGCTTCGCGGGCCGCCACGTCCTCGATCTCCGCCGCCGACACCCGGACCTGAGCAAGCACGGCCTCGTCCATCACGCGCGCACCACCCTCACCGATGGCCCCCATCGCCAGCTCAGGATGGAAAGGCACGCCGAGCTTGCGCACCACGATCACGTCGAGCGGTACGGCGAGCCCGCGCGCCACCTCGTACCCGACCGGGACCCCGCCGCGGGGCACCCCCAGCACGACGACGTCACGACGCCCCCGCAGATCGGCGAGCAGCGGCACGAGCGCGCGTCCCGCGTCGACGCGGTCGTCGAACGCGACCACCGCCCACCTCCTGCGCTACTGACTCTCGAGTCAGGAAGCCCGCCGGCCGGTGCGCGGTAGAGGCTTCCGACCCGACCACCATAGAAATCAATCCGACATGACAGAACGACTTTCCGCGTATCCTTGCGCCCCTCCGCGCCGCCTTGCTATACCTGTCGATCAACTGGACGGGCCCGGCCGACAACGACCGGGGTGCACAGGAAGTACGGGGGTGGTTCCCGTGTCGGCGCCCACACAGACGTCGCAGCAGCGGACGACGCTGCTGGTCTCCAAAGGCTGGGTCCAGGGCGTCGCCCTGGTCATGGTCTTCTCCTTCTTCGTCATGGGGATCCTGGCGCTCCGTTCCTACAGCGATGGCATGCCGCAGCCGATGCGGGTGGTCGACGGGCAGGGCGACGTACTGTTCACGACCGACGAGATCACCGCAGGGCAGCAGACGTTCCTGCGGCGCGGACTGCAGCAGTACGGGTCGATCCTGGGCCACGGCGGCTACCTCGGGCCGGACTACACCGCCGACTACCTGCACCGCTCCGCCGAGCACATCCTCGGCCAGCTCAAGAGCTCGGGCGCCGCCAACCCGAGTGACGAGCTCGCGACGATGCTGCGGACCAACCGCCTCGACGAGAGCACGAACACGCTCACCTTCACCAAGGAGCAGGTCGCCGCGTTCAACGCAATGACCCAGCACTACGCGGAGTTCTTCGGCGAGCCGACCACCAAGTACGGCCTGCTGCCGAACCTCATCACCGACCCACAGGAGATCCATGAGCTGACGTCGTTCTTCGCGTGGACCGCATGGGCGTCGGCCGCCGAACGACCCGGGTACAGCTACTCGTACACCAACAACTGGCCACCGGAGAGCCTGGTCAAGAACACCCCCACCGCCGACGTCATCGTGTGGAGCGGGCTCTCGCTCACTGCCCTGCTGGTCGGCGTCGGGCTGCTGTTCGCCCTGTACGGACGTTGGAGCAGACGCATCGGCTGGCACGCCACCGACGCGCCCGTGCTCTCGTTCCGCCAACCCGGCGAAGTGCAGATCACCCCGGCCCAACGGGCGACCGCCTGGTTCTTCTTCGTCGTCGCCGCACTGTTCCTCGTGCAGACGGTCCTGGGCAGCTTCATCGAGCACTACCGTGCCGACCTGTCGAGCTTCTTCGGCTTCGACCTCGCCCAGATCCTGCCGTTCAACCTGGCGCGCACCTGGCACCTGCAGCTCTCGCTGTTCTGGACGGCCGCCTCCTTCCTGGCAGCGGGGATCTTCCTGGCCCCGTTCATCTCCGGCAAGGAGCCCAAGGGGCAGGCCAAGCTCACCTACGCGCTGCTCGGCGCACTGGTGATCGTGGTGGTCGGCTCGCTCACCGGCGAGGCGCTCAGCGCCTTCGGGGTCCAGTGGGCCAAGGGCAGCCCGATCTTCGACCAGCAGTGGGAGTACCTCGACCTGCCCAAGGTCTGGCAGGTGCTGCTCGTGATCGGGCTGTTCCTCTGGATCGCGATCATCTACCGCGGCATCAAGCCACGACTCAAGGGCGAGCACCGGTTCAACCTGCCGTGGCTGTTCTTCTACGCCGGCCTCGCGATCCCCGCGTTCTACGCCGTCGGCCTGCTCGCCAACACCACGAGCAACATCACCGTCGCCGAGTTCTGGCGGTTCTGGGTCGTGCACCTGTGGGTGGAGGACTTCCTGGAGCTGTTCACCACGGTGATGGTCGCGTACATCTTCGTGATGCTCGGCGTCGTACGTCACAAGGTGGCGATGGGGATCATCTTCCTCGACATCATCCTGTACTCCGCCGGCGGCGTCATCGGCACGATGCACCACCTGTACTTCTCCGGCACACCGGTCGAGCACATGGCCCTCGGGTCGTTCTTCTCGGCCATGGAGGTCATACCGCTCACCTTCCTGACGGTGGAGGCCTGGAGCTTCCTGCAGCTCGGCGCTCGCCAGCAGGCGCGCAGCTCGGCGCCCTTCCCGCACCGTTGGGCGGTGATGTTCCTCGTCGCTGTCGGCTTCTGGAACTTCGTGGGCGCAGGCGTCTTCGGCTTCCTCATCAACCTGCCGATCGTGTCGTACTACGAGATCGGCACCGCGCTGACCGCCAACCACGGCCACGCCGCGATGATGGGCGTGTACGGCATGCTCGCGGTCGGGCTGGCGCTGTTCGCGTTGCGCTACATCATCCCGAAGGAACGGTGGCCCGACCGTTGGGCCAAGGTCTCGTTCTGGTCGCTGAACGTGGGACTCGCCTGGATGGTCTTCGCGACGCTGCTGCCGCTCGGCATCGTGCAGTTGTGGCACTCGGTCAACAGCGGCTACTTCGAGGCGCGCAGCCTCGGTTTCATCACCAGCCCAGGGAACGCACTGTTGGAGTGGATGCGACTCCCCGGCGACCTGCTGATGATCATCGGCGGAGTGCTGCCGTTCCTCTGGATCGCCTTCCTCGGCATCCGGTACGGGATTCGCGCCACGACGCGGGACGTCCCGGTCGAGGGGCTGTTCGTCGAGGACAAGCCGAGCGCCGAGCTGCCGCTCCCGGCGGGGGCGGGGGTGGGCGTGCACTACGTGACGGCCGAGCCCGACGACGAGCCGCTGGCCGGCACCACATCCTCCGGCCCGGGCGGGTGATCGCGGCATGAGCGAGGTGCTGGGGAGCGTCGACACCCTGGTGTGGCTCGCCTGCGGCTATGCCCTGTTCCTGCTGTTCGCCGCGTACGGCATCGACGTGGCCTCTGGGTTCGTCTCCCGGTTCAACACGTCATGGAAGAGCGGCGGTTTCACGTACCTGCCACCGGACGACGTCTGGCGCTGCCCGCAGCACGAGCTGCTGCGTCCGGCCTGGTTCGACGCCGAGAACCGGGTGATGCACTACCGCGGCGACCCGGACGTCTGCAACGCCTGCCCGGTGAAGGCGAGCTGCACAGACTCCGACGACGGCCGCGAGATGCATCGCGTGGTGGGACCGTCCTGGCCGGCCTCGGAAGCCGAGCGTTTCCAGCATGTCCTGTCGCTCGCACCGATCGTGATCGCGCTCGTCTGGCCCGTCATCACGCTCGTCAGCGGGCGGAACGCGGTCGAGACGACCCTGCTGGTGCTCACCGTCGTGGTGGTCGCGCTCGGGAGCGTGCCGCTCTGGCGACGGCTGCGCCGCCCGTCCGAGCCCGACCTGTCCGCCGTGCCCACCACCGACACCCGCAGCACCCGGGCCGACGGGTCGAGCCGCGGGTTCCCGACGCTCGGTCGGGAGGCTCACCCGTACCCGGGCGGCGGCGCCGTCCCCACGCTCAAGGAGACGCGATGACCGAGGAAGGGCGTCCATCCACCTCGCAGGCCGACCCGCCCCCGGGCACCGCATCCCTCGACGACGAGCGGGCCGTGATGCCGAGCGATGAGGACGACCTGGAGCAGCTGAGCGGCAGCGGGCTACGGATGCTGGTGCTCGGCGCTCTGGTGATGGTCCTCGCGCCGCTCGCCGGCTTCCTCGCCGGCTCGATCGTGGGCGACTCGCAGGCCCACCGGATCGATCCGCTCGCCGTCTGGCTCTTCGGCGGGCTGGTCGTCGGCGGTGCAGGCGGCATCGTCGCCTTCCTCGGCGGGCTGCGCTGGCTGCGCGCCAACCGCGGGCGGCTCTGAGCACGGCCGGACCGACGCTCCCGGTGTCGTCAGCGCTCAGGCGGGCGCCATCTGGGCGGTCCAGCCCTCCGGCATCTCCCCCGAGCGCAGGAACGACCAGAGCCGGTTGCGGGCGCCCTCGTCGAGGACCGTATCCGCCTGCGGGTAGATGATCGGCTCCTCCTTGCTGTTGTGCGCGTCGAGCAGCCCCGCCAGCTCGGTGCACCGGTCACGCACCTCGCCCGCGGTGCCGTCGCGGCGCGCCGTGTCGAGCGCGTCCATCGTCTGCCAGAGCTGGCCGTGCTCGCGCAGCATCACCAGCACGGGCGCCATCAGCCCGGACGAGCGCAGCGGTGGGAAGAGCATCTCCTCCTCCAGGAAGATGTGCCGGCGCAGGCACTCCAGAGCCGCGTCGATCGTGTCGTCCGACGCGTCGCCGGCGCGTTCCCCGGCCACGAACGCCGCGATCCCCTCGTCGATGGTGCGGTGCTCCGCCTCCAGCGCCTGCGCGAGCGTCTGCTGCTCCTTGGCAGCCGTTCCTGC
This sequence comes from Candidatus Nanopelagicales bacterium, assembly GCA_017848795.1. Lineage (GTDB taxonomy): Bacteria > Actinomycetota > Actinomycetes > S36-B12 > CAIYMF01 > JAFIHG01. The sequence continues at coordinate 62,988 of JAFIHG010000019.1, read as the reverse complement.
CATGTCGGCCGTACCAGCCATGCGACCTCCCCGTGTCCGGCTCCGAACCTACTCCGGAACGCCCCGCGACCGAAGAGCCCGCGTCAGGCGCACCGTCCCAACGCGGTACGCGCGAGGGAGGCGATCGAGGCGTACACCGTGCCGGTACGGGGATGGATGCCGTCGGGTTGCAGCATCGACGGGTTCGCGGTCGCCAGGGCGTCCCAGTCGGCGAGCTGCAACCGCCCGCTCGCCCGGGCCTGCTCGACGCGCAGCGCGGCGTTCAAGGGTTCCCAGCGCTCTCCCGGGCGGTGGATCGTGACCCACACGACGCATCCGGGGGTCGCGCGCAGCACCTGCCGCACCGCGGCGGCGAACGCCGCCGGGTCACGCGGGTCGTCGTTGGTGCCGGCTGCGACGACGAGCGCCGGCGTCGTGGCGGTGCCCCGCAGCGCCGAGAGCAACTGCGGCACGATGACGGCGGTGCGGGCACCGGGGTCTGCGACGACGCGGGCCGGCCCGCCCCACGCGGCGCCCAACCCGGAGCCGATCGAGTCGCCGACGATCCAGACCGGCGCGTCCGGTGCGCCGACCGGGCGGGTGCGGACCGCCGGAGGCGTGTCGGCCACTGCGGCGCGGCGCCCGGCTGCCCGCTCGGAGCGAGCAGCCGCGCGTACCGCGGCGCGCCGCTCGGCCTGCTGCACGACGACCGCAGCGCGGATCGCCGCGTCGGCGGCCCAGTCCTCTCCGGGCGGTTCTGCGAGCGGGTCGGGCGCCGGGTCACCGGCCGGGTCCGCCGGGACGCTCAGCGGTACGGCGGACAGCGCCACCGGCGCCGGCTGACCGGCCCGGGCCAGTGCCGGGACCACCAGTGCGAGCGCGGCTGCGAGCGCGACAACGGCCGCGGCCGGGACGGCGGTACGGGGCAGCCGGTCGAGGCGGATGCCGGGCCGGCGCCGTACCGGCGTGGCGGCATGACGCGGGCGACCCATGGCGGACTCTTCGGCAGGGCGGCCGGGTGACCTGAGCCGGCAGCCGGGTGCCGGCGGTTCAGGTCGCCCGCTGCGCGAGCCACTCCGCGATCTGCACGGCGAGTTGCTCGGGAGTCGCGTGAGAGGTGTCGACCACCAGATCGGCGCTGTCGGTGTAGGCGCGTTCGCGGTGCTGCAACGCTGCGGTCAGCCATGCGTACGGCTGGTCGTCGAGCCAGGGCCGCGGTGCCCCGGCGCGCAGGTCGGCCGCGACGCGGGCAGCGAGCACCTGCGCCGGCGCACGCAGATGGATCACCGTGCCGGTGCGCTGCAGGAGCGCGAGGTCGGCCGGCCGGTCGGCCACGCTCGCCGCGATGCCCGCCACGAAGGGCGGGGCCGCGGCGGCCGCCGCCCGCAGCTGCGCCGACTCCTGCTCGTGCAGCACGTCGCCGACCGCGTGCGCCAGCTCGGCGCTCGTCTCGCCGGTGCGGTCGGCGAGCTCGCGGTCGTTGTCGAGCACCGGGACACCGAGCAGGGCGCCGAGCGCCCGACCCACGGCCGACTTGCCCGCGCCCATGCTGCCGATCAGCCAGATCCGGCCGAGCGCGGCCGTGGGGCGTGGCTCAGGCGCCGGACTCAAAGGGCAGCGCCTTTCCGGGGTTGAGGATTCCGGTCGGATCGAGCGCGTTCTTGATGGTGCGGTGCAGCTCGCGAGCCACCGGGTGCAGCTCGGCGTGCAGCAACCGGCCCTTGATCGCGCCGACGCCGTGCTCCCCGGTGACGGTGCCGCCGAGCGCCAAGCCCGCCTCCAGCACCTCGTCGAACGCGCGGCGGGCACGCGCCATCGCCGGTTCGTCGCCGCGCGGCATGACGAACGTGGGATGCAGGTTGCCGTCCCCGGCGTGCCCGAGCGTGGCGACCGTGACCTGGTTGCGCTCGGCGATCTCGGTGATGCGCGCCACGAGCGCCCCGACCTGGCCGCGCGGTACCGCGACGTCGTCGATCAGGATGTCCCCGAGCTGCTCGAGCGCGGGAAGGGCGAGCCGGCGAGCGGTGAGCAGGGCGTCGGCCTCCTCCGCGGTCTCGGAGCGGTACGTGTCGATGGCACCGGCCGCCACGCACGCCGCTTCGAACGCCCGGGCCTGCTCCTCCCCCGCGGCGCCCGGCAGGTCGGTCTGCGCCAGCAGCAGGGCCGCGGCAGCGGTGTCGAGCCCCATCGGCTTCCACGCTTCGACGGCGCGGACGGTCGTACGGTCCATGAGCTCGAGCAGGCTCGGCGTTCCGGCGTCGAGCACCCCCGCGATGGCGCGGCTGGCGACGTCGAGGTCCGGGGCCACCGCGACGACGGTGATCGCCGGTGCGGGCAGCGGCCGGAGCTTGACCGTGACCTCGGTGACCACCCCGAGCGTCCCCTCGCTGCCGACGAACAGCCCCACCAGGTCGTACCCCGCGACGCCCTTGATGCTGCGGTGCCCCACCCGCAGCACGCGCCCGTCCGCGAGCACCACCTCGAGCGCGAGCACCGAGTCACGGGTCACGCCGTACTTCACGCAGCACAGCCCACCCGCGTTCGTGGCGACGTTCCCCCCGATGCTGCACCAGTCACGCGAGGACGGGTCGGGCGCGTAGAAGAGCCCGTGCTCGCGGGCGGCGGCGCGCAGCACATCGTTGACGACGCCTGGCTGCACGACGGCGACCCCGTCGGCAGCGTCGATCTCGAGGATCCGCTTCATCCGCTCGAGGGTGAGCACGATCCCGCCGTCGATCGCGTTCGCGCCGCCGGAAAGTCCGGACCCGGACCCGCGCGGGACGACCGGTGTGCGGTGCGCGTACGCGACCTGCAACGCCGCGGCCACGTCGGCGGTGGACTGCGCGAACACCACGGCCAGCGGCGTACCGGCGCTCACCCCGGGAGCCTGGTCGTTCCGGTACGACGCGAGCCGGTCGGGGTCCGTGACGACCGCTCCCGGTGGCAGAGCCGCGGTCAGGGCTTCGACGACGTCCATAGCTGCGCGCTCCACATCTGGGCCGTACGGGTGACGCACAGCATGCTAGGCCGCGCTCTCACATCTGCTTCATATCCACCAGGTGCCGTTCCCCGGTGAACGTGGGTGACAATCGAGTCCGATCGTTTCCGGACGAGGAGGACGACCGTGGAGCAGGACCTCACCCCGCCGCACCGGCGCGGCTCGGACCGCGCTCGGCTCGCGCTCGCCGCTGTCGGCGGCGGGCTGGCCGTGATCCTGGTCGGCACCGGTGCGGTGCTGATCTCGGGGGCCGCGAGCGCCGACACCACCTCACCACCCGCAGCGGCCCCGTCCGGGAGCGCACCGGCGCCACGGATGTCCCCGCCCGGCGGATTGGGGATGCCAGGCGGCCGGTTCGGCATGGGTGCGCTCGCCGGCGAGCTCGGCCAGCTCGGGATCGGCCCGGGCAGCCAGCCGCTGCACGGCACCGTCGTCGTGGAGAAGCGCGACGGCGGGTACCAGACCCTGGCGGCGCAGCGCGGCACGGCGAGCGACGTGAGCGCCACGTCCCTCACCGTCCGCAGCACCGACGGCTACACCGCGACGTACGTCGTGAACGGCGACACCCGGATCGGTGCGGCGCCCCTCGGCAACTCCGAGGGCACGATCGCCGACATCAAGGACGGCGCGGACGTCGCCGTGGTGGCGACCGTCGACGGAGACACCTCGACCGCGGTGCGGGTCTTCGACCTGAACGCACTCGAGCGGGAGTTCGGGCAGTTCCGACACCACTTCGGCCGGTTCGATCCGCAGCTCGGCAACCTGGGATCCCGGCTCGGCGGCTTGGGCAAGCTGCTCGAGCGCAAGCTCGGCAAGGGCTGGGGCGACGACCTGCTCAAGACCTTCGAGCACCACTTCCCGGCCCAGGGCGGCGATCAGCGCAGCCCGTCCGCCGGGGCTGCCTCGACCCGGTGACCTCGGGCGCCCGCGGGTAGCTGGCGCGGGGTCGCGGAGTCAGAGGTAGAGGCCGGCCGCGGTGTCGGGCACCCGCGAGGACGCGACGGCGTGCACGTCGCGCTCGCGCAGCAGGATGTACGCGACGCCGTGCAACTCGACCTCGCCGCGGTCCTCCGGCTCGAACAGCACCTGGTCGCCGACCTGCACGGTACGCACGTTCGGCCCCAGCGCGACGACCTTGGCCCAGGCCAGCTTCTTGCCGACCTGAGCAGTCGCCGGGATCAGGATCCCGCCACCCGAGCGCCGCTCCCCTTCGGCCGTGTCGACCTTGACGAGCAGCCGGTCGTGCAGCAGCTTGACCGGCACCGACCCGTCCGGCCGGGGCGACGTGTCGGGCGCGCTCACGGCATCTCCGGTTCGCCCGCTGCGGGGCTCCCCGCCCCACAACGCAGCGAGTCTTTTGGCCGGGGGCGGCTCACTCCTCGCGCGCTCACGGGAGCAGAGGGTACGGGGTCGGCCCGCCGCTCACCGCCGGGCCCGGCGCCGCCGGCGCCAGAGCGCGAGCAGCGCGAGCCCGACCGCGGCGGTCGCCGCGACCCGCTCCGGGCGGATGCCACCGAACTCGTCGACGTAGAACGCGCGGATCCGCTCGCGCTGCCGGCGCGCCACGGCAGGCGGCGCCACGTACGCGGTGAGCTCGTCGATCCGGCCGGCCAACCGCTCCCGCGTGGCGACGATCTCGGCCTCGATCTGGGCCGGGGAGCGCTCGTCCGCGGCAGCGAGCTCGCGCTTCGCGGCCTTGGTACCGGCTTCGGCGGGCGTCTGCGTATCGCTCACCCCGCGAGCCTAGCGATCTCCGGCCCTCACGGCGTGCCGAGCGCCCGTGGGTCCAGCCGGTACGGCAGCTCGAGGCGGTGCGCGGCCATCAGTTCCTCATCGGCCAGCAGCTGTGCTGTCGGACCGTCCGCCGCGATCACGCCACCGGAGAGGATCACCGACCGGGGGCACAGCTCGAGCGCGTACGGCAGATCGTGGGTGACCATCACGACGGTGACGTCCAGCCCGGTCAGCACCTGCGCCAGCTCGCGGCGCGCCGCCGGATCGAGGTTGCTGCTCGGCTCGTCGAGCACCACCACGTCCGGCTCCATCGCCAGCACGGTCGCCACGGCGACCCGGCGCCGCTGGCCGTACGACAGGTGGTGCGGGGCCCGGTCCTCGAAGCCTGCCAGGTCCACCTGCGCGAGCGCCCGCCGCACCCGCAGCTCCAGCTCGGCGCCCTGCACCCCGAGGTTCGCCGGCCCGAACGCGACGTCCTGCCCGACGGTCGGCATGAAGAGCTGGTCGTCCGGGTCCTGGAACACCAACCCGACCCGGCGACGCACCTCGCGCAGGTTCTCCTTGGTGACCGGCAGCTCGCCGACACGTACCTCGCCCTGACTGGTGCCGGTGCCGCTACCGGCGCCGAGGATGCCGTTGAGGTGCAGCACCAGGGTCGTCTTGCCGGCACCGTTGGGCCCGAGGACTGCGAGCCGCTCCCCCGCTGCGACGTCGAGGTCCACGCCGAACAGCGCCTGCCGCCCGTCGGGGTAGGCGTACGCGAGCCCGCGGACCGACAGCGCCGCGGGGCTCACGCGGCCGCCACGAACGCGCCGGCGAGCACGAGTGCTGCGGCTGCGGGCAGCGCCAGCGCGGGCGCCCACTGCCGGGGCGTGGCTGCGGGCGCCGCGACGAGGGGCATCCGGCCGGTGAAGCCGCGCGCGCACATCGCCAGGTGCACGCGTTCGCCGCGTTCGAACGACCGGATGAACAAGGCGCCTGCGGACTGCGCCAGCACCCGCCACGACCTCGGCCCGCGGGCCTGGAAGCAGCGGGACTCGCGCGCGATCGCCATGCGGTGCAGCTCGTCGGAGACGACCTCGGCGTAGCGCAGCATGAACGAGGCGATCGTCACGAGCGGGTCGGGCAGCCGCAGCCGCTGCAGTCCCAGCAGGAGTTCCTGCGCGGTGGTCGTCGCGGCGAGCAGGATGCTCGCGATGACTCCCAGGGTGGCTTTGGCGAGGATCGCCCCGGCCGCGACCAGGCCGGGCTGGGAGAGCGTCAGGCCGGCGACCGTCACGTACGGACCGGCCGACACGAACGGCATCAGGACGGCGAAGAGGACGAAGGGGATCTCGATCGCCAGCCGTACGACGACGGTGCGCGGCGGGACCCGCGCGAGGGCCGCGACGAAGGCGAGCAGCGCGAGGTAGGCGCCGTACGCCCACCACTGCTCCCGGGGCGTGGTGACCACCAGCAGCAGGAACAGCACCAGGGCCACGATCTTCACGTGCGCCGGCATCCGGTGGACCGGGCTGTGGCCGTGCAGGTAGAGCGCGCCGCTCGCGCCGTGCCGGTGCGCGCCTCCCATGTCCGCCTCGCCCGTCGGGTCAGTCGGCGTCGGTACGGCGGCGGGTCCGCACCAGCAGCACCAGGCCGCCCGCGACGAGGAAGGTCACCCCGACCCCGATGACCCCTGCCAGGCCGACCGAGACCCGCTCGTTCTCGACGCCCTGCACGCCGTACTCGGCGAGCGGGCTGCCGGCGGTGTGACTGTCGGTCACGTTGGCGTCGAGGCTGTGGTCGGCGGCCACCTTCTCCAGCCCGTCCGGCTCGCTGGAGGCGTAGAAGCTCACGATGCCTGCCAGCAGCAGCGCGACCGCGAGTCCGGCGAGCAGGAACACCGTGTTGCGCCGGCGAACCGGTCGGTGCGCGGTCGTGGTGCTCACCGGGTCTCCCCGTGCCGGGCGGAGCCGTACGCGCCGGTGGCCGGCGCTGCGCCCACGGTCGTCAACTGCAGCGACGGGCGCAGGTCGTGGACGCCGCGTACCAGGTCCGGCCGGGTCGCGAGCACGGCCCCGACGGTGAGCGCGGTGATCACACCCTCCCCGATCCCGATCAGCGCGTGGATGCCGACCATGGACGCGAACACCTGCCCGACGGAGAAGGTCGCCGTACCGCCGACGACGTACTCGAGGGTGAACGCGACAGCGGCGGCCGGCACCGAGAGGAACGCAGCGACGCCGGCGCACACGGTGAGCCAGCCCCGGGAGCCGGGCCGCAGCCGGGCCAGCGCACGGAACGCGAACCAACCGACGACGACCGTCACCAGCGCCATGTTGATGATGTTGAAGCCGAGCGCGGTCAACCCGCCGTCGGCGAACAGCAGCGCCTGTACGAGCAGCACGGTGCTGACCGCGAGCACGCCCGTGTACGGCCCGAGCAGGATCGCCGCGAGCGCACCACCGAGCAGATGCCCGCTCGTACCGCCGGCCACCGGGAAGTTGAGCATCTGAGCGGCGAAGATGAACGCCGCGCAGAGCCCGGCGAGCGGGGCCGCACGTTCGTCCAGCTCCCGGCGCGCCCCCTTCAGGCACACGGCGATGCCCGCAGCGGCGACGGCACCGGCCGCGAGCGACACGGGGGCGTTCATGAAGCCGTCGGGCATGTGCATACGTGTCTCCCGTGCTGCGCGACGATGTGCTCTTTGCAGAGTGTCGCAGGTGCGAACCCTTCGCAACAAGACGGGACACCGACGCGGCCGGGAGGCCTGCCAGGATGGGCGCACAGCGACCCACGACCCGCAGGAGCCAGCAGTGAGCGCAGTCCGCCTCGAACCCGGTGACACCGCCCCCGCCTTCTCGCTTTCCGACGACAGCGGGAAGACGGTCTCGCTGAAGGACTTCGCCGGCGAGCGCGTCGTGCTGTACGCGTACCCGGCCGCCATGACCCCGGGCTGCACGACGCAGGCGTGCGACTTCCGCGACTCCCTCGACGCTCTCCGGGCGGCGGGCGTGAACGTGATCGGCATCTCGCCCGACAAGCCGGAGAAGCTCGCGAAGTTCCGCGAGCGCGACGCGCTCACGTTCCCGCTCGTCTCCGACCCGGACCGCGCGGTGCTCGAGGCGTACGGCGCCTACGGCGAGAAGAAGATGTACGGCAAGACGGTCACCGGTGTCATCCGCTCGACGTTCGTGATCGATGTGGACGCGAAGGGCAAGGGCACGATCGAGCGGGCGATGTACAACGTGCGGGCCAAGGGCCACGTCGCGAAGCTGCGCGGCGAGCTCGGCCTCTGACGGTCCGTTCGATCATGGTGTGCCGCGTCGCTCGTTCCGTCGATCATGACGTTGCTGGGCCGTACGCCGTGCTACGGCCCACCAACCCCATGATCGATCGGTCGAGCACCTACCCTTGAGGGCTCGCGGGAGTGGCGGAATGGCAGACGCGCCAGACTTAGGATCTGGTGTCCGCAAGGACGTGGGGGTTCAAGTCCCCCCTCCCGCACCCGTACCGCGGCTGTTCGGAGCGGGGCGACCGCATCTCACGTCGGCCCCACCCGGAGGGCGGGGCCGACGTGACGCCGTCACCGGACGCGCACGCCAGCGGCCCGCTGGGCCACCCCTGCGTACGTGACGGTGACGCGGTACTTGCCGAGCCGGACCGGCGCCTTCATCCGTACCTTGTTCGCCTTGACCGGCAGACTGCGCTTGATGACCTTGCCCTTGGTCTTCCCGACCGGCTTCCAGCGAACGGTCAGGCTCTCCTTGGCGCCGATTCCCGCGGTCTTGATCGTGTACGAGCGCTTCGCCTTCGCCTTCTTCGCAAGCTTCACGACCTTGGCGCGCATCGGCTGGTACGTGCCTGCCAGGTCCCGTACGAAGGTGTTGCGCGTGCCAGCACCCACGGAATGGCTGGTGATGGTGCTGCCGTAGCTGTCGAACTGGACGTGATTGCCGTCGCCGCTGATCGATCCGGACCGGGCCCCTTCGGGAATCTGCGCACCAGAGGACGTCACGCTGACCCGGATCGTCTGGCCGGTGAGGCGGTCGTGGCGGAACACGTCGACCTTGTTGTTGGTGTCACCACTCACCAAGTTGGTGGCTGCTGAGCTGAAGACCACGTAGCGACCATCGGCGCTCAGAGATGGGTGGTAGCTGTCGCTGTTCCCGGCAACGCGACCGTTGCCGACGCTGACGCGTGTGATCTTCCCGGTCGCGGTCTCGTAGAGATACACATCCTCGGCGAGAACCGTTTCGCCGGCGAGTACCGGGTTAGGGGAGTTCAGCCCATCCCACTTGTTGTTGTAGCTGAAGGCAATGAACTGGCCGTTGGCGCTGATCGTCGGGTTGTAGGCGCGATAGTGCATCCGGCTGACCTGAGTCGTCGTCCTGTTCACACGGTCGCGCACCACGACGTGTCGGGGTTGAGGTTGTTCGTCCCCGGGGCGATACCGGAATCCAGCGAGGTGAAGACGACGTACCGTCCCGCATCGTCGGTCGAGACGGTCTCGCCGACCACCACCGACGCACCGACTCCGGCGTTGTCCAGGCTCACCAGTTCTGTCGTGCCGGTGTTCCGGTCGTGAAGATACGCCTGCAAGCCTTCCCGGTCCCGGGCGCCAGACCGGGTGCGTCGCTCTGGAAGGTCACGAACCGTCCGTTCGGGCTGAGCGATGCGGTGCCACTGCGGTAGGCGGCGCCGTGCTGTTTCCCAGCGCTGTCCACGCTCACCCGGCTCGTCGTCCGCGTCTTGCGGTCGTGCACGAAGACGTCCGAGGTGCCATTGGTGTCACCGGGAACCAGGTTGCTCGCCGCAGACGAGAACGAGATGTACCGACCGTTGGCGCTGATGGACGGGCTGCCACTGTTCGCGTTAGCGGCCTTCCCCGAACTGGAGACGCTCACTCGCGTCGTCGTGCCGAGTTTGCGGTCCCGGACGTAGACGCCCCACGAGGTGAGGTTGTTCTTCCCGATCAGTTCCGAGGCTGACTCGAACACCGAGAAGCGGCCGTTGGCACTGAGCAGACGGCGCTCGTTCCCGGATTGTCCGCCGCTGTTCACCACCGCATGCCCTTCGAACCCACCGGTCCGCACACTGACGCGATCGGTCAACGCCTTCTTCGCTGGTGCCGCTGTCGCGGGCGGGGCTGCGAGCAACCCCACCATCATGACCATCGACGTTCCCGCGACCAGCACGCCGGCAGACCCGGAAGGGGTACGACGCACAACCACTGTTCCTCCGTTGGATACACCCGCGCGACGGCGACCGAGTGCGCCTTCGTCTGCGGGGCTTGACTGCGCTACCGGAGGTGCTCATCCGCGGTACGTGCGGCGGTGGAATGCTCCGGTGACGGCGCAGCGTCATCCTAGCGGCGGGCGAATGATGCCGATCATGGCCTCCTGCCCTGCCGGGCAGGCGCCCAAAAGCTGCTCTTCCGAGCGAAGTTTTGCTCAGTTCCGGAGTGCGGTCCCGCGACCGATCAACAGACCCGTTCGGGTGAGCACCCCACGCGTTCCTGCGCCGCCGGGCACGATCGATCCGGGACGCTCGCCACCGGACGCAGGTCGTGTCGCAGGCGGTCAGGCCGCGTCCGTCCGCTTGCTCCACGGCCACCGCCCGGTGATCTCGAGCTCGAGCGAGAAGCTCAGGAACGTACGGATCACGACGATGAACGCCAGGACGCCCACGCTGAGCAAGGTCGGTTGGGCCGCAACTGTACGCACGATGTCGCCGGCGACCAGCAGCTCGAGGCCGAGCAGGATCGAGCGCCCGAGCAGCCGGCGGAAGCGGCTGTAGACATCGGGTTCGCCGCGGCGCAACGAGCGTGCGGCGACGACGAGCGCGACGACGATGCCGATCACGATCGCTACGACCCCGGCCGCATCGATCACCCGGCCGATCCCGGTCACCACGTCGTCGAAGTCCACGATGTCCCTCCGCCCAGGCCGGTAGCGGTCAGCGGTTCACCAGCTCGAAGAACGTGCGGTCCTCGCCACTGGTCTTGCGGTCGGAGGTGGTGCGGCTCTGCGACGAAGCCATGGCTGGTCCTCCCGGTCGTTGCGGCGGCGGGTGCCGGCCGACTCCTTCGAGACTCACCCGAGGAGCGGCGCACCGCAATCCGGCCGTACCCGAGGAGCGGCCCGCAGGGCACAATGGCGACCATGAGCCATGTCGAGGTACGCAGGGATGCCGACGCCTCGCGCTATGTCGCACTCGTGGACGGTCAGGAAGCCGGACACATCGACATGTTCGCCCGCGCCGGCGTGGTCGAGCTGATCCACACCGAAGTGGATCAGGCCTATCAGGGCAAGGGGGTCGCGAGTTCGCTCGTACGGCATGCGCTCGACGACATCCGTGCCCAGCAGATGCAGGTAGTCCCGATCTGCGAGTACGTGCAGAAGTGGATCGCCTCGCACGACGACTACGCCGACCTGGTGGTGCGGGCTCCCTGACACGCGGGCTCCCTGACGCGCGGGTTCCCTGCTGCACGCGGACGCCTGGGGCGACCGGTGCCGCTCCGTGATCATGACCTGGTGGGTCCCAAGCGCGGTTTCCGACCCACCAGGCCATGATCGACGGGGGTTCGCCCGCACGATCCCATGATCGGGCCGGATCAGCCCGCGTCGCGCAGCAGCTCGACCAGCGCAGCGAGCGCCTTGCCGCGGTGGCTTATCGCGTCCTTGGCCTCGGGAGCAAGTTCGGCCGCGGTCACCCCGAGACCGTCCGGGCGGAAGATCGGGTCGTACCCGAACCCGCCCTGGCCCCTGGGTTCGCGGACGATCGATCCGGGCATCTCCCCGCGTACGACGTGCTGCGCACCACCCGGCAGGACGAGGGCGGCGGCACACACGAACCGGGCGCCGCGGCGCTCGTCGGGCACATCGGCGAGCTGGTCCAGGACCAGTTCCAGGTTGCGCACATCGGTCGCGCCACGCCCCGACCACCGGGCGGAGAGGATGCCGGGCATGCCGGACAGGGCGTCGACCGCGAGGCCGGAGTCGTCGGCCACCGCCGGCAGGCCGGTAGCCTTCGCGACGGCCGCGGCCTTGAGCAGCGCGTTCTCCTCGAAGGTCGCGCCGGTCTCGCGTACCTCCGGGACGGCGCTCGGGTCGGGCAGGTCGGCGATGCCGAGCACCTCGACCGGCAACCCCGCCACCGCGAGGATGCGGCGCAGCTCGGCGACCTTGCGCGCGTTGCGGCTCGCCAGCACCAGGCGCATGCCTGTCTCCCTCACGGTGTCGACGCCGTCCGCCCGCCGGCCTTCCGCGGCGTACGAAGCGGGCGGTTCACCCGGCGAGCGCTTGGCGCTGCAACCGGGTCAGCTCGGTGCACCCGGCCGCGGCGAGCTCGAGCAGCCGGTCCAGCAACGCGCGGTCGAACGGCTCGCCCTCCGCGGTGCCCTGCACCTCGATGTAGCGTCCGTCGCCGGTCATCACGACATTCATGTCGGTGCCGGCACGCGCGTCGTCGTCGTAGTGCAGGTCGAGGCGGGCCTCACCATCCACGATCCCCACGCTGACGGCCGCGACCGAGCCGAGCAGCGGCTCGGCGCCGGACGCGACGAGACCCTCGCGGCGCGCCCACCCGATCGCGTCGGACAGCGCGACGTACGCGCCGGTGATCGCCGCGGTGCGCGTACCGCCGTCGGCCTGCAGCACGTCGCAGTCGACGACGAGCGTGTTCTCCCCCAGCGCCTTGGTGTCGATGACAGCGCGCAGCGAACGGCCGACCAGCCGGGAGATCTCGTGCGTACGCCCGCCGACCCGGCCCTTGACCGACTCCCGGTCCGAGCGGGTGTCGGTGGCGCGCGGCAGCATCGCGTACTCGGCGGTCACCCAGCCCAGTCCGGAGCCCTTCCGCCATCGCGGCACCCCGGCAGTGAACGAGGCGGCGCACAGCACCCGCGTACGGCCGAACTCGACGAGGCAGGAGCCCTCGGCGTGGTCGAGCCAGCCGCGCTGGAAGCCGACGGGCCGCAACTGGTCGGCCGCTCGGCCGTCGCTCCGTGTCACCCGGCGACCCTAGCGCCGAGGACCACGCGGACTCGCACCGACTGAATGTGGAAAAGTTCGTTCCGAACGAACTCTTGCCACATTCAGTCAACCGTCACACCGCGTAGGTGGCGCCCGGCTCGGCCAGGTGCAGCTCGCCGTCGTACGCCGCGGCGGCCTCGGCGCGGGAGTGCGCCGGATCGTTCCACGCGACGAGGTGGGTCAGCACGAGCCGCGGCACGCCGGCGGCCCGCGCATGCTCGCCCGCTTCCCGGGCGGTCAGGTGCACACCCGGCGCGTTCTGCCCGCTCTGCAGGAACGACGCCTCGAACAGGGCGAGGTCGGCGCGGCGCGCCGCCTCGACGAGCGCGGGGGTGGCGGCGGTGTCGCCGCTGTACACGAGGGTGCGCCCGCCGGCGCTGACGCGCAGCGCGTACGCCGGTACGGGGTGCACGACCGGGGTGGTCTCGATCCGGAACGGGCCGATCTCGTACGCCGGGCCGTGGTCGGCGAAGGCGAACGCGCCGCGCATCCCGGGCTCCGCACGCATCCCGAACATCGCGGCCGCGCGGTCCGCCGTGCCGACCGGACCGCGTACGGCGACCGGTGGCCGCGGCCCGTCGGGATGGTAGGCCTGGGCGACGTAGTACCCGCACAGGTCGGCGCAGTGGTCGGGGTGCAGGTGGGAGAGCACGACGGCGTCGAGCCGGTACGGGTCGGCGTGGCGCTGCAGCGCGCCGAACGCGCCGGAGCCCAGGTCGAGGACGATCCGGTGGTCGTCGTGCTCGAGCAGGTACGAGGACGCCGGCGAGTGCGCCGACGGGAACGACCCGGCGCAGCCGAGCACGGTGAGCCTCATGCGGGTACGACCTCCGGGGAGATGGCGTCGACCTCCGGGCCGAGGAACCGGCGCGCGAGGTGGTGGAAGGCCGCAGGGTCGCCGGTCGTGACGAACCGGTGGACGGGCGCCGGCGCGGCGGGGTCGCGCAGCAGGTCGCGGGCGAGCAGCGTGCGGTACACGTCCTTGGCGGTCTCCTCCGCGCTCGAGACCAGGGTGACCCCGTCGCCGGTGACGTACGAGATCACCCCGGTCAGCAGCGGGTAGTGGGTGCACCCCAGGACGATGGTGTCGACGTCCTGCGCGAGCAGCGGGTCGAGGTACTCGTGAGCGGCGGCGAGCAGTGCCGGCCCGCTGGTCACCCCGTCCTCGACGAAGTCGACGAACTGCGGGCAGGCCTGCTGCACGACGACCAGGTCCGGGGCGGCGGCGAACGCGTCCAGGTACGCCTCGCTCGTGACGGTGGCGCGGGTGCCGATGACGGCGATGCGCCCGTTGCGGGTGGCCCGCGCGGCGCGGCGTACCGCCGGGTGGATCACCTCGACGACCGGCACGTCGTATCGCTCGCGGGCGTCGCGCAGCATCGCCGAGCTGGCCGAGTTGCACGCGATCACCAGGGCCTTGACGCCCTGCTCGACGAGCCGGTCGAGCATCTCCAGGGCGTACGCCCGCACCTGCCCGATGGGCCGTGGCCCGTACGGGGCGCGGGCGGTGTCACCGAGGTAGAGCACCGGCTCGCCCGGCAGCTGGTCGAGCACCGCGCGCGCCACCGTCAGCCCGCCGACCCCGGAGTCGAAGATCCCGATCGGCGCATCCACGCCAGCCATTGTCACGCAACGGGGTGACGTGCCGGGCCCGGAGGCCGGGTGACGTGCCCCGTGGCGTGAGGGTCAGGCCCAGAGGTGGCCGTCGAGCGCGTCTTCGGCCTGGTCGAGGGTGCCTTCGTACGCGCCGGTGGACAGGTACTTCCAGCCGCCGTCGGCGACGACGAACGCGATGTCGGCCCGGCCCCCCGTGCGGTGGACACGCGCCGCGACGCCGAGCGCCGCGTGCAGGATCGCACCGGTGGAGATGCCCGCGAAGATGCCCTCCTCCTCGAGCAGCTCGCGGGTACGGCGCACCGCGTCGCGCGGCCCCACGCTGTAGCGGGTGGTCAGCACCGACTCGTCGTACAGCTCCGGTACGAACCCCTCGTCGAGGTTGCGCAGGCCGTAGACCAGCTCGCCGTACCGCGGTTCGGCGGCGACGATCTCGACGTCCGGGACCTGCTCGCGCAGGAAGCGCCCCACACCCATGAGCGTTCCGGTGGTGCCCAGGCCCGCCACGAAGTGCGTGAGGGTCGGCAGGTCGGCGAGCAGCTCGGGGCCGGTGCCGCGGTAGTGCGCGTCGGCGTTCGCGGGGTTGCCGTACTGGTAGAGCATCACCCAGTCCGGGTGCTCCTCGGCCATCGCCTTGGCGACGCGGACGGCCTCGTTGGACCCGCCCGCGGCCGGGGAGGACACGATCTCGGCGCCCCACATCTGCAGCAGCTGGCGCCGCTCGCGCGAGGTGTTCTCCGGCATCACGCAGACCAGGCGGTAGCCCTTGAGCTTGGCGGTCATCGCCAGCGAGATCCCGGTGTTGCCGCTCGTCGGCTCGAGGATGGTGCACCCGGGGCGCAGCAGCCCGTCCTTCTCGGCCTGCTCGACCATCGCGAGCGCCGCCCGGTCCTTGATCGAGCCGGTGGGGTTGCGGTCCTCGAGCTTGGCCCAGAGCCGCACGTCGTGCGAGGGCGAGAGCCGCGGCAGCCCGACGAGCGGCGTACCGCCGACCGAGGCGAGCAGCGAGTCGAACCGCATCTCAGCCCCCGGCGACCGCCGGCAGCACCGTGACCACGTCCCCGTCGGAGAGGGTCGTGCCGATGCCGTCGAGGAACCGTACGTCCTCGTCGTTGAGGTAGACGTTGACGAAGCGGCGCAGGCCCTTCTCGTCGACGATGCGATCGGCGAGGCCCGGGTGCCGCGAGTCGAGGTCGGCGAGCAGCTCACCCACCGTGGCGCCGGTGCCCTCGACCGCCTTCTCCCCGCCCGTGTAGGTGCGCAGGATCGTCGGGATACGGACCTCGATGGACATCGGCGGGCTCCAGTTCACGGGTGAGGACGTCGGCGTACGCCGCGAGGCGCAGTGCCGGTTGTTCGAACCCGCAGGGTACGGGCCGCTATTCCCGCGCGACTGCGCGGTCCACCGCCGGCGTACCGGCCCGGTCGCGTCCGGTCGCCGCGGCGCGCAGTACCAGGACGCCGACCACGAGCAGGATCACGTCCTGCGCGACGAGGACCGGGATGGCCGGCAGCGCGGTGAGCTTCGCGACGAGGTCGGTGGCGAAGTGGGCGACCATGAGCGGCAGCAGCGAGGCACCGGTGCGCAACCGGATCGCCGCGTACCCGAACCCGAAGCAGGCCGCGCCGAACGCCTGCGCCGCCACCAGCGCGACGCTCTCGCGGAACAGCACGTTCGTCAGGTGCGCGGCACCGAACAGTACGGAGCTGAGCACCGCCGCGGTGAGCAGGCCCGTGGGGCGCAGCACCGTCAGCACCGCCCCCCGCCAGAGCAGCTCCTCGTAGAAGCCGGTGAGCAGGTAGCCCACGAGCAGGAGCACGACGGTCCCGGTCTCGAGGGGGCGTACGCCCGCCGCGAGCGGGAGCAGCGCGAGCAGCAGCGGCACCCACAGCAGGGCGCGCCGTCGCCACGTCGCCGCTGGTCCCAGCCCGACGTACCGGAACCCGCCGAGGGCGACGGTGAAGCCCACGGTGAGCGCCGCGAGCACCGCGGCGACGACGAGCGAACGGGCCAGCCCCGACCAGTCCGGCCACAGCGCACCGGTCACGAGCGCGCCGAGCACGGTGATCAGCGCGTCGGTGACCAGCACCCAGATCGCGGTGGCGCGCGGGTGGGCGGCAACATAGCCACGGAGTCGGTCCACGGGGTCTCCTTCGCAGAGCGGCTGCACCGTGTCCCGTGGGTCCGGTCCGGTACGCCGGCCCACAGGATACGACCGGATGCCACCCGCCGGTGACGATTCGCCCGGTGCCGGACGGTCAGGCGTACGACTCCACGATCTGGACCGGTTCCTCGGTGACCTCGCCCTCGACGATCCGGTAGGAGCGCAGCTCGTACGGTCCGTCCGCGGGGCCCGTCTGCCGGGTCGAGATCAGCACGTAGTGGGCGCCCGGCTCGGAGGCGAGGTCGACGTCGGTGCGCGAGGGGTACGCCTCGGTGGCGGTGTGGGAGTGGTACACGACGACGGGCACTTCACCGCGTTCGTCGAGCTCGCGGTAGAGCCGCAGCAGGTCCATCGAGTCGAACTCGTAGAACGTCGGGGACCGCGCCGCGTTGACCATCGGCACGAACCGGGTCGGCCGGTCGCTGCCCTCGGGCCCGGCGATGATGCCGCACGCCTCGTCCGGGTGGTCCGCCCGCGCGTGGGCGACCATCGCGTCGACGAGTTCCTGGGTGATCGTCAGCACGTCTCGACCCTAGAGGGGGTGTTCCGCTGAAGGTGTGCCCGGCGGGCCGGCGGGCGGTGGGTCAGCAGCTGGCGGGTCGGTGAGCAGGGCGATCAGGACGGTGACCGGGTCGGCGTCCGGGAATCCGGCCGGCCACCAGGTGCCGGCCATGTCCCGGTACGGGTACCAGCGGGCGTCGCGGCCGTACCGCAGCTGGAGCCGGGACGTGCCGGTGGTCAGTGTCCAGCGGTTGCGCCACCGGGTGATGGCGGGCAGCTCGTCACCGGCCCACGCCTGCTCGACGGCGATGCGGGCGCGCGCCAGGTCCGCGCCGGGCGGGGTCCACGGCTGGTCGAGGACCTGCAGCGCGCCGGGCCCGCCCCACTCCCAGGCGGCGATCGCGCGCGGCAGGTCCGCGGCCGGGTGCCGGGCGGCCAGCCGACGCCGCAGGCCGGGCGGCAGGCCGGCGGCGAACCGGACCAGGGCGGCCCGGTCGTCCAGGGCCCTGCCGGACAGCAGGTCACGTGCCACGGCGGCGGCGTCGCCCGCCGCGGCGGCCAGCAGCTCGACGTCCACCCCCGCTGCCGGTGGCAGCGCCAGCCGTACCGGCTCCCGCGGCAGGTCGGGGTCCGCGGGCAGTTCACCGACCCGTGCGCGGAACGCCTCGCGCGCCGGCACACCGGTCCCCGGACCCACGGCAGGCGCGGCACCGGCATGGGCGGCACCGGCGTGAGCGGCATTGCGGGCGGCGAGCTCGGAGCGCAGCCGCGACTCGCCCCGCCCGCGCATCAGCAGCAGCACGAACGGCTCCGCGTCCAACAGCCATCCGGCCTGGTAGCTGAGCGCGGCGGCGTGCTTGCACGGATGACCCCAGTCCGGACAGCTGCACTCGGGGTCGAGGTCGCCGGGGCCGGGCAGCAGCGGTACGCCCGCGTCCGCGGCTGCCGTCACCAGGTCGTGGGGCATCTCGCCGTCGAGCAGGGCGGCGAGCCGCGCGGCGCTCGAGGCGGCCGCGTCAAGGAACGCGTCCCACGGCCCGTCGGTCAGCGTCTGCAGGTGCAGCCGGGTGCGGTACGGGCTGGCCCGGGTGCCCTGCACGGGCGCGCTGACCAGCCCGGGCGCGACGGCGATCGGCCCCACCCGGCCGGTGTTCGCGTACGTACGGCCGCGCGCCAGCCGGTTCGGCTCGAGCGCGGCATGCTCCATCGCGTCGATCCAGGCGAGCGTCCACCAGGACAGGCCCTTGCGGGTGCGGCGGCCGGGCGGGAACGGCGGGAAGCCGGCGGCCTCGTCGCGAGCGGCGCTCATCGGTCAGCGGCGCAGCGCGACGAGCTCGCTCAGCGCACGGTCGTCGAGCTCGGTGAACGCCGCCTCACCGCTGCCCAGGACCGCCTCGGCGAGCGCACGCTTGTCGGCGAGCAGCGCGGCCACCTTCTCCTCCACGGTGCCCTCCGTGACGAGCCGGTGGACCTGCACCGGCCGGGTCTGCCCGATGCGGTACGCCCGGTCGGTCGCCTGGTCCTCGACCGCGGGGTTCCACCAGCGGTCGTAGTGGATCACATGGTCGGCCCGGGTGAGGTTCAGTCCGGTGCCGGCCGCCTTCAGCGACAGCAGGAACACCGGTGCCTGCCCGGCCTGGAACGCAGCGACGAGCTGCTCGCGCCGGGCGACCGGGGTGCCGCCGTGCAGCAGCAGCGTGGGCACGCCGCGCATCGCGAGGTGGCGCTCGAGCAGCCGCGCCATGGCGACGTACTGGGTGAAGACGAGCGCGGAACCGTCCTCGGCGAGGATCGTCGCGAGCAGCTCGAGCTTCCCCGATCGTCCCGCCAGCCGGGTGCCCGGCTCCCGCAGGTACTGCGCGGGGTGGTTGCACACCTGGCGCAGCGCGGTCAGCAGCTTGAGCACCAGCCCGCGCCGGTCGATGCCGTCGGACGCCCGGATCGCCGTCATGATCTCGCGCACCACCGCCTCGTAGATCGCCGCCTGCTCCGTGGTCAGCGCGGCCACCTGGTCGGTCTCGGTCTTGGCGGGCAGCTCGGGCGCGATCCCCGGATCGGACTTGCGCCGGCGCAGCAGGAACGGCCCGACGAGCGCCGCGAGCCGGCGCGCGGCGTCGGTGTCGCCGCTCTCGGCCGCGCGCCCGAAGCGCGCCCGGAACGCCGGCAGCGTGCCGAGCAGCCCCGGTGTGGTCCAGTCGAGGATCGCCCAGAGCTCGGAGAGGTTGTTCTCCACCGGCGTCCCGGTCAGCGCGACGCGCGCGGCGGAACCGATGCGCCGCAAGGCTTTCGCGGTACCCGACAATGGGTTCTTGACGTGTTGCGCCTCGTCGGCGACGACCAGGGACCACGGGAGCGCGCCGAGGCGCGACGCGTCGCGACGCATCGTGCCGTACGTGGTGAGCAGGAAGCCTTCGGTGAGGTCGAGCTCGCGGCGCGTGCCGTGATAGCGCCGTACCGGCACGCCGGGAGCGAACCGGGTGATCTCGCGCTCCCAGTTCCCGAGCAGCGACGCAGGGCACACCACCAGGGCCGGTCCGGCGGTGGCCGGGTCGCGCTGGCGGTGCAGGTGCAACGCGATCAGCGTGACGGTCTTGCCCAGCCCCATGTCGTCGGCGAGGCACGCGCCGAGCCCGAGCGAGGTCATCCGGTGCAGCCAGCGCAGCCCCCGCAGCTGGTACGGGCGCAAGGTCGCGGCCAGCCCCGGCGGCGCGCCGACCGCCTCCGCGCCGTCGTCGGGTGAGCGGATCCGCTCCCGCAGCTCGGCGAGCCAGCCCAGCGGCGCCACCTCGACCGGCTCGTCGTCGACCTCGGCGCTGCCGGTCAGGGCGAGCGCCAGCGCCGCCACCGGGGTGAGCGGCGCGATGCGCCGGGTGCGGGCACGGCGTACGACCTCCGGGTCGACGAGCAGCCACTTGTCGCGCAGCCGTACGACCGGGCGCCGCGCCGCGACGAGCTCTTCGAGCTCCTCCTCCGTCAACGCCTCGTCGCCTACCGCGACCTGCCACTCGAAGCTCAGCAGCCCATCGGTGTCCAGTCGCGAACGCAGGTCCGAGGGCGGCCGGGCAGTGGTGGCACGCACGACCGCGCGGGCGGTCAGCGCGTTCGCCAGGTCCTTGGGCCAGTGCACGGCGACGCCCGCGGCGGCGAGGCGCGACATCCCGGACTCGAGCAGCTCCTCGACCTCGGGGTCGGTGAGCAGGACGCGGTCGGGAGCGGCCCCGTCCAGCAGCCGCGTCAGCGGCGCCCACACCCGGGCGGCGTGGCGCGCGGCGATCATCGTGTGGATCCGCGCACGCGGGCCGAGCTGCCGCCCGCCACCGGTCCAGAGCTCGCCGGCGTCGACGAGCAGCGTCGGGTCGGTCGTGGAGGCGACCTGCAGCACCCCGGCGAACACCGGCTCGGCGCGGTCCTCCTCCGAGACGCCCACCTCCAGCCGCAGCGAGATCTGCAGGGCGCCGTCGGAGGCGGCGGTCGTCTCCTGTGCTCACGCCCGCAGGTCGGTGACCGGGCGCGGCTTCGCGTTGCAGGTAACCCGCATCGGCTCCGAGGTCCGCGGTGCGCGCGCTGCGGGGCAGCTCGTCGGCGACCGCGTCGAGGAAGGCCCGGAGCAGCACGTCGGCGTCCGGGAGCAGCAGCGGCGCACTCCCCGCCACTGGCAACGCCCGGGCCTGCGGTGGCATGGCGGCGGCGAGCTCACGCAACCGGTCGAGGTCACGCAGGGCGAGCGGGCCCGCCCGCCAGGCGGCGTAGCCCTCGCCCGACACGGACGGCGCCAGCCGGCCGCCGGCGACCAGGGTGAGGGCGGTCCAGGCGGCTGCGCCCCAGAAGCGCGCCGCGGGGTGCGCTGCCGGGTTGTGGCGCGCACGCACCAGGTGGGGCAGGGCCGCGCCCACCGGCAGGTCGACGGTCGTCGCCGGACGGCCACGCGCGCCGCGGCCGTGCGCCACGGCGACGATCGCGCTGCCGCGACCGCCGTCCGGGAGCGTCCCCGCGTCGAGCGCCCAGAACCGCATCCGGCCGGCGCGCGGCGGATCGCCCGGCTCGAACACGACCGGGTGGCGCACCAGCTCCGCGTACGGCGCCGACCCCGCGCTCGGCTCCTGCTCGACCTGCGCAGGGACGACGCTCGAAGGCACCGCCCGAGTATCCATGGAGTCTCCCGTCGCTCGTCGCGCGCCAACTGTGCCCGCTACCCCTGACGCCGCTCCGGCAGCACAGCGGGCCGCGCGCGACCGGGTCGGCGAGCGCTCAGGCGGCGTCCGGCGGGAGGGGGCGCGGCACGAACGTCGTGAGCCAGGTACCGCTCAGCACCGCGAGCACGACGAGCGCGAGCAGCCAGGCCGGTGGGGTGAACGCCGCGACCGCGAGGACGGCGCACGCGCCGGTCCCGAGGACGAGCGCGAGCCGGCTGCTGGGCAGCTCCTCCGGGTCGCGTACGACGGTCGCGGACAGGGCGGCGACGAGCACCAGTCCGAGCGCGACCGCGCCACCGAGGGTCCAGGCCACCGGCGGCGGCGTACGCGGCGCATGGGCATGGGCGACGAGCCCGACCATCGCCGCTCCCGCGGCGGCGAGCGTGCCACTGAGCGGCAGGTGGCAGAACAACCACGCCATGAGCCGGGTCCGCGCGGGCCGCGGCTCGCGTACGCCCACGACGTCGAACAGGGTCCACCACAGCCCGAACCCGACACCGAGGCCGAGCACTGCGGTCAGCAGCGTGAGCGGGTCGGCGGCCGTCTCGGTGACCCCGCCGACGACGCCGACGACCGTCTCGCCGAGCACGATGATCACGAACAGCGCGAGCCGCTCGACCAGCGAACCGGTCGCCTGGAAGTACGAACGCCCCGGCGCACGCGACAGCACGCTGGCCGAGCCGAGCACCACCCAGCCGAGCACGACCGCCGCCCAGGCGGCGAGCCGCGGCGCTTCGGGCAAACCGCTCGTGGCGAGCATGACGACGATGGTGACGAGCAGCCCGGCCAAGTACGGGGTCGAGAGGCTGCGGTTCTGCACGTGGTCGCGGCGCCGCACCTCGTACCACTGCCACCACAGCAGGACGAGCAGCACGGCGTAGGTGAGCGCGAACTGCCGGCCGTCCGCGTTTCCTGCGTGCCCGGTGAAGACCGCGAGAACGGCGAGCACGCACATCTGGGCGAAGATGTAGGTGCGGCTGCGCCCGTCCTCCCGGCCGTGCAGCTCGTGGTACAGCGTGCCGTTGATCCAGGCGATCCACACCAGGCCGAAGACGGTGGCGAACTCGGCGGCACCGCGCCATCCGGGCTGGGCCGCGAGCGCGCCCGCCGCCTGACCGACCAGCACGACGAACACCAGGTCGTAGAACAGCTCGACGTAGCTGACGGTGCGGCCCGCGATCGGTTCGCCGTGCCGGCGCGGGCCTCGGCCGTACCACGCGCGCAGCCCGTGCCCCACCGTGCGGCGGTGCGGGTACGGCCGCGTCTCGCTGGTCACCGCCGGACCTCTCCGCCGCTCCGACCCCGCGGGGTCATGCAACCACGCCGGGCCCCGCGGCGATCCCGAGAAGTGGAGCGCGGGTCAGTCCTCGGTGGGGTCGGCAGTCCCGGTGATGGCCTCGATGAGGGTGCCCTGCAGGAAGGTGAGCCAGTCGTAGAGCTGGTACGCCGCGAGCGTCTCCATCGCCGCACGGGCCCGTTGCGCCGCCTCGTCGGAGTCGGTCGCGGCGGGGTCCCAGTCCACGACGAGCCGCCCGAGCAAGGAGATCCGCTCGTCCATCACGTGCGGGTCCTCGTCGACCTCCAGCCGGATTCCAAGCGTGAGCCGCAGGTCGTTGAGCGTGCCCAGCCAGGCCTGCGCCTCGCCCGCCGAGAGCACGACCTTCGCCCCCGAACGCTCCAGCGACTCGAGGACGGTGCGGGCGCCCGCGACCTTGCCCTCGCGGAGCGCGCGCTCGGTGAAGCGCCGGAAATCGGCGGCGGCCTCCGGCTCCTCCTCGCCGTATCCGTCCGGGAGCAGGCGGGCGAGTGCCGGGTCGTCGGGCGTACGGGCGTGCGGGTCGATGCCCACCAGCCGGGCGAGCGGGTCGGCGTCCGCCTCGCCGTCGGGCGGGGCCACCAGCTCGATCAGGTCGTTCAGCAGTCCCCGCAACGCGGTGCGCTCCCGCTCCTGCAGCCGGGCGACGATCCGGCCCGCGCGGGTACGCCGGAAGCCGAGCAGTCCCACGTCAGTCGTCCTTCTGCATCGTCGCCCACAGCCCGTACGAGTGCATGGCAGCGACGTCGCGCTCCATCTCCTCGCGGGTGCCGTTGCTGACCGCGGCCCGGCCCTTGTGGTGGACGTCGAGCATCAACGCCTCGGCCTTCTCGCGCGAGTAGCCGAAATACGTGGTGAACACGTACGTCACGTACGTCATCAGGTTCACCGGGTCGTTCCACACGATGGTGACCCACGGCAGGTCGGGAGCGACGTCGGCGCCGGACGCCGGCCGCTCGGCCTCCACGGGGGCGATGCTCACCGGTCCATCGTGGCACGCGCCGGTGACAGTGCGGGGGGTCCGTAAGGTGCGGTGCGTGAGCACCACCCCGCCGTCGAGTGCCCTGCTCACCGACCACTACGAGCTCACGATGCTCGCCGCCGCGCTCGCGGACGGGACCGCGCACCGGCGCTGCGCCTTCGAGGTCTTCGCCCGCGGGCTGCCTGCCGGGCGGCGGTACGGCGTCGTCGCCGGCACCGGCCGGCTGCTCGAGCACCTCGCCCGGTTCCGGTTCGGGCCCGAGGAGATCGCGGCCCTCGAACGCGGTCGCGTCGTCGATACGCGCACCTGCGAGCACCTCGCCGGGTGGCGCTTCGGCGGCGACGTCTGGGGCTATCCGGAGGGCGAAGCGTTCTTCCCCGGCTCCCCGATCCTCGCCGTCGAGGGCAGCTTCGCCGACTGCGTGCTGCTGGAGACGCTCGCGCTCTCGGTGCTCAACCACGACTGCGCGATCGCCGCGGCCGCGTCGCGGATGGTAACAGCGGCTGGCGGGCGCCCGCTGCTGGAGATGGGCTCGCGCCGTACCCACGAGCAGGCCGCCGTCGCCGCGGCGCGCGCCGCGTACCTCGTGGGCTTCGACGCGACCTCCAACCTGCAGGCCGCCCGGCAGTACGCCGTCCCAAGCAGCGGCACCAGCGCGCACGCCTACACGCTGTTGCACGACGACGAGCGCGCGGCGTTCGCCGGTCAGCTCGCCGCGCTCGGCGAGGGCACCACGCTGCTCGTCGACACGTACGACGTCGACGCGGCGGTACGGCTCGGGGTCGAGCTCTCCGGCGGGCGGCTCGGCGCGGTGCGCATCGACTCCGGGCACCTGCCCGACGAGGCGCGCCGGGTACGTGCGTTGCTCGACTCGCTGGGCGCGCCGGGCACCCGGATCGTCGTCAGCGGGGACCTGGACGAGTACTCGATCGCCGCGCTGGCGGACGTCCCGGTCGACGTGTACGGCGTCGGCACCTCACTGGTCACCGGGTCCGGCGCGCCGACGGCCGGGCTGGTCTACAAGCTCGTGGCGCGCCAGGTGCAGCCCGGCGGTCCGCTGCTGCCGGTCGCCAAGCGCAGCGTGGGCAAGGCCGGCCACGGCGGTCGCGCTGCGGGCTACCGCGAGCTCTCGGACGGCGTGGCCACGGCCGAGCTGCTGCAGACGCTGCCACCGGACCTCGCGCGCGACGCGTGCGCGGCCCCGCCCGGCACCCGCCGGCTGCTGCGCCCGCTCGTACGCGCAGGCGTCGCCGTCGAAGCCGACCCGCCGACCGCGGGTGTCCTCGGCCTCGCCGCCGCGCGCGTCCACCACCAGCAGGCGCTGGCCGAGCTGCCGGCCGCCGCTCGTGACCTCTCCGCCGGGCCCCCGGTGCTGCCGACGCGCCTGCTGCCGTGACGGCCCTGCTGGAGTGACGGCCCCGGCGAGCGGGCCGGTGGCCGACGTGCGCCGGATTAGGCTCGCCGTATGACGAGTGCGACCTCGGCAGCCGCCGCTGAGGCGGCCGTTCCGCCACGCGACCCGGCGCTGCCCGACCCGCCGCTGCTGCGCCGCATCCGCGAGGCCGTGATCGGCGACGACCAGCTGATGCACGGGCCGTACGGGCCGCGGCGCGTCACGTACGCCGACTACACCGCGAGCGGCCGGGCGCTCGCCTTCCTCGAGGACTTCATCCGCGCGGAGGTGCTGCCGCGGTACGCCAACACCCACACCGAGAGCAGCGGCACCGGCCTGCAGACCACCCGGCTGCGCGAGGACGCCCGCGCGCAGATCCACCGCTCGGTGAACGGCGACGACGACACGGTCGTGATCTTCTGCGGCAGCGGCTCCACCGGGGCCATCGACAAACTGGTGGGAATCCTGGGGATCCGGCTGCCCGCCGACCTCGACCGACGGTACGACCTGTCGGCGCGGATCCCCGCCGACGAACGCCCGGTGGTGTTCATCGGCCCGTACGAGCATCACAGCAACGAGCTGCCCTGGCGGGAGTCGATCGCGGACGTCGTGACGATCCACGAGGACTCCGACGGCCACGTCGACGTCGAGCAGCTCGCCGCGGAGCTGGAGCGGTACGCCCACCGGCCGCTGCGGATCGGCTCGTTCAGCGCGGCGAGCAACGTCACCGGCATCGTGACCGACACCCATCGCATCACCCGCCTGCTGCACGCCCACGGCGCGCTGGCGTTCTGGGACTTCGCGGCCGCGGCGCCGTACGTCGACGTCGAGATGAACCCGCGCGACGGCGACCCGGCCGCGCGCAAGGACGCGATCTTCCTCTCGCCGCACAAGTTCATCGGCGGTCCGGGCACGCCCGGGGTGCTCGTGGTGAGCCGCCGGCTGCTGACCAACACCGTCCCCGACGTGGTGGGCGGGGGCACCGTTGCGTACGTGAACCCCGAGGACCACGTCTACCTCGCCGACCCGGCGCACCGCGAGGAAGGCGGGACGCCGGCGATCGTGGAGTCGATCCGCGCCGGGCTGGTGTTCGCGCTCAAGGACGCGGTCGGCGTCGAGACGATCCGCGCGCACGAGGCCGACTTCCTGCGCCGGGCGGTGGCGGCCTGGCACGAGCACCCGGCGATCGAGGTGCTCGGCAACCCGGACGCCGAGCGGCTCTCGATCGTCTCGTTCGTCGTGCGCCGCCCGAACGGGCGCTACCTGCACCACAACCTGGTGGTCTCGATCCTCAACGACCTGTTCGGCATCCAGAGCCGCGGCGGCTGCTCGTGCGCCGGGCCGTACGGCCACCGGCTGCTCGGCATCGACCTGGACCGCTCGCACGAGTTCGAGCGGGAGATCGCCGGCGGCTGCGAGGGGATCAAGCCCGGCTGGGTGCGGGTGAACTTCAACTACTTCATCAGCGAGACGGTCTTCGACTACGTCGTACGCGCGGTCGCGATGGTCGCTGACCACGGCGTCAAGCTCGCCCCGCAGTACCGCTTCGACCCCGCGACCGGCCTGTGGCACCACCGGGCGGGGCCGGTCGAGCCGCCACTGCGGCTGGCACAGCTCTCGTACGACGCCGACGGCGAGCTCCGTTACCCGCGGACCCGTGACACCGCTCCGGAGTCGGCGCTCGCCGGTTACCTGCAGGCGGCCCGCGAGCTGTTCGCCGGCCTGCCCGAGCCCAGCGACCTGGATCCGAGCGACCCGGTCAGCGCGGACTTCGAGGCGCTGCGCTGGTTCGACCTGCCGGCCGCCTGCCTCACCTGACCCCACGGTCCGACGTCACTGTCAGCGGGTGCGGACGGTGATCGGCGCGCTGAGCGCCTTGCCCGAGGTCGCGGACGGCTTGGCCTTGAACCGGAACACCGTCTTGGCCGCCGTCACCCGTACGCCCAGGCGCGGGTTGCCGGCCTTGCCGTACTTCGCTGCGGCGACCTTGACCCACCGCGCGCCGGTCTGGCGCTGCACCACGACCTGCGGACGGGTCTTGGGTACGAGGCGGGCCCGCAGCTTGGCCTTGCCGCCGCGCGCGACGGTCAGCGCGTCCCCCTTGGGCGTCAGGATCGGGCGCACCGCGGTGTCGGCCGTACCGGAGCCGTCGGCCCGCTCGCCGGTGCCGTCGACCATGACGCGGAAGGTGCCGGACGCGGTGATCGGCCGGGTCCACGCCACGACGCCGGCAGCATCGGTGGTGGCGATCTCGACGTCCTGCCAGCTCGCGCTTCCGGCCGCACGCCACTGCAGCTTCGCGTTCACCTCGGCGACCGGGGTGCCCTGCGCGGTGACCGCCGCGCGCACCTGCGCGTCGCGGCCGTAGCGCACCACGTCCGGAGCGGTCACGTCGACCTTGGTCGCCGGGAGCCGGTTACCCTTCACGACGTTGCGCAGCGCGGCCCACTGACCCGGGTCCTCACCACCGATCGTCCAGGCCGCGATGCCGGCGATGCCGTACTTGCCGACCAGCTCGGCCCGCGCGGCGACCGCCCGGGCGTCGCCGAACCAGCCCTCGCGGTGGACCGTGCAGGTCTTCTTCTTGCCGTTCGTGTACGTCACCTTGGTGCGGTAGTAGCTCTCCTTGTAGGTGTCGTTCCACTTCACCTCGGGATTGCCCCGGCTGCGCAGCAGGCTCGGCACCGAGTACGAGTCGAAGGTGCGGCGGGCCAGGTAGTCCGACGGCCGGCTCGCCGGGCAGGTGCCGGTCACCATGTAGGAGCCGTTCGGGTTGCGCCGTACCCACTCCCGCCCGTAGGTCGGGACCCCGATCTGCACCTTCTGCGGCGGGACGCCGAACACCTCGATGGCGCCCTTGACGATCGCCTCCGCCCACGGGTAGGGCCCGATGGGGCCGGGCGCCGAGAACGAGTAGTCGTACGCCATGATCCGCAGCCGGTCGATGTACGGCGCGATGCCCGACCAGTCGTAGACCCAGTACCCGTTACGGCCGCCGCACACGCCGCTCATGCTGCACAGCGGCGGGGTGGTGGCGGCGAGTTTCTTGCCCTGCTCGTGCAGCTTGTTGCCGAGCCGCTTGACGAACTTCACCCACGCCGGCCGCGTGGTCGCCCAGGTCGAGGAGCCGTCGCTGAAGGCGAACTTCTCGAAGTCGAGATCGAGCCCCGCGTACCCCTCGCGTACCGCGAGGTCCACCATCTTGGCGACGAGCGCCTTGCGGGTCTTCTTCTTGGCCATCACCGCGGCCAGCGTGCGCGCGGGGGTGCTGTCGGTGAACGAGGGCCACAGGTCCACCTTGGCGCCCGCAGCGGCGTTCTTGACGGCCAGCTTGCCCGCCAGGGTGACCTGCGTGCCGATCACCGGCTCGGTCCGCGTGCCCTTCACCGTGTACCAGAACGGTGACACCTCGGTGAGCAGGTCCTTGTTCGCCTCCAGGGAGGCGATCGAGCGCTGGGTGGTCCAGTACGGCAGCCAGCCCGACACGATCGGGCGGGTCTCGGTCTTCTTCTTGGCCACCGCCGGCGCGGCGGGCAGCAGCGAGAACCCCAGCGCGGCCACCGGCAGCAGCGCCACCGCGGCCCGCAGCCGCCGGCGCCGCGGCCCGTCCTGTCGCCCGGATCGCCCGGTCTCCTTCGCGTTCGCAGCGGCGGGCAGGCGGCTCGGCGGCAGACTCACGGGCTCAGCTCCTGGAGATCGATCGTCGGTCCGTGGGACGCGGCAACTGCCGGCACCCGGGGCATACGTCGGCAGATCCTGGCCTGCTCCTGAGCGCAGGTCGACCTCGGGCAGGGCGTTTCGTCCGTTTTCGTCCGACTTTCGGGCGGTTCCGGTGCCCGGTCAGCGGGGCACCACGACCGTACGCGCGGCCTTGTCGTGCAGCGCCTGCAGCCAGGGCCGGTCCCACAGCGGCCAGAGCCCGTCGAGCGCGAGGAACAGCACCCCGCCGATCGCCGAACCGCCGAACAGCACCAGCCAGCGCACCGTCGCCTCCCCCCACCGCGGGGGCCGGTCCTCGGCGAGCATCCGTACCCGGACCCCGACGACGCGCTTGCCGACGGTGCGTCCCCAGCGCACGTGCTGCGGCACCACGTACGCGAAGGAGACGACCAGCGACACGACGGTCAGCAGCAGGCTCATGCCGACCACCCGCTCCTGGAACGCGGTGATCGCCGTGAGCGGCACCTGGGAGCCGTCGGTCGGGATCGCCTCGAACAGGTCCCGCAGGGCCGGCCACAGCGCGAGCACGTACACCGGTGCGGTGACGGCACCCATGATCAGCGCGTCGACGAGGTAGCCGGCCACCCGCAGCCCCCAGGACGCCACGGGGAACGCCGGCTGCGGCGGGCCCGCCACCGGCCAGGACGGTACGCCGGCGGGAGGGACGGTCCCGGGAGGGGGCGCGGGCACCGGAGCACCGGGAGGCAGTGTCGAGGACGGCTCGGCGAGCCGGGTCTGCGTGGTCCACCGGGCGCCGTCCCACCAGCGCAGGAAGCCGGCCGCGGAGAACGGGTCCTGGTACCAGCCCGGCTGCATCGACACGGCGCCGAGTCTGTCAGGTGCCCCCACCTGACCCGCGTCCCTGCTCGAAACGTCGTCAACTTCGGGAGTTGACGACGTTTCGAGCAGGGACGCGGGAGAAGAGGGTGGGTCAGAGGTTGCCGCGGGACTCCTGCTCGCGCTCGATCGCCTCGAAGAGCGCCTTGAAGTTGCCCTTGCCGAAGCCGAGCGAGCCGTGCCGCTCGATGAGCTCGAAGAACACCGTGGGGCGGTCCTGCACCGGCTTGGTGAAGATCTGCAGCAGGTAGCCGTCCTCGTCGCGGTCGACGAGGATGCGCCGGGCCTTGAGCTCCTCGATCGGCACCCGCACCTGCCCGATCCGCGCCCGCAGCTCCGGGTCGTCGTAGTAGCTGTCCGGGGTCTGCAGGAACTCCACGCCCGCGGCGCGCATCTCGTCCACCGAGCGCAGGATGTCACCGGTCGCCAGCGCGATGTGCTGTACGCCGGGCCCGCCGTAGAACTCGAGATACTCGTCGATCTGGCTCTTGCGCCGGCTCACGGCCGGCTCGTTGAGCGGGAACTTCACCTTCCGGGTGCCGTCCGCCACGACCTTGCTCATCAGCGCGGAGTACTCGGTGGCGATGTCGTCGCCGATGAACTCGGCCATGTTGGTGAAGCCCATGACGTCCGCGTAGAACCCGACCCACTCGTCCATCCGGCCCAGCTCGACGTTGCCGACGCAGTGGTCGATCGCCTGGAAGTACCGCTCCTTGCCGCCCTGACCGCCCACCGTCAGCGACCGCGGAACGAACCCGGGCAGGTACGGCCCGTCGTACCGGGAACGGTCCACCAGCGTGTGGCGGGTGTCGCCGTACGTCGCGATCGCGGCCAGCACCACGGTGCCGTGCTCGTCGGTGAGCTCGTACGGCTCGTGCAGCGAACGGGCCCCGTGAGCCGTCGCGTAGTCGTACGCCGCTCGCACGTCGGGCACCGCGATCGCCAGGTCCATCACCCCGTCGCCGTGGGCGGCGACCCGCTTCGCGACATCGGTGCCGGCGCGCACCGGCCCGACGAGCACGAAACGTGCCGAGCCGCTGCGCAGCACGTAGCTGGCGTGGTCGCGCTCCCCCTGCTCCGGGCCGCGGTAGGCGACCACCTGCATGCCGAATGCGGTCGCGTACCAGTGCGCCGCCTGCCGCGCGTTGCCGACGGCGAACACCACAGCGTCCATCCCCAGCACGGGAAACGGGTCGGCGCTCGCCGGGCTCAGCGGACGGGCGGGGGCGGTGTGCAGATCGGTCATCGACGGCCTCCTCGGGCAAGAGCGGTGTCGCCCCGACCGTGCCGCAGCCGACTCGACTGGGCAAGTCGAGCAGTCGAGACCGGGCAACCTGCGCAGAACTGCTACCGTCTGCCCGGTTGCACTGTGCATTCCGACAACTGCGACGAGGTGGCGCTGACATGAGATCCGACCGCGTGGACGAGCTCGACGCCCGCATCCTGGAGCTGTTCGCCGCGCAGCCGCGGATCGGGGTGCTCGAGGCCAGCCGGCGCCTGCAGGTGGCCCGCGGCACGGTGCAGGCGCGCCTGGACCGGCTCACCGAACGCGGCGTCGTCGCGGGCGCCGGCCCGCAGCTCAGCCCGCGGGCGCTCGGCTACCCGGTGACGGCGTTCGTGACCTGTGAGATCGCCCAGCGCGGGCACGAGCAGATCGGCGCGCAGCTCGCCGCGGTGCCGGAGGTGCTCGAGGTGCACACCATCACGGGATCCGGCGACCTGATGTGCCGGATCGTCGCCCGCTCGAACGCCGATCTGCAACGCGTGATCGACCAGCTCGTCGCGCAGGACGGCATCCAGCGCACCTCGACCGTGATCGCGCTGGCGACCCAGGTGCCGTACCGCACGCTGCCCCTGCTGCGCGCCGCCGTCGACTCCACCCCGCCCGCGTGACGGCGGAAGAAGTTCGCGCCGAAGGGACTTCTGCCGCCGTCATGCCGCGCACGATCCGCTAGGGTCACCGTCCCGGGGGGCCAGGAGCACTCGACCGGCCCGCGGAGGTCACGGCATGCACCACGTCCCCGTACGCACGCGCGCTGTCGCCGGAACCGGCGCGGCGCTCATGGTCGTCGCGCTGGTCCCCGCCCTCGCCGGCCCGGCCGGGGCCGAGCCCCGGACGCCGGGGCGAACGGCCGCCGCCGCGCTGCCCGTCACCACCGCCGCCGCGAACGCCCGCATCGCCCGGATGATCCCGACCCGGCTCACGGCCAAGCCGCTCGGCAAGCAGGTCTCGGTGCGGGTCGCGGACCTCTCGGGAGGCCGGCAGATCTTCTCCAAGCGCGCGGCCAAACCACGGCTGCCGGCCTCGAACATGAAGCTCGTCACCGCCGTGACGGCGATGGACCAGTTCGGGCTCGACCACCGCTTCCCGACGGAGGTGGTCGCCCAGGGCGCCGCCAAGCGCAAGCTCGTCGTGGTGGCCGGCGGCGACCCGGTGCTGACCAGCACCCAGCTCGGCAAGCTGGCGAACCGCACGGCCAAGGGCGCGCTCGCAGCGCTCCCCTCGGCCGACCCGACGCCGGTCGAGCCGCCCGCCGACCCGCCGGCGGCGCCGGACGCGGCGCAGGCCACCAAGACCGCGAAGGCGGCCAAGGCGGTCAAGAAGGTCAAGCAGGTCAAGTTCAAGGTGTTCTTCGACGACTCCCGCTTCGCGGCCCCGACGCTGGCGCCGGGCTGGCCCGCGTCGTACCAGCCGTACGTGGTGCGCCCGGTGCGCGCGTTCGTGCGCGACGGCCGGGACCTGTGGGACACCAGCACCGACGCCGGGCGCTACTTCGCCGACCAGGTACGCGCGAAGCTCGCCAAGCACCTCACCACGCGGTCCGACCTCGCGGTCACCGTCAAGTTCCGCGGGCGGACCACCGTGGCACCGAGCGCCAGCCCGCTGGCGAGCTTCAAGGGCAACAGCCTGCGCGCCGCGGTCTCCTGGATGCTGCTGGTGAGCGACAACGACATCGCCGAGATGCTGTACCGCAACGTCGCCGTCGCCGCCGGCCGGCCGGGCAGCTGGGCCGGCGGGGCGCAGGCCGCCAAGGACGTCCTGACGCGCCTCGGGGTGAAGACCAAGGGGCTGGTGCTCGCCGACGGCAGTGGCGTGTCGCGCGCCGACCGCCTCACGTCCGCGTCGTTGATCCAGCTGCTGCGGCGCGCGGCGGCGCCCCGCAACCCGCAGCTCAACGCGCTGCGCTCGATGCTGCCGGTCAGCGGGGTCTCCGGAACGCTGAAGGCGTCCAACGGCCGCTACACGACACCGCCGAGCAGCTGCGCGCGCGGGAAGATCTTCGCCAAGACCGGCACCCTGCACGACACCGTCGCGCTCTCCGGCTACACGGTCGGCGCGGACGGCCGGGACAAGATCTTCTCGGTGCTGGTGAACAACCGGCCCGAGCGCGCCTACACCCCGCTGGCCACGCGGCGCGCCGTCGACACGATCGCGGCGACGGTCACCGGCTGCGCCTAGCGCTCAGCGCAGCGCGCGGGACACCTCGCCCGCCGTCCGCAGCACCCGCTGGCCCACCTCGTCGGCGGCGACCTCGGACGCGGTGATCACCCCGAGCGCCGCCTCGATGCCCGGTACGCCGAGCAGTGGCGCGGCGATGCCGTACGCGCCGGGTGCGGCGTCGGACGGTGCGATGATCCAGCCCGGCTCGAACGGCTGACCGCCCGAGGCGCGGGCGGCGAGCAGCGAGCGACCGGCAGCGCCCCGGTCGAGCGGGGCCCGTACGCCGACCCGGTACGGGACGGTGGGCTCGGGCCGGTTCGGCTCGACGACCGCGACGCTCACCGCGTCGTTGCCGTCGGCCACCGACAGGTACGCGGTCGCACCGACGGTGTCGGCTAGCCGGCGCAGCGCGGGCACGGCGGCGTCGCGCAGCACCGGCTGCACCTGCCGTCCCAGCGAGAGGATCGCCATCCCCAGCCGGCAGCGCCCGTCGCTGCCGCGGCGCAGCATCGCGTGCTGCTCGAGGGTGACGACCAGCCGGTAGACGACGGTGCGCGCGATGGCGAGCTTGGCGGCGATCTCGGTGACGGTCAGGCCCTCGGGGGCGTCCGCGAGCAGCTCCAGCACCCGCAGTCCCCGGTCGAGCGTCTGTGAGGTCTCCGCCGCCATGCCTCGACGATAGGCGCGTCACTGCGCGGGTGCGGCTTCTTGACCCTCTCTTTGCAGGCGGCGGGCGGCCGCCCTGCGCGATCTCAGCCGGTCGCTGCGCGGCCCAGCTTGCGGACCTGGAAGGCGGCGAAGACCTCGACCAGCCCGAAGACCAGGACCCAGGCGCCCGCGACGATCGTGAGCGTCAGCAGCGAGATGCCCGGCCAGACGAGGATCACCACCCCGCCGAGGAAGAGCACCACGCCGCCGAAGATCACCCACCCGCGGCCCTGTGCGCCCTTGGCGCTCAGGCCGGTGACGAACGTGAGCACGCCGCGGATGATCCAGGCCAGGCCCAGCAGCAGCGCGAGGATCTCGAGGCTCTGCAGCACCCCGCGGAAGCACATCAGCCCCAGGATGATCCCGCAGACCCCGGAGATCGCCAGCATCGCCCGCGACCCCCCGTCCAGGCCGTGCGCGAACGCCTCGATCACCTGGAAGATCCCGGAGACCAGCAGCCAGGCGCCGAAGAACACCGCGAACACGACGAGCGTCTTGCCCGGCCAGACCAGCATGATGATGCCGACGACCACCGAGACCAGCCCGAACAGCAGCAGCAGCCCCCAGTGCCGCCCCGCCGAGGCGAGCGCCGCACCGAGCGCGGTGTCCGGATCTCCGTCGTGGATGGATGCAGTGGACACGATGCCTCCCGTACCTCCGGTGGTCCCGCTGGACCGGCCGCCAAGATCGTAGTGCGAGCCGGGCGGATCAGGCGTCGATACCGCCGCGCGTCGCCGTGCCGGTGCTCACCCGCGCCAGGAACTGCCGGGTGCGCGGGTGGGTCGGCGCGCCGAAGATCTGTGCGGGCGTGCCCTCCTCCACGACGGTACCGGCGTCGAGGAACAGCACCCGGTGCGCGACGTCGCGCGCGAAGCCCATCTCGTGCGTCGCCATCACGATGGTCATGCCGGCGGTGGTGAGCTCGCGTACGACGTCGAGCACCTCGCCGACCAGCTGCGGGTCGAGCGCCGAGGTGATCTCGTCGAAGAGCACGATCTCGGGGTCCATGGCGAGCGCCCGTACGATCGCCACCCGCTGCTGCTGCCCGCCGGAGAGCTGGTCGGGGTAGGCGTCGGCGCGGTCGGCCAGGCCGAAGCGCGCGAGCAGCTCGCGGGCCGCCCGCTCCGCCTGCCCCCGCGACCGGCGCAGCACGCGGCGGGGGGCGAGCGCGACGTTCTGCACGGCCGACAGGTGCGGGAAGAGGTTGTACTGCTGGAACACGATGCCCACCCGCCGGCGTACGGCATCGAGGTCCACCCGCGCGTCCGAGACGGTGAGCGTGCTGCCCGGCGTGCGCAGCACAACCTCCCCGGCGTCGACCGCCTCGAGCCCGTTCACGCAGCGCAGCAGCGTCGACTTGCCCGAGCCCGAGGCGCCGATGAGCACGACGACCTCGTGCTCGGCGACCTGCAGGTCGATGCCGCGCAGCACCGCGTTGGGACCGAACGCCTTGTGGACGCCGGTCATCTCCAGCAGCGGCCCGGTCATCGGGCACCGGCGATCGAGGTACGGCGCTCCTGGCGCGCCTGCAGCCAGTCGGTGAAGCGCGCGAGCGGGATCGTGAGCGCGATGAACAGCACCGCGGCCGCGACGTACGGCGTGAAGTTCGCCTCGTCGTAGCTGATGATCTGCGCCTGGCGCAGCGCCTCGATCGGACCGAGCACACCGACGAGCGCGGTGTCCTTCTGCAACGACACGAAGTCGTTGAGCAACGGCGGCACGACCCGGCGCACCGCCTGCGGCAGCACGACGAACCTGCTGGTCTGCCACTGCGAGAGCCCGAGCGAGCGCGCCGCCATGCCCTGGCTCGGGTGCACCGAGGCGATCCCGGCGCGGAACACCTCGCCCACGTACGCGCCGTACGAGAGCACCAGCGCGACGGTGCCCCAGACGACCGGCTCCGGGGTCAGCCCCGGGATGTCGAGCGCGGGCACCCCGAAGCCGAGCAGGAACACCACGAGCAGGGTCGGGGTGCCGCGGAACACGTCGGTGTAGACGGTGGCGACGGCGCGCAGCGGGAACAGCACCGGCGCACGGGAGCGGCGGCACAGCGCCACGACCAGGCCGAGCGGGAGGATCAGCAGCTCGGCGACGAGGAACATCTTGATGTTCAGCACGAGCGCCTGCAGCGTCGGCAGGAACGAGGAGCGCAGGATCTCGCCGTCGAAGAACGACGCCTGCACCGCCGGCCATCCGGGCAGCCGGGACGCCCACAGCGCGACGGCGCCCACGAACACCGCCAGGCTGGCGGTGGCGATGAGCGCGTCGCGCACCGTGCGCCGCCGGGCCGCGGCACGGCGGACCGGGTCGACGTACGGCAGCGGTGCCGCGACGGCGGTCGTACCTCCCTGCGGGACGCTCATGGCCTCACCGGCTCGTGCTGGCGCGCCGGGCTAGGAGGTGAAGTACGGGACCTTGACGGTCGACGACAGCCACTTGTCCTGGATCTGCGCCAGCTCGCCGGAGGACTTCAGCTCGCCCAGCGCCTGGTTGACGCAGGGCAGCAGCGGGCTGTCCTTCTTGAGCACTAGTCCCCACTGGTCGCCGTCGGCGGCCACGTCGTGGAACTGCCCGACGACCGTCGAGCCCGGGATCTCGGCGGCCGTGATGTAGAACGCTGTGGGCAGGTCCACGACGAGCGCGTCGATGGTGCCGTTCTTCAGGGCCTGCTTGGCGCCCTCGGTGTCGTTGAACACCGCCGGCTGCTGCTCGGCCTTGATGACGTCGGTGACGTAGTCGAGGCTCGTCGTGCCGACCTGCACCCCGAGCTTGAGGGCGGCCAGGTCGGCCACCGAGGTCGCGGAGGTGGCAGCGGTGTTCTTCTTCAGCGCCACGACCGCCTGGTTGGCCGAGTAGTACGGGTCGGAGAAGCTGATCGCCCGCGCGCGCTTCGCCGTGATCGACACCTGCTGCAGGCCGAAGACGTAGGTCTTGGCACCCGGGGCGTACGTCTGCTCGAAGGTCACGAACGTCCAGTCGACCTGGTCCGCGCTGAATCCCAGCTTGTCCGCGACCGCGTACGCCACGGCCGACTCGAATCCCTTGCCGTTGCTGGGGTCGTCGTCGATGACGTAGGGCGGGTAGGCGGGCTTGGAGGTGCTCACCGTCAGCGTCCCGGGCGTGATCAGCGGCAGGTTGGCGGGGGTGCAGTCCAGCGCGCTGCTCGTGGCCGTCGGCGTCGCCGACCCGCCCGGCTGCGCGGAGTCGGCGGGGGTGTTCGGCGTGGAGGCGGGGGCGGCACACGCGGCGAGCAGCAACCCCGCGCACGACGCGAGCAGCAGCGGGCGCAGCAGGGTACGGGGCACGGGGACCTCCGGGTCGGGGGGACGGAGCGGGGTTCATGCTCCCACGGGTCAGCGACGCCGGGACGGGGTGGTCGCCCACCGCCGTACCAGCTCCAGCCGCGCGCCGAGCTCGGCCGCCGAGGCCCGGGCGGTCTCCGGCCCGCCGCACGCCTGGCGCAGCTGCGCGTGGACCGACGCCTGGCTGGCCCCGCTCGCGCGGGCGTACGCGCTCACGCAGGACGCCAACTCCCGGCGCAGCGCCGGCAGGTCGTGCTGCGCGGCGGGCGCGGGCTCCGGGCGGGCCGGGCGGCGCGCGCTCTCGCGGGCCCGCCGCGAGCGCAGCAGGTCGGTGACCTGCCCCGGGTCCAGCAGTCCCGGGATGCCGAGGAAGTCCTCCTCCTCCGCGCTTCCCGGGGCGTGCCCGGTGCCGAACTCGCCGCCGTCGAAGAGCACACGGTCGAAGGTCGCCTCGCTCTCCAGCGCCTCGAAGGCGAGCTGGTCCTCCAGCAGGTCGGAGCCGGTACGGGCGCGGCCCGCCTCGGCGAGCAGCGCCTCCTCCTCGGCCCAGACGTCGTTCCCGCTGCGCGGGCGGCCGAGGACGTGGTCGCGCTCCTGCTCCAGCTCGGCGGCGTGGCGCAGCAGCACCGGCACGGTCGGCAGGAACACGCTGGCCGTCTCCCCGCGGCGCCGGGCCCGTACCAGGCGCCCCACCGCCTGGGCGAAGAACAGCGGCGTCGCGGCGGAGGTCGCGTACACCCCGACCATCAGGCGCGGCACGTCCACGCCCTCACTGACCATCCGCACCGCGACCAGCCACCGCTCGCTGCCCGCCGCGAACCGGCTGATCCGCGCACCGGCACCCGGGTCGTCGGAGAGCACCACCGCGGGCCGCTCCCCGCAGATCGTGGCGAGCAGCCGCGCGTAGGCGCGGGCCTTGGTCTTGTCGGTGGCGATGACCAGCCCGCCGGCGTCGGGCACGTGCCGGCGCACCTCGGTCAGGCGGCGGTCGGCGGCGCGCAGCACCTGCGGGACCCACTCGCCGGCCGGGTCGAGAGCCGTGCGCCAGGCCTGGGCGGTGACGTCCTTGGCCTGGTCGGCTCCGAGCGTCGCGCTGACCTCGTCGCCGGCCCGGGTGCGCCAGCGCATCCGCCCGGAGTAGGCCAGGAACAGCACCGGGCGGACGACGCCGTCGGTGAGCGCGTCGCCGTACCCGTAGGAGTAGTCGGCCGCGCTGCGCGGGATGCCGTCGGCGCCGGGGGCGTACGACACGAAGGGGATCGGGTTGACGTCGGTGCGAAACGGCGTGCCGGTCAGCGAGAGCCGGCGGGTGGCCGGCTCGAACGCCTCG
Source organism: Candidatus Nanopelagicales bacterium (assembly GCA_017848795.1). Lineage (GTDB taxonomy): Bacteria > Actinomycetota > Actinomycetes > S36-B12 > CAIYMF01 > JAFIHG01. Next base: position 24,760 of record JAFIHG010000019.1, on the reverse strand, counting down.
CGGATCGACTCGCCCCAGGCGAGCGAGTCACCGGCGTGGTGCACCTCGTCAAGGATCACCAGCGTGCGGCGTTCCTCGGTGCGCCGGCGGAACCGCAGCGTCGCGGCCGCGACCCCGGCGTACGTGACGACCACCCCGTCGTAGTCGCTGCTGGTGGCCCCGCGCGAGCCGCTGAAGCCGCTGTCCAGCGCCAGGCCGACCGCAGCTGCGGCGGCCGCCCACTGGGTCGTCAGGTGGTCGGTGGGTGTGACGACCGTGACGCGCTGCACCACGCCCCGCGAGAGCAGGTCGGTCGCGATGCGCAGGGCGTACGTCGTCTTCCCGGCGCCCGGCGTCGCGACGGCGAGGAAGTCGCGGGCGCCGCGCCGGTGGTACTCGGCCAGTGCGGCCTGCTGCCAGGCGCGCAGCGGCGCCGCCGGACCGGCGGGTGAGCGCGAGGCGGCGGCAGGGGAGGTCGTCATGGGCGTGCGCGACCCTACGACAGGGCGGCGCGGCGGCCGGGCACGACGCGCCCGGCGGTGGCGACAGCGACAAGCACGATCACTGCCATCGAGAGCCAGATCACGTCGAACGTCCCGCGGGTCACGGTGCCGGCGCTCAGCGCCGCTGCGTAGACCGCGGCGGCCACGCCGATCAGCAGCACCGAACCGACCGAGTCGCAGATCTGCAGGGCGGCGGAGTTCTCGCCCTGGTCCTGCGGGCTGGACAGCGACAGCGTCTGGTTCCCGAGGGTCGCGTACGCCACCCCCATGCCGAACGCGCCGACCACCCAGGACGCGACGGCGGTGTACGGCGGCAGCGCGGGGTGCAGGCAGAGCGGGAGGGTCGCGAGCCCGACCGTGGTGCAGATCGCCCCGAGGCGCATCAGCCGCACCGGGCCCAGGCGCAGGTAGACCCGGCCCTGGATCCACGCACCGGCCGACCACCCGAGGGCGCCGGCCGTCAGGATCAGACCGGCGTGCGCGGGGTCCAGACCGCGTTCGGTCTGCAGCGCGAGCGGCAGGTACGCCTCGCCCGCGAAGAACCCGCCGGCCATGATCCCTCGCAGCACGACGACGGTCGGCAGGCCGCGGACCATCCGGATCGAGCCCGCCGGCAGCAGCCGGTGCAGCGCCGGCATTAGCAGCGCGAGGCCCGCGACGGCGAGCACCAGCCCGACGATCCCGAGGCGGGTGCCCGCCTCCTGCAGCAACCCGAGGCCGGCGGCGGCGACGACCGACAGCCGGGTCCGCTGCCAGGCGCGGTGCCGGTCGGGAGCAGCGGCCCCGCCCGTACCGTCGCCGTCCGGTCCCGGGCCGTCAGGTCCGCCGGCGGGCGCGGCGCCGAGCCCGCGCAGCCGGTGCGCGAGGAGCACCATCGGAGGCGCGACGAGCGGTACGACAAGCCAGAACACCGCCCGCCACGACAGGTGCTGGGTGAGGGCGCCCGCGAGGAACGGCCCGATGATGCTGGGCAGCACCCAGGCGCTGGACAGCAGCGCGAACGCGCGCGGACGCAGCGCCTCGTCGTACGCCCGGCCGAGCACGACATAGATCGCCACGATCCCCAGACCACCGCCGAGGCCCGCGACGAGCCGGCCGGCGATCAGCACCGGCATCGACCACGCGAAGGCGCAGATCGCCGCGCCGGTCCCGAAGAGCACGACTCCGGCGAGCAACGGGTCACGCGGGCCGCGCTCGTCGCTCCAGCCGCCCGCGATGACCATGCCCACCAGGCTCGCGACGACGTAGCCGCTGAACGCCCAGGCGTACGCGCCCAACCCGTCCAGCGCGGCCGCGACCACCGGCATCGCCGTCGCCACCCCGATGCCCTCGAACGCGAACAGCGTCATCACGGCCACGATGCCGACCGTGACCGCGCGGTGCTCGCGGTCGAACAGCGTCTGGTGTCGACGAACGGGAGTGGCCGCGGGCGTCCGGGTGGTCAACGCCCGGCCCCGGCGTCACCGCCGGAGCCCTCGTCGCCCGCAGGCAGGCCCTCGTAGATCCGTTTGCAGTCGGGGCACACCGGGAACCTGCTCGGATCGCGTCCCGGCACCCACTTCTTGCCGCACAGCGCCACGACGGGAGTGCCGGTCACCGCCGACTCGACGATCTTCTCCTTGCGCACGTAGTGCGCGAAGCGCTCGTGGTCCCCACCGCCCGCCTGGGGTGCCGGCCGCTCCTCGACGAGCAGCCCGCCATCGGTCTCCGGGGTCACCGGGTCGAGAGCGGGGGGGTGCTGCGCGCCGAGCGGCGCCGTCGGGTACGCGGGCATGTCCGTCATCCTACGGGGACCTGCGCAGTGCGCGATCCACCCGCGGACCCGCCCGGTCAGTTCAGTTCGGGGTCGTCGGAGGCGTTGCTGAGCAACGCGAGCGCGGTGCGCTGGCGCCGCATCACCGCGCGCCAGAGGGTGTCGGGCTCCGCGGTGAACGCGTCGGTCGGATGCCCGTCCACGACGTACCAGGCACCCTCGGCGAGCTCCGCGTGCAGCTGCTCCGGGCCCCACCCGGCGTACCCGGCGAACAGTCGTACCGCGGTGAGCTCGGCGGCCACCGACGCATCGACGTCGAGATCGACAAGCCCGAGCGGGCCGACCAGGCGCCGGAAGCCGAGTGGCTCCGGACCGTCGTACGCGCCCGGGAGCATCCCGAGGCCGAGCGCGCTGTCGTCACCCACCGGACCGCCCTGGAAAAGCACCGCGGAGCCGGTCGCGCGACCGCTCCACGCCGGCAGCACCGCCTCGATGGCGATCTCGGAGGGCCGGTTGAGCACCAGCCCGAGGGTGCCTTCCTCGTCGTGGTCGAGCAGCAGCACGACCGCGCGCCGGAAGTTGGGGTCGAGCAGCACCGGCGAGGCGACGAGCAGCCGGCCGGCCTGCGGCATCATCCGCGGCAGCTCGAGCGGTTGGATCGTCACGGGACCAGCATGCCCTGTCGGCCCACGCCGCGCGCGTACCCGGACCGGTGAGATCAGGACCAAGGACCGGTGCGCCGGGGGCGGGTCACCCGGGATGATCGGGTGAGCGGTGCCGCACCGGCGCCGGTAGATGCGGAGGAGAGCATGCACTTCCACGTGGACTCCGAGGTCGGGCCGCTGCGACAGGTGATCGTGCACCGGCCGGGACTCGAGCTGGCACGGCTGACCCCGCAGAACGTGGACACCCTGCTGTTCGACGACGTCATGTGGGCAACGCGCGCCCGCGAGGAGCACGACGCGTTCGTCAGCAAGCTCCGCGACAAGGGCGTGCAGGTGCACTACTTCGCCGACCTGCTCGGCGAGGTCCTCGACACCGACGACGGCCGCGAGTTCGTCCTCGAGCGGGTGGTCACCGCCCAGAGCGTCGGACCGACCCTCGTCGAGCCGCTGCGCGAGCTGGCGAACGGCATGGAGGGACGGGCGCTCGCCGAGGTGCTCATCGGCGGGATCGTCAAGCGCGACCTGCAGCTGCCGCGCGGCAACTCGCTGCTCTGGCACTACCTCGACGACTACGACTTCGTCCTGGCACCGCTGCCCAACCACCTGTTCCAGCGGGACAACAGCGCCTTCGTGTACGACGGGTTGTCGGTGCACCCGATGGCCAAGCCGGCCCGCCAGCGCGAGATCGTCCACTCGCGGGCGATCTGGACGTACCACCCGATGTTCAAGGGCGCCGGCCTGCGCTTCTGGTACGGGAACGACGACGAGCACCACCAGCCGGCCACCTGCGAGGGCGGCGACATCCTGGTGCTGGGCAACCGTACGGTGATGATCGGCATGGGCGAGCGCACCACCGCCCAGGGCATCGAGCATCTCGTGCGCAGCTACTTCTCCGACCCCGCCGACCAGGTGCGCAAGGTGATCGTCGTCGAGCTGCCGCGTGTCCGCGCCTTCATGCACCTCGACACGGCGATGACGATGGTCGACCGGGACGCGTTCAGCGTCTACCCGTACTGGCCACCCGCGCTGCGTTCGTACACCCTCACCAAGACCGACGACGGCGGCAACTACGCGGTGCACGAGAACGAGGAACTCTTCCCCGCCGTCGCCGACGCGCTGGAGATCCCACAGGTACGCGTGCTGCAGACCCAGATCGACCAGCTCGGCGCGGCGCGCGAGCAGTGGGACGACGGCAACAACTTCCTGGCCGTCGCGCCCGGGGTGATCTTCGGGTACGAGCGCAACACCGTCACCAACACCTACCTGCGCAAGAACGGCATCGAGATCGTCACCATCGCCGGCAACGAGCTCGGGCGCGGCCGCGGCGGCCCCCGCTGCATGACCTGTCCCATCGAGCGCGACGCGTGATGGCGCACGTACCGACGACACGGAGGAGTGGCAGATGAGCGTCGACCTGTACGGCAGGGACTTCCTCAAGGAGCTCGACCACACCGCGGCCGAGCTGACCCACCTGATCGACCTCGCCGCGGAGCTCAAGGCGGCCAAGCGCGCCCGTACCGAGGTCCCGCTGCTGTCCGGGCGCAACATCGCGTTGATCTTCGAGAAGACCTCGACCCGCACCCGCTGCGCGTTCGAGGTGGGGGCGTACGACCAGGGGGCGCACGTCACCTACCTCGACCCGTCCTCGTCGCAGCTCGGTCACAAGGAGTCGGCGACCGACACGGCGCGGGTGCTGTCGCGGATGTACGACGCGATCGAGTTCCGGGGCGCCGCGCAGGCCACCGTCGAGGAGCTCGCCGACGGCGCGGACGTACCGGTGTACAACGGGCTCACCGCCGAGTGGCACCCGACCCAGATGCTCGCCGACTTCCTGACGATGCGCGAGCACGGACACGGCAAGCCGGTGAACGAGATCGCCTACTGCTACCTCGGCGACGCGCAGTACAACATGGGGCGCTCGCTGCTGGTGACCGGCGCGATCCTCGGCGCCGACGTGCGCATCGCGGCACCGCGTGCGCTGTGGCCCGCGGACGAGGTGGTCGCCGCGGCGCGCGAACGCGCCGAGCAGTCCGGCGCCCGGCTGCTGCTGACCGAGGACCCGGCGCAAGGGCTGCGCGGCGCCGACTTCGTGCACACCGACGTATGGGTCTCGATGGGTGAGCCGAAGGAGGTGTGGGCCGAGCGGGTCGAGCTGCTGCAGCCCTACCGCGTGGACGCGCCGGCGATGGCCGCGACGGGCAACCCGGACGTCAGGTTCATGCACTGCCTGCCCGCGTTCCACGACGCCCGTACGACCGTCGGCGCCGAGATCGCGGCGGCGACCGGGCTCGAGGACGGCCTCGAGGTGAGTGACGAGGTGTTCGCCTCCCCGGCGAACGTCGCCTTCGACCAGGCCGAGAACCGCTTGCACACGATCAAGGCCCTCATGGTCGCCACCCTCGCCTGACCTCTCCCCCTTCTCCCCAAAGGGGCGATCAACGCAGTTCAACTGCACCATCCGACCCGTATCAGTGATCTTCGCCGGTACGGGCCGGTCGGTAGCGCAGGTGCGCATGGCCATCGACGCCGACGGCGGCCATGGAGCGACGGAAGGATCACGCAGCGGCGCGGGCCAGCGCCTGCTGTACGGTCTGCACGACGTAGTCGGGGCGCTTCACGACGTCGTCCCAGGTGAAGCGCAGGACCACATACCCCATAGCCACCAAGCGGTTCTGCTTGGTGCGGTCGGCCTGGAACGCCTCGGCCCCGCTGTGGTACGCGCGTCCGTCGAGCTCGACGATCACCCGCGCAGCATCGAATATGACGTCGGCCCAGCCGACCAGCCCGTCCGCGTCGTACAGGGCGATGTTCTCGCGCCAGCCGGACAGGCCGGCGCGCCGCAGCACCCGGCGCAAGCGGACTTCGGCCACGGAGTACGCGTTCCCCGCCTCGTTCACCACCGTCCACGCCCGGTGCATCCCGTGGCGCTGCGGCCCGGTGATCAGATGGTGCCGGACGTCGGAGTTGCGGACCAGCCCGCGCCGCTGGGCATCGACCAGCATCGCCTGTCCCGCCTCGACCGGTAGCCAGAGCAGCAGGTCGACGATCGTGCGCACCAGCGTCGTCACCTGGAGCCCGTCAAGCGTTGCGATGTCGTCATCGGGCAGCGGCACCCGATGGGTACGCAGCCCGGCTCGTCGTACTCGGCAGTCCCGTGCGACGATCACGTGGACCTCTGGATCATCGGGTACGCGCAGCCCCCAGAGTCGACCAGCCGTTCCGTGGCTTGCCACGCCTCCGACGCCGGTCGCGAGGACCGCCGCCCAGGCCAGGGTGACCGGAGTGAGAGGCGTACCGAGGGTGGTCATGACGCTTCCCAACACAACGATCCACAGCCCGCTGCGCAGCAGTCGCCGGATCCGGTAGTTGCTGTACCCGACCGCCGATGCCTCGCTCCTGGTGAAGAGCCCGCCGTGTCGTGCAGCGGACGGCGGTGCTGTCATCTGTCCGCGCATGACGAGCAGCCTGGACCATCACCCATGCAGGCCGGGCACGTCATCCACAGGGGTGATCCCGCACGCTACGCCGCAGCAACCTGCCGGCGCATTCAAGATCGCTGCTTCGGGTCAGGCCGTGCAGTCGGGCTGCCCAGATCGCCCCTTTGGGAAGAAGGTCAGGAACGGAGGCGGGTGCGCAGCGCGGTGAGCTGGTCGCGCATCGCTGCCGGCAGGCGGTCGCCGAACTGGGCGAAGTACTCCTCGGTGAGGTCCGCCTCGGCCAGCCACGAGCCGGCGTCGACGCGGAACAGCTCGGCGAGCATCTCGTCGCGCAGGTCGAGCCCGTCCAGGTCGAGCGCTCCGGGGGCCGGCGCGCGCCCGATCGGGGTCTCGACCGCCTCCCCGGAACCGATCACCCGGTCGATGATCCACGCGAGCACACGGCTGTTGTCCCCGAAGCCGGGCCACATGTACCGGCCGTCCGCGTCCTTGCGGAACCAGTTCACCTGGTAGATCCGCGGCAGCTTCTCCGGCTCGGTCGCCTTGCCGACCGACAGCCAGTGGCCCCAGTAGTCGGCCATGTTGTACCCGCAGAACGGCAGCATCGCGAACGGGTCCCGGCGCAGCTCGCCGACCTTGCCCTCCGCGGCGGCCGTCTTCTCCGAGGCCGTCGTGGCTCCGATGAAGACGCCGTGCTCCCAGTCGTACGCCTCGGTCACCAGTGGCACGTTCGTGGCGCGCCGACCACCGAACAGGATCGCCGAGATCGGTACGCCGGCGGGGTCCTCCCAGTTGGGCGCGATCGACGGGCACTGCGCGGCGGGCGCGGTGAACCGCGCGTTCGGGTGGGCGGCCTTGGTCGACGACTCGGGCGTCCAGTCGTTGCCGAGCCAGTCGATCAGGTGCGCCGGCGGTTCGGGGGTCAGGCCCTCCCACCACACGTCGCCGTCGTCGGTGAGGGCGACGTTGGTGTAGATGCAGTTGGCGTCGAGGGTCTCGATCGCGTTGCGGTTGGTGTCGAGGCCGGTGCCCGGCGCGACGCCGAAGAACCCGGCCTCCGGGTTGATCGCATAGAGCCGGCCGTCGTCGCCGTACCGCAGCCAGCAGATGTCGTCCCCGACCGTCTCCACCTTCCAGCCCGGCACGGTCGGCTCGAGCATGGCGAGGTTGGTCTTGCCGCACGCGGACGGGAACGCCGCGGTCAGGTAGCGCACCTCCCCGCTCGGCGAGGTCAGCTTGAGGATCAGCATGTGCTCGGCGAGCCAGCCCTCGTCGCGCGCCATCACCGACGCGATCCGCAGCGCGAAGCACTTCTTGCCGAGCAGCGCGTTGCCGCCGTAGCCCGAGCCGTACGACCAGATCTCGCGGGTCTCCGGGAAGTGCACGATGTACTTGGTGTCGTTGCACGGCCAGGCGACGTCCGTCTCACCGGCCGCGAGCGGGGCGCCGACCGAGTGCAGCGCGGGGACGAAGTCGCCGTCCTCGCCGATCTGCTCGAGCGCGGCCGTGCCCATCCGCGTCATGATCCGCATGTTGACGACGACGTAGGGCGAGTCGGTGATCTCGACGCCAAGCTGGGAGATCCGCGAACCCAGCGGTCCCATGGAGAACGGGACGACGTACATGGTGCGGCCGCGCATCGCACCGTCGAACAGACCCTTGAGGGTGACCCGCATCTCGACCGGGTCGGCCCAGTTGTTCGTCGGGCCGGCGTCCGCCTCGGTCAGCGAGCAGATGAACGTACGGTCCTCGACCCGGGCGACGTCGGCCGGGTTCGAGCGGGCCAGGAAGGAGTTGGGCCGTTTGGCCTCGTTGAGCCGCACGAACGTGCCGGTCTCGCACAGCAGGTTCGTCAGGCGGTCCCACTCCTGCTGCGAGCCGTCGCACCATTCGACCCGGTCGGGCTGGGTCAGGGCGGCGATCTCCTCCACCCACTCCACGAGCTTCTTGTTGCGCGTGCGGGGGTTGTCCAGTCCTGGGATCGCCGTGGTCATGTCGTCGCCGTCCTCGCGCTCGCTCTCGGATTTGGTAACAATGATCCCTTACCGTGCGCACGGCGGCCACCCACTCCTGAGTGGAACGCGTTACAGATCACGCCCGGCAGGCCTGCCGCCTCCGCGAACGGTGTGATAGATCCGGCCGGCCGCGCCGCGGGTACGCCGGCGCGCTCGGGCGCCGAGCCCGCGCAGGAGCCGGCGGGTCGGCACGGCGGCCAGGTCCTGCGACCCCGCCTCCAGCGCCGGCCACACCGCGGCGACCTCGCCGAACCGCGGACCGCGGCGCATCGCCCCGGACAACGCGCCCAGCAGCAGCTCCGCGGACACGCCGACCGGCAGCTGCCCCGCGGCGGGTCCCGGTAGCGGGTCGGGCAGCCGCTCGGCGAGCCGGTCCAGCTCACCGATCACCCGCACCCCGCTCGCGGCGATCGCCGCGGCGTGCCCGCGTCCGAGCCGGGCCGCCCGCTCCAGGGCCCACGGCGGCGTCGCGATGCGCGCTTCCCCGGGAGCGGGTTCGCGCGCATCGAGCAGCCGGCGTACCGCTCCCCCGCGCACCACGTCCAGGTACGTCGGCCAGCCCACGTCCTGCTGGGCCACCTGCTCGTTCACGGCGCGCAGGACCTCCGCCTCGGCCGCCGACAAGGATCGGTTGCCGCGCAGCCGCTGCCGCCGCCGCAGCGTGTCGGGCGGGAGGGCGAGCAGGCGCTCGAACACCTCGTAGAGCATCGCGCGGTCCTCGTCGTCGAGCACCAGCACCGTCACCCGGTCCGGGCCGACCGCGTCCGCCCAGCGCCGTACCAGCGCGGCGTGGTCGTTGCGCACCCAGAACGAGCGGGCCAGCCCGGGGTCGGGCGGCTCGGCGAGCACCCCGCGCAGCCACTGCTCGTACCGGAAGGACTGGCCGCTCTTCACGTACTGCTGCCAGCTCGAGGGCAGCAGCCGTGCGAGCGAGCGCAGGGTGATCAGTACGTGGACGCGGTCGCGGCCGAGGTCCTTGCAGATCGACCGGATCTGTCGCGGCCGGGCGAGGCAGAAGTACTCGCTGCTGAGCACGACGCGCGAGCCGCGGTCCGGCAGCTCGGCGACGAGCTCGCGCCAGTCGCCGGGCGGCACCCGGACCCCGCCCTTGTCGGCCCAGCCGTACGTCGTGCCGAGCGCGGCCATCGCCGCGTGCGAGTGCTGGCGGGCGGTGCCGGGGTAGCTGACGCCGCGGCGGGCCAGCCTGCGACGCGAGGCGGCGAGCGCCTCCTGGATCGCCGTCGTCCCGGTCTTGAACGGCCCGATGTGCAGCAGCACGCCGTCCGCCGGGACCGGCGCCACCCCCGCCCAGCGCGTGGACCCGTCCGGGGTCACCGCCGGCGCACCGGCCGGGTGGCGCGCCGCACGAGCCGTGCGGCACGCGCGCGGGCCCGCGAGCGCAGCGCCCCCACCAGCTCGCCGGCCGTCGCTGCCTCGACGCCCTTGGGGCGCTGGCGTTGCTGCTTCACCGGCGGCCAGGGCGTGGCGACGTGCCCGAACCGCGGCCCGCGGCGCATCGCGCCCGACAGCGCCCCGAGCAACAGCTCCACCGGCACCTCGAGCGGCAGCGTCTGGCTGGGCGCCACCTCGGGCGGGAGCGCCGGGCGGCGGGCGAGCAGGTCGAGGTCGCCGATGACGCGGACCCCGCTGGCCGCGATGTCGGCGGCCGCGGCCTTGCCGAGCTGCTCGGCCCGCTCGAGCGCCCAGTCCGGCGTACGGATGCGCCCCTCGGCAGGCGCCGGATCGCGGGAATCCACCAGCCGGCGTACCGCGCCGTCGCGTACGACCGCCTGGAAGTCGGGCCAGGGCACCTCGTGGCGGGCGACCTCCTCGTTGACCAGGCACAGCAGCTCGGCCTCCGCCGCCGACAGCGAACGGTTGCCGCGCATCGTGGTGGCGCGGTGCAGCGTGTCCGGGGCGAGCCCGAGCAGCCGCTCGAACACCTCGTAGAGCATCGGCCGGTCGGCGTCGTCGAGCACCAGGACCGTCACCCGGTCCGGGCCGACGACCTCGGCCCACCGCCGTACGAGCGCCGGGTGGTCGTTGCGCACCCAGAAGGAAGGCGTCATCGCCTTGTCGGGCGGGTCGGCGAGCACGGCCCGCAACCACGGCTCGTACCGCACGGCCCGCCCGCTCTTGACGTACTGCTGCCAGCTCGAGGGCAGCAGCAGCCCCAGCGGGCGCAGCGTGATCAGGACCTGCACCCGCTGCGGGTCGAGGTCGGCGCAGATCCGCCGGATGCGACCCGGCCGCGCCAGGCAGAAGTACTCGCTGCTGAGCACCATCCGGCCGGTCGTCTCCCGGGCGAGCGCGGTGAGCCGGCGCCAGTCGCCCTTGGGCGCCTTGGCGCCACCCTGTCCTGCCCAGCCGAAGGTACGTCCCATCGCCGACATCGCCCCGCGCGCGTGGTGGCCCTGCGGTCCGGGGTAGCGGATGTCGTGCTCGGCGAGGATCGACCGGGAGGCGGCGAGCGCCTCCTGGATCGCGGTGGTGCCGGTCTTGAACGGTCCGATGTGCAGCAATACCGCGTCCGGTGCGGTCGGCTCGACCGCGGCCCACCGCTCGCCCATGCCGCCCCTACCGTCGCCCACGATTCCCGGCAGCCTAGCGAGCGGGTGGTACGGCGGCGCCCATCGCCGCGAGGCACCAGGCGAGCACCTCGGCCTCGTAGTGCAGCTGCCCGTACCGCCCGGGCGGGCCGGCGTGGGCGCCCGCGCCGGTCTCGCAGCGGAACAGCACGGTACGCGGCGAGACCGGCGAGCCGGGATACGTGCCGCGCCCGGCGTCGGGGTCGTCGTGGCGCAGCGCGGCGACCCACTTGGCCGGCTCGCGCACGAGTACGCGCGGGTCATGCACCGCACCGGTCGCCAGCAGCGGCGGGCGCGCCGCGACCGGGGGCCGATTGTCGATCGGCGAGTACGACGCCATCACCTCGTAGGCGTCCGGCTCGCGCGGGTCGCCCCACTCCTCCCACTCGGTGACCGTGAGCGGGAGGGACGGGTCGAGCATCGTGGTGATCACGTCCACGAAGGGCACCTCGGCCAGCACGCCGGCGAACCGGTCCGGGCGCCGTCCGTAGAGCGCGCCCTGCAGCAACCCGCCCGCCGACAGCCCGCGGGTCACGATCCGGGCGCCGTCGACCGGGCCGTCGGCCAGGAAGTCGGCGACGGCCGCCTGATCGTCGAAGGTGTTCGGCTTGGCGCCGAGGTGCCCGTCGAGCCACCACCTGCGGCCCTGCTCGCCACCGCCGCGCGGGTGACCGACGGCGAACACGACGCCGCGGTCCAGCAGGGAGGGCAGCGTGCGCCACCAGTCGATGCCCCAGTCCGGGTCGCAGCTGGCCTCGTACGAGCCGTACCCGTACAGCAGACACGGTGCGGTGCCATTGAGGTCGGTGTCGCGGTGCCGCATCACGACGACCGGCACCTGCGCGCCGTCGGGCCGCGGCACCAGCAGCCGCTCGCTGCGGTACGCCCCACCCTCGACCCCGACGGCGACGCTGCGGTGCCGCTCGGCCCGGGCGCCGGTCGCGAGCGTCACGTCCAGGTGCACGGCCGGGTCGAGGAACGACTCGAGCACCACCGTCGCGGTGTCGCTGTCGTACTCCTCGTTGCGACCCATCCGCGCCATGCCGCCCGCGACCTCACAGCGGATGGGGTACGGCGCGGCACCCGAGGGGTGCACCCGCAGCGCCGCCGCACCGTCCTGCCGCACGCTGAGCAGGTAGCCGCCGGCGAACGCGTCGACACCGTGCAGCCGCACCGCCGGGTCCTCGGCGAGCACCTCCGTCCACCGCGCGGGGTCGGTCACCGGGGCCCATGCCAGGCGGAACTCCGGCGCACCGAGGTTGGTCACCACCAGGAAGCCGTCCTCACCGTCCGGGCCGTGGCCGGGCGCGTGCTCGAGGGCGTACTCGACACCGGTCTGCCGGGACCGCACCACCTCCGGCGCGGCGGCGAGGTCGGCGCTCGCGAGCAACCACTCCTCGGTGGTGCCGCGCGCGACAAGCCGGATCACGACCCACGCCCCCGTACGGGACGCGTCGACCTCCACCTCGAAGCGCTCGTCGTCCTCTTCGAGCACGACAGGGTCGTCGGCGGGGTCGGTGCCGAGGACGTGGCGGCGCACCTGGTACGGCCGGTACGCGTCGTCGTGCACCGTGTAGAGGAAGGCGCTGCTGTCGGCGGACCAGGCGCCGCCGTAGTAGCTGCGCGGCACCACGTCGACCAGGTCGCGCCCGGTGCGCAGGTCGCGGAAGCGCAGCTCGTACACCTCGTCGCCGGACAGGTCGACCGACCAGGCGAGCAGCTGCCCGTCCGGGCTGACCTGCACCAGGCCGGTCTCGCAGTACCCGGTGCCGCCCGCGTCCGCCACGCGCTGCAGATCGAGCAGCGTCCGCGCTGCGCCGCCGGCAGCGCTGCGCACCAGGCGCGGGTGGTCGGCGCCCGCCGGGTAGACGTACTGGTAGCGGTACCCGCCCTGCTCCCACGGCGCGCTGGGCTCCTGGTCCGGGACCCGGGCGACCATCTCGGCGGCCAGCTCGTCGACCAGCGGGCGCAGGCCGGCGGTCCGCGCGTCGTAGTAGTCGCGCTCGGCCTGCAGATAGGCGGCGAGCGGTGGATCGGCCGGGTCGGTCATCCAGCCGTACGGGTCGACCCGTCCCGAGTTCGACGTCGGGCGCTCGCGGCGGGGTGCCAGGGGGGGAACCACCGCTCGCTCCGGGGCGTTGTCCTTGATGACCACGGGCACACGCTAGCGAGCCGCACGAGCGGCGGACCGGAGATCTTCCGGGCGAATCGCGGTTCGGACACAAAAGCGTCTCAGGTATCGGCAGGACACTCCCGAAACCGCGCCCGTTGGTGTATGAAATGCAGCAGCAGTTGACCGACCGTTCAGGGGCTGGGATCGAGCCGGGCTCGCTGGCGACTTCGTAGAGGAACGCAGATGTCCCTGACGGCACGACGATCGCTCCGTACCCGACTGCTCGCCGCCGCCGGCGCCGGCGCGCTGGTGCTCGGCCTGGCCGCCGTCGCGGCGCCGAGCGCGATCGCGGAATCCGCGACGCCGGCCCCGACCGGCGGGGCGGCGGGCGGCAAGGTCACCTTCACGATCGGGATGACGACCGACATCGACTCCGCGAACCCGTTCACCGGGATCGTCGCGGAGGCGTACGAGATCTTCCAGATGATGTACCCGACGCTCACCGACTACTCGGCCGAGGACTTCAGCACCGTCCCCGGGATGGCCGAGAGCTGGGAGGAGTCGGCCGACAAGCTCACCTGGACCTACAAGATCCGGCCCGGGATGAAGTGGAGCGACGGGCAGCCGATGACGGCCGCCGACGCCGCGTACAGCATCAACCGGGTCAAGAACGGCCGGTACGAGCGGATCAACTACGGCAGCTACGTCACCAACATCATCAAGGCCGAGGCACCCGACGACACGACCCTCGTCGTCAAGCTCAAGAAGCCGACCCCGGTCATGCTGCACCTCGCGATCTACATCCTGCCCGAGCACGTCTGGAAGGACATCTCCGAGGCCGACGTCAAGAAGTTCAAGAACGAGCCCACCCCCGGCAACCCCATCGTCTCCGGCGGCCCGTTCGTCTTCGTCGAGCGGCAGGTCGGCCAGTTCATCCGGATGGAGGCGAACCCGAACTACTGGGCAGGCAAGCCGGCGATCGACGAGGTCGTGTTCCGCGTCTACGGGAACGAGGACTCCGAGGCGCAGGCGCTGAAGAAGGGTGAGATCGACTTCGCGGACAGCCTGACCCCGAACGTCTTCAACTCGCTCAAGGACGTCGCGGGAATCGGGACGGTCTCCGCGGCGTACCCCGGGTTCAACGAGCTCGCCTTCAACACCGGCGCCGCACTCGCGGACGGCACCCCGATCGGTGACGGGAACCCGCTGCTCAAGGATCCCAAGCTGCGCCAGGCGATGGCCTGGGCGATCGACCGCCAGGCGCTGGTCGACAAGGTGCTCGGCGGGCTCGGCTCGCCCGGCTCGACCGTCATCCCGCCGAACTACCCGCTGCTGCACCTCGACCCGGCGGACCCGGTGGGCTACGACCCGGACAAGGCCGGCCAGCTGCTCGACGCCGCCGGCTACAAGATGGGCCCGGACAACGTGCGCGTCTCGGCCGACGGGCAGCCGCTCTCCTTCCGGCTCTTCGGCCGGTCCAACTCCACCACCTCCAAGAAGTCCGTGGAGTTCATCAAGGGTTACCTCGCGGCGGTCGGCATCCAGGTCACCGTCACCAACCTCGGCGACAGCCCGCTGACCGAGAAGATCGGCCAGGGCAACTACGACATGTTCGAGTGGGGCTGGGTCGTCGACCCGGACCCCGACTACCAGCTCTCGACCTTCACCTGCGGCAAGCGCTCGTACAAGGACGGCGGGACCATCTACCCCGACCTGTCCGACTCGTTCTTCTGCGACCCGGCGTACGACAAGCTGTACGAGCAGCAGTCGACCGAGACGGACCCGGCCAAGCGGGCCGAGATCGTCAAGCAGATGCAGCAGATCCTGTACGACCAGACGCCGTACGTCGTGACGTACTACTACACCGACCCGCAGGCGTACCGCTCCGACCGGTTCACCGGTTTCGTGCCGCAGCCGAGCCCGGACGGCGTGCTGCTGTTCCAGTGGGGCACCTGGTCGTACGACAACATCAAGCCGGTGAGCGCCGATACGGGTGGGAGCACCGACGGCACCGCAGCCGCCGGCGCCACGAGCGGCAGCGGCACCAGCTGGGGCCTGATCGTGGGCATCATCGTGCTCGTCCTGATCGCGGGCGGCGCCGGGTTCGGCCTGGCCCGCCGCAAGGCCACCGACCAGGACGACCGGGAGTAGCGGGCGCCGTGACCAGCCGCGCCCGCGGGTAGTCGAGGCAGACGTGGCCCTCGTCGCAGAACCCGCCGCCGCGCCCACCCCGGCGCCCTCCCCCGCCCGCGGCCGGTGGGGGCTGGGCCCCGGTGGGCGTTACGTCCTGAGCCGCGTGCTCGGATCCGCCGGAACGTTCGTCTTCGTCGTCGTCTTCAACTTCTTCCTGTTCCGGATGCTGCCCGGCGACCCGATCTCGCTCTATACCCGCGGCCGCGACGTGGACCAGGCAATGATGCGCGCGTTGCGCACCCAGCTCGACCAGCCGCTGGGCGCGCAGTTCCTCGACTACATCAAGAACCCGTTCGCCCAGACGCTGGACTCGGTGAAGTACGGCATCCCGCCGTGGGACGTGATCCTGCCGCGGATCTGGCCGACGCTGCTGCTCGTCGGCACCGCCACGATCCTCGCCACCATCCTCGGAGTCTGGCTCGGGATCCGCTCCGGCTGGCGGCGCGGGCAGCGCTTCGACAAGGTCTCGACGACCACGACGCTCGTGCTGTACTCCATGCCGGAGTTCTGGTTCGGCATGATCCTGCTGATCGTCTTCGCGGTCGGTGTGTTCGGGCTGCCGGGCATCTTCCCGATCGGTGGGCTCTCCACCCCCGGCGTCGACACGAGCACCCCGGCCGGCTGGCTCGACGTCGCCTGGCATCTCACGCTGCCGGTCACGACGCTCGCCGTCATCTACCTCGCCGAGTACTCACTTGTCATGCGCGCATCCCTGATCGACGAGATGGGCCAGGACTACCTGCAGACCGCTCGCGCCAAGGGCCTGCGCGACGCGCTGGTACGCCGCCGGCACGCCGTGCCGAACGCGCTGCTGCCCACCACCACGCTCATCTTCCTGAACCTCGGCTTCGTCGTCGGCGGTGCGATCACGATCGAGTACGTCTTCTCCATCCAGGGGCTCGGCTCGCTCACCGTCGACGCCCTCGACGGACCGGACGTACCGGTGCTGCAGTCGCTGTTCCTGCTGTTCTCCGGCGCCGTGATCCTGGCCAACCTCGTCGCGGATCTGCTCTACGCCAAGCTCGACCCCCGGGTCAGATCATGACAACCCCACGACGTTCTCCAGCTCCCCCGCAGCACCTCCCGCCGGGCTCCTCCGCCAGACAACGCCGCGGGGGCCCCGAATGACAGCCCCACGACGTTCTCCGGCTCCCCCGCTACGCTCCTCCGCCAGACAACGCCGCGGGGGCCCCGAATGACAGGACAGACGACGGCGGTCGACCCGCGGACGCTGTCGCCGCGGGCCATCGTGTGGGCCCGCCGGCGTCGCGCCTGGGGACGGCTGGCCGGGCAGTTCCGCCGCAACCGCGCGGGGATGGCCGGCCTGGTGCTCATGGGGTTGTTCGTCCTGCTCGCGCTGCTCACACCGCTGCTGTTCAGCAGCTCCGAGCTCGACGTCACGCAAGCGACCGGCGGGGTGTACGACCCCCCGTCCGCGCAGTACTGGCTCGGCACCGACGACTCCGGTCGCAACGTGCTCGCTCTCGTCGCCTGGGGTTCGCGGATCTCGCTGCTGGTCGGGCTGTGCGCCACGGTGATCTCGATGGTGATCGGGACCGCGGTCGGGATCATGGCCGGCCACTACCGGGGAGTGTTCGGCGGGCTGCTGGACCGGTTCACCGACTGGTTCCTCGTGATCCCGTTCCTGCCGCTCGCGATCGTGCTCGCCACCGTGCTCGGCCGCAGCCTGCTCAACATCATCATCGTCATCGGCGTCACCTCCTGGCCGGGAACCGCCCGGTTGATCCGGGCGCAGACCCTCTCGGTGGAGGGCCGCCCGTACCTGGAGCGGGCGCGTGCGCTCGGCGCGGGGAACACCCACCAGATGACCCGGCACGTGCTGCCCAACGTGATGCCGCTCGTGCTCGCCAACACCACGCTCGCAGTGTCGATCTCGATCCTCTCGGAGACGACGCTCTCGTTCCTCGGCCTCGGCGACCCGACCGCGGTCTCGTGGGGATCGATCCTCGACGACGCGTTCTCCGCGGGGGCGATCTCGCAGGGCGCGTGGTGGTACCTGGCACCCCCCGGCATCTGCGTCGTTCTCGTCGTGCTCGCGTTCAACCTCGTGGGACGAGCGCTGGAGGACATCCTCGACCCGCACGGACAGGGGGCGTGAGACCGGTGCCACTGCTCGAGTTCGACGACGTGCACGTCACGTACCGCTCGCGGGAGGGCGACGTACCCGCCGTACGCGGCGTCTCGCTCGCGGTCGAGGCGGGCGAGTCGGTCGGGATCGCCGGCGAGTCCGGCTGCGGCAAGACGACCGTCACCAGCTCGGTCCTGCGGCTGCTCCCGCCGACCGCCAAGGTGACCGGGCAGGTGCTGCTGGATGGCGAGGACGTCATGAAGATGTCCTTCGGCCGGCTGCGCGCCGTGCGCTGGGGCAAGGCCGCGGTCATCTTCCAGGGCGCGATGCACGCGCTGAACCCCGTACAGCGCATCGGCCAGCAGCTCGCCGAGCCGATCCTGCTGCACGAGAAGCAGGTCTCCGAACGCACCGCGAACAACCGGGTCGGTGAGCTGCTCGAGCAGGTCGGGCTGCCCGCCTCGCGCGCCCGCACCTACCCGCACCAGCTCTCCGGCGGTCAGAAGCAGCGCATCATGATCGCGATGGCGCTCGCCTGCCGGCCCAAGCTCCTCGTCGCCGACGAGCCGACGACCGCGCTCGACGTGATGGTGCAGGCGCAGGTGCTCGACGTGCTCTCCGAGCTCGTACGGGAACTCGGCCTGGCGATGGTGTTCATCAGCCACGACCTGTCGGTCCTCTCGACCACCTGCGACCGGATCGCTGTCATGTACGCCGGACGCATCGTCGAGCAGGGCCCCGCCGCCGACGTGTTCGACACCCCGCTGCACCCGTACTCCGCGGCGCTCGCCAGCGCGTTCCCCCGCATCGGGGATCCCCGGTTCCGGTACGCCCCGGCGGGCCTGGCGGGCGACCCGCCCTTCCCGTCCGACCTGCCGACCGGGTGCTCGTTCCATCCACGCTGCCCGGTCGTGATGGACGAGTGCCGGGTCGTCGACCCGCCCACGGTGCGGGTCGGCGCCCGCAGCGCGGCCTGCCTGCGCGTCACCGGTGCCGAGGACGTCGCATGACGGCGTCGGTGCCCGTCGAGGAGCACACCGCGACCGCGGTGCCTGTCGTCGAGGCGCGCGGCGTGCAGGTCGTGTTCCGCGGGCGGGGCAGGGGCGCGGCGGCGCACGCGGTGGACGGCGTGGACCTGGCGCTCGGGCGCGGTGAGATCCTCGCGCTCGTCGGCGAGAGCGGGTGCGGCAAGACCACGCTCGCCCGTACGCTGCTCGGGCTCGAGCGCCCGACCGCCGGCGAGGTGCTCGTGGACGGGGAACCGCTCGGCTATCGAGGGCGGGAGCTCAAGGCGTACCGCAGGCGCGTGCAACTGGTGCTGCAGGACCCGACCGGCGCGCTGAACCCGCGGCACACCGTGTACGAGGCAGTCGCCGAAGGTTTGCGAATCCACGGGATTTCCGACCGCGAGGAGGAGCGGGTCTCGGCGGCCCTCGCGCAGGCCGGGTTGCGCCCGCCCGAGCGGTTCTTCCTGCGCTATCCCCACGAGTTGTCGGGCGGGCAACGCCAGCGGGTCGTGATCGCCGGGGCGCTCGTGCTCGAGCCGGACGTGATCGTCGCCGACGAGCCGGTCTCCAGCCTCGACGCCTCCGTGCGTGGGGAGATCCTCGCGCTGCTGTTGAAGTTGCGCGACGAGCTCGGGCTGTCCTTGCTCGTCGTCACGCACGACCTGGGACTGGCGTGGAACATCGCCGACCGGGTCGCCGTGATGTACCTCGGTCGGGTCGTGGAGATCGGCCCCACGGAGGCACTGCTCGCCGAACCGCTGCACCCGTACGCGCAGGCGCTGCTCTCGGTCGTGCCCGAGATCAGCCGGGTCGAGCCGGTCGTGCTCAGCGGCGAGCCGCCGGACCCGAGCCGGGTACCGACGGGCTGCCGCTTCCATCCACGCTGCCCGGCGCTCGCCTCCGGCGCCGCGGCGGCCGCTGGTGTCGACGGCGACTGCCGCGGCACCCCGCTCGCGATCCTGCCCGGCAGCGGGCCGCATGCGGTCGCCTGCCACCTCGCCGCCGCGACCCACCCCGCGGACTGACGTCGCCAGTCAGGCAACCGCTCGACAACGGCCGAGTCAGGCTGTCGCGCGAGCGGGCCCTCCCAGGGCACGAGGTGCGGCTCACGTGAGCCACTTCGATCTTGGTAGTCGAGCCCCTGCCCGCTCGCTGATCGAGCAAGTCACTTCGGGCGTGGTTGCGCACGCCGTCGGGCACTGAAACGGACCGGCCTACCCCTCGTCGGTCGAGCGTGGTCGAGACCACGCCGGTGATCACGGTCTCGACCACGCTCGACCGACAGCTGGTGCCTCCGCACTTTCGACTCAGTCACTTTGAGCGCGGTGGCGCCCGTCGGCGCGTGAAAGGCCGGGCGCGTACTCGGTGGTCGAGCGCAGTCGAGACACTTTGGGCCTGGTGGCGCGCCCGTCGACGCGTGAAAGACCGGGCGAGTACTCGGTGGTCGAGCGCAGTCGAGACCACTTCGGTGATCATGGTCTCGACTACGCTCGACCGACAGCTGGTTGCGTCCGCTCCTTCGACTCAGCCCCTCGCACCCCGCTTCGGGGGCCGCTTACGTGAGCCACTTCGATCATGGTTCGGATGTCGGTGGTGGGCTCTAGGTTCGGGGCATTACGGGCCTTGATTTCCCTTCCCCTCCAAGCGCTTCGACCACCGACCCAGCCAGTGGTCAGGCACCGGTCCAGGTGCCGAAAGAGCTCCAGCTCGGCGATCATCGCACTGACCGGGCGGATCGCCTCGGCCACCTGCCGCTGGTTGCTGCTGGTCGCCCCAGTTCGACGCCGTCGACGGCGCCGACGCCTAACGGCTGGCCGCCACCGGAAAGGCGCTCGCGTCCCCAGATCCGTTACATGTCACGTTGCCGTATGGTCAGCACCCGACAGCTGAGTACGCGAGCATCGCCAGCGGTTGCGCGCACAAGGACTGCGACCCATCCAGATATGGGTACCTGATGTCCGTGTCCTGGCTTCGCAGCCGAAGCGCACCGCCAATCGGCCGCCATCGCAGCGAGCGAACATGACGCCGAGGACCAGGCGTTCGTGGACGCGATCTCGGTCGATTGGGAGAACGAGTCGGAACACGACCAGTGAGGCGAGGCGACCTGCACATCGCCGCCGCACGTGGCTCTTACCCCGGCACGCCTCGACCCGTTGTGATCGTCCAAGACGATCGCTTCGACTCCACCGCCTCAGTGGCGGTGTGCCCGCTGACGATCACACCGGTCGATGCACCCCTGGTACGAATCGACCTGGAGCCCGCCGGCAGCACAGGCATAGCGCAACCCAGCCAGATCATGGTTGACAAGCTCACCACCGTCCCACGAAGCAACGTACGCGAGCGCATCGGCCACCTGTCTGATGCCGATCTAATTCGGCTCGACCGCGCACTCATCGTGTTCCTGGGCCTCGCTGATTGAACAGGACGGCAGACGAGGAAAGGACGCTGTCCGTCTCGCGGCGGAATGGGCTACGGGCGCCCCGCGCGGGAGGCCGACGGTTGCCAGCGAGCGTCTCACAAGTTAACTTGCGGTTGCGCTGGGGGACCGTATCATCGCACCATCGGCGGTCGGTCAGTTCCTGTTGTGGCCTAGTGAACGAGCGTGAAGCACGTCCTTCCAGTACGACTCACGCTTGAGCACATGATCATCATCTGTTCGCATCGACCAGTACTCCAGAAGCGCGAACCGCATATTGCTGCGGTAGTACTCCTCACCCTTCGCCTCGACAAGCTCTTTCAGACCGACGTTCTCGCCGTGCAACGTCCTGGCGTATGTCGTCCAGCGTTGCCAGATGCCGGTGTCACCGTACGCTGAGCCGACATAGCGCTGCCCAGTTTCTCTGTCATGAATGACATAGACGCCCTTCATACTCTCCAGGGCGATACGCCAGTCCGCCCGAGACTGAGCGACAACCACTTGAAGGTCGGCGAGGCTGTGGTTTATCCGATCGTGACCGGGGAACGGGTGACCTACGAACGGTTCCTCAAGAACCGAAGAGACAGTCATCGTCGGCAGGACCGACTCCATGGTGCGCCGGATGTTCCTACCCGAGCGCCTGTGACGGACATAGAGACGGCGAACGAACGGCCCCATCAGGTCTTCGCGCAACTTGACCGTGTACGAGTCTGCCTGGGGTACGGGTCTCCGCTCCAGGACCTCCCAGATCCCGCCGAAGAGCCAGAGCGTGGCGTCGTCCTTGGTCTGAGCGAGCGAGAAGATGAACGCTCGATTGAAGTCGTCCTTCACGCTGCGCCAGGAGTTCCACCCCCGCCACTCCTCCTGGTCGGTCGCAAGCACATCAATCGGGTGCTGCTCCCCGTTCCAGACAGCGAAGTGGACCTTGAAGACCTTCGGATCGAGGGCCTCCGGGAGCACGGCGGTGAGCGGGATGGCTTCCATGAACCGAGCCTAGACGGGCAGACCTGCCACGCCGCGGGACGATGCAGTGGATTGTCTTGGAGCGCCGCGCGCCGTCGTAGCCGTGTCCTCCCCGCGACCGCTTCTGACCAAGTGCGGCGGGCGAGGTACCGGCTCGCGCCGTCCAGTTGACCAGTCGATATCGGCGAGAGACGCGGTCTCCCTCGCGGCGGATTGAGCTACGGGCGCTCACGCGGGAGGGCCGACGGTTGCCAGCGAGCGCGCCACAAGTTAACTTGGAGTTGTGTTGGGCGAGCCGATCATCGCGCCATCGGGCCTCAAGAACGGTATCGATGAGCGGGACATGCTTCACGCCTACCGCAACCCGGTGCGCATCTGGGACCTCGGCGACGGGTTCACGATGATGGTCGGCCCCACTGGCACGGCGATCTCATCGAACTCGGATACGTCGAGGGCGAGCATGCGCACGTGATCGTCCATGCGATGCGTGCCAGAGAGAAGTTCCTGAGGTGATGACGATGCCGCGCACAGTGGACGAGATCCTCCAGCACGCCGACGAGCTGGCGGCCCGGTTCGAGGACTACGAGCCCCGCGCGGGCGATGAGCTGGACGCCGAAGCCGTGGCGCTGCTACGTGCGGCGGTGGCCGAGCGCTCCGACGCCGAGCGTCACATGGTCGACGCAGTGCGTCATGCACGCGAAGCAGGTCTTTCGTGGAGTGCGATCGGCAGCTTCGTAGGTACATCGGGCGAGGCCGCACGACAGCGCTACTCCTCGAAGGTCGCATAGCGTCTCGTCACTGCGCTACGCGGCGAATGACGCGGGCCAGGCAAGGCTCGGTGGCCTCGTGCGGGCATCTCCCGATGCGGCGCACTATGATATCCTGATATCAGGTTGTGCTGGAGGTGGCGCCGATGGCTGATGTTCTGATCCGCGGACTGTCCGCCCAGGCCGTGGCGCGCATCGACAAGGAGGCTGCGGCACAGGGGCTTTCCCGCAACGAGTACCTGCGTCGAGCTCTCGACCGCGACGTGCCGGCTGACCGCGAGCGGGTCGTGACGCTGGAGGATCTCAGGCGGGCGTCCGATGCGGCACACGATCTGCTTGACGAGGACGTGATGCGGGATGCGTGGGGGTGACCGGTGGCGCCCTCAGGGTGGTTGATCGACAAGTCAGCGTACGCGCGACTCGCCGACTCTCCCGACGTGGAGCAGTGGCTGCTCCGGATCCAACGCGCGACTGTGCGAATCAGCACCCTGACACGGCTGGAGATCGGCTTCTCGTTCCGATCCGGACGTGACGCGCGCCGGGAGTTCGCAGCGCCGCCGTTGTCGCTGCTGCCGGTGGAGTACCTGACCCCGGCGATCGAGGACCGTGCGGTCCAGGTTCAGCTGATGTTGGCCGATCAGGGACACCATCGCGCCCCTTCCATCCCGGATCTCCTGATAGCGGCAACCGCCGAGAAGGCCGGTTTGACGGTGCTCGCCGTCGACAAGGACTTCGATCTGATCGCGAGGATCACAGGGCAGCCGGTGGAAACCCTCACGCGGCGGCTCGACTGATTGCCCCTGTCTCCGCACCTGACGCGGCGGAATGATCCAGGAGGCAGGCCGTCCTTGGAGTTCCGAACAAGAGCCGGGTCGTCCCGGGGGACGCAGGCGGCTATGCGCTCTTCTTGCGCGTGGTCGCCGTCTTGGTCGCTGGCTTTCTCGGCGCGGCAGCCTTCTTGGTGGCGGCAGCCTTCTTGGTGGCGGCAGCCTTCTTGGTGGCGGCAGCCTTCCGTGGCGCTCTGGTTGCCTCTTTCGCGTTCGAGGCGGATGGGTCTCGCCGCCCGCTGAGCAGGGCAATTCTCTTGCCGTTCTGGACCACCGACACTTCTAGTCGACCGCCCAGGGCACTGACATAGCGCTCGAGCACGTCGACTGTCACGTTGTGGGATCGTTCGATCGCAGCAATGCGCGGTTGTCGAACTCCGACCCGCTTGGCCAGTTCTCGTTGTGACAGACCCGTGCGTTCACGCAACGCGGTCAGTCCTGCAGCTAGGCGCAACTCCTCCTCGATGCTCTCGACGCGATCGGCAGCGCCGAGAGTGGAGAGCACCTTCCTCTCCCAGTCCTTCATGGTTGTCATGGTCGCCTCTTCTTCCTGCCTGTGCGGGTCGGTCCAGTGATGCTTGCTTGATGTTCGTCAAATCGGTCGTCAGCCACTGGCAGGTTCTCTCCGTACCAGCCACGCCAATCGCCGCTCTTGTCGCCGCCCACCAGAAGGATCGCCTGGCGCCGACGATCGAACGCGAATAACACCCGCATCTCAGTGCGTCCGGTCGAGCCCGGTCGCAACTCCTTCATGTTCGCGTGGCGACTGCCTACTACTGTGTCCACCAACGGACGGCCCAGCGACGGCCCCTGGTCGCGCAGCACTCGTATGGCCGCCAGGAGCGCTTCGCTGTCCGCCTGGTCGAGTCGATCAGCCCACTCGCCGCAGGCTGGATGGAACTCGGCCGTCCACGGCACGCGATAATGCTAGCGTTATCGCCTCGAGCTCACAAGCTCCCCCGGCGGGTATCTCGACGTGAGGCAACGGCTCGGTAGACGCGGCTGTGGTCGATCGGTTTGCCCGATGCTGGCCGCAGTATCAGTAGGCCGGCGGTCCGCATGCCCCGCCACGTATCTCAACACCAGGAACGACGCGTGAACGGCAGCTAGTATTGCGCGTCATTAGTTGATTTACAGTCGACGGCGCGGGATGATGGCGCATGCCATCAACTGCCTTGGTAGTCAGCGCCCAGGATCGGGCGGTGTTGGAGTCGTGGACCCGGTCGCGATCGGTACCGGCTGGGCATGTGGAACGGGCGCGGATCGTGCTGGCCGTGGCCGATGGCGCTGGCACCACGGACGCGGCGCGACTGCTGGGGGTTTCGCGTCCGACAGTGATCAAGTGGCGTGACCGGTTCGCTGCGCACGGGATCGCCGGCCTGGACGATGAGCAGCGCAGCGGCCGCCCGAAGGTGGTCGACGACTCGGTGATCGTGGCCGCGACG
>JAFIHG010000018.1 GCA_017848795.1 Candidatus Nanopelagicales bacterium | reverse complement strand
TCGTGTTCGGGGGATGCCAGCAGGTGCTGCTCGACATCGCGCAGCGCGAGGTCGCGCAGCACCTGCTGGCATGCCCCGACCACGAGTGCCGTCAAGTCCGCATCGGTGCGCGTCTTCTTCTCACACGCCACCAGCCCCAGGGTGATCTCCCGCACCCCCGCCCCCACCACGCGTCCGGCGAGCCACGCCGACCGGGTCGCCGCGAACTCAGGCCGCTGCAGATCCCGGGAGCGGGCCAGCAGGCGGGCGGCGTCCCGGTCCCCACACCGCGTGGTGGCCTTGAGCCAGGCTTTGGTGGAGACGAACCCGCGCCCCCGCAACACGCCCGAGTCGTGCGTACGACCCAACGCCGCCGTCGCCGCAGCGGTCGCGGCATCCGCGGCCGCGAGCAGGCCCGCGGTCAGTTCCGGCAACGCCTCATCCGCGGTATCGATCAACACCCCGTCGGCGATCGCGCCGTTGACCAACGCGGCATCCGCACGCATCCGAGTCAGTGCGGCGTGGACCTCCCGCGGACCGGCTGCCGGTGTCTGCAACATACGAACAACTGTAGGAGGGGGGTCCGACAACACCCTCCGACAGACCCGAAGATCAACTGCTAGGAGAAGGTCTGCAGGCCGCTGGCTCCGAAAGAGTGGACGCAACCCGCCGTCGGTCGAGCGCTCGCCCGGTCTTTCGCGACTGCGCTCGAGCAACGTGTGGTTACGCCCCCGTCTTTGGGCGGCCCACCGTCTCGGGGTCTGGTCAAAAGTGCGGACGCATCCCGCCGTCGGTCGAGCGTCGTCGAGACCATGATCGTTAACGTGGTCTCGACTGCGCTCGACCACCGAGTAGTCGCCCGATCTTTCACGACTGCGCTCGACCAACGTGTGGTTGCGGGCCGCCGTCTTGTAGCCGCCCACCGTCTCGGGGTCTCGACTGCGCTCGGCGACGAGGGGTACGCCGGCCTTCGGCGCCGGACCAGCGCGTCCGCTGTCGTGCACGTGGAGCCGCCTGTCGGAATCGAACCGACGACCTATTCATTACGAGTGAATCGCTCTGCCGACTGAGCTAAGGCGGCGCGGGGCCCGGTCGGGCCCGCAGCGCGCAAAGCCTACCGGACCGTCGCCGGTGATCCGGACCGCGCTAGGAGCACACCGTCCCGGGCGGCGGCGTCGTGCCCGACACGAGATAGGCGTCGACCGCCTCGTCGGTGCACTGCGAGCCCATCCCGTACCCGGTGTGGCCGTCACCGTCCCGGGTGAGCAGCACGGCGCTGTCGAGCTGGTCGGCGAGCGCCTGCGCCCAGGCGTACGGGGTCGCAGGGTCGTGCGTCGTCCCCACGACCAGGATCGGCGGCGCACCCGGTGCCGACACCGCATGCGGCGTCATCGCCGGCGGGACCTTCCAGTACTGGTAGACGAGATCGGACCAGGCGAGGTACGGCCCGAACGTCGGGGCCTTCGCGCGCGAGCGCTCGGCACGCGCCGCGATCTCGGCCGTGGTGAGCCGGTCGCGGTGATCGAGCGCGTTCACCGCCACGAGGGCGTCGATCGAGTTGTCCTTGTACTTGCCGCCGAGCGTGCGCTGCATCCGGAAGTCGAGCATGTCCAGCAGCGTCGTGCCGTCGCCCGCGAACGCCTCCTGCAGCCCCATGCGCAGCTGCTGCCAGTCGGTCGGCGGGAAGTAGAGGTAGTAGAGCACCGCGAGCATGCCCAGGCCCTGGTTCAGCGGCCGGTCCAGCTGCGTCGGCAGGGGCCGCGCGTCGAGGCTCGCGAAGAACTGCTGGATCCGTGCCACGCCCGCGTCGACACCGGCGGGCAGCGGGCAGCTCGTACGCCGGTTGCAGTCGGCGACGAAGCGGCGCAGCGCGTCCTCGAAACCGGCCGCCTGGCCCTCAGTGAGGTCGGTGTTCGACAGCCGCGGGTCGATCGCGCCGTCTAGCACCATCCGCCCGACGCTGCCGGGGAACAGGTCCGCGTACGTCGCGCCGATGAACGTGCCGTACGACGCCCCGAACCAGTTCAGCTTCGCCTCACCGAGCGCCGCGCGCAGTACGTCCACGTCGCGCGCCACGGCGGCCGTGCTGATGTGCCCGTACGTGTCCGCGGCGCGCGTCGCGCAACCGGCCGCGAACTGCCGGGCGATGCGCTCCAACGCCCGCCGCTCGCCGGGGTCGTCCGGGGTCTGGTCGGCGGAGACGTACGCGTCGGTCTGCGCGTCGGTGAGGCACTCGACCGGCGCGCTCGCCCCCACCCCGCGCGGGTCGAACCCCACGATGTCGTAGCGCTGGCGTACGGGCGCGTCGAAAACCCCCCGGGCCGCGCGCGCGTACTCGACCCCGGACCCGCCGGGTCCGCCCGGGTTGATGACCAGCGCACCGAGGCGCTGGTCGGGCTTGCTCGCGGGCAGCCGTACGACGGCCAGTCCGAGGGTGCTGCCCTCGGGGTGCGCGTAGTCGAGCGGGACGGTGAGCGTCGCGCACTCGAACGCGCCGCCGCAGCCGCGCCAGGCGAGCCGCTGCTCGTGATACTGCGCCAGCGGGTCCGCAGCCGGCGGGTGCGGCGACGCGGTCGCCGGCGCTGACGAGGCCGCCGGTGGCGTGGACGTGTCCGGTGCGGCGGGGTCGGTGCCGCCGCCCGCGGAGCAGGCTCCCAGGAGCACCATCAGCGCCGCGGCGGCGGACGTGGCGGCGAGCCGGCGACGGCGCACGCGTCGTCCTCTCTCGTTCGGGATCGGGGCAGGCACGACCATCGCATGCCCGTACCGTGCGACGCCGCCCCGCGTCCGCCCGTTCCCGCGCTGCAAGCTCGTCGTCGCCCCGCTCGACGAAACGCTGGCCTCGGCAGCGCTTCGAGCTCGTTCCTCGCTCGGCGCTGCGCTCAGCTGCGCGTTTCGTGGTCGCTCCGCTCGACGAAACGCTGGCCTCGGCAGCGCTTCGAGCTCGTTCCTCGCTCGGCGCTGCGCTCAGCTGCGCGTTTCGTAGGCCCTGCGGGCCGCGCACACGTGCGCGCGGTCGCACACCTTGCGCTCCCCGCTCGCGGTCAGCTTGATCACGACCGCGTCGCGCGGCACGTCATGCGCGACGACGCGGCCGTCACCCTCCGGCAGCGCGACCTGCTCCCCGACCGCGGGCACCTCCGCCTTGAAGTCGGCGTACAGCGGGTGCTCGTACTTCAGACAGCACATCAGCCGCCCGCACGCCCCCGAGATCTTCATCGGGTTCACCGCGAGGTCCTGGTCGCGGACCATACGTACGGTCACCGGCTCGAAGTCGACGAGGAACGTCGAGCAGCAGGTCTCGCGCCCGCACGGGCCGATACCGCCCTGGACGCGGGCGCTGTCGCGGGCCGAGAGCTGGGTGAGCACGACCTTGCAGTCCAGCGTCAGCGACAGGTCGCGGACGAGCTGGCGGAAGTCGACGCGGCCGGGCGAGGTGAAGTAGACGATCGCGGTCGGCCGTCCGGACTCGTGCCCGACGTCCTGCCAGTCCACCCCAACGACCTTCATCGGCAGCCGGTCCTCGCGGATCAGGCGCTGCGCGGCGACCTGGATCTGCGCGCGCTTGGTGCGGTTGGCGGCGTCCCTTTCAAGGTCCGCCGGGGTCGCGATCCCGGCGCACACCGGCAGCCGCCCCACGTCCTCGACCTGGTACTCCGGAGCCCAGACGACCTGCGCCACCTCGGGCACGGTGTCGGTGGGGACCAGCACGTGGTCGCCGACCGCGGGTCGGTGGTCCCCGGGGTCGACGTAGTACAGCCGGCCCTTGGGGGTGTAGGTCACCGCCATCATCCAGCCCACCCGCCCACCGTACGGGCTCGCGCAGGCCTGGTGAGTCGGTACCGGGCCCGACGAGCACGTACCGTTGGCGCGTGGCTCGTACCCCGGACGTCGCGCACCTCGCCGAGCGGGTCCAGGCCCTGCTCGGCCAGGGGCTGGACGTCGTCGAGGCGTACGCGACCGCCCGCGGCACCAGCACCTCACGCGAGCTCGCGCGCTACGAGAAGGACCGGCAGAAGGCGCTCGCCGCACACCAGAAGGCGGTGCAGCGCCACAGCGCCCGGGTCGCGGCCCAGCGCCGCAACGCGGTCACGCTCGCCGCGGCGGCGGCCGTACTGCTCGCACTCGCGATCGTCGACCTGGCTGCTGCTGCGATGCCGGGCGATCCGTGGATCTGGTTCGTGGCGGCCGCCCTCGCCGCCGTGCTCGCCGTACGCAGCAAGTGGGAGGCCGACCACGCGACCGCGCCGGACCCGGCGGCGTACGCCCCGGCGCTGCGCCTCGACGAGCGCGCGCTGCGCCGCGAGGCGATCGGATGGGCCGAGGCGCAGGAGCTCGCCGCGGCCAAGCGCCAGCTGGTCGGCATGGTGCCGGCGATCAGCGCGCTGCACCCGGACGCGGGCCGCGACCTCGCCGCCGCCGACCAGCACGCCGGTCCGGTGCTCGTCGCGCAGGTGACCCGCCTGGCGCTGCTCGACCAGGTGGCGCGCGAGCTGCCGGGCACGGGTGCCGCGGCCGCCGCGCAGAGCGCCGCCGAGCAGGTCCGTACCCGGCTCGCCGACGGCACCGCCCTCTACGACCGGCTGCTCGCGGCCGCCTCCACGATGCTCGCCGCCCCCGATCTCGGGCAGAGCACGACGGCGATCCTCGGACCCGCCGCCGACGCGCTCACCGCGTACGCCCACGGGCTGGCGGCCGCCTCCGACGAGTGAGCCGCACCACCGCACCCCGCACGGGACGGGTGCGCGCGAGCGGACCCGTCGTCAGGAGCGCGGAGCCAGCGCCGGGTCCATGAGCGCGACCATGAGCGACTCGAAGGCCAGCAGCGGCGGCACGTTCGACTCCAGCAGCCCGCGGGTGCGGTCCAACGCGTCGACGCGCCGCAGCGTGCGCTCCGGGGTGCTGAGCGCGGCGAGCCGCTCGAGTGCCGGGCGCAGCTCGCCGTTGACCAGCTCGACGTCGGCACCGAGCTGGAGCACCAGCACATCGCGGTAGAATGCCGTGAGGTCGGTGATCGCCCGGTCGAGCTGGTCGAGCGCCACCCTGCGCCGCCGCTTCTTCTGCCGGTCCTCGAGGTCCTTCACCGCGCCACGGGCTCGCCGCTCCGCGGTACCGATGCCCTTGCCCTCCCCGCCCTTGCCGTACGCGCGCAGCAGCGCCTCCCGCTCGGACGCGTCCCGCGGGTCGCACACCGCCGCGGTGTCGGCCTCCACCGTGGCGACCAGCGACGCGGCGTGCGCGAGGCAGTCGCCGAGCGCGTCGAGCTGGACCGGCAGCGCCAGCACGTCGGCGCGGCGGGCCCGCGCCTGCTCGTCGGTCGCGAGGGCGCGTGCGCGGCCGATGTGGCCCTGGGCGGCCCGCGCCGCGAACTGCGCCGTCTGCTCGTCGACCCCGAACCGTTCGTGCAGCGCGCGGGCCACCTGCCCGCTCGACGGGGTCGTCAGCAGCACGTGCCGGCAGCGGCTGCGGATGGTCGGCAGCACGTCTTCCGTGCTGGGGGCACAGAGCACCCAGACGGTGCGCTCGGGCGGTTCCTCGATCGACTTCAGCAGGGTGTTCGCGCTCGCGTCACCCTGCCGGTCGGCGTCCTCGACGACGAAGACGTGCCACTGCGCGCGCGCCGGCGCCAGGGCGCTGCGGGCGACGAGGTCGCGCGCCTCCGCGACGGTGTACTCGACCCCCTCCGGTACGACGTGCTCCACGTCGACGTGCGCCGAGTGACGCACCGCGACGCAGTCCTCGCACACCCCGCAGCCGCCGTACGGGCAGACGAGCGCGGCGGCGAGCGCGAGCGCGGCGACGCTGCGGCCGGAGCCGGGCGGGCCGGTGAGCAGCCACGCGTGCGTCATCGCCCCACGCGGGACCGCACCCTGCCGTACGGCAGCGGCGTCGGCGGCCGCGTCGCGCAGCAGCGCGGCCACGTGCTCCTGCCCGACGAGCTCGTCGAAGACGTCGGTCACCCCGCCTCCAGCAGCTCGTCGACGCGCGCCGCGACGCGGGACGCGATGGCGGCGACCGGGTCCGCGGCGTCGGCCACCAGGTAGCGGTGCGGGGCGCGCGCCGCCAGCCCGAGGAACGCCCGGCGTACGGTCTCGTGGAACGCGAGCGGCTCGGACTCGATGCGGTCGGGGTCCGCGACGCGAGCCAGCCCCGTGGTGACCTCGCCGTCGAGGACCACCGTGAGGTCGGGAACCAGCCCGCCGGTGGCCCACAGCGAGAGGCCCTCCACGACGTCGCGGCCGAGGCCGCGTGCAACGCCCTGGTAGGCGACCGAGGAGTCGAGGTAGCGGTCGGTGACCACCACCTCGCCGCGCTCGAGCGCCGGGAGCACGGCGGCCCGGACGTGCTCGCCGCGCGCCGCCGCGAACAGCAGCGCCTCGGCGCGCAGATCCAGGCCGGCGTGGCGCGGATCGAGCACGAGGGCGCGGATCTGCTCGGCGACCGGCGTGCCACCCGGCTCCCGCGTCACCAGGTGCGGGACACCGCGAGCGGCGAGGTGGTCGCGCAGCGCGGCCACCTGCGTGCTCTTGCCGACCCGCTCGCCGCCCTCGAACGCCACGAACAGCCCGCGGTGCACCAGCGGGGGTGGCGTGGGGAGCTCGACGTGGGGGATCACGCGGTCACACTACGGCCGGCCCGCGACGCCGCCGCTCACCGCCCGCCCGCCGACGCGTCAGTGCGGGACCCGCCGCACGTTCGGGTTCGTCAGCCGCGCGACACGCCGTGCGTACGGACCACAGGGTGCGGCAGCTGCCGGCTAGGAGCGCTTGGGGCTGCTCGCCTTCTTCGCGGTCGTCTTCTTCGCGGTGCTCTTGCGTGCGGTGCGCTTGCGGGGCGTGGCCGGTCCCTTGGCGCGGCGTTCGGCGAGCAGGTCCGCGGCCCGCTCCAACCCGATGGTGCGCGGGTCGTCGGCCACGCGGAGGGAAGCGTTGATCTCACCGTCGGTGACGTACGGGCCGAAGCGTCCCTCCTTGAGCTGGATTTCCTTGCCCGTCGACGGGTCGACCCCGACGACGACGGCCGGCGCCGCGGCGGCCTGCCCCCGGCGCGTCTTGGGCTGGGCGAGCAGCGCCAGCGCCTCCTCGAGGGTCAGCGTGAACAGCTGCGCCTCGTCCGCCAGCGACCGGGAGTCC
Organism: Candidatus Nanopelagicales bacterium; assembly: GCA_017848795.1. Classification (GTDB taxonomy): domain Bacteria; phylum Actinomycetota; class Actinomycetes; order S36-B12; family CAIYMF01; genus JAFIHG01. The sequence goes on along the minus strand of JAFIHG010000018.1, from coordinate 100,725 downwards.
TTGCCCTTGGTGAGGTACGGCCCGTACCTGCCGTTCTGCACCGTGATCTCGACGCCGTCCGCCGGGTCGACACCGACGGTCCGCGGCAGGGACAGCAACCGCAGCGCGTCCTGCAGGGTCACGGTGTCGAGCGACATGTCCTTGAAAAGCGAGGCAGTTCTCGGCTTGGCCTTCTTCGGAGCATCCTCCTCGAGCAGCTCCGTCACGTACGGCCCGTAGCGCCCGGCCTTGGCGACGAGCTGCCGGCCGGTGTCGGGGTGGGTGCCGAGCACCCGGTCCCCGGACGGCATCGCGAGCAGCTCCGCGGCCTTCTGCGCGGTCAGCTCGTCGGGCGCCAGGTCCGGCGGCACGTTGGCCCGCTCGCCGTCGCGCTCGACGTACGGCCCGTACCGCCCGACCCGCAAGGTGATCCCGCTGTCCTCGATGGGGAAGGACGACAGCTCGCGCGCGTCGATCTCCCCGAGATTGTTCACGAGCGGTTCCAGGCCCGCGAACTGCGCCGCGTCGTCCCCCCGGTAGAAGTCGTCGAGGACCGCGATGCGCCCGCGCTGCCCGGCGGCGACCGCGTCGAGCACCCCCTCGAGCCGTGCGGTGAAGTCGTAGTCGACGAGCGAGGAGAAGTGTTCCTCCAGCAGCCGCACGACGGAGAACGCGAGGAAAGACGGCACGAGCGCCGACCCGCGCTTGGTGACGTAACCGCGATCGACGATCGTGCCGAGGATCGAGGCGTATGTCGAGGGACGCCCGATGCCCCGTTCCTCGAGCGCCTTGACGAGCGAGGCCTCGGTGTAGCGCGGCGGCGGATTCGTGTTGTGCGACTGCGCTTCCAGGCGCTGGCAGGTGACCGCGTCACCGACGGCGAGCGGTGGCAGCCGGCGCTCGCGGGCGTCCTTGTCCTTGGCGCTGCCCGGCTCGTCGTCGGCCGATTCCTCGTACGCGGCGAGGAAACCTCGGAAGGTGATGACCGTGCCGCTGACCGAGAACTCGGCGTCGCGCCCGTCAGCGGCCTGCGCGCCGAGCCGCAGGGTGGCGGTGGTGCCGCGGGCGTCCGCCATCTGGGAGGCGACGGTGCGCTTCCAGATCAGGTCGTAGAGCGCGAAGTCGTCGCCGCGCAGCTCACCGGCGAGCTCTCCCGGGGTGCGGAAGGCGTCGCCCGCCGGCCGTACCGCCTCGTGGGCCTCCTGGGCGTTCTTCACCTTCCGGTCGTACCGGCGCGGCACCTCGCTGACGTGGTCGGCGCCGTACAGCTCCGCGGCCTGGCTGCGGGCCGCGCGCAGTGCCGACTCCGACAACGTCGTGGAGTCGGTACGCATGTAGGTGATGTAGCCGCGCTCGTACAGGCCCTGCGCGACGCGCATCGTGCGCTGCGCGCCCCACCGCAGCTTGCGGGAGGCCTCCTGCTGCAGCGTCGAGGTCATGAACGGCGCTGCGGGGGAACGCTTGTACGGCTTGTCCTCGACGCTGCGGACCGCGAACTCGCGGTCCTGCAGCGCGGCCGCCAGCGAGGTCGCGGCGGCCTCGTCGAGGTGCACGACATCTGCGCGTGCCTTGAGCCGCCCGCGGTCGTCGAAGTCCTTGCCGGTGGCCACGCGCCGACCGTCGACGGCAACCAGGTCCGCGGCGAAGGCGCCCGGGTCGAACAGCCCCTCGATGTCCCAGTAGCCGGCGCTGCGGAACGCGATCCGTTCCCGTTCCCGGTCGACGACCAGGCGCGTCGCGACCGACTGCACCCGTCCTGCCGACAGCCCGCTCATCACCTTCTTCCAGAGCACCGGCGAGACCTCGTAACCGTAGAGCCGGTCGAGGATGCGCCGGGTCTCTTGGGCGTCGACGAGGTTCTGGTTCAGCTCGCGGGTGTTCTCGGCCGCGGCGCGGATGGCGTCCCGGGTGATCTCGTGGAAGACCATGCGCCGCACCGGCACCTTGGGGTCGAGCACCTGCAGCAGGTGCCAGGCGATCGCCTCTCCCTCGCGGTCCTCGTCGGTCGCGAGCAGCAGTTCGTCGGCCCCGGCGAGCAGCTTCTTCAGGTCCGCCACCCGCGCCCGCTTGTCGGCGTCGACGACGTAGAGCGCCTGGTAGCCGTTGTCCACGTCGACGCCGAGCCGCGCCCAGGGCTGGCCCTTGTACTTGGCCGGGATGTCGGCCGCGCGGGTCGGCAGGTCGCGGATGTGCCCGACCGAGGCCGCGACCTCGTATCCGGGGCCGAGGTAGCCCTGGATGGTCTTGGCCTTGGCCGGTGACTCGACGATCACCAGCCGGCGGCCGGTCGACGTGCGTGCTTTCGCTGGCACTGCGCTCCTGTCCTTCGGGTCCCGCCCCGCTCGACACCCGTCGCCCTTGCGGGCGGCGCGTCGCTTCGCGTGCCTCGCCCGGGGGATCGTACGGGCGGGGTACGGCCGGAGTGTGACCACCTCCCCCGCCTCCCTGTCAAACCGGGAGCGGGGACGGGCGCGGTGCCGGTCAGCCCCGGGCCGGCGGCTCCTCCACGACGATGATCTCCTCGACCTCCACGACCGTCGTCACGACGTCGTCGCCCCCGGCGCCGGGAAGCGGGCCGGCGCCGCCGTCGCTGCCGTCCTCGCCGACGGCGACCGGACGCCGCTTGCTGACGACGATGGCGACGACCACGATCGCGACGGCCACGACCGCGATCGCCCAGCGCAGCAGGGTGTGTCCCTGCAGGGTCATGGCGACGACGGCGGGTGCGATCAGCAGCGCGACGAGGTTCATGACCTTGATCAGCGGGTTGATGGCCGGGCCGGCGGTGTCCTTGAACGGGTCTCCGACGGTGTCACCGATCACGGTCGCGGCGTGGGCCTCGGTGCCCTTGCCGCCGAAGTTGCCGTCCTCGACGAACTTCTTCGCGTTGTCCCAGGCGCCGCCGGAGTTGGCGAGGAACACCGCCATCAGCACTCCGGTGGCGATGGTGCCGGCGAGGTACGAGCCGAGCGCGCCGATCCCGAGCCCGAACCCGACGGCGATCGGCGTCATGATCGCGAGCAGGCCCGGGGTCGCGAGCTCGCGCAACGAGTCGCGGGTGACGATGTCGACGACGCGGCCGTACTCGGGCTTCTCCTCGTACGTCATGATCCCGGGCCGCTCGCGGAACTGGCGGCGGACCTCGAAGATGACCGCGCCGGCCGCGCGCGACACCGCGTTGATGGCCAGGCCGGAGAAGAGGAACACGACGGCCGCGCCGATCACGAGCCCGACGAGGTTGCGCGGGTCGGCGATGTTGAGCACGCCCTGGTACTGCAGCACGTCGAACGGGGTGAGGTCACCGACGATGTCCGGGGAGATGGTGTCGCCGAGGCCCTGGACCGCCTGGCTGACGGCGTCCCGGAACGAGCCGAACAGCGCCGTCGCGGCGAGCACCGCGGTCGCGATCGCGATGCCCTTGGTGATCGCCTTGGTGGTGTTGCCGACCGCGTCGAGGCTGTTGAGGACCTGCGCGCCCTCGCCCTCGACGTCCCCGGACATCTCGGCGATGCCCTGCGCGTTGTCGGCGACCGGCCCGAAGGTGTCCATCGAGACGATGACGCCGACGGTGGTGAGCAGGCCGGTACCGGCGAGTGCGATCGCGAACAGCGAGAGGATCATGGAGCCACCGCCGAGCAGCGCGGCGCCGTAGACGGCAGCACCGATCAGCAGCGCGGAGTAGACGGCCGACTCGAGGCCGACCGAGACGCCGGCCAGGACCACGGTCGCCGGTCCGGTGAGCGAGGACTTGGCGACGTCGTCGACGGGCTTGCGGTTGGTCTCGGTGAAGTACCCGGTGAGCACCTGGATCGCCGCGGCGAGCACGATGCCGATCACGACCGCGAGGACGGCGAACACACGCGGGTTGAACGAGGTGAAGCCGGCGACGTCCATGCCGAGCGCGTTCGGCGTGACGCCGCTGAGGTCCGCGAGCCGGCCGGGCAGCAGCAGGAACGAGGCGACCCCGACGAGGACCGCGGAGACGACCGCGGAGATGAAGAACCCGCGGTTGATCGCGCTCATGCCGGAACGGTCACCGACCCGCGGCGCCACCGCGAAGATGCCGATGACGGCCGTGATGACACCGATCGCCGGGACGACGAGCGGGAAGACCAGACCGAGCTCGCCGAAGGCGGCCTTGCCCAGGATGAGCGCCGCGACGAGCGTGACGGCGTACGACTCGAACAGGTCGGCGGCCATGCCGGCGCAGTCGCCGACGTTGTCGCCCACGTTGTCGGCGATGGTGGCGGCGTTGCGGGGGTCGTCCTCGGGGATGCCCGCCTCGACCTTGCCGACCAGGTCGCCGCCGACGTCGGCCGCCTTGGTGAAGATGCCGCCGCCGACCCGCATGAACATCGCGACGAGCGCGGCGCCGAAGCCGAAGCCCTCCAGCACCTTGGGCGCATCGCCCTTGTAGGCCAGCACGACGATGGCGGCACCGAGCAGCCCGAGCCCGACGGTGAACATGCCGGCGACGCCACCGGTGCGGAAGGCGATCTTCATCGAGCGCTGCTCGCCACCGTCGATCGCGGCCGCGGCGACCCGGACGTTGGCCCGTACCGCCAGCGACATGCCGACGTAGCCGGTCACCGCCGAGAACACCGCGCCCACGAGGAAGAACACAGACCGGCCGATCCGTTCGCTCACGGTGTCGGCCGGCAGCGCGAAGAGGACGAAGAAGATGATCGCCGCGAAGATCGCGAGCGTCCGGAACTGGCGGTTGAGGTACGCGTTCGCGCCCTCCTGCACCGCGGCACCGATGTCCCGCATCGACGGCGTGCCTTCGTCGTGGGCGAGGACCTCGCGGACCAGCACCCACGCGACGACGAGCGCGGCGACCGCCACGATCGCGACGACGCCGACGAGTGCGAGGTTGCCGCCCGCGACGGTGATGCCGCCGTCGGCGGCGAGCAGGGACAAGGACATGACGCTCCTACATGGGTGGGAACCCTGCGCTCACGCGGGCAGTCCCGGACAGGTGCCGCGAGTGTACGGGGACGCCCGCCCGCCAGACACCACAGGCCACCGCGTCGCAGCGATTAGGATGCCTGTGCCAATGATCGCCTCGGCGGACGTGGCTGCGGCGAGCGGACAGGAGGGCGCGGTGCAGACGGCCCGGCAGCTGCTCGCGGGGCCCGCGAGCGGCCCTCGCGCCGCGCGGCTGGTCCACGTGCGCCGCGAGCCGGCCCGCGACGCCGTCCCGGTGCCCTGGCCGTGCTGGGTGCCCGAGCCGTTGCGCGCCGCCCTCGCGCAGCAGGGGGTAACGACCCCGTGGAGCCACCAGGTCGCCGCCGCCGAGCTGGCGCGCGACGGGCAGCACGTCGTCCTCGCCACGGGTACCGCGTCCGGCAAGTCGCTCGGCTACCAGCTGCCCGCGCTGACCGCGGTGCTCGAGGGCACCGCGGCCCCGAACGCCCGCGGCGCGACCGTGCTCTACCTGGCGCCGACCAAGGCGCTGGCCCAGGACCAGCTGCGCGCCGTGGAGCGGTTCGGCCTGCCGGGAGTACGGGCGGCCGTCTACGACGGCGACACGCCCACCGAGGAACGGGCCTGGATCCGGGCGCACGCCCACCTGGTGCTCTCCAACCCCGACATGCTGCACCGGGCGCTGCTGCCCGCCCATCCGGCGTGGTCCGGCTTCCTGCGTGCGTTGCGCTACGTCATCGTCGACGAGTGTCACGCCTACCGCGGCGTCTTCGGCTCGCACGTCGCGAACGTGCTGCGCCGACTGGGCCGGATCTGTGCCCGTTACGGCACGGCACCGACCTACCTGCTCGCGTCCGCGACAACGGGCGAGCCCGAGCTCACCGCTGGCCGCCTGATCGGCGCGCCGGTCCGCGCGGTCACCGCGGACGGCTCACCGCGTGGCGCGACAGAGTTCGCACTGTGGGAGCCCCCGCTGCTGGAGGGCTCCGGCGAGCACGGCGCGCCAACCCGGCGCAGCGCGACCGCCGAGACCGCCGACCTGCTCGCCGACCTCGTGGCGGCCGGCGTGCAGACCCTCGCGTTCACCCGGTCCCGGCGTGGCGCGGAAGCGGTCGCGATGACCACGCGGGCCCGGCTCGCCGAGCTGGACGCCGATGAGGGGACCGCGTTCGCGGGCAGCGTCGCCGCGTACCGCGCCGGGTTCCTGCCCGAGGAGCGCCGCGCGCTCGAGGCGGACCTGCGCGCGGGGACGCTGCGCGGGGTGAGCACCACCAGCGCCCTCGAGCTGGGGATCGACATCACCGGCGTCGATGCGGTGCTGCTCGCCGGCTGGCCCGGCACCCGTGCCTCGCTGCGCCAGCAGGCGGGGCGGGCCGGGCGCCGCGGCGGGGAGGCGCTCGCCGTGCTCGTCGCACGCGACGACCCGCTCGACACGTACCTCGTCCACCACCCGGACGCCGTCTTCGACGCGCCGCTCGAGGTCACCGCGACCGATCCGGAGAACCCGTACGTGCTGGCCCCGCACCTGGCGGCGGCCGCCGCCGAGCTGCCGCTCACGGAGGCCGACCTGCCCACCTTCGGCGCCGCGGCACCCGGCGTCCTCGAGGCGCTCGTCGCCGGCGGGTCGCTGCGGGTGCGTCCGGGCGGGTGGTACTGGACCCGCAAGGACCGCGCCGCCGACCTGGCCGACCTGCGCGGCATCGGCGGCGCACCGGTCCGGGTCGTCGAGACCGGCACCGGCCGGCTGCTCGGCACCGTCGACCCCGGCGCCGCGCACTCCGCCGTACACGCCGGGGCGGTCTATGTGCACCAGGGCGTGACCTACCTCGTCGACGACCTCGACCTGCCCGCCGCTGTCGCCCACGCGCACCGCGCCGACGTCGACCACACCACCTCGGCCCGTGAGGTCACCGAGATCCGGGTCCTGGACCAGCGTGCCGGCGAACGGTGGGGACAGGCAGCGCTGCACCTCGGCACGGTGGAGGTGCGCACCCAGGTCGTGTCGTACCTGCGGCGGCGGTACCTCACCGGCGAGGTGCTCGGGGAGGAACCGCTCGACCTGCCCGAACGACGGCTGCGTACGACGGCCGTGTGGTGGACCGCCGCACCGGAGCTGGTCGCGGGTGCGGTGTCCGAGCTCGACGTACCGGGTGCGGTCCACGCGGCGGAGCACGCCTCCATCGGCCTGCTCCCGCTGGTCGCGACCTGCGACCGGTGGGACATCGGCGGCGTGTCGACGGCGCTGCACCCCGACACCGGCCGCTGCACGTCGTTCGTGTACGACGGCTACCCGGGCGGCGCCGGCTTCGCCGAGCGCGGGTTCCGCGACGCGGGCCGCTGGTTACGGGCGACGCGGGACGCCATCGCGTGCTGCGACTGCCGTGACGGGTGCCCGTCCTGCGTGCAATCCCCCAAGTGCGGCAACGGGAACGAGCCGTTGGACAAGTCCGGCGCCCAGCGCCTGCTCGACGCCGTGCTCAGCGAGGCGCCCCGCGCCTGACGCCGGCCGGTGTCAGGACCGTGCCGGTCCGGCGAGCGCGCGCGCCCGGACCTCGGGCGGGGCGTACCCCCACCGCCGGGCGGCCGAGAGCAGCGGTCCGGCCGGGTGCGCCGCGACGACCACATCCACGTCGAACGGCTGCGTGCCGCCGACGCGGCAGGAGACGAGCTCGGTGCCGTTGGCGCGCGCCACGGCAGCGGCCTGCGCGCAGGCGGCTCCACTGCCACCGGCTGCCCGCCCGGCCGCGGCAAGGGCGGCGAGGTCGGCCCCGGTACGCGCGCGGCTGCCGGTGCCGTACAGGTCGGCGACGACCAGCCCCGCACCGAACGCCAGCAACAGCACGGCGACCACCGTGAGCACCAGCACCGAACCCGCACCGCGCTCGTCCCCGAAACGGTCGCTCACGGTTGCTCCAGTGCCGCACTCGCCCGGCCGGAGACCTCGAACGCCCCGATGCCGGAGAACGGTCCCAGCGGCGGTGCCAGCCGCTGGCGTACGACGACGACGACCCGGTCGCCCGACCGGGACACCGAGACGTCCGCCCCGGGGGCGATGCGGTGCACGTCGTCGCGCACGTCGGCGTACGGCTGGGCGCGGGCAGCGAGCACGGCGCCCGAGCGCGCCGCGTCCGCAGCACGCAGCTGCGCGCCCACCACCGCGAGGAACCACACGAGTGCGGCCAGCACGAGGGCCAGGCCGAGCAGGGTGACGGACGCCTCCACCGCCACCGCTCCCCGGTCGGGGCCGCCCGCCCACCGGGCCGGGGACCGGCGGGTGCCGGCCCCCGTCCCGACGGGCATGGCCGAGGCCATCGCGGCACTCACCCCAGGCCGATGGCGTTCAGGAACAGGGTGATGATCGCCTCGAAGATGCGCCGCAGGATCTCGGAGAACCAGTCCGAGGTGAGCAGCTTGATGAGCAGGCCGCCGAGACCGGCGGCAGCGACCGAGACGACGGCGTACTCCGCCGTGGCCGCTCCGGTGTCCGCCCGCAGCAGGCGGGCGCGGTGACGTCGGGTCATGGATACCTCCCGGAAGCGGGCGACGACCCTCGCCGTCCGCGCTCGAACCATGGAGTCCGGGCGCAAGGCGGCGCGAGCAGGCGCGGGCGAACTGTGGATGGGCGAACAGCGGCCGCGCCTGGGGACAGCCCCTGCCAGGATGGGGCCGTGCAGTACACACATCTCGGTCGCAGCGGGTTGTCGGTGAGCCGACTCTGCTTGGGAACCATGAACTTCGGGCCGGTCACCGACGAACCCGACGCGTTCGCGATCCTCGACCTGGCGCACGAGCTGGGTATCAACTACGTCGACACCGCGAACCGGTACGGCGGGACAGGCAACGCCGGCGGCACGGAGGCGATGCTCGGCCGCTGGTTCGCCCAGGGCGGCGGGCGGCGCGAGCGGACCGTACTCGCCACCAAGCTGTACGGCGCGATGGGCGACTGGCCCAACGAGGACAAGCTCTCGGCGCTCAACATCCGCCGCGCCTGCGACGCGTCGCTGCGCCGGTTGCAGACCGACCACATCGACGTCTATCAGATGCACCACATCGACCGCGGGACTCCGTGGGACGAGATCTGGGAAGCGATGGACATCCTTCGCTACCAAGGGAAAATCATCTACGTCGGCTCGTCCAACTTCGCCGGCTGGCACCTCGCGCAGGCGTGCGAGGAAGCACGGCGCCAGGGCGGGCTCGGCCTGGTGAGCGAACAGTCGATCTACAACCTCTTCGAGCGCACGGTCGAGCTCGAAGTGCTGCCGGCCGCGCAGGCGTACGGCGTCGGGATCGTGCCGTGGTCGCCCCTGCACGGCGGGCTGCTGGGCGGGGTGTTGCGCGCGGCGGGTTCGGGTGATGCCCGCCGCCGTACGGAGGGACGGGCGGCCGCCGCCCTGGAGACCCACCGCGAGGCGGTCCAGGCCTGGGAGCAGTTCTGCGACGACCGGGGTGCCGCGCCTGCGGACGTGGCACTCGCGTGGCTGCTGCACCAACCCGCTGTCACTGCCCCGATCGTGGGCCCGCGCACGACCGACCAGCTACGCGATGCGGTACGCGCGCTCGAGGTGAGACTCGACGACGCCGCCCTCGCCCGGCTCGACGAGATCTTCCCGGGTCCTGGCGGGCCCGCCCCGGAGGCGTACGCCTGGTGATGGCACCGGGTCCCCGCGCGCGGCTCAGGGCAGCGTGAGGACACCGGAGACGAGCGAGGCGACGACCGGGACGACCCCGAGCAGCACGAACGCCGGCAGGAAGGCGAGGCCGAGCGGCGCGGTCAGCCGTACGCCTACCTTGCGCGCTGCGGCCTCCACCTCGCTGCGGCGGCGGGCCCGCAGGTCGTCCGCGGTCTGCGCAAGGGCGTCGGCCAGCGCGGCACCGGAGTCCGCCGACCGGCGCACGGCCGCGGCGAGCGGCGCCAACGCCGGCTCGGCGGCCACCGCCTCCCATGCCCGTTCCGGGTCCGCCCCGAGACGCAGCTCCGCGTCGACCCGGCGCAGCAGCTCGCGCGCGGGTGGGTCGAGGGCCTCGGCAGTGGCGTGCAACGCGCTCTGGACCGTGGCGCCCGCGGCCAGGCATGCCGCGAGCAGGTCCAGCAGCTCCGGGGCCTGAGCAGCGAGGGCCACGCGGCGGGTACGGGCCGCCCGCGACTCCAGCCGCGGTACGCCGCGCCGTACCGCGATCGCGACGACGACCCCGAGCGCGGCACCGAGCGGCCCGCCCATGATCACCGCCACGCCGAGCCCGCCGAGGACGGCGACGAGTGGGATCGGCAGCGCTCGCCCGCTCTTGCGGCGTGCGCCCGCGACCGGCCCCGGTCCGAGTGCGCGCAGCCGTGCGCGCGCGGCTGCGGCGGGGGACGACGCGAGGAGCCACCAGCCGGCCGCCACCGCGGCGCCGCCCACCATCACGACGACGCCCACCGGCGCCCCACCTCCGCTCACCCCACCCCCCATTCCCGCGTGTCCCTGCTCGAAATGTCGTCAACTGGCGGAGTTAACGACATTTCGAGCAGGGACACGCGGACGGGGCGGGTCACAGGGCGCGCTCCACGGTGCGGATCAGGCGACGCGACCACCACAGCCCGGCGGCGTCCAGACCCAGCCCGGCCGCCGCGACCAGCCGCCCCGGCGTGGTCCCGAACAGCCAGCCCACGGTGTCGGCGCCGAGCCCGCTGCCGAGCAGCAGCCCGAAGGCGGGCAGCGCCGCCAGTACGCGCATCGTGGCCCGCGGCTCGGCCGTACGGGCCGCCAGCTCGAGCCGGACCCGTTCGGACTCGCGCGCTGCGGTGGCGACGCGGCTCACCGCTGCCGCGAGGCCGGCGCCGGTGCCTTCCCCCACCCGCCAGCACGCCGCGAGCCGGCGCAGCACCTGCCGCCCCTCGCCCTGACCGTCCAGCACGAGCGCGTCCGGCACGTCACCGCCCAACCGCAGCGCCCCGAGCGCGTGCGGCACCAGCTGCTGGTGGTCCTGCGCGGCCCGCTCCAGCGCCGTCGTCGCCGGCCGACCGGCGCGCAGCTCCGCGGCGAACGCCTCCAGCACGCTCACGCACGCCACGCGCTGGCGCGCCGCGCGCCCCCGATCCCGCAGGCGCGCGCTGACGGTACGCGCGAACGCCCTGGCACGCACCGCCGCACCGCGCGTCGGGAGCCCGACGCCGGCGGGCACGGCGAGCAGCACCGCGAGCCCCGCCAACAGCGCGCAGAGCAGCGGCACGGTCATCGCGGGCCGCCCGCGAGGCGGCGTTCGAGTGCGGGCAGCCCGGGACCTGCGGCGACCGTGCCGTCACGGAACCACAACGCCGGCTGCGCCTGCACCCACCCCTCCACCCGCGCCAGCACGTGCACCGAATCGATCCGCCGCTGCCCGTCGCGGTCGCGGACCAGGTGCAGCACCGCGTCGAGGCCGGCGTGCAGTTGGGCGTGCAGGGCATCCCGGCCCAGGCCTGCCGCGAGCGCGAGCGCCTCGAGCCGGGCGGGCACGTCCTCGGCGGAGTTCGCGTGGACCGTCCCGCAGCCCCCTTCGTGCCCCGTGTTGAGGGCGGCGAGCAGATCCACGACCTCGGCACCGCGCACCTCCCCCACGACCAGCCGGTCCGGTCGCATCCGCAGCGCCTGGCGGACGAGGTCGCGCAGCACGACCGCTCCGGCACCCTCGGTGTTGGACGGACGCGCCTCGAGGCGTACGACGTGCGGGTGGTCGGGGAGCAGCTCGCCGGAGTCCTCGACGAGCAGCAGCCGGTGGGCCGGGTCGACGAGACCGAGCAGCGTGGAGAGCACGGTGGTCTTGCCGCAGCCGGTACCACCGCTGACGAGGAACGCCGCACGGGCAGCGATCAGCGCCGTGAGCCAGGCCTCCCCGGCCGCCGGGAGCGAGCCGGCCGCGACGAGCTCGGCGAGCGTGAACGACCGGCGGCGCGGCACCCGCAACGAGATCGTGGTTCCGCCGCTCGCGATCGGGGGCAGCACGGCGTGCAGCCGGATCCCGCCGGGCAGGCGGGCGTCGACGTACGGCGCCGCGTCGTCGAGGCGGCGACCGGCCTGCGCGGCCAGCCGCTGGGCGAGGCGGCGCACCGCCGGCTCGTCCTGGAGCACGATGTCGGTGACCGGCTCGAGCCCGGCACCGCGGTCGACGTAGATCTCGGTCGGCGCGTTGACCAGGACGTCGGTGACGTACGGATCGCGCACGAGGGGATCGAGCGGGCCGACACCGGCGAGCTCGCTGCGCAGCGCGTCCACCACGGCGAGCACCGCGTGGTCGGCGAGCACCGCGCCCTCGGCGTGCACCGCACGCGCCACCTGGGCCGCGGTCGGCTCGGTGCCGTCCTGCACCAACCGGGCGCGGACCCGGTCGACCAGGCCGGTCGCGACCGGCGGCGCGGTGCCGGAACGGGACGCGTACGGCCCGGCGCGCAGTGGGCTCATGCAGCGCTCCGCGGGGCCGGGCCGACGAGCCGGCGCACCAGCGCGTCCGCGACCTTGCCCAGCGGCGAACGTCCGGACCCGGGCGGCTCGCCGGCGTCGACCGCGGCGGCCAGCCGCGGGTCGTCGGGGACGACGGCGGCGAGCGGCATGCCGAGCGTCTTGGCGATCAGCTCCGGCTCCAGGTTGCGCCCGCGTCCGGTGCGTACGACGAGGCGGGTGCGATCCGCGGGGAGCAGTGAGGCGGCCTGGGACGCCGCGGCCGCGGCCCGGAGCTCGGCCGGTACGAGCAGCAGCGTCGTCGCCGCGCGCGCCAGGGCCGTCGTCACGGTCTCGTCGTTGCGGCGGGGCAGGTCCACGACGACGAGGTCGTGGGAGCGCACCCCGGCGTCGAGCACGGCGAGCAGCGCCGCGGGCGGCACGTCGAAAGGTGCGCCCCGGTCCCATGACAGGACACCGACGCCGTACGGATGGGGCAGCGCGTCGGCGAGCACCCGGCCCGAGACCCGCCCGGCGAGCCCGCCGAGGTCGCGCCAGCGCAGCCCGGGCAGTGCCTCGCCGCCCAGCAGCAGGTCCGCGCCACCGCCCCACGGGTCGCCGTCGACGAGCAGCGCTCGCCCTCCGGCGCGCACCTGCGCCACCGCCATCGCAGCGGCGAACACGGAAGCGCCGGCGCCACCCCGCCCGCCGATGACCGCGACCACCGTCCCGCCCGCGTCCTCCTGCTCGAGCCGGGACAGCGCGCCGATCACGACCGCCTCGTCGTCGGGGAGCACCGCGACCGCGTCCACGCCGATGTGTACGGCGCGCCGCCACAGCGCCGGCTCGTCCACGACCGGGGCGAGCGCCACCAGCACCACGTCGCGGCGGCGGGGAACCCCCGCCTCGAGCAGGTCGCCGGCGAGGTCCTCCCCGCAGAGCACCAGGGGTGCGGTGTTCCACGCCAGCCGCGCCGCACGCGGGTAGGAGGCGACCTCCGCCTCGGTGCCGGCTCCTCCCGTCAGCCGCAGCAGGGCCTCGAGCAGGTCCGGGTCGGCGGTCACGAGCAGCGGGCGCTCGCCGGGGTTCGCCGGCGCTGCGGACGGTGGGGACGGGATGGGCACCGGTTCGGGCATCGCAGGCTCCGGTCGTCGACGGCGGGACGGCCCTCACGGTGCCCTGGGCCACCGGCCCGGCGCGGCGCCCCGGGCCTCGGTCTGTGGACGGCGCGTCGACCGCGCGGGCTGTGGACGACCTTGCCGGCGCGAGGTGCTCCGGCCGGCCCCGGCGGCGCGCGCTTACCCTGATCGCGTGACCGATGCCTTGAGCGACGCGGTGCGGACGGCAGCGCAGGAGCCGGCCACGGCGGGCGCCGCGTTCTTCGACCTGGACAAGACGATCCTGGCCAAGAGCAGCAGCCTTGCCTTCGCGCGCCCGTTCTACCGCGAGGGTCTGATCCGGCGCCGGGACGTGCTCAAGAGCGCGTACGCCCAGTTCGCGTACCTGCTCACCGGCGCCGACCACGAGCAGATGGAGCAGATGCGCGCGTACCTCTCGCAGATGGTCACCGGGTGGGATGTCGAGCAGGTCAAGCGGATCGTGGCCGAGACGCTCGACGAGACGGTGCAGCCGGCGGTGTACGAGGAAGCCGTGGACCTGATCGCCGAGCACCGGGCCGCGGGACGCGACGTGATCATCATCAGCTCGTCGGGGACGGAGGTCGTCGAGCCGATCGGTGAGCGGCTCGGGGTCGACCTCGCGATCGGCACGCAGGTCGCCGTCGAGGACGGCAAGTACACCGGCGAGATCCTCTTCTACGCGTACGGGGAGGGGAAGGCCGAGGCGATGCGGGCCCTCGCCGCCGAGCACGGGTACGACCTCACCGCGTCGTACGCGTACAGCGACTCGATGACTGACCTGCCGATGCTCGAGGCGGTGGGCCATCCGTGCGCGGTCAACCCGGATGCGCCGCTGCGGGCGCACGCCCTCGAGCAGGACTGGCCGGTGCGCGACTTCAAGCGGCCGGTGGCGATGAAGACGGTGCGCCAGCGGCTCACCGGCCTGGTGCCGGCCGAGCAGCGACGTACCGCCATCGGCGTGGCCGGCGGTGTCGCGGGCGCTGTCGCGCTCGGTGTCGCGTGGTACGCACGACGCCGCACGACCCCGGGGTGAGCGGCGGTGCCCGAGGAGCGGCGGCTGTCCTCCGAAGAGCTCGACGCCCTGCTCGCGGCGGGCGACGCCGCCGGTGCGCCGTCCCCGACGGACCCGGTGCACGCAGCGTCGGACGACGCCGTACCGGCCCGCTGGCGATGGCTGCGCCGGCACCGGGTCCTGGTGTCGTTCGCGGTCCTGGTGCTCGCGGTGGGCACGGCGGGCACGGCCGCGACGCTGGCGTCCCGCCCGCCGCCGCCCGCGTCGACCGTCGCCGCCACCGTCTCGCTGCGGCCCGCGCCGGATCTGGAGCATGGGTCCTTGCGCCTCGTCATCGATCCCGACCCGGGCACGACGGTCCCGGTGCGCGCTGTGGCACTCGTGGGCGGTGGGCTGCGCCCACTCTCGCTCGCGCAGGACGGTGACGACGTCGCCGTCACGGCGCAGCCGGACTGCACCGGTCTCGGCCCGGACCAGCCGCCGCCTGCGCTCGCCCTCCGGCTCGCGCAGACCGACCCGTGGGGCCGGGAGGTGATCGCCGACGTACCCGCCACCGGCGCACCTGCCGCGGACCTCCGGTCGCAGGTCCTCGAGCACTGCGCGACGGCCGCCGCTGCCGCGGTCACGGTGACGGCCGTGACACCGCGCGACGGGCACGGCCATGGCGCGCACCTCGCGGTCACGCTGCGCAACCCCGGGGTGTGGGCGTACGAGGTGCACGGCGCGGGCCTGGCGAGCGACGCGCAGTCCGCCCAGGTGCGTTTCCTGCTGACCAGCGACGACGAGCCGGTGACGCTCGCCCCCGGCGCGACGACCGAGCTCGAGCTCGTCGACCAGTTCCCGAACTGCCTGGTACGCCCCGGGAGCGCATCGACGTTGCTGGTCTGGCTCGGCTCGCAGCTGCAGCAACAGTTCTCCAGCCGGCAGGTGTCGGCGTCGCTCACCGACCGCTTCCCCGCTGCCGCCGCCGCAGTAGCCGACCCGTGCCCGCAGGCTCCCGTGCTGCGCTACCGGCTCACGCGGGCGAGCGCCGATGTGGACCGGCAAGGACAGCTGACGGCCTCGCTGTCGCTGGTGATCACGGCAGAGCGGGGCGAGGTGCGCAGACCGGACACGCGCGGCGCGGATCGCTTCGTCCCGGGTGAGTTGACGCTCGTCGGTGCCTATAACACCACCGAGGTGCGTCAACTGCGCCGGCTGCGCTGGACGGTGGGCAGCTGCTCGGACGCCCAGTTCTTCGGACCACCGAGCACCTGGGCGACGGTGAGAGTCGCAGGCGAGGACTACAGGTACCTGCTGCCGCTGGACGACGCCCGCCTCTGGGACGCGATCGTCCGGTCGTGCGGACCGTCGAACGACCCGGTGCAGAGCCGGCGCGCCGGGTGGCCGGCGGCATGAGCGGCGCGGCGCCGATCGCGCGGCCACGAACGTCGGGCGGGCACAAAGCAGCGGCGCCCGTCGACGGGCGCCGCTGCGGCACGCCACCCGAGCGAGCAAGCGCTCTGCGTCGATCGTCGCGGCCGGGTGCGCTCGTCGCCTTCCCGGCTCGCGACGCCCGTATCGTGGGCTGACCGCAGCGTGGGTGCTCGGCTGTCGTGCACGTTCTTGACCAAACGCCCGGAAGGGCGCCGTGGTTGTCTTGCATGTCCTTTCCTAGCAACTCCAAGCGGTTTTGGGAAGACCTCGCTCCGCTGAGAGGACCGGGACGTCAGCCGGCCGCGAGCAGCTCGCGGGCGGCCTCGGCTCCGGTCAGGATCGCCCGGCTGTTGAAGTCGAGCCAGTTCGCGACCCCTTCCGGGGTCCCCGAGACGTACTCGCGCAGCGCGCGGACGTACGCCGGACGGCCCAGGCGACGCAGCCCCTCCTCGGGAGCGACCGCTCCGTCCGGGTCGACGCCGCGAGCGGCGAGGACGGCCCGCACCACCGCCCGCGCGACGAGCGTCGTACCCCACGCGAAGGGCCGGGTCGCGAGCAGCTCGCCGTGGGCGATCCCGGCAACGACGACGGCCGGCGTGCTGGTCGACGTGCGCAGTACCTCGCCGAGCGCGGTGAGGCGGCGCCGGGCGTGCTCGGCGCCGGGCGCCGGACCGACCCGCAGCGGGTCGTCCGGCCGCTCGCCGCGGCGCGGGCGGCCCAGGTCCTCGTCCGGCACGAAGTCGACCGCCGCCACCGTGTGCAACCGGGCCAGCGCCTGCGCGGGCGCGGTCAGCAGCAGGTCCGCGACACGCACCGTCTCGTCCTGCACGCGTACGGCCGCCGCCACGACCTTGCCGATGGGCGAGCCGTCCAGCGCCGACCCGTCGCGCACCGACGACGCCGGCACGTCGGCCCCGTCCAGCGCGGCCGACGCCCACGCCCCGAGCGCGCGGGACTGGGCGGTGAGCTCGGCCATGCGGGCCCGCACCCGGCGGTCCCAGAGCAGCGCGTCGACGCCGTCGCGCGCGCGCGCCGCCGCTTCCGCGACTCCGGGAAGGGCCGCGACCGCGGCCAGCGGGTCGGGCGCCGTCACGCCTGGTGAGGGTACGCGGTGATCAGTAGCTCGGAGCAGGGCGGGCCTGCAAGGCCTTGAGGACCTTCGGGTCCTGAGCCTCCATCCACTTCACGAGGTACTCGAACGATACGAACCGGACGTACGGGTACCGGGTGTGCGCGTCCCGCACGAAGTCGGTCAGCGCGTCGCGGAACGCCCCGCAGACCCACGTGTTGAAGTGGTTGCCGATGATCAGCGGTGCCCGGTTGCCGTTCTCCACGGCGTCCAGCGCCCCCATGTAGGTGGCGTACGTGGCCCGGCGGAGCTTGTCGCACGTCGCGCGCGGCGCTGTCGTCTTGGCGTTGTTCATCGTGTAGAGCAGGTTGTAGTCCATCGAGAGGACGCTCCGATTGCCGGGCCAGTCCTTGATCGACAGCCGCTGCAGCGGGATGTTCCACAAGTCGTACTTCTTCATCTTGCGCGGCCAGGTGAGCGTGCCGCCGTTCGAGGAGTCGTACGTGAAGTGCCGCTCGGCGAACGCCTTGTACATCTGGTCCCGCTTGCCGGCCAGACACGGGGTGCGGTCACCCTGCACGGCCGAGAACGGGAAGGACGGCTTGACCGACAGGTCGGCGTACTTGTTGTTCGCGTTGACCTGCGCCCAGTCGTCGAAGAAGTGCTGCTGCTGGTCGAGCTCGCTGCGCCAGTCCGCCGCCGACCAGGTCCCCACGCCGTTCTCCTCGCAGAAGTGCCCGAGGAAGTGGGTACCGACGCCGTACCCGTTGTCGTACGCCTTCGACCAGTCCCGGATCCGGTCGGTGACGTTCTTCGGATCGGCGAACCCGATGGCAGAGGTGCCGACGGGCTGGCGCGGCGGGTGGTACAGGTTGTGCTCCGCGTCCGGTACGAGGCACAGCCCGGACATGAAGAAGGTGAAACGGGAGTTCGTCTCCTGGCCCAGGTCGAAGTAGTGCTGGAAGAGCTCGTGCGAGCACGAGCCGTCGAAGGACACGACGACGAACTGCGGCGGTTGCTCCCCGCGCGCGAGCCGGGTGATCGGGTAGTTCTCCAGGTTCGGCTGCTCGCCTGCCGGTGGCGCGGGCGAGCCGTCCGGAGCCGGCTCCGGTGAGCCGCCGTCGTCCGTGCCGCCGGGCGTCGGGTGCGCGGCCGGCCCGGTCGCTGTCGCGGTCGCGGCGATCGGGATCCGCGCTCCCACGAGGAGCCCGGTGACGAGCGCGACGGCGAGTACCACGGGGACGATCGTTCGCGCTCGCATCGCTGCACTGCCTCCCGCAGGGCGCACTGTCGCACCCGTCGTGTCGACGCAGCGGCCGGGAGCAGGGTTCCCGGCCGGCGCGTATGCCTGCCGGTACGGGCCTCGTGGCACAGTCGAGACGTGCCGTTGTCGAAGCAGTCCGTACGAGCGCCGTTCACCCCGCCGGGGAAGCGTAGTGTCCAGCACCGGTGACCACCTAGCCGCCGCGCTCGGCCGGGAGCCGTTCGTGGACCTCGTCACATTCCGGCGGGACGGGCGCCCGGTGCACACGCCGGTGTGGGTCAGCGGTGACGGGCACCGGCTGTTCGTCTCGACGTTCGGCGACTCGGGCAAGGTCAAGCGGCTCGCCCGCAACCCGCTCGCGGCGCTCGCCGCCTGCGACGGCCCAGGACGGTTGCTGCCGGGCGCGTCGTACGTCGCGGCGCACGCCGAACTGCTGATGCGTTCGGAGTTCCCCGCGGGGGTGCGCGCGCACCGCCGCAAGTACGGCCGGCACTTCGCGATCATGTGGCCGGCCCGGTGGCTGTTCCGCCTCATCGGTCACCCCCGGGTGTGGATCGTGCTCACCCCGACGCCCGAGGTGGCGCTGCCCCACATCCCGCCCCCGGTGGTACCGGACCACTGAGCCGCGGCACCGGTCAGTGCTCGCTCCGGTCGCACCCCGGCCCCGCTGCACTAACCTGTTGATCACGCCCGCTTCTGGAGCGGACCGGCCAGCGCAGGGAGCGACGACATGAGCGGCACCCGGACCGACGAGCAGACCCGCAGCCTGGGGGCGATGGTCAGCGGCGTGACGGAGGACCTCTCGCTGCTGGTGCGCGGCGAGATGGCGCTGGCGAAGAGCGAGCTGCGGCAGAGCGCGAAGATCGCCGCGACCTCCTCGGCACTGCTCGCGGTCGCGGCGTTCCTCGGCCTGCTCGGGCTGATCTTCCTGTTCGTCACCATCGCGTACGCGATCGTCGCGGCCGGACTGCCGGTGTGGGCGGGTTTCGGGATCGTCACGCTCGCGCTGCTGCTGGTCGCCGCCCTGCTCGGCGGGCTCGGGGTGCGCCGCTTCCGCAAGGTGCACGGTCCGCAGCGCACGATCCGCCAGCTGCAGCAGACCAAGGAGCTGCTGTCGGCGCGGGGCGGTGCCGCCTCGGGCGGGCAGGGCCCGCCGGCCCCGGCGCAGGGCGCCCAGCCATAACCGGCGTGCTGCCCGACGCTCCGGGAGACGACGCGCCGCACCGGCCGGGGGACGGCGACGGGGCGAGCGTCGCGGTCCCCGATCCCGTTGACGTGGTGAGGGCCGAGGGTCCCTGGTCGCACCGCGACGTGGCGGCGAACGGTGCCCGTTTCCACGTGGCCGAGCTCGGCGAGGGACCCCTCGTGGTCATGCTCCACGGGTTCCCGATGTTCTGGTGGACCTGGCGCCGCCAGCTGCGCAGCATCGCCGCCGCCGGCCACCATGCGGTCGCGATGGACCTGCGCGGGTACGGCGGCAGCGACCACCCTCCGCACGGTTACGACCCGTTCACGCTGGCCGCGGACGTGGCCGGCGTGATCCGCTCGCTCGGCCACACGACGGCGACCGTGGTCGGCCACGGTGTCGGAGGGCTCGTCGCCTGGACGATCGCCACCTTGCATCCCGACGTCGCCCACGCTGCGGCGGTCGTGTCCATGCCGCACCCGCACCGGCTGCGCAGCGCGATGCTGCGGGACCGCGCGCAGCGCCGCCGCGGGATGTACGCGGTCGGGCTGCAACGCCCGTTCGTCCCCGAACGCCAGCTCACGCGCCGCGACGCGCTGCTCGTCGAGCGCCTGCTGCACGAGCGCAGCGCCACCCCGGGGTGGCCGAGTCCCACGGAGGTCGCGACGTACCGCGCGGCGATGCTCGTCCCGGCGACCGCGCACTGCGCCGTGGAGTTCCACCGCTGGGCGCTGCGCTCGATCCTGCGCCGCGACGGGCGACGGTTCCAGGCGGCGATGGGCGAGCCGGTCACCGTGCCGGTGCTGCAGCTGCACGGGCTGCGGGACCCGGTCATCCTGCCGGCGGGCGTGGCGGGCTCGGAGCAGCACGTGTCGGCGAGCTACCAACGGGTCGACCTGGACTGCGGGCACGTCCCCCACGAGGAGGTGCCGGCGGCGTTCGACGCGGCGCTGCTGCCGTGGCTGACACGGACCCGTCCGGCGGACTGACCTCAGCGGGTGCGGCAGGACCCGGTCAGCAGGGCGCGCTGCGCGGTGAGGCCCTCGCGGGCCGCGTCGGCGACCTGCCGGGCCGTCAGCGCGTAGCCGGTGTCGGGGTCGTCGACGCCCGCTGCGAAGACCATCCCGAGCACCTGGCCGTCCGCGCCGAGCAGCGGCCCGCCGGAGTTGCCGGGCCGGACCTCGGCGCGCAGCGAGTAGACCTCCCGGCTCACGTCGCCGCGGCCGTAGATGTCCTTGCCCTGGGCGACGAGCATCGCCCGGACGCGGGCCGGCACCGCTGAGAGCGGCCCGCCGCCGGGGAAACCGGCGACGACGGCGGACGTCCCGCTGCGCACCGGTCCGGCGAACCGCAGCGCCGGCGCGCGCAGTTCGGGGACGGCCAGCACCGCGATGTCCAGGTCCGGGTCGAGCAGCACCACCTGGGCGTGCAGCTCCTCGCCCGTACCGCGCACGGACACGGTCAGGCGGTCGGTCCCGGCGACGACGTGCGCGTTGGTCATCACGCGACCGGGGCCGTAGACGAAGCCCGAACCGTCGACGCGCGTACCGCACGCCGGCGCGATGCCCTCCACCCGGACCAGCGAGCCGGCGGCCTTGCGCACCGCCGGGATCTGCAGCACCGCCGGGTCGGGCTCGGCCACCGGGACGATCGGTTCGGCACCGATCCCGGCGAACACCCGCGGGAAGCCGCTGCCGTCCAGCAGGTGCCCGAGGTCGGACACCCACGTCCGCGCCTGCTCGGGCACGGTCCCGTCGATCGCGCCCAGCACCGTCGACCCGCGCACCTGGCGGACCAGGCCGACGTCCGGCAGCACGACCAGGGCGCTCGCGACGAGCCAGGCGGCGACGGCGAACGACAACAGGGCGAACAGCGCGCCGCCGACGCTGTCGATGAGGCGTACCGGCCGCCACACGATCCGGCCCCGCACCACCCGGCCGATGGTGACGAGCAGCGCGTTGCCCACCCCCGCCAGCAGCAGGGTGACGACGATCGCGACGACCAGCCCGACCAGGCCGGTGAGGCCGAGCCAGGACAGCACGTGCGGCGTCACCAGCACGCCGAGGATCCCGCCGGCGGCGAACCCGATGAACGAGAGCACCCCGCTGACCAGCCCGTGACGCCAGCCGACCCAGGCGAGCGGCACCGCGCTCGCCAGCAGCACGAGGTCGACGCCGTTCAGCGAGCCGCTCACGCGGCACCCACCCGCGGCAGGTCGACCAGGCGCGAGCTGTCCCACGGCTGTTCCCAGCCGGCGAGCGTGAGCAGCCGCGCCAGCACGCCGGCGGTGAACCCCCACACCAGCAGCCCGTCGACCCGAAAGCCCGGACCGGAGGTGCCGGAGGGATGGCGCACCTGCACGCGGTTGGCGGGGTCGAGCAGCGCATCGAGTCGCACCCGGTGCACCGAGCTGACCTCCGCCGGGTCGACCACGCGTACCGGTGAGGGCGTACGCCACCAGCCCAGCACGGGCGTCACGACGAAGCCGCTCACCGGCAGGTAGAGCTCGGGAAGCAGGGCGAAGGGCTGCACCCCGGCCGGGTCCAGACCGGTCTCCTCCACCGTCTCGCGCAGCGCGGTCCCGACCGGACCGCCGTCGCCGGGGTCGGTGGCGCCGCCGGGGAAGGCGGGCTGCCCGGGGTGGCTGGCGAGCGAGGCGGCGCGCTGGATGAGCAGCACCTCGGCGGGGTTGCCGGCACCGGTGGCGCCCGGCGCCCGGTCCCCTCCGAGCAGCACCAGGACCGCGGAAGGGCGCCCGGTGCCGGGCGGCACCGGGAACCGGGTCAGGTCGCGCGCCGTCACCGAGTCGGCGACCCGCAGGAGCGGGGAGAGCCAACCGGGCAGGTCGACTCGGGAAAGCGCGGGCATGGCAATGCTCACGCTAGGTCCAGTCCCAGGTGATCGTGGAGCAGGTCACGCAACTGGGCGACGGAGGTGAGCTCGCCGGCGTGGCGGTACGCGATCGACCCGTCGGCCCGTACCAGGACCGTCATCGGCGGTCCGACCCACCGCAGCCCCGGCTGGCTGGCCTTGTCGTAGTCGACGACCGAGGGAAAGCGGACGCCCGAGGCGGCCAGCAGCCCCAACGCGTCGTCCGGGACGGTGTCCTGCACGTCGATCCCGAGGAACTGCACCCGGTCCTTCGCCGTCGCGGCCACCGCGGCGAGCACCGGCAGCTCGTTGCGGCACGGCTGGCACCACGAGGCCCAGACGTTGACGACGAGCGGGGTGCCGCGCAGCGCCGCGAGGCGCACCGGCGGACCGGCGCCGAGGCAGGGCAGCTCGATGTCCGGCAGCCCGTCCTCGCGTGCAGCCGTGTCGCCATCCGTGCGCGGGCAGGGATCGAGGCCGGCAGCCTTGACCGCACCCGTGCTGGCCGGCCCGGGGTCGCCCGCGTCCGGCGCCGCGCCGGAGGTGGCGGCGGCGACCCGTTCTCCTGCGGCGTGGTCGCCGTCCTGCGGCGCGCACCCGCCGAGGACGAGCGCGGCGCACGCCGCGAGCGCGGCCGCCGTCGCCAGCGCACGGGTCACTCCGCGCCGCCGGGACCGGTCGTGACCAGCCGGGCCGCCAGCTCCGGGTCGGTGGGCCCGAGCCCGTACGACGGGCAGAGCCGCGCCACCGGGCAGGCGCCGCACGCCGGCTTGCGGGAGTGGCAGCACCGGCGCCCGTGGAAGATCAAGCGGTGGCTCAGCATCGTCCAGTCCCGACGCGGGAACAGCCCGGCCAGTTCCGCCTCGACCTTCACCGGGTCCGTCTCGACGGTCCACCCGAGGCGGCGCGCGAGGCGCCCGACATGGGTGTCGACGGTGATGCCCGGAACGTCGAACGCGTTGCCCAGGATCACGTTGGCGGTCTTGCGGCCGATCCCGGGCAGGCGTACGAGGTCCTCGAGCCGGGCGGGCACCTGTCCGCCGTGGTGCTCGCAGAGCGCCTGGCCGAGACCGATGAGCGACGCCGCCTTGTTCCGGAAGAACCCGGTCGGGCGGATCTGCTCCTCGAGCCCGGCGCGGTCGGCGGCGGCGTACGCGGCAGCGTCCGGGTAACGCGCGAACAGCCCCGGGGTGACCTGGTTGACCCGCACGTCGGTGCACTGCGCCGACAGGATCGTCGCGACCGCGAGCTCCAGCGGGCTCGTGAAGTCCAGCTCGCAGCGCGCGTCGGGATAGGCCTCGGCGAGGATCCGGTCGATCCGCCGGGCCCGGCGCACCAGCGCGGTACGGGTCTCCCCGCTGGCCGTGCCGGGCGGGCCGTCCGCGGCGGCGACCGCGGCGGTCCGAGCGGCGGTTGCACGCCGGCCGGTCGCAGCGCCGCGCGACGACGAGGTGGGGGCGTTCACACGGCTCAGGGTAGTTGCGGGTGGCGACGGTCCCGCCCGCACCAGTAGGCCGGTGCGCGGACCCGGGCGGCCCGGGAGGGCGACGTACGTCACAATGGCTCGGCTGGCCGCAGCCGTCCGACCGAGCGACCGAGGAGGAGTCCGTGGAGGACGTGTTCATGCGTGCGCCGCTGTTCGCCGCGTTGGACGAGGAGGCAGCCGGCGCCCTGAAGGCGTCCATGGAGCAGCGGCGGCTGTTGCGCGGGGACGTGCTGTTCGCCGAGGGCGAGCCCGGTGACCGGCTCTATGTGGTGACCGAGGGGAAGATCAAGCTCGGGCACACCTCGACCGACGGCCGCGAGTCGCTGATCGCGATCATGGGGGAAGGCGAGATGTTCGGCGAACTCTCGCTGTTCGACCCCGGCAAGCGCACCTCGACCGCGACCGCGCTGACCGACGCCACCGTGCTCGGGCTCGGCCACGGCGGCCTGCGCCCCTGGCTGACCGGCCGCCCGGAGGTCGCCGAGGCACTGCTGCAGGCCCTCGCCCAGCGGCTGCGGCGTACCAACGACGCGCTCGCCGACCTCGTCTTCTCCGACGTGCCCGGCAGGGTCGCCAAGGCGCTGCTCGACCTCGGCGAGCGTTTCGGCCGGCCCCACCCGCAAGGGCTGCTCGTCGCGCACGACATGACCCAGGAGGAGCTCGCGCAGCTGGTCGGCGCGTCCCGCGAGACGGTCAACAAGGCGCTCGCCGACTTCGCCCAGCGCGGCTGGCTCAGCCTCGAGTCCCGCTCGGTCATCCTGCTCGACATCGAGCGGCTGCGCCGCCGCGCGCGGTGATTTTCGGCGCAAGTGCGCCCCGTCGCGGTGCTCGGAGGGGCACTCGCTGCGCTCGCACCCCGCCTGCGCCCCGCGACACCTCGCTACCGCTCGGCAGGCGCACGCGCCGGGCACACCACCCGACCAACACGACCCAGGAGCGACCCGACCCACTCGTTGGGAGGGGCACTCGCTGCGCTCGCACCCCGCCTACGCCCCGCGACACCTCGCTACCGCTCGGCAGGCGCACGCGCCGGGCACACCACCCGACCAACACGACCCAGGAGCGACCCGACCCACCTCGACACACCCGCTCGGAGGGGACTCGCTGCGCTCGCACCCCGCCTGCGCCTGAAAGACCGGGCGAGTATTCGGTGGTCGAGCGTGGTCGAGACCACGTCGGCGATCTTGGTCTCGACCACGCTCGACCGTCGGCTGGGTGCGGCTGGCGGGGTGCGGGATCGGTCAGGGGTCGGGGAGCGCGTCGAGGTAGGCGAGCTGGGCGCGTACCGAGTGCTCCGCCGCCGGCAACACCGCCGGATCGACATCGGTATAGACGCGGGCGACGACCTCGGTCGCGGTACGGGCTCCGGCCGCGAGCGCCGCTCGCACCTGGTCGAGGCGCTGGTGACGGTGGCGGACGTACCACTCCAGCGCGCTCACCGGGTCGTCGAGTACGGGCCCGTGTCCCGGTAGCACCGTCGTCACCGCGTCGTCGCCGGCTTCGGCGAGGTCGAGCAGCCGCTGCAGCGAGTCGAGGTAGTCCCCGACGCTGCCCTCGGGGTACATGATCACGGTCGAGCCGCGCCCGAGGACCGTGTCACCGGTCAGGACCCGCGCGGGTTCGTCCGGTGCGCGCAGCAGGAACGACAGCGAGTCCGGCGTGTGGCCGGGCGTACCGACGACCTCCAGCTCCACCCCGGCGGCGGCGACGACCTCGCCCGGGGTGAGCCCCTCTTCGCCGAGGCGACGACGCGGGTCGAGCGCACGTACCGGCGCGCCGGTACGGGCCGCGAGTCCCGGCGCACCCGCACTGTGGTCGAGATGTTGATGGGTCAGCACCACCAGCCCGACCCGCCCCGCCCGTTCGGCCGCGACCCGGACCACGCGCTCGAGATGGGCCTCGTCATCGGGACCGGGATCGACCACGACGACCTGCTCGGAGCCGGGAGCCGACAGCAGCCAGGTGTTGGTGCCGTCCAGCGTCATCGGACCGGCGTTGGGCGCCAGGACGCAGTACGCGCTCTCACCGACGGCGCCGCCCGTCCATGCCCCGTCGCCGCTCACCGGGCTCCCTCCACCTCGCTGGCACGTGGGCCGTCCGCGCCGAGGCCAAGTCCCCCGACCGCCGTGACCGACGTGTCGGCGGCGCTGAGCTCCTCACCGGTACGGGCGTCGGTCATCACCCACCGCACCCCGTCCGTACCGGCGGAGCGCGGCGCCGGCATGAGCGGCCGTACCGCGACGCTGGCGGCAGCGGCGAACAGCTCCTGGACGGTCCGGCAGGACTGCAACCACCCGAGTGTCGCCGTCGTCGGGGCCAGCATCGCCAGCTCCCCTGCGGCGTGCGCCGCGAGGGCCGCGGCCGGGGTCCACCAGCCGGCCGCATCGGACTCCGCGCCGGTCCGGTACGCCTGCTGGCCCGCGGGCAGTGCCGCGAGGAAGAACCGGGTGTCGAACCGCCGGTCCTCCACCTCGGGGGTCACCCAGTGCCCGACCAGCGGGAGCAGCCGCGGGTCGAGGGCGAGCCCGCGCAGCCGCAGCAGGTCGGCGAGGCTGAGCCGGCCCTCGTCCAGCGCCGCCCGGTCACGCTCGGCACCGTCCCAGCCGGAGGTGACGGCGCCGTCCCGGTCGACAGCGAGCAGTACGCCGCACTCCTCGAACGTCTCGCGCACCGCAGCGGCGAGCAGGGCCCGCGGTGCGGACGTCGCCGCGCGCCGGGCGAGCGCACCGAGGTCGCCGCCGTCCACGAAGGGCAGCTCGGCGTCCACCGGCTCCACCGCCCCGCCCGGGAACACGTACATCCGCGCCGCGAACGCCATGGTCGGCGGGCGGCGCATCAGGAACACCTCCGGGCCGGACGGGCCCTCCCGCACCACGCAGACGGTCGCCGCATCGCGCGGGGCCGGCGGGTCCCAGCCGCTCGACCGCCCGCGCGTGCCGTGCACGAGCGCCGCGGCGCGCGCGTGCATCCGGTCCGGGAGCCGGCTGCCGAACCCCGGCCCGGCCGGTGCAGCGCTCAGGGCGCCACCTCGACGACGAGCTCGACCTCGACCGGCGCGTCGAGCGGCAACGCCGCCACACCGACGGCCGACCGGGCGTGGACACCGGCGTCGCCGAACGCCGCCCCGAGCAGCTCGCTCGCGCCGTTGACGACGGCCGGCTGTCCGGTGAAGTCCGGTGCGCTCGCCACGAAGCCGACGACCTTCACGACCCGCACCACCCGGTCGAGGTCGCCGATCACCGACTTGACGGCCGCGAGCGCGTTGAGGGCAGAGGCGGCGGCGCACGCCTTGCCCTGCTCCGCGCTGACCTCCGCGCCGACCTTGCCGGTCGCGGGCATCGACCCGTCGACCATCGGCAGCTGGCCGGAGGTGTAGACGTACGCGCCGGTGCGCACGGCCGGGACGTACGCGGCGACGGGCGGGACGACCTCCGGGACGCGGTGGCCGAGCTCGGCGAGCCGGTCCTCGACCGCGCTCACGACTCGACCGGCCGTTTGAGGTACGCGACGACGTTCTCCGGGTTGGGTCCGGGCACGACCTGCACCAGCTCCCAGCCGTCGCTGCCCCAGTTGTCCAGGATCGCCTTCGTCGCGTGCACCAGCAGCGGCACCGTCGCGTACTCCCACTTGGTCATGCTCGCGACCCTAGCCCTGCGGCCTCCGGCGTTGCCCGCATCGGTCGGCTCCGCGGGTGCCCGCGTTGGGCCTACCCTCGGGAGGGTGCCTGCGACCTCGGCGGACGACGCCCGCCCGGATCCCGACTGGGAAGGGGTACGACTGCACGTCGTCACCGGCAAGGGCGGCACCGGCAAGACCGTCGTCGCCGGTGCGCTCGCGCTCGCGCTCGCGTCCGCCGGTCGCCGGGTGCTGCTGATCGAGGTCGAGGGCCGGCAGGGCATCGCCCAGCTGTTCGACACCGCTCCGCTGCCGTACGAGGAGCGGCGGCTGGCCGCAGCCGGCGGCGGCGAGGTGTTCGGGCTGGCCGTGGACGCCGAAGAGGCCCTCATGGACTACCTCGAGATGTTCTACAACCTGCGCCGCGCCGGCTCCGCGCTGCGCCGGCTCGGCGCGATCGACTTCGCCACGACGATCGCGCCCGGCATGCGCGACGTGCTGCTGACCGGCAAGGCCAAGGAAGCGGTGCGCCGGCGACGCGAGGGCCGCCTGGTGTACGACGCGGTCGTGATGGACGCGCCCCCGACCGGCCGCATCGCGAAGTTCCTGAACGTCAACAGCGAGGTCGCCGGGCTGGCGAAGGTGGGGCCGATCCGCCACCAGGCCGACGACGTGATGGCGGTCGTCGCCTCGCCGTTGACGGCCGTGCACCTGGTGACGCTGCTCGAGCCGATGCCGGTGCAGGAGACCTGCGACGGCGTGGCGGAACTGCAGGCCGCCGGGCTCCCGGTCGGCGGCGTCTTCGTCAACATGGTCCGCGCGCCGCTGCTGCGCGCCACGGACCTGCGCAAGGCGGAGAAGGGCCGCCTGGACCGGGCGGCGATCGCCGATGGGCTGGCCGCGGCCGGGCTGACCGGCCCGGGGGGCGCGCTCGCGCAGGTCGCCGTGGACGACGCCGTCGACGTGCTGTGCGCGCAGGCGTCCGACCATGCCGTGCGGGTGGCGCTGGAGGCTGCCGAGCGGGCCACCGTCATGGAGCTGGACCGGCCGACGTACGACCTGCCGTGGCTGCCCGACGGGGTGGATCTCGGTGCGCTGTACGAGCTGGCCGAGGCGCTGCGGGCGCAGGGAGCGGCGTGACCGCGTCCGTGGACCAGCCCCGGTTCGGCATCGACGCGCTGCTGGGCGATCCGGGCGTACGCACGATCGTGTGCTGCGGCAGCGGCGGGGTCGGCAAGACCACCACGGCAGCCGCGATCGCGCTGCGCGGGGCCGAGCGCGGCCGGCGGGTGGTGGTGCTCACGATCGACCCGGCGCGCCGTCTCGCGCAGGCGATGGGCTTGTCGGAGCTGGAGAACGAGCCCCGCCCGGTGGTCGATGTGGACGCGCGTGCCGGGGGGTCGCTCGAGGCGATGATGCTGGACATGAAGCGCACGTTCGACGACCTGGTGATCGCCAGCGCCGATCCCGAGCGGGCTGCTTCGATCCTCGCCAACCCCTTCTACAAGGCGCTGTCCACCTCGTTCTCCGGCACGCAGGAGTACATGGCGATGGAGAAGCTGGGTCAGCTGCGGGCCGCCGCCGAAGCCGCCGGCCACCTCGACCTGATCGTCGTCGACACCCCGCCGAGCCGGTCCGCGCTGGACTTCCTCGACGCGCCCCGTCGGCTGGGCTCGTTCCTCGACGGCCGGCTGATCCGCATCCTCGCCGCGCCGGCGCGGCTCGGCGGGCGGGCCTACCTACGGTTCGTGCAGGCCGGCTTCGGGGTGTTCACGAACGTGCTCTCGAAGATCCTCGGCGCCCAGGTGCTCAACGAGATCCAGGCCTTCGTCGCCTCGATCGACACGCTGTTCGGCGGGTTCCGCGAACGGGCGGAACGCACCTACCGGATGCTGCAGCAGCCCGACACCGCGTTCCTCGTCGTCGCGGCGCCGGAGCGTGACGCGCTGCGCGAGGCGTCGTACTTCGCCGAGCGGCTGCGCGCCGAGCGGATGCCGCTGGCCGGGCTGGTGCTCAACCGGGTGCAGACCAGCGCACTGCCGGCGCTGTCCTCGGCCGACGCGGAGGCGGCGGCCGACCAGCTCCAACGGCTCGGCGCGGCGTACCGCACCACCGCGGGGGTGCTGCGCGTGCACGCCGAGCGGGTCACGACGGTGGAGCGCCAGCGCCAGCTGGCCGCGCGGTTCACCTCCGCCCACCCGGACGTGCCGGTGGTACGGGTACCGGCGCTGCCCGGGGACGTGCACGACCTGCCCGCGCTGCGCCGCGTCGGCACGGCGTTGTCCGGCTGCGCGACAGGCGCCGCGCCGGAGCGGTGAGCGGCCCTCAGCCCGCGGCCGGGACCTGCTCGAGGACGCCGGCGGCGTGCTCGTACTCCTCGCGCGCGGTCTCGAGCAGGCGGCGCCAGGACGTCACGTGCGGGCGCCGGCGCAGCAGCGCCCGGCGCTCGCGCTCGGTCATGCCGCCCCAGACCCCGAACTCGATGCGGTTGTCGAGGGAGTCGGCCAGGCACTCGGTACGGACCGGGCACCCGAAGCAGATGGCCTTCGCGCGGTTCTGCGCGGCGCCCTGCACGAACAGGCTGTCCGGGTCGGAGCCACGGCACGCAGCTGCGGCCGTCCAGTCGGGGGTCCAGGTCATCGCGCTCCGCCCACCTTCCCGCCGTCGTGGCCGATAGCCCGCCGTGCGAGCCGATGGCCCCACTCCGCCGGGGCTGCGTTGCCCCGGTGCCGCTGACCGTACGCATACCCACTCATTCGATCTAGGACCGTTGGGCCTATTATGCGTAGGCACAAAGAGCTATTGAGGTCCTCCCGTCGACCCCCTTCGGGAACCGGTCGCGTGCTGCGGACGTCCCGCTACCGGGCCGCTTCGTCCCCTCCCCGTACCCTCGTGAGCTGATGACTGCCTTCCCCGGCTCCCATCGCCGTCGTCCGGCCGCCCGCGTGGCCGCGCTGTCGGCGGGTGTCGTGCTGTTCGTCCTGGTGAGCGCGCTCGCCGGCGTCGTGGCGGCTGCTTCGCTGCTGCCGTTCGTCGGCGGCGCGGGGATCGCGACCCGTACCGCGGTGGAGGACTTCGAGGCGCTGCCGGCGACCTTCCGTACCCCGCCGCTGCCACAACGGTCGGTCATCCTCGCCTCCGACGGCAGCCGGATCGCGACGGTCTACTACCAGAACCGCGTCGAGGTGCCGCTGTCGTCGATCGCGCCCGTCATGCGCGAGGCGATCGTCGCCATCGAGGACAGCCGCTTCTACGAGCACGACGGATTCGACCTGCGCGGTTTCCTGCGCGCCGCGGCCGGGACCTCCGGCGGCGGGCAGGTGCAGGGCGGGTCGACGATCACCCAGCAGTACGTCAAGCTGGTGCTCGTCTACTCGGCCAAGACGCCGGAGGAGGCACAGGCGGCACAGGCCCGGACCCTGAGCCGCAAGATCCGCGAGCTGCGGTACGCGCTGGCGCTGGAGAAGCAGTACAGCAAGGACGAGATCCTCTCCCGCTACCTGAACATCGCCTACTTCGGCGCCGGGGCGTACGGGGTCGAGGCCGCCTCCCGGCGCTACTTCGGCAAGCACGCCAAGAACCTCGACCTCGTCGAGGCCGCCACCCTCGCCGGGCTGGTGCAGCAACCCAACGGCTACGACCCGATCCGTCACCCCGACGCCTCGCAGCGCCGGCGCGGCATGGTGCTCAACCGGATGGCGGAGAACGGCTACATCACGCCGGCGCAGGCCGCAGCGGCCGCCGCGATCCCGACCGACGACTTCCTGCGTCCCAAGCAGGTGTCCAACGGGTGCACCTCGTCCTGGGCGCCGTTCTTCTGCGACTACGTGCTGCAGGTGATGAAGCACGACGACGCGTTCGGCGCTACACCAGCGGCGCGCGAGACGCTGCTGCGCCAGGGCGGGCTCACCATCCACACGACGCTCGACCCGAAGGTGCAGGCCGACGCGATGGCCGCGGTCACCGGCTACATCCCCATCAAGGACCGCAGCCGCAAGGTCGCGGCGATCTCGATGGTGCATCCGCGCACGGGGAAGATCGTCGCGATGGCGCAGAACCGCAAGTGGGGCATCAAGGGCCGCGGCAAGACGACGTACAACTTCAACGTCGGCACCGCGTACGGCGGTTCGCTGGGTGCGCAGTCCGGTTCCACCTTCAAGATCTTCACGCTGGCGGCGGCGCTGGAGAAGGGCATCTCGCCGTACGAGAAGCTCGAAGCGCCGGCGAGTCGCACGTTCCGCGGCTTCAAGAACTGCACGACCGGCGTCGAGTTCCCGCCGTACCACGTGAACAACTCCACCGGGACCTCGACACCGATGGACATGCTCAGTGGGACCGCGCTGTCGGTGAACACGTATTTCATGGCGCTGGAGAAGAAGACCGGGCTGTGCAAGCCCGCCGAGATCGCCGAGGCGACCGGTCTCCGGCAGGGCAACGGCGATCAGTTGGGCCGCAACCCTTCGTTCACGCTCGGCAACGACGCGGTGACCCCGCTCGGGCTCACCGAGTCGTACGCCACCTTCGCCAACCACGGCACGCACTGCGAGAGCATCGCGATCACCCGTGTGGTCGACAGGGACGGCAAGTCGCTCAAGGTGCCGGACGCGAACTGCACCCGCGTCATGCCGCGGGAGGTCGCCGACAGCGTCACGGCGATCCTCACCCAGGTCATCGACGGTCCGATCAGCTCGCGTACCGGGCGGGCGATGGCGCTCGGGCGGCAAGCGGCTGGCAAGACCGGCACGATCAACAGCTCGGCGGCGGTGTGGTTCGCCGGCTACACGCCGGATCTCGCGGCGGCGGTGTGGACCGGCGACCCGCGCGGCGGGTACGGCCACCCGATGCAGAACGTGACGATCAACGGCCGGTACTACTCCCAGGTGTTCGGCGGCACATTGCCGGGGCCGATCTGGAAGCAGGCGATGCAGGCGGCGCTCAAAGGCACCCCCAAGACGCGCTTCGACCTGCAGACCATCGACGGGCTCGGCACCTGGACGCCCCCACCGCCTCCCCCGCCGCCGAGCCGCGAGCCGGTGAAGCCGGGAACCGGCGGCGACGACCACAAGCCGGGACGCGGCGACCACAGCCCGCCCGCCTCACCACCGGCGTCGCCGCCCGCCTCACCACCGGCCCGGCCGCCTGCGACCCCGAACCCGTGACGATCGGTCGGGGCCGCAAAGCGTTCAGCGCAGCGCGTCCTTGACCAGTGCGGCGACGCGGCCACCGTCGGCACGGCCGGTGGTCTGCGGGGTGAGGATGCGCATGACCGCGCCCATCGCGCGCATGCCCTGCTGGCCGTCCGCTGCGGCCCGCGCGACCGCCGCATCGACCAAGGCGCGCAACTCGTCCTCGCCGAGCTGGGCGGGCAGATAGCGGGTGAGCACGCTCAGCTCCGCGCGTTCCCGCTCCGCCAGCGCGGGACGCTGCGCGTCGTCGTACGCCTGCGCCGACTCGCGCCGCTTCTTGGCCTCCCGGGTCAGAACGGCGAGGACCTCGTCGTCGGTGAGCTCGCGCGCCTGGCTGCCGGACACCGCCTCGTTCTTGGTCGCGGTCAGCGCCATCCGCAGCGTCGCGGTCGTCAGCTCGTCGCGCTCCCGGATCGCCGAGGTGAGGTCCTGTTGCAGCCGCTGCTCGAGATCACTCATGCGCCCATCCTCGCCCTTCGCGCCCCCAGCGGTCCGCCTGGCGCTCCGGTCGGCCCGTGCCCCGGCCCGCGTCCCGGCCCGTGGCCTCGACGCGGGCATCGCGTGAGGCGCACCGGCCGCGCGTGAGACGCTGGGCGCGTGCATCCCCTCGCCAAGGCCGCCGCCGCAACGGCCCTGCTGGGCAGCAGCACCCTGGCGTACGCCGTCGCCGAGGCGCACCGGTACCGGCTGCGCCGGGTGACCGTACCGGTCCTCGCGCCGGGCCAGCCCGACCTGCGGATCCTGCACCTGACCGACCTGCACCTCACCCCCCGCCATCGCGGCCGCATCGCGTGGGTGCGCACGCTCGCCGCGCTGCGCCCGGACGCCGTCGTCGGCACCGGGGACTTCCTGGCCCACGTCGAAGCGGTGCCGTACGTCCTGGAGGCACTCGACCCCCTGCTCGGTCTGCCCGGCGCTTTCGTACTGGGCTCCAACGACTATTTCGCGCCGTCGTTCAAGTTTCCGTGGCGCTACCTGATGGGCCCGTCGACGGTACGGCCGACGAACCAGGAGCTGCCCTGGAAGGACCTGGTCGGTGGGCTCACCGACGCCGGCTGGCTGGACCTGAGCAACGGCCGCGGGCGGCTGCGCGCGGCCGGCCGCGAGCTCGACGTGCGCGGTGTCGACGACCCGCACATCCGCCGGGATCGTTACGAGGCGGTCGCCGGTCGGTTCGACGAGGACAGCGACCTCGCCATGGGGGTGGTGCACGCGCCGTACCGTCGGGTGCTCGACCCGATGGCAGCCGACGGCGCCGGGCTCGTCCTCGCCGGGCACACCCACGGCGGGCAGGTGTGCGTCCCGGGCTTCGGCGCGCTCGTCACGAACTGCGACCTGCCTGCCGCCGCCGCCTCCGGCCTGACCCGCCACGCGCGGCCCGAGACGCCGGGAGAGCCGGGACTCGGCGGCGTCGACGGGCGGGGCACCTTCCTGCACGTGTCGGCCGGCCTCGGCACGTCCCCGTACGCGCCGATCCGTGTCGCCTGCCCGCCGGAGGCGACGTTGCTCACCCTGACCGCCCGCCCCACCTGATCCCGCTTTGTCCGCGACCGACCCGCTCGCCTAGACTCACTGCGCTCGCCGGGGTGTGGCGCAGCTTGGTAGCGCGCTTCGTTCGGGACGAAGAGGCCGCAGGTTCAAATCCTGTCACCCCGACTTCACCCCGCTGGCGGGCACGCGCGGGCCATACCCCACGTACGCCCGCCACTTCCCGACCCACCCCGCAACGGCGGGCACGCGCCGGCCATACCCCACGTACGCCCGCCACCTCCCGACCCACCCCGCAACGGCGGGCACGCGCGCGCTATACCCCGCGTACGCCCGCCGTCCCGCCGCGCGGTCCGGGTTCCGCGGTGCGACGCTGGACGGGACCGATCTTCGGTACCACCTTGGAGCGCATGTTGGACCTGGGCATTGACGGGCGGATCGCGTTGGTGACCGGCGGCGACTCCGGGATCGGGTGGTCGGCGGCGAAGGCGCTGCGCGACGAGGGCGCGCGGGTCGCGATCGTCGGGCGGACGCGGGAGAAGCTGACGGCGGCTGCCGCGGACCTCGGCGACGACGTCGTCGCTGTGCAGGCAGACGTCACGGACACCGCCGAGGTACGACGCATGCGCGACGAGGTGACAGCGCGGCTCGGGTCACCCGATGTCCTCGTGCACGCTGCCGGAGTGACCGGAGCCCACGGGCTCTTCCACGAGATCGACGAGCAGGGCTGGCGTACGACGCTCGACACCGACCTGCTCGCGGCGGTCCACGTCGTACGAGCGGTCCTCGATGCGATGCGCGAGCGGGGCTGGGGGCGGATCGTGCTGGTTGCCTCGGAGGACGGCGTACAGCCCTACCCGGACGAGTTGCCCTACTGCGTCGCCAAGGCGGGGATCCTCGCGCTGAGCAAGGGACTGTCGAAGACGTACGCGGGCGAAGGCGTCCTCGTCAATGCGGTCTCGCCGGCGTTCATCCACACGCCGATGACGGACGCGATGATGGCCGAGCGTGCGAAAGAGCAGGGCAGCAGCGTCGAGGACGCGATCGAGTCCTTCCTCGCGCAGGAGCGTCCTGGCATCGCGCTGGGCCGGCGCGGGGAGCCGGAGGAGGTCGCCGCGGTGATCGCGTTCCTCTGCTCCGAGCGCGCCAGTTTCGTCAACGGGAGCAACTATCGGGTGGACGCCGGCTCGGTCGCGACGATCTGAGCCCCGTCCCGCTCGACGGGCGGGAACCGTGGTGGCGGGTTAGTTTCGCCGCATGTCCGCAACACCTCTCACCGCCCCTGCGCGTCTGCTCGACGCCCTCGTCGACCGGGTCGAGCGCGCGACCGCCCTCGACGCGCCGGCCGAGAAGGTGGTGGCCTCGGTCCGCCGAATGATCCGACCGGGCCCGCTCAAGGACGTGCTCAGCGGTACGCCGAGCGCGCACCCCGCACATCCTCCGCTCACCGCCGTGACGGTCGGGCTGTTCACCTCTGCCTCGCTGCTGGACCTCGTACGGGCCGACCCGGCCGCCGCGCGCCGGTTGACCGGTGCCGGGCTGCTGGCGGCCGTGCCGACGGTGCTCAGCGGCGCCAACGACTGGCTGAGCACCGCCCAGGCCGAACGCCGCGTCGGACTGGTGCACGCAGCCGTCAACGACGTCGCGGTGACACTGCTGGCGTTCGGGTACCTCGCCCGCCGGCGTGGCCGGCACGGGCGCGGCGCCGCTCTCGGCGCGGCCGGCGTGGCCGCGCTGTCCGTCGGCGGGTGGCTCGGCGGCCACCTCGCGTTCGCCCTCGGGGTGGGCGTGGACACGACCGCGTTCGAGCACCTGCCGGCGGACTGGACGGACGTGGCCGCGGCCGACGATGTCCGCGAGGGCGAGCCGCACCCGGGCTGGGCCGACGGGACCGCGCTGCTGCTCACCCGTACCGGTTCCGACATCGTGTGCCTCGCCAGCCGGTGCACGCACCGCGGCGGGGCCCTGCACGAGGGGGACATCGCGGACGGCTGCGTGACCTGCCCCTTGCACGGCAGCCGGTTCCGGCTGACCGACGGATCGGTCGTGACCGGCCCGGCGGTGCGTCCCGCGCCCGTACTGCAGGTGCGCGTCGTGGACGGCCGGGTGCAGGTGCGCCGTGACGAGGTGCGCGCGCTGCGTACCAAACCGGTCGGCAACTGAAGGTCCGGCTGTCGTCGTACGCCCGGATGGCAGACTGGTTCACGTCCGCGCGTCGCCCGTCGTACTGGAGGCCGCCGTGTCCCACCCCGTCGGCGCAGCACTGCTCGCCGAGCTCGAGCCGGTCGCCGCTGCCGAGCTGGACCGGCATCTGGGCATCGCCAAGGAGTGGTTCCCGCACGAGTACGTGCCGTGGAGCGAGGCGAGCGACTTCGAAGGCCCGTACGACGGTACGCCGTGGGACGCGAGCCAGTCGCGGATCGATGCGGCCGGCCGTACCGCGCTCGTGGTCAACCTGCTCACCGAGGACAACCTGCCCGGCTACCACCGCGCGATCGTGGCGAGCATGGGCCGCGACAGTGCATGGGGAACCTGGACCGACCGCTGGACCGCCGAGGAGAACCGGCACGCGATCGCGATGCGCGACTACCTGCTCGCCACCCGTGCGGTGGACCCGGTCGCGCTCGAACGCGAGCGCATGGACCACATGAGCCGGGGATTCCAGCACAGCGCGGTCGGTGACCTGCTGCAGACGGTGGCGTACGTCTCGTTCCAGGAGCTCGCGACCCGGATCTCGCACCGCAACACCGGCCGGCACACCGACGACCCGGGCTGCGAGCGGCTGCTCGCCCGGATCGCGGCGGACGAGAACCTGCACATGCTCTATTACCGCAACCTGATGGCTGCGGCGTTCGACGTGTCACCGGACGCCGCGATGGAAGCGACGACGCGCCAGGTCGTCGACTTCCAGATGCCGGGCAACGAGGTCGACGGGTTCGCGCGGCGCTCGGTCGCGATCGCGATGGCCGGGATCTACGACCTGCGGATCCACCACGACGAGGTGCTCGCGCCGGTGCTGCGGGCCTGGAACGTGTGGGACCGCACCGACTTCTCCGCGGCGGGCGACAAGGCGCGCGACGACCTCGCCATCTTCATGGCCGAGCTGGACGCGTCGGCGGCCCGCTTCGAGCAGCGCCGCGCCGAGCGCGCCGCCCGCCGTTCCGGGTGAATGTGGCAAAAGTTCGTTCGGAACGAACTTCTGCCACATTCATCCCACGTCACGCACGGAAGGGCTGGATGCCGTCGGCCGGGACCTGCCCGAGCCGGCCGGCCTGGAAGTCCTCGTACGCCTGCAGCAGTTCGGCCTTGGTGTTCATGACGAACGGGCCCATCCAGGCCACCGGCTCGCGGATCGGCTTGCCGCCGAGCAGTACGACCTCGAGCTGCGGGCTGCGGCTCTCCTGCGCCGCGTCCGCCGCGAGCGTGAGCGAGCGGCCGGGGCCGAACACCGCGAGCTGACCGGTACGGACCGGTGCGCGCGTGGGCCCGGCACTGCCCTGGCCGGAGAGCACGTACGCCAGCGCGTTGAAGTCGGCACGCCAGGGCAGGGTGAGCTCGGCCCCGGCGCTGACCGTCGCATGGATCATCGTCATCGGGGTGTGCGTGGAGCCGGGTCCGGTGTGCCCGGAGAGGTCACCCGCGATCACCCGCAGCAGCGACCCGCCGTCCGGCGAGGCGAGCAGCGTGACACCGCCGGCGCGCAGGTCCTGGTAGCGCGGCGCCGACCACTTGGCCTCGCTCGGCAGGTTGACCCACAGCTGCAGACCGTGGAAGAGCCCGCCGCTCATGACGAGTTCCTCCGGCGGCGTCTCGATGTGCAGCAGCCCGGAACCCGCTGTCATCCATTGCGTGTCACCGTCGGTGATGCGACCACCGCCACCGTGCGAGTCCTGGTGGATGAACTCGCCGTCGATGATGTACGTGACCGTCTCGAACCCGCGGTGCGGGTGCCAGGGCGTGCCCTTGGGCTCGCCGGGCGCGTACTCGACCTCGCCCATCTGGTCCATGTGGATGAACGGGTCGAGCAGCTCGCTCGCGACACCGGCGAAGGCGCGGCGTACGGGGAACCCCTCCCCTTCGAAGCCCTGCGGCGCATCGGTGACCGAGATCACCTGGCGTGCGTGACCGGCCTCGGCTGCCACCCGCTCGGTACGGGGCAGCGCAGTGAGGTCGTCGACAGTGACGGCTGGCATGGCGGATCTCCTCGTCTCGAACCGGTGAACCCCGGTAGTCAAGTCTTCAACCATATCCCGAGGTGACGCATTCCCGCCCGTTCCCGGCGGCCGGCCGCACGGACGAGGCAGCGCTACACGATGCCGTACAGCCGGTCCCCCGCATCCCCGAGACCGGGCACGATGTAGCCCTTCTCGTTGAGCCGCTCGTCGAGGCCGGCCGTGACGACGGTGACCCGCACCGGCCGGTCGTCGTACGCCGCGCGCACCCGGGCCACGCCCTCGGGCGCCGCGAGCAGGCAGATCGCCGTCACGTCGGTCGCACCCCGGCCGAGGAGCAGGTCGACGGCGTCGACGAGCGTGCCCCCGGTGGCGAGCATCGGGTCCAGCACGAACAGCTGGCGTCCCGACAGGTCGGTGGGTACCCGGTCGGCGTACGTCGACACCTGCAACGTCGCCTCGTCGCGGATCATCCCCAGGAAACCGACCTCGGCGGTCGGCAGCAGGCGCACCATCCCGTCCAGCATCCCGAGCCCCGCGCGCAGGATCGGCACCACGAGCGGGCGCGGGTCGGCGAGCTTGACACCTGTCGTCGGGGCGACCGGCGTCGTGATGTCGACCGGTTCGACGCGGATGCCGCGGGTCGCCTCGTACGCGAGCAGGGTGACGAGCTCGTCGGCGAGCCGGCGGAAGGTCGGCGAGTCGGTGCGCTCGTCGCGCAGGGTCGTGAGCTTGTGGGCCACCAGCGGGTGGTCGGCGACGTGCAGCGCGAGTCCGGTCACGGCCCGAGGCTAGCTGCCGGCGCCGAAAGCGGGCGCCGCAACCGGTACCCGCGCCCGACGGCGCTGTGACAGGGTTGCGGTGCGCGGCCAGCGGGCGGGCAGCAGCGGGCGAGGGTGAGGGTGTCGATGGAGACCGAGGCGCTCGACTTCGCGGTGGCCGCCTGGCGCGAGGAGGGGCGGTGGCTCGTCGACCCGCTGCCGGCCCGTACGACGTCGTCGCTCGACGCGCTCGTCACCGTGCTGCGCGCCCAACCCGGGGAGGCCGGGGTCCTGGGTTTCGTCTCGGTGGCCGAGGACTTCTTCCTCGCGGTGCGGGTACGTGGCGAGGAGGTCCGGCTCCTGCTGTCGGACGTGACGGCCGCCCACGACTGGCCGCTCGCACACGAGGTCGTGGACCGCTTGGCGCTGCCGATGCCGGAGGGCGACGAGCTCGACGAACCGCGTCCCGCGGGCGACCTGCGGATGTTCGAGGACCTCGGCGTCGGACCGGACGAGCTGGACCTGCTGTGCGCCGATCTGGATCTCTACCCGGACGAGATGCTGGCGCGGATCGCGGCGCGGATCGGGTTCGGCGAGCAGTTCGACGCCACCTTGGAGGCGCTTCCGGACTGAGCCCTCGCGGCGGTGCGACCGCGCATCGCGCGACGCCGCGCGGTCTGCGTACGGGTGGGACCATCTGCGGGTGAAGGTGCGCGCCGAGGACGAGGCGGTGATGCGCGATGCGCTCGCTCTCGCGCGGGACGCGGCAGGCGCCGGCGAGGTCCCCGTCGCCGCGCTCGTGCTGGACGGCGGCGGGCAGGTCCTGGCGACCGGCACCAACCTCCGGGAGAGCACCCAGGACCCGACCGCCCATGCCGAGGTCGTCGCGCTGCGCCGGGCGGCCGCCGCGCTCGGGTCCTGGCGCCTCACCGGTACGACGCTGGTCGTCACGCTCGAACCGTGCCCGATGTGCGCCGCGGCCGCATGGCTCTCCCGCATCGAGCGGCTGGTGTTCGGCGCCTGGAACGAGGAGTACGGCGCGGCCGGCTCGATGTGGGACCTGTTGCGTGACCCCCGGTTGAACCACCACCCCGAGGTGGTCGCCGGCGTCCTCGCGGCGGACTGCGCCGCCGTGCTGGGCGACTTCTTCGCCGCCCGGCGATGAGTGCGCTGCGGCTGCACCGCCGCGTCCGCCTCACCCGCCACCACTGGCCGCTGTCGGTCAGCCTGCTGCTGCTCGCGCTGGCCAACTACCTCGCGAACCGGCTCTTCCCGCACGCGGATGTTCTGATCGGCATCGCTGTCACGCTCACGCTGCTCGTCGTCGCACACCGGGCCGGGATGCGCCCGGCCCACCTGGGTCTGTCGCACTGGACGTACGCGCGCGGGTTGCGCTGGGGGCTCGGCGCAAGCACCGCGCTGGCTCTGCTGTACGGCGTCGTGCTGCTGGTCCCTGCGGTACGGGCGAACGCCGACCCGGTCGACCAGCCGTGGCCGGCCGCGGCGTTCACCGTCCTGGTGGTGATCCCGCTCGCCACGGCGATCCCGGAGGAGCTCGCGTTCCGCGGTGTGCTGCTGGCCCTGCTGCACCGGCACACGACAAGCCGGCGGGCGGTGGTGATCTCGTCGCTGCTGTTCGCGGTCTGGCACCTGCTGCCGGCACTGTCGGGCAGTGCCGCCAACCTCGCGGCGGACCGGGCGGCGACCGACGCCGGCGTGGGTCTCGCCGCGACCGCGCTGCGGGTCGCGGGCACCCTCGCCCTCACCTTCGCCGGCGGGTTGGTGTTCTGCGAGCTGCGGCGCCGCGCGCACAGCCTGCTCGCACCGGTCGTCGCGCACTGGGCGCTGAACGGGTTGGGCGTGCTGTTCCTCATGCTCGCGTGAGGCCGGCTAGTCGATCGGCATCGCGTCGATCCTCGCCTGCAGCCGTTCCTGCTGGGCGGCCGTGACGTGCGGTGCCGGCACGACCGCCTGCCAGGCCCCGACGATCGCGCTCGGGTAGTTGTGCCCGTGCCCGTTCGGCACGTCCGTGCCGAAGAACTGGTCGACGGTGACCTGCACGAAGGTGACGAACGGGTACCAGCGCGTACGCGATGAGACGTCCGGGGCACGCGGTTCGGACAGCCAGCCCGGCTGCCGGGTCATCAGGTCCGGACTCCACCAGACCACCGGGTCCGAGCCGTGCTGCAGGTAGACCACCCGCGGCTGCGGCCACGGCCCGGTGGGGCGCGCCAGGTCGGCCGGGTCCGCGCCGAAACGTACCTGCGCGCCGCCCTGGTACACCGGCTGCCACTGCGGACTTCCCGCGTCCCGGTCGGCGGTGATCGCGCCCCAGGGTTGGGTGAAGTTCGGCGTGCCGACGAACAGCGCGCCGTCGGTACGGGTGGCGAGGTCGGTGGCGCTGGCGAACGCCGACTGCATCGAGAACGAGCCCAGGCTCAGCCCGTACGCGATCAGCTTGGGCCGGTGCTCCGGGGGCAGCGTCGACCACTTGTCGTACACCGCGTCGAAGAGCGCCACCCCTGCCTCCGAGGCGCGGTCCTTGTCCACGAGGAACGAGATCCAGCTCGGCAGGAACGAGTACTGCATGCCGACGATCGCGGTGTCGCCGTTCCAGAGGTACTCGAGCTCGTCGACGGTCTGCGGCTCGAGCCATCCGGTCCCTGTCGTGCCCGCGACGACGAGCACCGGGCGCTCGAAGGCACCGGTGCGTTCGAGTTCCTGTACGGCGATCGCGGCACGGTCGCGGGCGCTGGGGGCGGTGTCGAGTCCGACGTACACCCGGATCGGTTCCTGGGCGGGCCGGCCGGAGAACGCCGCCAGTTCACCGCGGCGGGGGCCGCTCCCGACGAAGCCGCGGCCCTGGCGCCCGAGGGTGTCCCACGCCGCGAGCGAGGCCGGGCTGCCCGACCGTTGCGGGGCGGTGGGCGGGCGTACGCCGCTGGGGGTCGTCGCGTTCGTTCCCGCGTAGAGGTTGTCCGCGGTGGTCACCAGCACCTTGAACAGGATCCCCGCGGCCAGCCAGTAGAGCACCAGGACCACGGCCACGAGCCCGAGCACGTTCGCCACCCAGCGCGGTACGACCCGCGCGAACTGCCGGTCGACCCAGGCGGTGAGGCGGCGCAGCGCGCGGCTCACCGCGAGGACGAGCAGTGCGAACAGCGGCCCGACCACAACGACCGCGAGCACGAGGGTCGGCTCGGTCGGCTCGCCGACCAGCTCGCGTACCTCGTTCTGCCAGATCCCTCCGGCGACCAGGATCGCCGCGCACGCGACCGGACCGGCGAAGGCCAGGACACGCCACGCGACCCGCTTCCCGGCCCGCGGGACCTCCGGGACACCGAGCCGGCGTACGACCCAGCTGAGCAGCGTCCCGATGCCGTACCCGAACACCGCCCCGATGCCGGCGATCAATCCTTGGTACAGCGGCGGTCGCGGCAGCAGCGACGGTGTCATCGCGGCGAAGAACCCCACGACGGATCCCACCAGCCCGAGGTAGGTGAACCGGTGCGCGTACCGGCGTACGCGACCGATGCGGTCGACAGGCCCGGGGACCTCCACCGCAGCGGGCGCGGCGATCTCGTCGTCGAGACTCGCGGGCTCGCCCGGCGACTCGATCGTCATCGATGCTCCGTCCTGCGACCAGCACGGCGACCGGTGGCCGGAAGATCGAACCACAGTTCCGTTCCACCGCGGTTCTGTGCAGCGTGTTTCGGTCCCGCGGCCGCCCTGCCGTATCCTCTCCCGCGGTGGCGTGTCCGAGCGGCCGAAGGAGCACGCCTCGAAAGCGTGTGAGGTGCAAGCCTCCGTGGGTTCAAATCCCACCGCCACCGCCAAGCAGTTGAGGGATCCCGGGTGCTCTTTCCCGGGGTCCCTCAACTGCTTGATGACGACGCTGCGGGATTTGGGAGGAGGGGCGACGAAGGAGCCCCGACGGTTCCCACCGCCACCGCCAA
Organism: Candidatus Nanopelagicales bacterium; assembly: GCA_017848795.1. Lineage (GTDB taxonomy): Bacteria > Actinomycetota > Actinomycetes > S36-B12 > CAIYMF01 > JAFIHG01. The sequence goes on along the minus strand of JAFIHG010000018.1, from coordinate 57,805 downwards.
GCAGTTGAGGGATCCCGGGTGCTCTTTCCCGGGGTCCCTCAACTGCTTCTGCCGTGGAGAGGCCGCCTGATCACGCCCTGCTGCGCGATCTGTGGCGCTGGAGAGGCGATCTCGACCGGGTCGCGCTGCTTGATGACGACGAGCGCCTGGCGCGTGTGGGTCTGCCACCACCGGTTCCCACGACGAGGCAGTGGCCCCGTCCCAGGCGGTCGGTCATCAACTGCATCGCGACGGCTACCAGGGCCTGCTCGTGACGTCCGCGGTCCGCCCGCAGCATCGCAACCTCGTAGTGTTCCGTCCCACCCGTCAAGTATCCGGATGCGTGCCGCAGCACCCACCCACGACGATCACCGATCCTCCACCACGGGGCGGCGCAGGCAAGATCAGGAGAACCAACACGTAGTGCTGCCGTCGCCAGCCGCTGCTGGCGAGCACGGATCGGGCGACGTCCTGGCCCTACGACTGCACGTTCGTTCTCCTGATCATGGTCAGTCCGCATCGTGTCGTCACGAGGACAGGTGCGCGGCGTCGAGGTCAACCTGCGGGCATGCGGATGTCGGCTCCCAGCGCGCGGGCGCGGGCGTGAACCGCGCCCCTGCGGCTCGACGTGCCGGGTGGCAAGGTGAGCCGCGTGGAGATCGGGCTGGGCGAGCGGCCGCTGCGGCGGGCGCTGTCGGCGGCACGCGCACAGCAGCCGGACGCGCCGTCCGCGGTCATCGACGGCGGCCAGCCTCCGGGGTTCGACCTGACGATCCGGCGGGCACGCCTGGGTTCCGGGCCGCAGGACCTGCAGCGGTACGGCCAGGCCGTCCTTTGCTGGCAGATGCACCGCGGGTCAGGGCTGGCCGTGCTGTCACCGGAGGGGCGCGCGACGCCGGACGCTGACGTGGCACTTGGTCCGCACCTCGGCCCGCTGCACCTTGCGATGGCATGCCGGGTGCAGGAGGTTCACGCGGGTGAAACCCGTATCGGCTTCTCCTACCTGACACTTCCCGGCCACGTCGAATGCGGCCGGGAGGAGTTCCTCGTCGAGCTCGACGCCGACGGCACGGTGTGGTTCCACTTGCGCGCGGTGAGCCGGCTGTCCGCCCTGCTCGCGCGCTCCGGCGGGCCGCTCACCCGCCGGATGGTGCGTCGCAGCAACGACGCCTACGTGACGGCCCTGCTCCGCACTCGACCATGAGCGGTAGTACGAGGCCTTCTCAGCGGCCGCGCTAGCGAGTTCGGGGGCCTGGGTTGTTGCCCAACGCTGCCAGCCGGCCGTTCCGTTCTCCCGATCACGAACCGCCGCTGGCCTGGCACGCCGGGCAGAGTCCCCAGTAGGTCACCTCGGCCTCGTCGATGAGGAATCCCTGCGGGTCGCTCGCCTCCAGGCACGGGGCGGCACCGGTGGCGCAGTCGACGTCCCCGATCGCGCCGCAGCGGCGGCACACCACGTGGTGGTGGTTGTCGCGCACCCGCGCCTCGTACCGGGCAGGGGAGCCGGCCGGCTCGATCCGGCGGAGCAAGCCGGCGTCGGTCAGGGCGCGCAGCACGTCGTAGACCGCCTGCGTCGAGACCCTGCCGAGCCGGTCGCGTACGGCGCGGACCACGGTGTCGACATCGCTGTGCGGGGCGGCGTGTACCTCGGCGAGCACCGCCAGGCGCGGGGCGGTCACGCGCAGGCCGGCGTCGCGCAGCAGACCCTCGAAGGTCGGCGGCGCGGCGGTCGAAAGCTCGGTCACACCCCCAGCCCATCACCGTTTCTGGAACGAGTCAAGAAAACGTGGTACGGGCGGGACCCCCGGGCACGAGCAGCACGGGCCAGCATCCCTTGTACGACAGGAGGCGGGCCGTCACGCGTCGCGCAGCGCCGCGACGGTCGCGCGGCACTCGTCGGGCAGCTCGACGACCTTGGTACGGGAGGTCGCGCCGGTCACCAGCCGCACGTCGCGGGCACGTACGCCGACCGCATCGGCGAGGGCTGCGAGCGCTGCGGCGGTCGCCCGACCGTCGACGGCAGGAGCGTTGACCGCGACGACGAGCGCGTCGCCGTACCGGCCTCCGACCTTCGTGCGCGACGCGCCGGGTCGTACCCGGATCGTGACGCGCACGCTCAGGGGCTGGCGCTGGCCGGCGGCGCCGCCGGCGACGAGCTGCAGCCGGGGCCGGACCTGGTCACGACCGGGGTGGTGAGCGCCTTCTGCACCTGCGCCGGCGACCGGACGGCCTTGAACTTCTCGCCCAGCACGACGTCGACCGACGCATCCGTACGGTCGTCCTGCACGAGCTTGGCGCCCGGGATGTAGAAGGAGAGCAGCTTGGCGTTCTGCTCGCCCTTGGGTCCGTACCGCAGCTCGGCGCTCGGCCTCACGGTCTTGCCGAGCGGGTCGTTGGCGATCTCGCCGACGGTGAAACCGCGGCCCTTCAGTACGCCGGCCGTGCTGGCCGCGAGCCCGGTACGGTCCGTCGCGTTGTAGACGTTGATCGACACCGTGCCCGGCTTGGGCAACCCGACGCCCGGGACGGTGGTCGTCGCGACGCACGTCGGGGAGGCTCCCGAGGTCGGCCCTGCCGCGCCGCCGCCGCCGTTGCCGCCCCGCAGGAACCACGAGAGCGCCACGCCGGCGCCGAACAGCACGATGGCGCCGAGCACCACGAGAGTGACCGTCAGTGCGCGCGAGCGCGGCGCGGGCCCGCCGGTCTGGCCGTACCCGCCCCCGGTGATCATGCTCACCTGCTGGATCTCCCCTGCGTCGCGGCGACCCGGGTGCCCTTGTCGGACACCACCAGCACCCGGGCGTGCATGGTGGGCCGGCCGTGCAGCGCGGTACGCAATGCGCGGTGCAACCCGTCCTCGAGATACAGCTCGCCGCGCCACTCGACGACGTGCGGGAACAGGTCGCCGAAGAACGTGGAGTGCTCGTCGAGCAGGGTCTCGAGGTCGAGGGTCCGCTTCACCGTGATCAGGTCCGCGAGGCGCACCACCCGCGGGGGCACCTGGGCCCAGTCGGCGCGGGCTGTCGCCTCCGTCGGGTACGGGCGGCCCTCGCCCACGGACTTGAAGATCACCCGGACAGTCTAGGTGGCACAAGCGGTCCCGCCGCGCACGTCACCGGCCTGCGGAGCGCCGTAACGCCGGAGCGCTAGGCCTGATCGCCGGTGAAGCTGCGGGGGAGGCCCGCCCACACCGCGTCGTAGTCGGGCTGGCGGTGCGCCGCGTGCAGCGCGTGCTCGGTCGGCACGATCACCCAGCGCGTCTCGAACATGAACGCGAGCGTGTCCGCCACCTTCTGCGGCGCCAGCTCGGCGGTGCTCGCCGTGGCGTACGTCGCAGCGTCCGGGCCGTGGGAGCTGAAGCAGTTGTGCAGGCTGGCACCGCCCGGCAGGAAGCCCTCGGCCTTCGCGTCGTACACCCCCGTCACCAGACCCATGAACTCACTCATGATGTTGCGGTGGAACCACGGCGGGCGGAACGTGTCCTCGCCGACCAGCCAGCGCGGCGGGAAGATCGCGAAGTCGATGTTGGCGAGTCCGGGCGTGTCGGTCGGTGCGGTGAGCACCGTGTAGATCGAGGGGTCCGGGTGGTCGTAGCTGACCGTGCCCATCGTGTTGAAGCGCCGCAGGTCGTACTTGTACGGCACGTAGTCCCCGTGCCAGCCGACCACGTCGAGCGGCGAGTGGTCGTAGTCGGCGGCCCAGAGGTTGCCGCCGAACTTCGTGACGACCTGGACCGTGCCGGTGCGGTCCTCGTACGCCGCGATCGGCGCGAGGAAGTCACGCTCGTTCGCCAGCCCGTTGGCCCCGATCGGCCCCCGCTCGGGCAGGGTCAGCATCGCTCCGTGGTTCTCGCAGATGTACCCGCGCGCCGCGTCGTCGAGCAGCACGACGCGGAACCTGATCCCGCGAGGCACCACCGCGATCTCGCCCGGTACGACCGCGAGCACGCCGAGCTCGGTGTGCAGCCGCAGCCGGCCCTGCTGCGGCACCAGCAGCAGCTCACCATCGTTGTCCACGAAGTATCGGTCGGTCATCGAGCGGTTGGCGCGGTACCAGTGGATGCTGATGCCGCAGTGCGTGGCGGCGTCCCCGTTGCCGCCCACGGTGTAGAGCCCCTCGACGAAGTCGGTCGGTCCGTCCGGCAGCGGGAGCGGGTCCCAGCGCAACCGGTTCGGGTCCGGCGGGGCGTCGCGGAACGGTGCCGTACGCAGCAGCCCGTTCCCGATCCGCCGCAGCGCCGGGTGCGAGGCGGAGGGCGTGATCCGGTACACCCAGGTACGGCGGTTGACCGCGCGCGGCTGGGTGAACGCGGTGCCCGAGAGCTGCTCGGCGTACAGCCCGAGCGGGGCGCGCTGCGGCGAGTTTCGCCCCGCCGGCAGCGCGCCGGGCACCGCCTCGCTCTCGTGCTCGTTGCCGAACCCCGACAGGTACCGCAGGTCGGACAGGGCCGGCGCGGCGGGCTGGGGGCGGGACTCGGTCGCAGTCATGGCGCGCTCCACAGGGGTGAGGTCACGGGCGTGCTCAGCTTGTCCATCCGACCCCACCACCGCCGAACACAGTGGTCAAGCGACGATCGCCGCACTGGGCAACCTGTGCGACGGCCCTCCCGTACCCGACCCGTCGTACTCGTTGTACGGCACTCGCCGTTGATCATGACGTCGTGCGCCGCACAACAGGTCGATCATGGGGTCGTCGGTCCCGAACGGCGTTTGCGGCCGACGATGCCATGATCAACGGCCCGCGCGCGGACGGGGCCGACCCTGCGCCGGTACGACGGCGCGCGCGGCAGCGCGGAGGATAGGGGATTCGAACCCCTGAGGGCGTTAACCCAACACGCTTTCCAAGCGTGCGCACTAGGCCACTATGCGAATCCTCCGCGCAGGAGGATACGGGTCCGCGTGCGGCGACCGAAATCGCCCGGCCCGCAGCCGCCCCGTACACTTGCGCCTCGACCCCTCGTGCGGCGTCACCCCGCTGAATCCCCCAGGGCCGGAAGGCAGCAAGGGCAGGTGGGCTCTGGCGGGTGCGCGAGGGGTCACCTCTTGCACGACGGGGAACGTGCCGAGTCACCGGGCTTGGGGAACTTCCCCGTTCCGCGAGCGTCGGGGGGCGCGACTAGGGTCACTGCGTGGCGCTCGCTCTCTACCGCACCTACCGGCCCGGCCGGCTCGCCGACGTGATCGGGCAGGACCACGTCACGGTGCCGCTCGCGCGGGCGCTGGACTCCGGTCGGGTGCACCACGCGTACCTGTTCACCGGGCCCCGCGGGTGCGGCAAGACGTCGACCGCCCGGATCCTGGCCCGTTCGCTCAACTGCGTCGCGGGCCCGACCTCCGAGCCGTGCGGTACGTGCCAGTCGTGCCAGGACCTGGCACCGAACGGCCCGGGCAGCATCGACGTGGTCGAGATGGACGCCGCGACCAACCGCGGCATCGACGACGCGCGCGAGCTGCGCGAGAAGGCGATGTACGCCCCGGCGGCCAGCCGCTACAAGGTCTTCATCATCGACGAGGCGCACCAGCTCACCAAGGAGGCCTGGAACGCGCTGCTCAAGCTGATCGAGGAGCCGCCCGCCCACCTGCGGTTCGTCTTCGCGACGACCGAGCCGGACGCCGTACTGCCGACGATCCGCAGCCGCACCCACCAGTACCCGTTCCGCCTGGTCCCCACCCGCCGGCTGCAGGAGCACCTCGCGTGGACCTGCGAGCAGGAGAACGTGCCCGCCGACCCGGCAGCGCTGACGCTCGTGGCGCGGGCCGCGCAAGGTTCGGTACGGGACGCCCAGTCGATCCTCGGCCAGCTGATCGCGGGCTCGGGCGCCGACGGAATCACGCAGGCGGACGCCGTCGCCCAGCTCGGGTTCACCGATGCCGCAGTCCTCGACCGGCTCGTCGACGCGCTGGTGGCAGGCGACGGAAGGGCGCTGTACGCCGTCATCGAGGAGGTCGTCGAGGCCGGCACCGACCCCCGCCGGTTCGCCACCGACCTGCTGGAACGGCTGCGCGACCTGCTCGTGCTGCAGCAGGTCCCCGACGCGGCGTCGGTCGGGCTGCTCGAGGTGCCCGACAGCGAGCTGGATGCGATGGCCCGCCAGAGCGCGGCGCTCGGGACCGGGCAGCTCTCGCGGGCGGCCGACCTGGTGTCCGCGGGCCTGTCGGAGTTGAAGGGGTCGACGGCGCCCCGGTTGCAGCTCGAGCTGCTCGGGGCGCGGCTGCTGCTGCCGGCGGCCGACGACTCCGCGTCCGGGGTGCTGGCCCGCCTCGACCGGGTCGAGCACCGGCTCGCCCTGCACGGGACCGAGCCCGGCACCACCACCGAGCCCGGCATCGCCGCCGCCCCCGCGCGCACCGCACCGCCCGAGCGCGCCCCCTTCGCGCAGCCCACGCCTGCAGCCCCGCCACCGGATGCCGCCATGACTGCGCCGCCACCCGTACCTCCGGCCCCGCCGCGTACGGCCCCACCCGCCGCGGTGCCTCCCGCCCCGCCCCGGCTCTCGACGGTGACAGGTGCTGCAGCGACGCCGGCCCCGGACGCGGCCGCTGCGCCGGCCGCCACGAGCGCCGAGGCGGCCCTGGACCTGACCGCGGTCCGGGCGGCCTGGCCGCAGGTGCTGGCGACCGTGCTCGAGCGCAGCCGGGTCGCGCACACCCTCGTGGACGGCACGACGGTGCAGCTGGTGAGCGGCACCACGGTGGTGGTGGCGCACCCGGAGGCGTCCCGGCTCGACTTCCTGCGGCGCAGCGCGGCGCACCTCGCGACGCTGAGCGAGGCCGTCGCGGCGGTCACCGGTACGCCCGTCGAGCTCGACCTGGTGCTCGGCGGTGGCACCGCACCGCCGGCCGGCTCCGGTGCGGCGGTGCCTGCCGAACGCCCGTCACCTCCGCCGGTCGCGGAGGACGACGACGCCGCTCCGGACGACCCGGACGCCGACGAGGGCGACAGCTCACCGCTCGCCCTGCTGCAGCGCGAGCTCGGCGGCAGCGTCGTCGAGGAGTACGACCGGCCCTGACCAGGGCCGCGAGCTGGTTAGCGACTGCGAACAAAGGCCTCTGACGTGTACGAAGGCGTGGTCCAGGACCTCATCGACGAGCTCGGCCGGCTGCCCGGGGTCGGCCCCAAGAGCGCGCAGCGGATCGCCTTCCACCTGCTGCAGGCCGACTCCGAGGACGTACGCCGCCTCGCGCAGGCGATGCTCGAGGTCAAGGAGCGGGTCCGCTTCTGCACGGTCTGCGGCAACGTCGCCGAGGACGCCGAGTGCCGCATCTGCCAGGACCCGCGCCGGGACACGGCGGTGCTGTGCGTCGTGGAGGAGCCCAAGGACATCGTCGCCGTCGAGCGGACCCGCGAGTACCGCGGGCGCTACCACGTCCTCGGCGGCGCGATCAGCCCGATCGACGGGGTGGGGCCCGACGACCTGCGGATCAAGGAACTGCTCGGCCGGCTCGCCGACGGCACGGTACGCGAGCTCATCATCGCGACCGACCCGAACCTCGAGGGCGAGGCGACGGCGACCTACCTGGCGCGCCTGATCGCACCCATGGGCGTGGCGGTGAGCCGCCTCGCGAGCGGGCTGCCGGTCGGCGGGGACCTCGAGTACGCCGACGAGGTGACGCTCGGCCGGGCCTTCGAGGGGCGCCGGCGCCTCGACGTGCCCTGAGCCGCGCGCTGGGCCGGGCCGTCAGGCGGTGTCGGCCGGGTGCCGTACCGGCTGCGGCGCGGCCTGGACGGCCTGCGCGGCTTCCGGGTCCACGACGACGGCGCGTCCCGCGCGCTGGCGCAGCAGCACGATGCCGACGACGACGAGCCCGCCGACCGCGACCAGCGAACAGATCAGGGTGGGTACGTGCAGCAGCTTCAGCGCGGTCGCGGCGAGCACCACCATCAGCAGGTAGCGCAGCCCCAGCCCGTTGTACCGCGACGAGAGCCGCGCACCGAACCAGACACCCGGGATCTGCCCCACGAGCAGCGCGGCCGTCACGCGCCAGTCGACGTCGCCGATCCCGGCGTGCGCGATCGCACCGGCGATCAGCATCGGCGCCGCCTGCACCAGGTCGGTCCCGACGAGCACCGAGGGACGCAGCAGCGGGTACAGCAGGAGCAGCAGCGTCACGACCAGCGAGCCGGACCCGACCGAGGTGGTCCCGACCACCATCCCGACGAAGAAGCCGAGCACCAGGGTGACGACCGGCCGGATCGGGGCACGCGGCCCGTGCCGCGGGTCGTCACCCGGCACCGCCTGGTAGTCCGGCCGCGACTCGCGCCGCCGCATGATCCGGGTCTTGGCGATCATCGCGAACAGCGCGACGATCAGGATCGCGCCGATCCAGGTACGCAGGGCGTCGTCGAGCCCGCTCGCCCCGATGGCGCGGCTGAAGACCAGCGTGCCGATCAGGACCCCGGGCACGGAACCGAACGAGAGCCACCGCACCAGCCCCCAGTGGACGGTGCCGCGCCGGGCGTGGACGTACGCGCCGACGGGTTTGACGACCGCCCCGGCGACGACGTCGCTCGAGACCGCCGCCGTGGCCGGGATGCCGAACCCGACGATGAGCAGCGGTGTGACGAGCACCGCGCCACCCATCCCGGTCAGCCCGACCATCAGGCCGGCCACCAGACCGCCGAGGGCGAGCAGTACGTCCACGTGCTCGATTCCCATGCGCTGCTCCCGTCCATTCCCTACTAACCCGGCAGACTATAGCGGGATAGCGGCCGCGTGCACACCCCGTTCGGCGCAGCGGTCTGCCGGCCGGGTCGCAGACGCTCGAAGGTGGGGACCGACACGGTACGGGGCGTGGCTCCGCCCCGCCGGAGATGACAGGCTTGGCAGTGGCGCACGCCATGCGACCCGTACACCCGAGGGAGGCGCGATGACCACGAGTACGACCGACGCTGCACCCGGCCAGGGCGCCGACCTGGTGACGCTCGCGGACGACGTGGCGCGCTCCGCGCGGGCGTTCGTGGAGTCCGTGCAGGAGGTCGCCGCGGGCGGCAACCCGGACGAGACCGTGTCGCGGCTGCTGCTGGACCTGTCCGTGCTGCTCGGCTCGGGAGCGGCCCTGGGCGCGATCGTCGACATCGTCCCCGAGGAACGGTTCGAGCCGGACGCGGGGTACGAGGTGGACGTGGATCTGCTGCGCGTACACCTGCGCGAGCTGCTCGGCGAGGCCGACGACTACGTCGAGGTCTTCGACCCGTACGCCCCGGCCGAGCTGGTCCCGGCGCGGCTCTCCGACGACCTGGCCGAGATCTGCACCGACCTGCTGCACGGGCTCTCCCACCACCTGTCCGGACGGCACCTGGAAGCCCTGTGGTGGTGGCAGTTCTCGTACCTGTCCACCTGGGGTCCGGCGGCGTCCGGCGCACTGCGCGCGCTGCAGTCGGTCGTGGCGCACGTGCGGCTCGGTGTCCCCTTGGAGGACGCCGCGACCGACGACCAGTGAGCGGTTCCACCATCCGGACCTGAAACGGTCGCGTCGCGGACGTCGGTACACTGCGGTGTCCGTCTGGTACGGCCGTGCCGCGTCCCATGGCCGCTGAGGCTGCAGGAGAGTTCGCCGTGGCACGTCTTGTGCAGAAGTACGGCGGATCGTCCGTCACCGACGCCGAGAGCGTGCAGCGGGTCGCCCGCCGCATCGTCGACACCCACCGCGCCGGGCACGAGGTCGCGGTCGTCGTCTCGGCGATGGGCGACACGACCGACGACCTGCTGGACCTCGCAGCGCGAGTCAGCCCCACTCCTGCGGCGCGCGAGCTCGACATGCTGCTCACCGCGGGCGAGCGGATCTCGATGGCGGTGCTCGCGATGGCCATCCACGATCTCGGTGTCGAGGCCCGGTCCTACACCGGCTCGCAGGCCGGGCTCATCACCGACTCGACGCACGGTCGGGCGCGCATCATCAACGTCACGCCGGGGCGCATCCTCGCCGCTCTCGACGAGGGCGCGGTGCCGATCGTCGCGGGCTTCCAAGGCGTCTCGCAGGACACCAAGGACATCACGACCCTCGGTCGCGGCGGCTCGGACACGACGGCCGTCGCGCTCGCGGCGGCGCTGCACGCCGACGTGTGCGAGATCTACACCGACGTCGACGGCGTCTTCAGCGCGGACCCGCGCATCGTGCCGGTCGCCCGCCGGGTGCCGCGCATCACGTACGAGGAGATGCTCGACCTGGCCGCCTCCGGCGCCAAGGTGCTGCACCTGCGGTGCGTCGAGTACGCGCGGCGTTTCGAGCTGCCGCTGCACGTGCGGTCCTCGTTCACCCAGCAGTCCGGCACGGTCGTCGCGACGGCGGAGGCCGACATCGACCTGACGAGCGGCAAGTACGGACCGCCGCCGGAGCCGTACCAGCCCACCACGACCGGAGGGTCAGTCATGGAACAACCGATCATCGCGGGGGTGGCGCACGACCTCGGGGACGCGAAGGTCACGGTCGTCGGGGTGCCCGACCAGGTCGGCGAGGCCGCGACGATCTTCGAGGCGGTCGCCGAGGCGGGCATCAACATCGACGTGATCGTGCAGAACGTGTCGGCCGTCGCGACCGGTCGTACCGACGTCACGTTCACCTGCCCGATGGCCGAGGGCGGCGCTGCCATGGGCGCCCTGCAGCGGGCCCACGACGTCGTCGGGTACGAGGAGCTGCGCTACGACGACCAGGTCGGGAAGGTCTCCCTGGTCGGCGCTGGCATGCGTTCGAACCCGGGCGTCTCCGCGACGTTCTTCCGCGCCCTGGCCGACGTCGGCGTCAACGTCGAGATGATCTCGACGTCCGACATCCGCATCTCGGTGATCGTACGCGCGGAGCAGGTACCCGACGCGGTGCGCGCCGTGCACCATGCATTCGGGCTCGATGCGGACGGCGAAGCCGTCGTCTACGCGGGCACCGGCCGCTGACCCCGCTCCACGATCCGCCCCAAAGGGGCGACCATGGCAGTTGAACTACGCGGATCGTCCCGAAGCGGCGATCTTGCCAAGCGCGAAGGAGTCTGACGTGAACCGTCCCACCGTCGCCGTCGTGGGCGCCACCGGCCAGGTGGGCGCGGTCATGCGCCGCCTGCTCGACGAGCGCGACCTGCCCGTCGAACGCGTACGGTTCCTGGCCTCGGCGCGGTCCGCGGGCAGGACGCTGCCGTGGCGCGGCGGTGAGGTGACCATCGAGGACGCCGAGACTGCCGACCTCGGCGGGATCGACGTCGCGCTGTTCTCCGCGGGTGCCACGGCTTCTCGCGCGCTCGCGCCGCGATACGCCGCGGCGGGTGCGGTCGTCGTCGACAACTCGTCCGCCTGGCGCATGGACCCCGACGTGCCGCTCGTGGTCAGCGAGGTGAACCCGGGCGCGCTCGCCGACCGGCCCAAGGGCATCGTGGCGAACCCGAACTGCACGACCATGGCGGCGATGCCGGTCCTCGCCCCGCTGCACGCCGAGGCGGGCCTGCGGCGGCTGGTGGTGAGCACGTACCAGGCAGTATCCGGCAGCGGCGTCGCTGGTGTCGACGAGCTCGCCGGCCAGGTCCGCGCCGCTCTCGACCAGGACGCCACGGCGCTGGTGCACGACGGGGACGCCGTGGAGTTCCCGGAGCCGCAGAAGTACGCCGCTCCCATCGCGTTCGACGTGGTCCCGCTCGCCGGCAGCATCGTCGCCGACGGCAGCGAGGAGACCGACGAGGAGCAGAAGCTGCGCAACGAGAGCCGCAAGATCCTCGGCATCCCCGACCTGCTGGTCTCCGGCACCTGCGTACGGGTGCCCGTCTTCACCGGGCACTCACTGTCGATCAACGCCGAGTTCAGCGAACCGCTCTCCCCGGAACGCGCCACCAAGCTGCTCGCGGACGCCCCCGGTGTCGCGCTGGCCGACGTGCCGACCCCGCTCGCCGCGGCCGGCAAGGACCCGTCGTACGTGGGACGGATCCGACAGGACCACAGCCTTCCCGGTGGCACCGGCTTGGTGCTGTTCGTCAGCAACGACAACCTGCGCAAGGGCGCCGCGCTGAACACGATCCAGATCGCCGAGCTGCTGCTCGCGGGCTGACGCGCGTGCTGCACCCGTGCCGCACCGCGCTGTGGGCGCTCACGGTGCTGCTGCTCGTCCCCGTCGTGCTCGCGACGCTCGCCCGCGGGTTCGGCTACGACGCCGGCCCGGTCGCCTACGTCGTCGCGCTGACGCCGTGGTTCGCCGGGCCCGCGGTGCTCTGCCTGGTGCTTGCGGCGCTCTCCCGCTCGGTGGTGCTGCTCGTCGTCGCCGGTGCCCTGGTCGTCGTGCAGGGGTGGTGGCTCGCGCCGGTCTTCGTGCGCGACGGCGGCCCCGACGGGTCGACGACCGCGACCGTCATGACGTTGAACCTCAATAAGGGCAGCGCCGATCCCGACGCGGTCGTACGTCTCGTCCGCGAGCACGACGTGTCCGTCCTGGCGCTCGAGGAGCTCACCCCACTGGCGGTGAGCGCGCTGCGTACCGCAGGCCTGGACCACCTGCTGCCGCATCACTTCCTGCGCCCCGCCGACGGCTTCACCGGGACCGGGCTGTGGTCCCGTACGCCGCTGCGGGCCGGGGAGAGCCTGCCCGGGTATACCTCCGAGCAGCTGCTCGCCCGTACCGAAGTCGGCGGCCGTCCCGTCACGGTGGCCGCTCTGCACCCGATCGCGCCGGGACCGTTCGACGGGTCCGCCTGGAAGCGCGAGTACGAGCAACTCGCGCGCGATCTCGCGGAGCCGGCCGGTCCGCTACTCGTGCTGGGCGACCTCAATGCGACACGCGACCACGTCCCGTTCCAGCAGTTGAGCGCGGCGCTCGACGTGGTCGACGCCGCCGACCAGGCAGGTGCCGGCCTCGCCTTCACCTTCCCGTACGGACGTCGCGTCCCCGCCGCCGTCGCCATCGACCACGTCCTGGTGCGCGGCGAGGGCGTCCGTGCCAGTGCGCTGCACACCGCGCAGGTCCCCGACAGCGACCACGCCGCCCTGCTCGTCACGCTCAGCTTGCCGTGAGCGGCCACACTGGCGGGTGTGGTGCCGCTATACCGGGACCACACCCGCCACAGCCGACCTCCGCGCGCGGCGCGCCCACACCGCCGCGTCGGTCGGCACGCCCGCCGCTGCGAGGTCGGCGGAGGCGAGGATCGGTTCCCAGCCCTCTGGAAGCCGCACTGGCGACGGACCGAAGTTGAGCAACACCAATAGGTCTCGGTTCTCGAAGGCCAGGGCGCAGGGCGCGACCTCGCGCCACCGGAGCTCGCCGCGGCCCAGCCGGTGCGTACGCCGCAGCGCCAGCGCCGCGCGGTACAGCTCGTACGTCGAGCCGGCCACCCCGACCTGCCGGTCGCGGGCGTACGCGGCCCAGGAGGGCGGCTGCGGTAACCAGCTGCGTCCGCTCGGGCTGAAGCCGTACGCGGGCGACCGCGCGGCCCACGGGATCGGGACCCGGGCGCCGTCGCGCGTGCCCGCGTGGGTGCCGCCGCGCAGCCGCGCCGGGTCCTGGCGCAGTTCCTCCGGGATCGTCCCGTGCTCGGGCAGGCCGAGCTCCTCTCCCTGGTAGAGGTACGCACTCCCCGGCAGCGCGAGCATCAGCAGCGTCGCCGCCCGAGCCCGGCGCAGGCCGAGCGCCTCGTCCGGCTGCTGGCCTCCCGCGCGCAACCCGCGGGCGATCGGGTAGTCGGCGGGCATGCCGTACCGGCTGGGGTGGCGCACCACGTCGTGGTTCGACAGCACCCAGGTCGGAGCCGCTGCGACGTCACGGAACGCGGCCAGCCCGCGGTCGACGACGGCGCGCAGCTCGGCCGGATCCCATGGGGTGACGAGGAACTCGAAGTTGAACGCTTGGTCCATCTCGTCGGCGCGCACGTAGCGGGCCAGCCGCGGCGCCGGTCCGACGTACGCCTCGGCGATCATCATGCGCGCCGGCTGGTAGCCCGCGAGCACCCGGTGCCACTCGCGGTAGATGTCGTGCACGCCGTCCTGGTCGTAGAACGGCAGCGGCGGTTTCGGCCCGCCGTACATGGCGAGCCGGTCGCGCTCGTACGGCCAGTCCGGCAGCCCTTCGGCCTTGACCAGCCCGTGGGCGACGTCGACCCGGAACCCGTCGACGCCGCGGTCGAGCCAGAAGCGCAGGATGTCGACGAACTCGGCCCGCACCTCGGCCAACCCCCAGTTCAGGTCCGGCTGGCGGCGGCTGAACAGGTGCAGGTACCACTGTCCCGGACGCCCGTCCGCTTCGGTGACCCGCGTCCAGGCCGGGCCGCCGAACTCGCTGACCCAGTCGTTGGGCGGCAGCTCGCCGTGCGACCCGCGGCCGTCGCGGAACACGTACCGGTCCCGCTCGGGGCTGCCGGGTGGGGCGGCGAGCGCCGCGACGAACCAGGGATGCGCGTCGGACGTGTGGTTGGGGACCAGGTCGACGATCACCTTCAGCCCCGCCGCGTGCGCCTGCTCCACCAGCCGTTGCGCGTCCGCGAGCGTGCCGAAGAGGGGGTCGACGTCGCGGTAGTCGGCGACGTCGTAGCCGCCGTCGTCCTGCGGGGAGCGGTAGAACGGCGAGAGCCACACCGCATCGACGCCGAGTTCGGCCACCGCCGGCAGCTGGGCGGTGATCCCGGGCAGGTCGCCCATCCCGTCGCCGTCGGAGTCGGCGAACGAGCGCGGGTAGATCTGGTAGACGACCGCATCGGTCCACCAGCCGTCCCGCCGCGTCGTCATCCCGCCGGCTCCGCGTCCAGACGCTCCGGGGCCCGCAGCACCAGGTTCGGGTCCGGCGACAGCGAGCGCCACACCGCGAGCTCGTCGACGCCGGCGACGCCCGGCACGTCGGTCCCCCTGCCGACCAGGTCGAGGAGGATCTGGAAGTGCAGGTGCGGCGCCCAGCCACCGTTCTCGTGCTGCTCCCCCATGGCGCCGAGCTGCTCCCCGGCCCGTACCCGATCGCCGATCCGCTTGCCCTGCAATGATTCTCGGGACAGGTGCCCGTACAGCGTGTAGTACGGGGTGCCGTCCGGCGTGCGGTGCGCGAGCACGATCACCGGGCCGTAGTCGAACGGCGCAGCGTTGTCGTGGAACGCGTGGATC
Source organism: Candidatus Nanopelagicales bacterium (assembly GCA_017848795.1). Classification (GTDB taxonomy): domain Bacteria; phylum Actinomycetota; class Actinomycetes; order S36-B12; family CAIYMF01; genus JAFIHG01. The sequence continues at coordinate 42,777 of JAFIHG010000018.1, read as the reverse complement.
ACCCCGTCGAGGGGTGCGCGCACCGGTGTCCCCGCCGGCGCGAAAAGGTCGACGCCGAGATGTACGGTCCGCGGCGGGCCGCCGTCGGGGTCCGTGAACGCGGCGCCGCGGTAGATCGCGCGGTCCTCGCCGTACCGGCCGATCGCGACCGCGGCACCGGCCTGTGCCATCGCGGCGCGTACGTCGTCGGCGCCGGCGGGCGCGTCCGGGTTGCCCGCGCTCCAGTCCAGCACGACCCGCGGGAGCTCGGCGAGCGGCGCGGAGAGAACCGGTGCCACGGGGGCGGTTTCCAGCCACCGCCGTACGTCGCGGGCCGATGGGTGCGGTTCGTAACCGCAGGCCGCCCGGAACCGGCACAGCGCGAGCACGTCGTCCTCGGCCACCAGCCGCGGGAGCACCCGCCACGCGTCGTCGTGGCTGGTGAGCAGGTGCGCGTTGTCGGGCTGCTCGCGCACCCCCCAGGCGGCCATCAGCACGCTCGTCGCCAGCCGGCTGCGCATCAGGTCGAGCAGCAGCTCGAGCTCCTCGGGGGCGAGCGGGCTCACCTCGTGGTAGCCGCCGACGAGCGGGGCGACGTCGCGGACGGGGTGTCGTTGGCTGAAAGTCGCGTAGGCGCAGGCGATCGCGAGCCCGCAGATCCGCGGTGCGCTCGCCACGTCGCCGAAGTCGACCAGCCCGCGCACCGCGCCGTCCGCGGCGACGATGACGTTGTAGTCGTTGGCATCGTTGTGGATCACCTGCCGGGGAAGCCGCGCCAGCCGGGGGGCGAGCTGGCCGGCATGGCGGCGCAGCACCGCCTCGACCGTCTCGCGGCGCTCGGGGTCGGTGAGCGTCGGCAGCCGGTCGAGCAGGTCGGGTGCGGTGAGCAGGTTCCAGTCCAGGTCGCGCTCGGCGCCCGGATGGGTGAATCCGGCGAGCTGAGCGTCGACCGCGGCGACGATGCGGCCGAGCTGGCGCAGCTGCTCGGGGGTGGGACGCGGCAGGTCCCGCCACAGCCGCCCGGGCATCCAGGACAGCACCCGGGCGGGCGGCTGCGTCGGGTCCGGGTCGTCGAGGGAGGAGGCGACCAGCCGCGGGACGTACGACGCGACGGGCGAGTCCGCGAGGTGGCGCAGTACGGCGTCCTGCAGCGCGAGACCGCCCGGATCGACGCCCGGCTGCGGGAGCTTGACCAGGTGGTGCTCGCCGACCCGGGCGTTCAGGTCGTACTCGCCGCCGAGCAGCGTCACCTCGCCGGTGACCCCGGCCAGCCGCAGCGCGGCCTGCCGTACCTGCTCCAGCAGCGGCTCGGTCGTCTCCACGGGAGGCACTCTGGCAGGTGCCGTGCGCGCTGCGCCCGCGGCCCTGGACAGGGTGGAACGCGGTGTTGTCAGAATCGGACGAGTGTCTGATACTGGACAGGTGTCCGCATCCGCCGCCTCGCTGCTCCCGAAGGAGACGCTCTCCCGGCTGCGTGCCGCCGCGGCGACCGGGGGGACCATCCTGCCCTCTTCCGGGCTCGGCGCGCACCTGCCGGGGGACCGGGAGCCGCTCCTGCCCGTCCGCCCCGAGCTCGCCGGGCTGCTGCCCGCCGGTGGGCTGCGGCGCGGGGCAGTGCACGCGGTGCACGACTCGACGGCGCTGCTGTTCGCGCTGGTGGGGCCGGCCTCGGCCGCGGGCGCCTGGTGCGCCCTCGTCGGGCTGCCCGACGCGGGGCTACTCGCCGCCGCCGACGCGGGGATCGACCTGACGCGGCTCGCGCTGGTGCCGGAACCCGGGCCGGACTGGCCGACGGTCGTCGCCGCGCTGATCGACGCCCTCGACGTCGTCGTCCTGGCCCCACCCGCCGCACCTCCGGCAGCGGTGCCGCGGCGGCTCGCGGCCCGGGCCCGCGAACGCGGCGCAGTCCTCGTCGTACGAGGCGACTGGCCCGGTGCCGAGGTCGGGCTGCGGGTCGTACGCACCGGGTGGGAAGGGCTCGGCAACGGCCGCGGACGGCTGCGCGGCTGCCGGCTGGAGGTGGAGTCGCGCGGCCGGGGCGGTGCCGCTCGACCGCGCCGGACGGTGCTGCACCTGACCGACCCGGCAGCGCCGCCGCCAGCGGGAGCGGGTGCGCCTGGGCGACCCGGGCGCGGGGCGGCGGCGTGAGCCATGGCCGAGCCTGCTGTCCGTACCGTCGTTGTCCGTTGCCCGGACTGGCCGATCGCTGCTGCCGGTTACCCGCCGGACGTCCCGGCCGCGGTGTTCCACGCCGGGCGGGCGCTCGCGGTGTCCACCGCCGGGCGGGCCGAGGGCGTACGCCCCGGTCATCGCCGCCGCGAGGCCCAGGCGCGTTGCCCCGAGCTCGTCGTGATCGGCCACGACCCGGACCGCGACGCCCGCGAGTTCGAGCCGGTGGTCGCCGCGGTGGAGGCGCTGGCGCCCGGGGTGGCGGTGGTCGAGCCGGGGATCCTGGCGCTGCGGGCCCGCGGGCCGGCCCGGTACTTCGGGGGCGACGAACCGGTCCTCGAGCTGCTCGGCAGCGAGGTCGCCGCCCGGCTGCGCGGGCTCGCAGGCGTCCGCGTCGGGATCGCCGACGGGTTGTTCACCGCCCTCGTCGCGGCCCGCGACTGCCGTGTCGTACCGGCCGGGCACAGCGCAGACTTCCTTGCCCCGCAGGACGTCTCGCTGCTCACCGGGCCCGGCGTCGCGGGCGCCGGCACCGGTCGGGAGGCCCTCGTCGACCTGCTGCGACGGTTGGGGGTCCGCACCCTCGGCGACCTCGTCGCACTGCCGGCGGCCGACGTCGCCTCCCGGTTCGCCGCCGACGGGACGCTCGCGCACCGCCTGGCGCGCGGGCTCGACCCGGTACCGGTGACCGGTCGCGCGGTGCCCGTCGACCTCGCGGTCGACCTGGCCCTCGACCCGCCGGCGGCGCAGGTGGAGGCCGCGGCGTTCGCGACCCGCGCGCTGGCGGAGAGCCTCGGCGACCGTCTGGCGGGGCACGGCCTGGCCTGCACCCGGCTCACGGTGCTGGCACGCACCGAGAACGGCGAGGAGCACGCCCGTACCTGGCGGTGCGACGGCACGCTCTCCACCGCCGCCATCGCCGACCGGGCCCGCTGGCAGCTCGACGGCTGGCTGTCCGGCCGCAGCGCGACGCGGCCCAGCGCGGGAGTCGTCCTGCTGCGGCTGACCGCGGAGGAGGTCGTCCCCCACGCCGGGGCCCAGCTCACGCTGTGGGGCGGCTGGGACGAGCACGGCGAGCGGGCGGGACGCGGACTGGCCCGGGTGCAGGGAATGCTCGGGCCGGAGGCCGTACTGGTGCCCGTGCTCGGCGGCGGACGCGGGCCGCGGGAGCGCGTGCGGCTGGTGCCCTGGCAGGACGAGCGGACCGCGGCGCTGCCGGCGCAGCCGCCGTGGCCCGGGCGGCTGCCCGCCCCGCACCCGTCGGTGGTCCTGGACCCGCCGCGGCCGGTGAGCGTACGCGACCTCGCCGGGGAACCGGTGACCGTGAGCGAGCGCGCCCTGCTCAGCGGCGAGCCCGCGGTCGTCGGGCTGGACGGTCGGGACCTGTGGATCACCGGGTGGGCGGGTCCGTGGCCGGTCGACACCCGCTGGTGGGACACCGCCGCAGCGGGCGCGGGCGGCCGCTGCGCCCGGCTGCAGGTCCTGGTGCGCGACGCGGGCCAGACGCGTAGCCGTACTCCGGAGCCCACCCGGTCGACCACGCCCGAGGAGGCGACCCGGGCGCTGCTGCTGGTGAGTTCCCCCGTCGGCTGGTCCCTCGAAGGAGCCTACGACTGATGCCCAACTCCCCATTTCTTCCCAAAGGGGCGATCACGGCAGCTCAACTACGCGATACGACCCGAAACGACGATCAAGAGCACCGCAGGCAAGATCACTGGTTCGGGTCTGATTGCGCAGTTCAACTGCCTAGATCGCCCCTTTGGGAAGGAAGGCGCAGCGGCTGATGGGGTGGAACAACCCGGCGATGCCGTGGCGGGAGCTCGAGAGCCGGCTCTCCGGACGGCCGGTCCCACGCCGTGCACCGACCCGGGGCGACGGCAACGACAGCCCGGCGTGGAGCCGGCGGCGCGAACCGTTCGAGGCGCCGCCCATCGCCGCCCCGGCCGGCGCCGTCGTGCCGTACGCCGAGCTGCACGCCCACTCCAACTACAGCTTCCTGGACGGGGCGAGCCACCCGGAGGAGCTCGCCGTGGAGGCGGCGCGGCTCGGGATCGAGACCCTCGCCCTCACCGATCACGACGGGCTGTACGGCGTGGTCCGCTTCGCGGAGGCGGCCCGGGCGGTCGGGCTGCGCACCGGGTACGGCGCGGAACTGAGCCTCGGGCTGCCCGGCCCGCAACAGGGCGTCCCCGACCCGGCCGGACGGCACCTGCTGGTGCTCGCCCGCGGCCTCGACGGCTATGCGCGGTTGTCCCGCGCGATCAGCGACGGGCAGCGCACGGGCGGGGAGAAGGGGCGGCCCGTCTACGACCTCGAGCGGCTCGCCGCGACCGCGGACGGTCACTGGCTGGTGCTCACCGGATGCCGGAAGGGCACTGTGCCCCATGCCCTTTCCACCGAGGGCCCGGGCGCCGCGCGACGTGAGCTCGACCGGCTCACCGCGCTCTTCGGCGCCGACAACGTCGCCGTCGAGCTGACCCGGTACGACGACCCGCTCGACGACGAGCGCTGCGACGCGCTCGCCGCCCTCGCGGCCGAGGCCCGGCTGCCGCTCGTCGCGACCGGCGGAGTCCACTACGACACGCCGGCGCGGTCCCGGCTCGCCGCGGCGCTCGCCGCCGTACGCGCGCGCCGCTCCCTCGACGACATGGACGGCTGGCTACCCGCTGCGCCCTCGGCGCACCTGCGTTCCGGAGCCGAGATGACACTGCGGTTCAGGGACCATCCGGATGCGGTGGCGAACGCGGCGCGACTCGGGGCGGAGTGCGCGTTCGACCTCGCGCTGGTCGCCCCCGGACTGCCCCCGTTCCCCGTACCGCCGGCTCACACCGAGGCGAGCTACCTGCGGGAGCTGGTGTGGCAGGGCGCGGCCGAGCGGTACGGCAGCCGGGACGCCGAGCGGGTGCCGGGGGCGTACGCCCGCCTGGACAAGGAGCTCGGCATGATCGAGCAGCTCGGTTTCCCGGGCTACTTCCTGATCGTGTGGGAGATCGCGAAGTTCTGTCACGACAACGGGATCCTCGCCCAGGGGCGCGGCTCCGCAGTGACCTCCGCGGTCTGCTACACGTTGCGCATCACCACCGCCGATGCGGTGCGGCACAACCTGCTCTTCGAACGGTTCCTGTCCCCGGAGCGTGAGGAGGGCTATCCCGACATCGACCTGGACATCTCCTCCGAGCGGCGCGAGGAGGTGATCCAGCACGTCTACGACCGGTACGGCCGGGACTGCGCCGCCCAGGTCGCCAACGTCATCACGTACCGGCCGAAGTCGGCGGTACGGGACATGGCGCGCGCGCTCGGCCACTCCCCCGGCCAGCAGGACGCCTGGTCCAAGGCGATCGAGCGGTGGGGATCGCTGAAGGACACCGCCGATCACGACATCCCGCCCGACGTGCTCGCCCTCGCCGACCAGGTGCGCGACTTCCCCCGTCACCTTGGGATCCATTCCGGGGGAATGGTGATCTGCGACCGCCCGGTCGTCGAGGTGTGCCCGGTCGAGTGGGCGCGGATGCCGGGGCGCAGCGTGCTGCAGTGGGACAAGGACGACTGCGCCCGCGTCGGGCTGGTGAAGTTCGACCTGCTGGGCCTGGGGATGCTGACCGCGCTGCAGCACACCCGCGACCTCGTCGCCGAGCACCACGGGCTCGACCTCGACCTGGGCCGGATCCCCGCGGAGGACCCGGGCGTCTACGACATGCTCTGCGACGGCGACGCGGTCGGGGTGTTCCAGGTGGAGAGCCGCGCCCAGCTGGCGACGCTGCCGCGGATGAAGCCGCGCTGCTTCTACGACCTGGTCGTCGAGGTGGCGCTGATCCGGCCCGGGCCCATCCAGGGCGGCTCGGTGCACCCGTACCTGCGCCGGCGGGCGGGACGCGAGCCGGCACTGCCTCCGCACCCGCTGCTGGAGAAGACCCTCGCCCGCACCCTCGGCGTACCGCTGTTCCAGGAGCAGTTGATGCAGATGGCAGTCGACCTTGCCGACTTCACCCCGGGCGAGGCGGACGAGCTGCGCCGGGCGATGAGCTCGAAGCGCTCCGTGGCGCGGATGCAGAGCTTCGAGCAGCGGTTGTACGAGGGCATGACCCGCAAGGGCGTCGAGCCGGACGTCGCCCGTACCCTCTTCGACAAGCTCATCGCGTTCGCCAGCTACGGCTTCCCCGAGAGCCACGCGATCAGCTTCGCCCAGATCGTCTACTCCAGCGCCTGGTTCAAGCGGTACTACCCGGCCGCGTTCTGCGCCGGGCTGCTGCGCGCGCAGCCGATGGGGTTCTACTCCCCGCAGTCGCTGGTCGCCGACGCCCGCCGGCACGGGGTCGTCGTACGCGGTCCGGACGTGAACGCCTCCGCCGCGAGCGCCACCCTCGAGCCCGTTCCGGAGGAACGACCGGCGTTGCGGTTGGGGCTCGACAGCGTGCGGCACATCGGCAGCGGGCTGGCCGAGCAGATCGCCGCCGTACGGGCCGAGCGGCCGTACGCGGACCTCGCCGACCTCGCCGAGCGCGTACCCCTCACCGCCCCGCAGGCCGAAGCCCTCGCGACGGCAGGGGCTTTCGGGTGCTTCGGGCTCTCCCGTCGAGAGGCGCTGTGGGCGGCCGGAGCGCTCGCCGGAGCCCACGGCGCGCGACTTCCGGGCACCGCGACCGGCGTACGCGCGCCGACCCTGCCGGGGATGACCGCGGTGGAGCGGACCGTGGCGGACCTGTGGGCGACGGGCATCACGACGGACGGGTACCCGACCGAGCTGCTGCGTGGGCAGCTCACCGCGCGGGGCATCCTCTCGACGGACGCCCTCCGGACGGCCGAGCCGGACCGGCGCGTCTGGGTCGGCGGCATCGTCACCCATCGGCAGCGCCCCGCGACCGCGGGCGGGGTCACCTTCTTGAACCTGGAGGACGAGACCGGGATGGCGAACATCGTGTGCTCCCAAGGCTTGTGGGCGCGCTACCGGCGGGTCGCGCGTACCGCCGCAGCGCTGCTGGTCCGCGGTCGCCTCGAGCGCAGCCCGGAAGGCGTGGTCAACCTGCTCGCCGACCGCCTCGAGCCACTGCCCATGCCGGTCGCTGCCCGGTCCCGCGACTTCCGCTGACCGACCTTACGACGTCACTGTCCTGGGGGCGGAGAACCCGCCCCGATCCCACGCGAGAACGACCCGCTACACAGTGACGTCGTTGCCGGGAGCGAACTCGGCGCGTACGCCCAGCAGCCGCACCGGGCGGTCGATCTCGAAGCGGCCGAGCACCTCGAGCGCCGCGCCGCGGATCAGGGCCGCATCCCGGGTCGGTTGCACCTTCATGGCCTTGGTACGGGTGCGGAAGCTCGAGCTGCGCACCTTGACCCCGACGCGCACGACCTTCCGGCCGTCCGCCGCGACGTCCCGCGCGACCTGCTCGGCGAGCACCGCCACCGCCGCCGCGAGCTCGTCCCGGTCGACCAGGTCCTGCGGGTAGGTGGTCTCGCGGCTGCGCGAGCGCGCCTGCCACGGCTCGGAGGCGACGGTACGGTCACCGCCACCACGCGCGAGCAGCACCAGCCACGGTCCGGTCGTCGGTCCGAACACCGCCGCGAGTTCCCGGTGATCGGAGGCCGCGAGCTCGCCGACGGTACGGATCCCGCGCTCCGCGAGCCGCGCCGCGGTCCGGGCGCCGACGCCGACGAGGGCGTCGACCGGCTTGGCGTGCATCGTCTCGGGCCAGGTCGCGTACGTCAGGCATCCGATGCCGCCCGGTTTCACTGCCTGTGCCGCGAGCTTGGCCTGCGGCTTGGTCTCCCCGATGCCGACCGCGCACGACAGCCCGGTCCGCTCGAGCACCGTCGCCCGCACCCGGCGGGCCAGCGCCTGCGGGTCGTCGGTACGTACGCCCAGGTACGCCTCGTCCCAGCCGGCGACCTCGAGCACGACAGGAAGCTCGCGCAGCGCGGCCATCACCTCGGCCGAGGCGGCGTCGTACGCCGGCGGATCGCTGGGCAGGAAGACCGCGTCCGGACAGCGGCGCAGCGCGGCCCGCAGCGGCATCCCGGAATGCACGCCGTGCGCGCGCGCCTCGTACGACGCCGTCGCGACGACCTTGCGCGCCTCGGTGGGATCACCGTTGCCCCCGACCACGACCGGCAGGCCACGCAGCTCCGGTCGCCGGCGGATCTCGACCGCGGCGAGGAACTGGTCCAGGTCCACGTGCAGGATCCAGTCACGCACCGCACCAGTGTGTGGCACGCCGCACGGCGTGGGACCGACCGTCGCGGTATCCGCCTCGACGTGCGAACTCGCAACGGTCGGGCCAGGCTGGTGATCGACTACCGGCCCCGACGAACACGGTGACCACGATGAACACGATCTTTCGCAGCCTCCACGACCTGGGACTGGCGAGCTGGTTCGGCGGCGCGGTGATGGGCATCACCGGGCTGCGCGGCGCCGCGTACTCGGGCGCGGACTCCGTCGCCCGCAAGACCGGGCGGGAGGCCGACGGCTGGAGCGCCTGGTCGCCCGTTGTCGCGATCTCTGCCGGTGCGCACCTGATCGGCGGTGCCGGGCTGATCGTCACCGACTGGGACCGTCACCAGCGTCGCCCCGAAGTCATGCGTACGACCGTCATCAAGGCCGCCGTGACCGGTGCCGCCATGCTGACGACTGCGCTGCAGGGGGTCGTCGGCAAGCGGCTGCTGCAGGCGGAGCAGGACGCGGAGTCCGGCGAGCAGGACGCCCAGCGCCACGCCGCCCGGCTGCGGTTGCAGGCGCGGGCGCTCGACGCGGCGACCCCGGTCCTCACCGGCATCATGGTGGTCCTCGCGGCGCGCGAGGGTGAGCTGCAACGGCCGGCGTCGGCTCCGCTGCAGGCGGTTGCGGACATCGGGTCGTCCGTGGGTGCCCAGCTCAGCGACGCCGTCGACGACGTGCGGGACCGGCTCGGTGGGGCCGGCGATTCCGCCAAGCAGGCCAAGCAGACCGCGCAGCACATGCTGCAGACGGTGACGCACGCCGTCGCCGAACCGGTCAAGGACAACGTCGACCTGGTCCGCGACAAGCTGCACCTGGCGTCCTGACCTCCCGCGCGGCGGGGTCTTCACGCTCGACCGCCTGAACGCCTACGCGATCTTCCCCCTGCCGCCTGAGCCGCCCTGGCGCATGCTGGATCGGTGGCGTTCCTGCCCCGGAGACTGGCGTACGCGCTGCTGCGGGCGCTGCGGTACCTGGTGATCGCGGTGGCCGCGCTGCTCGTCGCGCTGTTCGTCACGCCGACCGTCCCGGTGTCCACCTTCGGGCAGACGGTCCGCGTCGGTGCCGTCGCTCCCTCGCTCGGGCTCGGCTGGTCGGGTCCCGGCGAAGCGGACCTGTTCGGCGAGGGCGCGGTCGCGACCGTCCAGCAGTTCTCCGGCCCGATCCGCCCGCGCATCGTGTGGCAGCGCTTCAACCGCAACGACGCGGCCGCGGCCTTCATCCAGACCGGCGGCCCCTCGATCGGCTCCGGCACCGCGACCGTCGGGCGCGACCTGGCGGACGGCTGGGTCGAGTACTTCGTGCGGCTGCTGATCATCACGGCCCTCGTCGGTGCCGGGTTCTATCTCGCGCTGATCGGCATCTACAGCGTCGCCCGGACCGGCCGGCTGTCGACGCTGCGGCGCCGGCCGCTGCTCGTCGGGCTCGCCCTCAGCGTCGCGGCGAGCGTGCTGCTCCTCTGCGCGTGCGCCGCCCTCACCGTCGCATCCGCGCGGTCCGCGCTCGCCCACGTCACCTCGTTGGCCGATCTGACCGGGCGCGCGCACCTCGTGCCGCTGCCGGCTCCGGTGGGCCCGCACCGGGGCGACATCGACGTGGCGGTGATCGGCGACTCGACCGCTGCCGGCGTCGGCAACGCCGACCTGCCCAACCCCTCGCGCGAGGACACCGCGTGCGGTCGCTCCGCCGACGCGTACGCCGAGGTACTCGGCCATGCGACTGGCCTGAGCGTGCTCAACCTCGCCTGCAGTTCGGCGACGCTCGCCGACGGACTGCTCGGTCCGCAGACCTGGAACGGTGTCACGATGCCGCCGCAGGTGGGGGTGCTCAAGTCGATCCGTTCCCTGCGGGTGGTCATCGTCAGCGCCGGCGCCAATGACGTCGGCTGGTCGGACTTCCTGCGCTACTGCTACGCCCTCGTACGCTGCGACGACCAGGCGAGCAGCCGGCTGTTCCAGCGCCGCCTGGACTCCTTCCGCCTCCAGTACGCCCAACTGCTCCAGCAGCTCGGCGACCTGCCCAGCCACCCGGCGGTGATCGTTGTCAAGTACTACGACCCGTTCGGCGACACCTTCGACTGTCCCGCGCTGCAGGACCCGAACGCGCCCGCCGACCCGCCGAAGGGTTTCGGGTTCGGCCCCGATCCGGGGCAGGACGACCAGGCGCAGAAGATCGCCGAGAAGATCGACCCGTTGCGTTCGGAGCTGGCCCAGCTCAACGACGTGCTCGCACAGGGAGCGCAGGCGTTCGGGTTCACGACCGTACAGCCGGACTTCTCCGGGCACGCGCTGTGCGCCGCGCAGTCCTGGGTGCAGGGCCTGTCGGCGCGTTACCCGTTCCACCCCGACGCGGCGGGCGAGCTGGCCATCGCGGCGGCGCTGCTACCCCACGTCGCGACCCTGGTGAAGTGACCCGATGTCAGGCCCAGGTGGACTCGGCGAGCAGATCCCGCATCGAGATCATCCCCACGACCTTGTCGCCGTCGACTACCGGCATGTGGCGGATCTCCATCGTGAGCATCCGGTTCGCGACCTCGGTCGACTCGGAGCCGACGTCGGCGACGAGCAACCGGCTCGACATGAAGTCAGCGACCGGAGCGTCCGCGACGTCGTTCCGCGTGGCGACGGCCCGGGTGAGATCGCGTTCCGTGATGATCCCTGCCAGCTCGTCCCCGTCGTACACCGCCAGCGCACCGACCCCGGACTCGTGCATCGTCCGCGCCGCCTCCGCCAGCCGGTCGGTCGCCCCGACCGAGAAGATCTCCGCCCGGCACAGCTCCCCGATCTGCATGGTGGGTCTGCCCTTCTCCCGTGCCGGCGACCTCTGCGCGTCCGCCGGACCTGGCTCCAGCCAACCAAGCCGCACCGACGCCTGGCAGGTCCCTTGGACCCTGACCGGCCGGGCCCAAGGTCCCGAACGTGCGGTCCGCGGGCCGTATGTGCCGGGTCGTGGAATAATACCCCCGGGGGTACCCTTCGAGGGGCCCGCGACCGCTCCGACCTTGCGACGGGAGCCATCCTGTGCAGAGAGGACACGACGACATGAGCATCACCGAGCGCACCACCGACCATGACGACGCCGCCGGCGCGGGACGTACCCCGGCGGTCGTCGTCCTCGAGACACCGAACCTCGGCGACCGCTCCTATGTCGTCCACCTGGACGGGGTGGCGGTCGTGGTGGATCCGCAACGCGACATCGACAGGGTGGAGGCGGTGCTCGCCGAGCACGGGGTCACGCTCACGCACGTGCTGGAGACGCACATGCACAACGACTACGTCTCCGGTGGCAAGGTGCTCGCCGAGCAGCTCGGCGCGGCGTACGTCGTCCCGGCCGGTTACGACATCGCCTATCCGGCGACCGAGGCGCGCGACGGCGACGGCTTCGTGGCGGGGGCGATGCACTGGCGGGCGGTGCACACGCCCGGGCACACCCCGCAGCACCTGTCGTACGTCGTGGCGGTGGACGGGCGTGACGTCGCCGCATTCACCGGCGGCTCGATGCTGTACGGCAGCGTGGGGCGCCCGGATCTCATCGGTCCCGAGCACACCCACGAGCTCGCGCACGCGCAGTGGCGCTCGGTGCGCCGCCTCGCGCACGAGGTCGACGCGCAGGCCGCGGTGTTCCCGACCCACGGTTTCGGCTCCTTCTGCAGCGCGACCGCCACGGTCGGCGGAGAGTCCACGATCGGGGAGCAGGCGGCGCGGAACCCGGCCTGCACGGTGGACGAGGACCGGTTCGTCGCCGAGCTGATCGCGGGGCTCGACGTGTACCCGGCGTACTACGCGCACATGCAGCCCGCGAACGAGGCCGGCGGCGGACCGGTCGACCTGTCGCTGCCGACCCGCGCGGATGCCGCCGAGCTGCGGCGCCGGCTGGACGCCGGTGAGTGGGTCGTGGACCTGCGCTCCCGGCGGGTGTTCGCCGAGGGCCACCTGCGCGGCACGCTGTCGTTCGACAGCGAGGGCAACGCCGTCACCTACCTGGGCTGGCTGATCCCGTGGGGCACCCCGGTGACGCTGCTCGGCGCGACGCCCGAGCAGGTGAGCGCGATGCAGCGCGAGCTGGTCCGGATCGGCATCGACCGCCCGGCGGCGTACGACGTGGGCGGTCCGCGCGACTGGGTGCTGGACCCCTCCGACGTACGCGCGTACCCGCGCACCGACTTCGCCGGCCTGCAAGCGGCGTTGGACCGGGACCCGGAGCTGCTCGTGCTGGATGCCCGGCGGCGTACGGAGTGGGACGACGGCCACCTGGCCGGCGCCCGGCACGTGCCGCTGCACGACCTGCCCGACCGGCTCGGCGAGGTGATCGCCTGGGCGCGGGCGGCGGAGCACGCCGGTCGCGACAGCACGATCTGGGTCTACTGCGGCTCGGGAATGCGGGCGTCGGTGGCCGCGTCGCTGCTCGAGCGGGCCGGCGTGGCACTGGTGCACGTGGACGGCGACGTGGAGACCGCACACGGGTTGCCGGCATGGGTACCGGGTGGGCAGGCCGACGCCACGCGGCTCGGCGCCGCGTACGCGGACTGACGGGAGCACGAAATGTTCGAGAGCGCGCAGGTGCCGACAGTGGACCCCGAGCACGCGCTGCGGTTGGCGAGCGCCGGTGCGGTGCTCGTCGACGTGCGGGAGCCGTACGAGTGGGAGGCCGGGCACGCCCCCACGGCGGTGCACGTCCCGCTCGCCGCGCTGCCCACCGCCGACGTACCTGCCGGCGACGGGCCGGTGCTCGTGATCTGCCGCAGCGGGCACCGCTCGCAGGAGGCGACGTTGCTGCTGGTCGGTCGCGGGCACGACGCGTACAACGTCGCCGGCGGGATGCAGGCGTGGGCGCTGCTGGGCGGGCTGGTCGTCACCTCGGGCGGAGCGCCCGGCGAGGTGGCGTGAGAGTCCGCACGTGACCCTGCTGCTCCCCCTTGTCGTCGGGGCGGCCCTCGGGCTCGTGCTCGGCCTGCTCGGCGGCGGTGGTGGCATCCTCGCCGTGCCGCTGCTGCTCGTGCTCGGCATGTCGATGGACCAGGCCTCCACCGCGTCCCTGGTGGTCGTCGGCATCGGAGCGGCGGCCGGGCTGCTCATGCACGCCCGGTCGGGGCGCGTGGACTGGCGCATCGGGCTGCTGTTCGGCCTGCTCGGCACCGTCGGGGCGGTCGCCGGCGCTCGGCTGTCGTTCGTGGCCGATGACCGGCTGCAGCTCGGGGGTCTGGTCGTACTGCTGCTGTTCGCAGGCTGGGGCATGATCCGCCAGCGCCGCCCGGACACCGAGAGCGACCAGGACGCGGCCCCGGCCCCGAACTGGTGGCGGGCGGTGCTCTTCGCCTCGGGCGTCGGCCTGATCACCGGGTTCTTCGGCGTCGGAGGCGGGTTCGTCACCGTGCCCGCGCTCGTCCTGGCGCTGCGGATGCCGATGAAGCGGGCCAGCGCCACCGCCCTGGTCGTGATCCTGGTGAACGTCACCGCCGCCTTCCTCGCGCGCGGTACGGCCCACCTGGACCTCACGGTCACCGCCTGGATCTCCGGCGCCGCCGCAGTGGGCGCCGTCGCCGGCGCGCTGCTGCAGACGCGGGTCGGGACCACCCCGTTGCAGCGCGGCTTCGGCGTCCTGCTGCTGGCGGTCGCCGGCTACGAGACGGCTGTCATCCTCGCCGGCTGAACGGCAGGATCGCGCTGAGCCGCTCGGCTTTCTGGTACGCCCTCACCGCACGGGTCGACTGGACCGAGAGCACGGCCAGGTCGCTCTGCAACGAGAGCACCGCACCCAGCGACTGGTGGGACAGCACCGACAGCAGGCTCATCGCCGAGCCGAGCGAGCCGACCGACGCGAACGACCACAGGCTCCCGATGGAGAGCATCGAGCCGACAGAGCCGATCGACAGCACCGAGCCCACCGAACCGATCGACAGCACCGAGTTGCGCGATCCGATCGAGAGCCAGCTCCTTGCCATGCCGCCACCCTACGTAGTCCGCGGCGACGACCGGCGGACCAGGACTCAGCCGACGGTCGCCGCGGTCAGGCGGGCGGTACGCCGCGCCCGTACCACGGAGCCGAGCACGGTCAGGCCGATCCCACCCGCCAGGATCAGCGCGTTGATCAGCCCGTATGCGAAGACGTCGGAGGGCTCGTAGGAGATCGGCATCGAATCGGGGGCGGGCCCGAAGGCGGACGCTCCCCCGATGCCGGTCCTGCCTGCCATCCAGTTGAGCAGCACGTCGAGAGTCTGGAAGCTGAACACGAACGTCCCTGCGGTGAAGAACGCCAGGACGGCCATGCCGCGCTGCTTGACGAAGTAGCCGAGGGGGAAGGCGACGACGATGGCGAGGATGATGTTCATGCGGCACTCCTGATGGTTGGTCGAGACCTCGCGATCAGCGTGCCCGGGCACTGCGCGTGCGAGCATCGGCGGCCACGCTGACCTCGCCTACCAGAACGACCTAGGTGCTGCCACTGATCTGCCGGGCCCCGCACGGTGCCAACATGCGTCGATGGGCCTTCCCGCGACGTCGCTGAGCACCGGGCTCGCCACGGCCGCCGTGCTCGGAGCGGCCGCGCTCGGGTCGCTGACCGGCCGCCCCGAGCAGCTGATCGCGCCCATGATCGGGCTGGTCAGCATCGGCGTCGGCTGGATCGTCGTCCGCAACCGTCCGCGTTCGCCGGTCGGACCGGCGGTCGCGTGGAGCAGCGGCTGCATCGCGCTCGTCCAGATCGCGGACACCTTGGCAGCGTCGGCGTACACGAGCGAGCCGTTGCCGTTCGCCAGCCTGTTCAAGCCGATGGCGGTCGGCCTGTGGCCGATCAACCTGTTCGGAATCCTGCTGTTGCTCTTGGTGTTTCCTGACGGTCGTCCAGCAGGTCGCCGGTGGCGGTACGTACCGTGGATCTATCTCCTGGCGACAGTGGTGATCGTGTGCGCCACCTGGGGTGCGAGGCAGGTGGACGGGCGCGTGGTCGACGACCCGTCCGCTGCCCGCTCGACCGTGACCATCTGCGCGCTGGCGCTCATCGCGGGCTGCCTGCTGTCGGCCGTGTGGGCGCTGACCGTCACCTACCGCGTCGGTGACGGCCGGGTCCGGGCGCAGGTCCGCTGGCTCATGCTGGCGGGCATCGGGATCGTCGTACTCCTGGTCTCGGGTTGGATCGTCGACGCCCTCGGTGCATCGCTCGACATCGCGTACGTGCCGTTCCTGGTCGGGATCCTGGTGCTCGTCCCCCTCGCCGTCGGGCTGGCGATCGTGCGTCATGACCTGTACGACGTGGACCGTCTGCTGAGTGCGTCCGCCACGTGGGTGCTCACCTTGCTGGTCTCGGCAGCGGTGTTCGCGACCGTCACCATGGCAGCCGCACTGGTGCTGCAGTCGCGTACCGCGATGGGGCCGACGATGGCGGCCTTCGTCACCGCGCTGCTGCTGCTGCCGCTGCAGCGCTGGATGGCCGGGCTGGTCGGGAAAGTCCTCGACCGCGATCGTTTCGTCGCGCTCGCTGCCGTCCGGGCGTTGACGGTGGACGTGAGCGCCGCGCGACGCGAGCCGGAGGAGGTGGAGCAGGTGCTGCGGATCGCCCAGGACGATCCGGCGTTGCGGCTGCTGCTGGCCGCTCCGGACGGCGGGTGGGTCACCGTCGAGGGTCGGCCGACCGAGCTCGCAGAAGGGTTCGTCCTGCAGACCGCCGCCGAGCCGTTCGCCCGGATCGTCCTCGGCCGGGACTCCGCCCGTGCCCGGCGCCGGATCGGCGAGCTGGCCCGCGCGGCATGGTTGCCGATCGAGGTCTGCCGGCTGCGCCTCGCACTGCGGGCGAGCCTGGACGAGGTCACCGCCAGCCGCGCCCGCCTCGCCGAGGCGACCGTGCTGGAGCGGCGCCGTCTGGAGCGCGATCTGCACGACGGCGCCCAGCAGCGCCTGGTCGCTGTCGGGATGCGACTGCGGCTGCTGCAGCGCCAGCTGCCCGAGCCGTACCACGCCGAGGTCGATACTGCTGTAGCAGAGTTGCAGGCGTGCGTGGACGAGTTGCGTCACGTCGCACACGGCGTCCGGCCCCGGCAGCTCGACGACGGCCTCGCCGCCGCACTCAGCGCGGTCCGGGAGGCGTCGCCGTTGCCGTTCGGTCTCGTGGTCGAGGAGCTTCCGCCGCTCGACGAGACCCGTGCCCTCACCGCGTACTTCGTCGTCGCCGAAGCCGTCGCGAACGCCCTCAAGCATGCGGACGCGCGTCGGATCGATGTCGACGTACGGGCGAGGGAAGGGCGGGTCGCCGTGCTGGTGCGCGACGACGGTGTCGGCGGGGTCTCGGTCGACGCGCCGCTGAGCGCACTTCGTGACCGGGTGCTCTCGGTGGGTGGGATGCTCGTCATCGACAGCCCGGTAGGACAGGGGACGACGATCGAGGCGGTCATCTGATGCGGGTCGTGGTCGCGGACGATTCGGTGCTCTTCCGAGAGGGGCTGGTCCGGGTCCTGGCCGAGCACGGGCACGAGGTCGTGGCCGCCGTAGGGGACGCGAACGCAGCGTACGAGGCGATCGTCCAGCAGTTACCAGATCTCGCGGTTCTCGACATCAGAATGCCGCCCGACATGGAGTCCGACGGTGCCCGGGTCGCTGCTCGCGTGCGGGCGCAGGTGCCGAGCGTCGGCGTCCTGTTGCTGTCCCAGCACATCGAACTGCGGCACTGCCTCGACCTCATCGGCACTCCCGGTTTCGGGTACCTGCTCAAGGACCGCGTGCTCGACCTGGCCGACTTCGACGCTTCTGCCCGCCGCGTCGCGGACGGTGGTTCGGCGCTCGACCCTCAGATCATCCGCGCGCTGGTGCGCTCGCGGTCCGCACCCTCGGCGATCGCCTTGCTGACCGAGCGGGAACGCGAGGTGCTCGGCCTCGTCGCCGAGGGCCGCTCGAACGCGGCGATCGCGCAGTCGCTGCACGTCTCCGAACGCACCGTTGAGGCGCACATGCGCTCGGTCTTCACGCGTCTTGGCCTCAGCGACGACGGCAGCACTCATCGCCGCGTGCGCGCGGTCCTCTCCTACCTCGACGAGCGACTCGGCGAGCGCGCGTCAGACCTTTCGTGACCCCGGTCTGATCGGGGACCTTGGGCCCTACCGGAGCCGACGGAGTCGTTGCGAGGGTCACTGCATGACCGACCTGCTTCCGGAGACCGACCCGTTCGTGCAAGCCAAGCGTGGGATCGCGACGACCGGCACGACCGACCGCGAACGAGCCCTCATCGAACTGCTCGCCGAGCACGGGGCCGGCGAGGGCGAGCTCCTCGCGGCGTACGAGCGACTCGAGGACTCCGTGGACTCGCCCGCGATCCGGTACCTGATCCAGCTCGTCATGGACGACGAACGCCGCCACCACCGCGTTCTCGGTGAGATCGCCAACGCCATCGCGTGGGGCGATCACGCGGCACCGATCGGCACCCACCGGACTCCCCCGCTCGGCGCCGTGCACGACGATCCCGAGCTCCGGGACGCCACGCGTGACCTGCTCGCCTTCGAGCATCGCGACGTCCAGGCACTCCGTGCCCTGCGCGAGGCATTCAGGGACGCGCAGGACACCACGATCTGGGCGCTGCTCATCGATCTCATGATCCTCGACACGAAGAAGCACGCTCGGATCCTGGAGTTCATCCTCGGCGACAACTGACGACCAGCCGCCGCTGCTCAGCCCAGAATGCAGCCCCGGCGGTCAAGCAACCGTTGTAGAACCGGGTGACCCCTCGGTGGTCGAGCGTAGTCGAGACCACGGTCACCAAGGTCTGAGTCGAAAATGGCCTGGCAGTACGCTGGGTGGCCACGACCGCAGTCGGATTTTCCACCGTCCAGGGCGGCCCGAAGGGCCCGAGGTGCTGCTCCGAAAGAGCTGACGCAACCAACCGTCGGTCGAGCGTAGTCGAGACCATGATCGCCGACGTGGTCTCGACTACGCTCGACCACCGAGTACTCGCCCGGTCTTTCACGCGCCGACGGGCGCGCGTCACCAGGCCCAACGTGACTCGACTGCGCTCGACCGACGTGTGGTTGCGGCCGCCCGTTTCGACTTAGACCACCCGCCTCGATCACCGTCGCGAGCCCCCGGTGCTCCTCGCTCGGCGGGGTCCTCGTCCGCTACTCGGGACGCGGCTCACGTGAGCCGCTCGGGTGCGAGCGGGCAACGCCCCGTACCTGCTCCGATCGCCGTTGGTCGTGACACACGTGGATTGGCGACGACAAGGACCTTGCGCTCGCGATAGGGCGGGCAGACCAGGTCCGGCTTCACCTCCGCATTAGACGCATCAGCGGGGGAGACAGCTGCGCGCCCACAAGCGGTCCCAGGTCAGCATCCACTTCGACGAACGGGACGGCGTGGCCGTCCAAGCTCGCTGTGAGCAGGCGAGAAGCAGACGCCTAAAGACTCAACCGGTTTGCGTCGATCAGGCGGGTATCGATGCAGTTCAAGCTGCACGCCGCGGTTCTACCGAGCAGATCCCGACGGGGAGTGTGTTGAGTTGCTGGTGACGATCCACCGCGGCATTACCTTCTCAGCGCTCACCCTTGGCCTCGTCGCAGCTGGCCTCGTGCAAGTTCCAGCCGCACCGGAGCAGGCCTCAGCTGTCCAGGGAACGCTGCTCACGACCGTGCCCGCGGCAAGCGAGACCGCAATCGCACTGTCGGGTCGCCACCACCACCGCCTCGCACCCTTACGGCCGTACGTTGCACGCATCTCACCAAGTTCAGGGAGTCCCGCTGGGGGATACCTGATCTCCATTCGAGGAAAGCGGCTGCATGGCATCAAATGGGTGAAGTTCGGTGACAAAAAGACTCGGAAAGTCGCCGCTCTGGGAAGGAAGGAGATCGCAGTCCAGGTTCCGTCCGGTAGAGGAACCGTACACGTCACGGTGCGCAACCAAGCTGGGGTCAGCAACAGAACGAAGTTCCACTACCGAGTAGCCACACCGACTCCGACACCCAAACCGACTCCGACACCCACACCGACACCCACACCCACACCCACACCGACTCCGACACCCACACCGACACCCACACCTACGCCGATCGTGTGGAACTCGATCAACGCGAACGCCGCGTCGTCCTGCGGAGTCAAGACGGACGGTTCCGCATGGTGCTGGGGCTACCTCACCGATGGAAACACGGCCGGCGGAACTGAGACGAACTCCACGACTCCTGTGGTTGTTCCGGGCTCGTGGGAGGCAGTCAGCGTTGGAAACACCCACACGTGCGGCCTCATGGCTGACGCAACAGCCTGGTGCTGGGGCGACAACTTTCATGGACAACTCGGCAACGGGACATTTACGCGTTCGGCACAACCGGTGCGAGTCTCCGCGCCAGGGTCATGGATCGCGATCGACGCAAGCCCGAGTCACACGTGTGGAATCAAGACTGATCATTCCGCTTGGTGCTGGGGTTCGAACAACAAGGGGAAGCTCGGCGATGGAACGTCGCTCAGTTCAACGATCCCGGTCAAGGTTGCCGGCGCTGGAGGTTGGGCGGCGCTTGCCGCGAGCGAGTATCACACCTGCGGCGTCAGACTAGATCACACGGCTTGGTGCTGGGGAGACAACGGCTCTGGGCAGCTCGGCAACGGGAACACAGTCTCATCAATGATCCCGCTTCAAGTCGTCGGACAATGGACCGCCATCAGCGCTGGAGCGAACAACACATGCGGGCTCAAGGAGGACCGCACCGCATGGTGCTGGGGCGACAACCGGTTCGGTCAACTCGGCAACGCAACAAACACTTCGTCCTCGACCGCCGTCCAAGTACCAGGTGAATGGATCATGATCCGTACGGGTAACAACTATGCATGCGGAATCCAGCCAGATCACACAGGATGGTGCTGGGGCTACAACAGCGACGGGCAGCGCGGCGATGGCACCACTACAGACTTCTCAAGTCCTCGGCAGTTCCCGGGCGAATGGACTAGCGTCGCCCCCTCCAGGTACGGCTACCACAGTTGCGGCATCCGCATGGATGGAATAGCCGCCTGTTGGGGACAGGGCAGGTCCGGGCAACTGGGGAACGGAACTACTTTCGACTCGGCGCTGCCCTGGGATATCCCTTGAGTCGAGCCCAGTGACGGCGATCCTCCGGATAGATACGACGACGGTTCCGCTGCACAAGACATAGGGCGGAGATTTCGCAGCGGCACTTGTCCCGAGGACGAGCGGTCAAGATCGCTGCCTTGCATAGCGGCGGGCACACGTGCGTTCGATCGAGTTGGGTCCGAGGCTGTCGGCCAACTGCACGATGTGGACCCGACGGCGGGTCAGATCGACCTTGAGTCCGAGCAGCACGCTCGTGGTGAGCGGGCTCGAGCGACGTCCGGCCAGTCCAGCATCGGCCTTGGTAACAGGCTCACGCCGGGCGCGAGCCGCTTCGGCCGCTGCGGCGAAGCCCCGGCGGGTGAGCTGCGAGCGTTGGCCGGTCAAGGGGTCACGCCCAACGGTGAGCTTGAAGTACCAGCTCGCACCGGGTTGGGCCTCCTCAGACCTCCGGTACCCGTCAACCCCCTCGTGAGAACGATGGTTCTCACAAGGTTCTCACGATCTTGGCCAAGACGAGCAGGACCGGCCGTCAGGCCTGTGACCTGCGATGATGGAGCGCGCCCGAAGGGATTCGAACCCCTAACCTTCTGATCCGTAGTCAGATGCTCTATCCGTTGAGCTACGGGCGCGTGGCCCGGAAGGCCGCCCGCGAGCATACCGGAGGGCGCGCCGGGTACCGAAATCCGGCGGGACCATCGCCCCTGTTCCGAAAGCGCCCGTCGGTGTGGGCTGGAGGCATGGCGGATGCGTCCGTACCGCCGCACCGAAGCTGGTGACGTCATGAACACGACAGTCCGGCACCCCGGCCCCGTGACCGTGCAGCGTCTGCCCGTCCGACCGGCCCTGCGCGCCAGTAGCGGGCTGCTCGCGTTGCTCGCCCTCGCCATCGCGGCAGCCGCCGGCGCGGCGGCGTCGACGGCGTGCGGAGGTGCGCTCAGCGGCCCGCCCGCGATGCAAGGGTCGGCGCGCGGCACCGCGTACGTCCTGCTCTTCGCCGCCGTCCCCACGATCGCCGCCGGTGCGGTGCTCGCGTGGCGCGGGTCGAGCCGGGGCCTGATCGCGGCGGCCGGCGGGCTGGGGTACGCGATCTACAACGCGGTCCTGCTGTTGTTCCTCACCCCGTACAACCGGTACTTCCTGCTGTACGTGGCAGCGCTCGGCACGGCCCTCTGGGCATTGGTCGCGCTGCTCCGCGCCACCCGGCCGGACGCGGTACGGCTCCGGAGCAACGTGCGCCACGCGCCCCGCGCCTTGGCGGTGTTCATGCTCGTCGTCGTCGCCTTCAACGGGCTCGCCTGGCTGCGCCAGATCCTCCCGTCGATCACGGCTGCCGACCCGGCGTCGGTGCTGGCGGGCACCGGCGTCATGACGAACGCCGTCTGGGTCCAGGACCTGGCGGTGTGGCTCCCGGTCGCCACCGCAGCCGCGCTCTGGCTGTGGCGGCGCAGCCGTCTCGGACCGTTGATCGCCGGTGCCACGCTCGTCTACTGGGTGCTGGAGTCCGCGAGCATCGCGGTCGACCAGTGGGCCGGGTCGCACGCCGACCCCAGCTCGCCGGTCGTCGCAGCCGAGATGACGCCGCTGTTCGCGGTGCTCGGCGTCGTCACGCTCGCGGCGACCGTGGTCCTGCTGCGGGTGATCGAGCCGGGCAGCGGGGTGCCCCGTTCCCTCAACGCTGGTAGGTCGGGGTGATGACAGCCCGCGCCAGCGTGTGGAACGCCAGGTTGAACCCGACCACCGCTGGCCGCACGGACGCGTCGACACCCAGGCTCGGGACGTCGACCGCATGCACGACGAACATGTAGCGGTGCACGTGGTCGCCCTCCGGGGGCGCCGGTCCGACGTAAGCGGGCGAGCCGGCGTCGCCGGCGACGTGGAACCCGCCCGGAAGGGAGTCGTCTGCCGCGCCGGAGCCGCCGGCCAACGCCGTCACGTCGGCGGGAAGGTCCACCACGACCCAGTGCCAGAACCCGGACCCGGTCGGCGCGTCCGGGTCGAAGCAGGTGAGGACGAACGACGCGGTCCCGTCCGGCGCGCCGTCCCAGGCCAGTTGCGGTGAGGTGTTCTCGCCGTCCTGGGTGAACCTACGGTCCATCGGCTCGCCATGACGCACGTCCTCGCTCGTCACCCGGAACGACCCGGCCTTCGGCAGGTAGTCGTACGGGTCGGGTGCTACAGGTCGTTGCAGGGTCATGTCCGCTCCTCCAGTCGCGCGGCCGGTTCGTTGGCGTCGAGGTGGTAGCTGCTTGGCTCCCGCGGGGCACGGCCGGCGGGCTGCCGGGTCTCCGGCGGGTCGGGGTACGCCGGCACGTCGACCGTGATGTCGGTGCCCGAGCGCAGCGTGAGCCGCTCGCCGTGATGGATCAGCCTGACCGAACCGCCGTGGTTGGCGAGCCGATAGGTGACCTTCCTGCCGTCCGTGTCCACCGAGAGCCGGTGCCCACGGTGGCGGATGGTGAAGGCGAGCCGGTCGATCCCGGACGGCAGGCGCGGCGCGAACTCGAGGACCCCGTCGTGGTCGCGGAACCCGCCGAAGCCCGCGACGAGCGCCATCCAGGCACCGGCGAGCGAGGCGATGTGCAGCCCGTCGCGCGTATTGCGCGCCAGGTCGTGCAGGTCCATGAACGCGGCCTCGCAGGCGTACGCGTACGCCAGGTCCAGCGCACCCACCTCCGCCGCGATGACGGCCTGCGTGCACGCCGACAGCGACGAGTCACGCACCGTGAGCCCCTCGTAGTACGCGAAGTTCCGCGCCTTCTGCTCGGCCGTGAACGCATCGCCGCGCAGCTGCATCGCGAGGACCAGATCCGCTTGCTTGACGACCTGCTTGCGGTAGAGCTGGAAGTACGGATAGTGCAGCAGCAGCGGGTACGAATCGCTCGGCGTCGCCTCGAAGTCCCAGCACGCCAGATCGGTGAATCCGTCGCTCTGCGAGTGTACGCCGAGCTGCTCGTCGTACGGCACGTACATGGTGTCCGCGGCCTTGGTCCAGTTCGTGACCTCGCCCTTCGTCACGCCGAGCCGCTCCGCGGTCTCGCGGTTGCGCTTGACGGCCTCGACCGCGGCGCGCAGGTTCCGCTGCGCCATCAGGTTGGTGTAGACGTTGTTGTCCTGCACGGCGCTGTACTCGTCCGGTCCGGTCACCCCGTCGATCCGGAAATGGCCGTCGCGGCCGTGCTGTCCCAGCGAGCACCAGAGCCGCGCTGTCTCCACCAGCAGCTCGACCCCCGTGCTCGCCGCGAAGTCGAGATCGTGCGTGGCGTCGTGATAACGCACCACGGCATCGGCGATATCGGCGTTGATGTGGAACGCCGCCACCCCCGCCGGCCAGTACGCCGAGCACTCCTCGCCGTTGATCGTGCGCCAGGGAAAGGTCGCACCGCCCAGCCCGAGCGACTCCGCACGCTCCTTCGCCTTGCCGATCGTCTCCAGGCGCCAGCAGAGCACATCCCGCGCCGCGTGCGGCCAGGTGTGGATCAGCACGGGCAGCACGAAGGTCTCGGTGTCCCAGAAGCAGTGTCCGTCGTACCCGGGTCCGGTCAGGCCCTTCGCTGCGACCGGGCGACGCTCTGCGCGGATCGAGGCCTGCAGCACGTGGAACAGCCCGAACCGCACCGCTTGCTGCAGCGCCGGTGCGCCCTCGATCTGCACGTCCGCGCCGGCCCAGAACTCGTCGAGCACTGCACGCTGCTCGTCCCGCAGTCCGTCCCACCCGGTGAGCTTGGCCCCGGTGAGCCCTGCGGCCACCTGGTCCCGCAACGCCGGCGTGGAGCGGATGGACGACCAGCCGTAACTGACGAACTTGAGCAGCCGCAGCCGTTGTCCGGGCTGCAGCTCGGTCGCGAACGTCGTGCGGCCCCAGTCCGGACGGCACTCGGAGGCGACCTCCAGCGGAGCGTCGTCGGGCCCTTCGAACAGATGGTCGCACGCGACGGCGACCTCGATGCGGCTGCTGCGGGTGCGGTGCTGCAGGTGCAGTTCGGTGCCGCGGCAGTCGTGCTCGATGGGTTCGAGCGGCGAGTCGAGGACGGCGGCGGTGCGCGGGTCCGCGCTCGCCGGAGGCAGTGCCTCGTTGGCGACCAGTTCCGACTGCAGCACGATCCGGACCGGCTCGTCGGTCGCCTCCACCTCGTACGAGATCGCGAGGATCGACCGGTGAGTGAGCGACACCAGCCGCTCGGTGCGCACGTGCACCGCCTTGCCGTTCGGTGTCGCCCAGTGGACCTCGCGGCGCAGCACGCCGGCTCGGAGGTCGAGGGTCCGCTCGTGCTCGAGAAGCGTGCCGTACCGCACGTCGAACGGCTCGTCATCCACGAGCAGGCGGATCAACTTGCCGTTCGTGACGTTGATGACCGTCTGCCCTGACTCCGGATAGCCGTATCCCGCCTCGGCGTACGGCAGTGGACGCCGCTCGAACACCGAGTTCAGGTAGGTGCCCGGAAGCCCGTGGGGCTCCCCCTCCTCCAGGTTCCCGCGTACGCCGAGGTGCCCGTTCGAGAGCGCGAAGACCGACTCGGTGCGCGCGAGGTCGTCGAGGTGCAGCGAGCTGACGCGTACCGCCCACGGCTCGACCTCGAAGATCGCTTCGGCTTCAGCGGTTCCCGGGCCGACGGCGCGTTGTTGCAGCGGCTGGCCCGGCTCGTCGTCCGGCGCATGCTCCACGAACCCGTCGACGCTCGCGCTCACCGTTCTCCCTCCAGCAGTTCGGCAAGATCCATGACGACGATGTCGGCGCCCCCGGACCGCAGTGCAGCAGCGTGATCGACCCGGTCGACGCCGACGACGTAGCCGAAGCGACCGGCCCGACCGGCCTGCACCCCGGCGATGGCGTCCTCGAAGACGGCGCTCGCGGCGGGCTCCGCGCCCACCGCCGCGGCCCCGGCAAGGTACGTGTCGGGCGCCGGTTTTCCGGCCAGTCCGCGTTCCTTGGCAACGAATCCGTCGATCCGGGCGTCGAAGCGGTCGGCGATCCCAGCCTGCTCGAGCACTGCTGCCGTGTTCTCGCTCGCCGAGACGACAGCGACCCGCAGTCCGGCCGCTCGCACCGCGTCGAGGTAGCGGACCGAGCCATCGAAAACCGTGACTCCGTCGGTGCGCAGGTGTTCCTGCACCAGGTCGTTCTTGCGCCGGCTCAGTCCCTGCACGGTAGGGGCACCCGGCGGGTCGTCGGGACTTCCTTCGGGCAGGCGGATGTCTCGCGAGGCCAGGAAGTCCCGCGTGCCGTCGGCGCGCGGCTTGCCGTCGACGTACCTGTTGTAGTCGGCCAGCGTGAAGGGCCGGAACCCGGTGCCGTCCCGATCACGCAGGAAGTCGTCGAACATGTGCTTCCAGGCGGCACGGTGCACGGAGGCGGTGTCCGTCAGCACACCGTCCATGTCGAACAAGCAGGCTCGGATGCCCTGCGGCAGCCCGAGCTTCGAATGATCAGGCACGGTGCCAGCACATCATCATTCGGCGGTACCCCGCTACATTTCGATGCAGGGCGGACAACGTCCGTGCGAAGGAGTCGCGATGGATCTCGGCCGGTGGGACTTCCGACAGCGACCGTCCGGGTTGTTCCGGCGGGTACTGCACCTGCCGGACCTCGTGCTGCGACACGGTCTCGGATTCCTGTTCGGCGAGCGGCTGCTGCTTCTCACGCACGTCGGCCGCGTCTCCGGCGTCCCGCGCTACACCACCCTCGAGGTGGCCGAGCACGACCGACTGTCGGGCGAGTTCCTCGTCGTCTCCGGCACGGGCCCTGGCGCGGACTGGTACCGCAACGTGCGCGCGCATCCGGCGGCGAGCATCACGGTCGGACGGCGGACCTGGGTCCCGGAGCAGCGCTTCCCGAGCGCAGCGGAGGCCGGGCTGCGCTTCGGCCGGTACGAGCGACGTCACCCACGCGCCGCCCGCCGCCTGCTCGCGCTGATGGGGCAGTCGTACGACGGCTCTGATTCTGCACGGGAGCGCATGATGGAGCAGCTGCCGATGGTCGCCTTCAGCGACACCGGCTCGACCGCAGCGCCGTCCCTCACGTAACGGCGTGAGGAGCCGTCCTCCAACTCCGACTGCAACATCGTCAGTACGTGAAGGGGACCCCGGGAAGAACACCCGGGGTCCCCCTTCACGCATTGGCGGAGGCGGAGGGATTTGAACCCTCGATGGGGTTGTAGCCCCAAACCCGCTTAGCAGGCGGGCGCCATAGACCGGACTAGGCGACGCCTCCAGCACGGACAGGGTACCGGAGCCGCGCGGTGGCCCGGACCGTCGTAGGGCGGCCGGGCTCCGTAGACTGCGTGGCCGAGGACCGCCACGTACGAGGAGCGTCATGACCGACGACGAGACTTCCGCCCGCCGCCCGCTTCCCACGGTCGGCGCCGTCGTCGGAGTGGTGATCGCCGTACTCTTCGGCGCGCTGTTCGCGTGGCTGGCCGGACTGTCGCTCGGTGCGGGCGGGGTCGTCGTGACGACCGTGCTGATGGCGGGCTGGGCGGTCTTCGCCGCGTACCGGTACGGGCCCGACAGCGCCGATCACCACCAGAGCCCCGCCGGCTGAACCGGTAGGACCGCTCGCTGTAGCCTGCGGGCTCAGCCGTCGTCGCGGAAGGCGACGACGGCGCCCTGCAACTCGCGCGTCATCCCGTCCAGCTCGTCAGCCACCAGCGCCGCCCGGCTCGACGCGGCGGCAGAACGCCGGGCGCCTTCGGACACCTCCGCCATCGCTGCCGCGACCTGGCCCGAGGAGACGCGTTGCTGCTCGGTGGCGACGGAGATCTCCAGCGCGGCCGTGGTCGTCTGCGCGACCATGGTCGAGAGCTGCTCGAGCACCAAGGCGATTCCCCTGGCGCGCTCGACGCCGGAATGCGCCTCCCGGGCACCCACCTGCGACTCCTTGATCGCGACGACGGTCTCCTGCTGGGCGCGGGCGACGATCTGCTTGATCTCCCCGGCGGACTTGCGCGAGCGTTCGGCGAGCCGCCGCACCTCGGCGGCGACGACGGCGAACCCGGTCCCCTGCTCCCCGGCTCGCGCCGCCTCGATCGCCGCGTTCAACGACAGCAGGTTGGTCTGGTCGGCGATGTCGTCGATGACCTCGACGATCCGGCCGATCTCGAGGCCCATCTCCCCGAGCAGGGCGGCGCGCTGCTCGATCTGCTCGGCACGCGAGGATAGCGAGTCGAGCGCGGCCACCGACTCCTCGACCGCCTTGCGGCCCTCGCTTACGAACTGGGCCGCCTCGGTCGTCAGGCGCGCGACGGCCTCGGCGGTAGCTGCGATCTGTGCCGCTGTCGCCGCCAGCTCCTGCATCGACGTCGTCGTCTCGACCGCCACCGACGTCTGCTGGTCGGCGACGGCCGCGTTCTCCTGCACGGCCGCGAGCATCTCCGTCGCCGAGCCCGCGAGGTGCTGGGCGCTCACGCGCACCTGTCCCACGAGCGAACGCAGGGCCGACAACGTGCTGTCGAAGGCGGCCGTGAGCACGAGCAGGTTGTCGTCCTCGACACCCTCCTCACGGGCCAGGACAGCGAGCCGCCCGGCGACGGTGAGGTCGCCCTGCTGGGCGAGCAGCAGCAGCTCCGACAGGTCGTCGACGCGCGCGCGCAGCACCTCCCGTTCCCAGACCCGGCGCTCGGAGTCCTCGTAGAGGTGCCGCGCGTTCAGCATCACCAGCAGGAACAGGCACGGAGCACCGATCGTGAGCGCGAGGGCCAGCGGTAGCTGCGGCCCGGACCACTGGCCGTTGACCGCGGCCGAGCCGGCAGCGAGGACGCCGAGCAGCGCGGCCGAGACCTCCCCCAGCCTGGTGACCCACACGTTGGCCAGGTACGCCGCGGGCAGCAGCGCCACGAACCAGAGCGGGCTGCTGGCCCCACCGGTCACGTACGTGGTCGACACCACGAGCAGCAGCTGCAGCGCCGCGGTGACGCCGTCCCAGAAATCGGTCTGCGCGTAGGTGTCTCGCCGGCGCGTGGCGCGCACCGCCAAGGCCGTCGCAGCAGCGGCCGTGACGAGCTGCGCGCCGACGAGCACCCAGCCGCTGGCCGGCAGCCCGGTCGCGAGCAGGAGCACGGTGAACAGCACGAGCCCGCCATGCATCGCGCTGGTCTCGATCAGGTTGCGGCGGGTGAACTCGAGCGAGTCGCCCATGACCCGGACCTCGGCGATGCGCGACCGCACCGCGGCCGCCGCGGAGGCGCCGGTGCCGGGCGTGCTGTCTGCCACGTCCGCTGCTCCTTCGCCTGACCTGCCCGACGCTGACGACTGGCTACATCGACCGGTCCCGCGCAGACCTGAAGCATGTCACCCGTGGGTGAGCAGTGATTGCTCCGAGAAGCGGAAACTGGTTGACGCCCTTACGGTGCTGTGAAGGACGCTTCCAACGCTGGGAGCGAGAGCACACTGGAGGTGCTTCATGACGCTGCTCATCGTGTTGCTGGTAGCCGCGGTAATCCTCTTCGGCATCGGCCTTGGTACCACCCTGAAATGGTTGCTGATCATTGCGGCGATCCTGCTGATCGCCGGACTGATCAACGGGGTCGTGCTCGGCCGGCGCAGTCGTACGTGACAGGTCGCGGCCGCCGCGCCCGCCACCGATCCGCCGTCCCGGCACCAGCCGGGGCGGCGGTCGCCGCTTCGGACGGCGGTGATGTTCTCGCTCAGTAGCTCTCGCTCGAGCCGCAGCCGTCGACGATGGCGACTCCTGCGCTGGTACCGACGAGCGCGGCTCCGGCGTCGAGCAACGCGACCGTCTGCTCGTACGACGTGATCGCACCGGAGGCCTTCACGAGAACGCCTTCCGGGGCGCGTTCCACCAGATAGCGGATGCTCTCGACGTTGGCCGTTTCCACGGTGCCGCTGCTGGCGTTCTTGAGGTACGCAGCGCCCGCCTCGACCGCGAGCGCGATCGCCGTCTCGCGTTCGGGCGCGGTCAGCAGGGGCAATTCGAGCATCACCTTTACCGGCACTCCGCTCGCCACCACACCGGCGATGTCGTCGCGGAACGCGGCGTAGCGCCCGCTCTTGAGCCACCCGATTTGCACGCCCATGTCGAGTTGCTCAGCGCCGAGGCGCACCAGCTCGGCGGCCTCCGCGGCCTTTCCGGCGCTCGTCATGACCCCGACCGTGGGGAAGTCGAGCGCGGACGCGACGACGGCATTGCTCCCCCGCAGGATGTCCGCCGCGAGCGGCACCCATGGGCCGGGGACCATCGCCGCGTCGAAGCCGTACTCGAGGCACTCCTCGACGTGGGCGCGGACCTGCTGCTCCGTCGCGTCGGCGCGGATCAGGGTGTGCTGGATGTAGGGGGCGAGCTGGGCGGGCGCGAGGAGTGCGGCAAGCATGCGGTCATGCTACACCCTGCGACTGGACAGGTATGTACACTTCGTCAGATTGCGGGATCGAGCCGCTTCTGCTCCGCAAACTGTCTAGCGCTTCCGTAGTCCCCTGCCCAGAGTGCACCGCAGTGCGAGAGATAGGTCGGCGTGGCGACCGGCGGCACGGTGCTCTTGGGTGCCCGGCTGCGCCGGTCGGCCAGGTCGGCGAGCGCAGCGACCCCGGCGGCGAGCGCCTCGACGTACTGGCGGCGGGCGAGCCGTTCCGCACCCAGCAGCCGGTCCACGACCGCGGCGGTACGGCTCACGACGGCGTCGCGGATCTCGGCACCCCGTGCACCATCGGCCCGACCGCGCGGATCGTCGCCGAGCACGCCGTCCAGCGGTTGTCCGTCGGGTACGGCCTGCAGGTCGACGAGCTCGGGACGGCTCGCCAGCAGCATGGACGTCTCGCCGACCGCGGCGTGATCGCCGGGGTAGAGGTCGGTCACCACGTCGTACGCGGTCAAGGGGACCACGGTCGCGGGGGACCGTCGCATCACCTCGACCGCCGCACGCTTGAGCGCGAGAGTCTGGTCGAGCCCGAAGTGACCGGTGAACCCGACGATCACCTCGAACCCCATCTCGGCGAACTGTTCGAACAGCGTCCGCAGCAGCGGCTCGACCAGGTCGATGGGCAGATTGAGGGTGTGCGGGTACGGGACCCCGCCGACCGCCCAGTACGACGTGGGCGCGAGCACCGCGTCGCACTCCGCTGCGATCCGGGAGCCGACGTCGTCGGCGACGAGCCCGTCGAGCCCGAGCGGGAGGTGGTAGCTGTGCCACTCGATGGTGCCGAACGGCAGCACCAGCACCGGCTTCTCCGCGAGCCGGCGTTCGAGCTGGTCGGGTCGCAGCTCCTCGAGCCGGTGATACGTCATGCTGCCTCCAGGTCGACGACGGTCCGCACGCCCGATCCGCTCTGTTCGGTGAACAGCTCCGGAACCTCGGCCAGTGCGATGGTGCGAGAGACGAAGGGGTCGAGTTCGAGCCGGCCCTGCAGGTACCAGTCCGCGAAAAGCGGCAGGTCGCGTTCGGGCGCGATGTTCCCGTAGATGCAGCCCTGGATCCGTTGCTGGCGGCTCAGCAGCGTGCGGGGCGAGAACCCGGCCACCGCGTCGCGTGCGGTGGCACCGAGCAACGTCACGGTGCCGCCGCGGGCCAGCAGGGAGACCGCGAGCTCGACGAGCTGCGCGGCGCCGACCGCCTCCAGCACGTGGTCCGCGCCGAGCCCGGCCGTGAGGTCGTGTACGGCACCCCGCACGTCGTCGGCGGCGGCGATCAGGTCGGTCGCGCCGAGCCGGCCGGCGAGCGCGAGGTGCTCGGGGTCGTGGTCGGTGACGATGATCCGTCCGGCTCCGGCGATCCGCGCTCCTTGCACCGCGTTCAGTCCCACCCCGCCGGCACCGAGCACCACCACGGTGTCGCCCGGCTGGATCCGCGCGCCGTACAGGGCGGCGCCGACTCCGGTCGCAACGGCGCACCCCAGCAGCGCGGCTGCGGCGAACGGCAGATCCGGACGGACCTTGACCACCCCGGCGGCCGGCACCACAGCGAAGGGGCAGAACGTGCCTGCGTTCAGCATCACCGCGAGCGGCTCGCCCCCGTGGTGCACCCGCGGCGCGGCGGTCCCGCGGACGCCGTCGCAGAACTCCCGGCGCCCGCTCACGCAGTACCGGCACCGGCCGCACTTGGGTTGCCAGTTCACGACCACGTGGTCCCCCGGCTCGACCGTCCGGACCGCCGCGCCGGCCGCGAGCACAACCCCGGCGCCTTCGTGCCCGAGCACCACCGGGACCGCGCGCGCGTCACGTACCGCCGCGAGGTCGGTGCGGCAGACGCCGCTGGCACGTACGCCGACGAGGACCTCGTCCGCTCCGGGGTCCGCGATGCTCACCTCGCGCAGCACCGGCGGACGGCCATACGCCTCGAGGACGACGGCCGGCGCCTGGCGCATCAGACGGGGATCGCGTCGGCGTCCCGGAAGCTTCCGGCGGGCACCGGCACCAGCTCTTCGTACCGGCCGTACTCGCGCACGTGCCGGAACGGCTCGTTGTCGACGGCGTTGTACGACGCGATGTAGCCCCAGCGCGGGCCGTCGCTGCGGTTGGCGTCCGAGCGGTGCAGCAGATTGCAGTCGAACACGAGCGCGTCCCCCGCATCCATCTCGACGTACTGCAGGTCGAACCGCTCGAGCGCCGCCGCGAGGTACTCGGCGTCCACCACCGTCTGCCCGTCGACCCGGTCGTGGTCGAGCCGGCCCAGGCGGTGCGAGCGCGGCAGCACCTGCAGGCAGCCGTTCGCGCGGGTGGAGTCGTCCAGCGCCAGCCAGATGCTGAGCATGTCCGGCGCGAGGCATTTGTTCTGGTACCAGTAGCCGTAGTCCTGGTGCCACTCCCAGGCGCCGCCGATGCGCGGTTCCTTCATCGTCATCTTGTGGCTGTAGAGGTAGGTGTCGCGCCCGATGATCTGCCGGGCGATGTCGACCAGCCGCTGGTCGCGGGCGACCCGGCCGTAGAAGCTGTCGTCCGCGCGGTACCACATCTTCAGCAGCGTGGTGTTGCCCTCGGTGTCGCCCTTGGCCATCAGACCTTCGGACTCTGCCGCACCGCGCAGGTCGCTGCGCGCCCGGTCGCGGAAGGCCGTCACCTCATCCGGTTGCAGCAGCCCCGGGATGATGACGAATCCCTCTGCTTCGTACTGGCTCAGTTGCTCAGCGCTGAGCATGGACTACTCCTATCGGTGCGGTGTGGGTGTCGTTGGCGGAACGCGGGCACTCAGCCGGCGTCCGGTCGCGCCGCCGCGCGGCGCAGGATCCCCGCGAGGTCGTGGCCGAACTGGTACGCGCGCTCACTGGTGCTGTCCTGGAGCCAACCGCCGTGCAGCAAGCCGTAGACCCGCACGAGCGTCGCGGGCACCCCGGCGGCCGCGAGCCGTTCGGCGTACTCCTCGCCCTCGCTGCGCAGCGGGTCGAGCGAGACCGTGACGATGGTCGCCGGCGGCAGGCCCTCGAGCGGCGCCGCCAGCAGGTCGGCGTAGCGGGGCGTCTCGTCACCGACATAGAGGTCCCAGAAGAACTGCATGGTCCGGGTGGTCAGCGCGAACCCTTCGCCGTACGCCTCGTACGAGGGGCTGACGAAGTCGCGCGTGACGACCGGGTAGATCAACAGTTGGTGGTCGATGGCGGCGAACCCGTTGTCGCGTAACCGTTGTGCAGCACCGGCCGCCAGGTTGCCGCCGCTGGAGTCGCCGGCCACCGCGAAGAACCCGTCGTCACCGCCGAGCTCGGCGAGGTTGTCGTAGGCCCAGGAGATCGCGGTGCAGCAGTCCTCGAGTGCGGCCGGGAACGGGTGCTCGGGCGCGAGCCGGTAGTCGAACGCCAGGACGGCGCAGCCTGATTCGACAGCGAGCCGGCGTACGAGCGGGTCGTAGATCTCGACCGAGCCCACCTCCCAGCCACCGCCGTGGACGAAGACGACGAACGGCGCGGGCCGGTCGTGGGGGCGGTAGAGCCGGGCAGAGAGCTCGCCGTGCTCGGCGGGGATCACCAGGTCGCGCACGTGCGCCACCTGCACCGGTTCGCGCATGAGCGCCCCGGCGTCGGCCATCGTCTGGCGCGCCTCGGCCGGCGTCATCTGCCACCAGTCCTTGGCGTCGGGTATCCCCGCCGCGTCCGCCAGCACCTTCGCCGCGCCTGGATCGATGTAGTCGTCCATTCACTTCCTCCCCAGTCCGGATCCGTGCCGGTCGCGGTTCGTCATCGGGCCAGCCAGGAGGAGACGCGGAGCTTGTCGCCGCGGATCCACACGTCCGAGTATTCGATCGGCTGGCCGTCCGGCTCGAACGACACCTGTTCGAGGTACAGCACCGGCTCACCCGGCTCCATCTCGAGCAGCTGGGCGATCTCCGGAGTGGCGGCCTGTGCCTGGAAGGTGCGCTGCACCCCGCTGACCACGATGTCGAAGTCCTCCTCCAGCACCGTGAACAGCGCGCGGCCGCCGAGGTCGGCGGACTCCAGGCCCGGGCACAGCGACGCGATCACGTAGTTGTCGAGGACGAACACGGGCGCGCCCTCGACCGAGCGCACGCGGCGCAGCGCCACGACCTGCGCCTCCTGGTCCAGCAGGTGCAGGTGGGCGGCGACCGCCGGGGCGGCGAGCTCCACCGCGCGCCGCAGCACCTTGGTGTCGTAGCGGACGCCGTCGCGGTCGAGCGCCTCCGAGGTCGAGATGATCTCCTGGGCGAAGGACTGCTCGAGCATCTGCGACGCCACGAAAGTGCCGCGTCCCTGGTGCTGGACGAGCAGCCGTTCTGCGAGCAGCGTCTTTATCGCACGGCGGATGGTGCCGCGCGCGACCCCGAGCAGGGTCGCCATCTCCGGCTCGCTCGGCAACCGCATCCGCGGTGGCCACCGCCCGGAGACGATGCGCTGGCGCAGCATCCCCGAGATCTGGTCGTGCAGCGGCTCCGGAGACGTGCGGCTCAGCAGCGCCGCGAGCCCCTCGATCTGCTCGTCGATCGCGACGGTCATCGCGTGCCTCCGCTGCTGCGCATCATGAGCCCAGCCGGTCGCGGTAGTAGTCCGGCACGACGACATCGGGATTGGTGAACCAGGCAGGGACGTCGACGCCGCTCGCGAGCAGGACGTTGCCCCAGGGTTCGAACGCGCCGGTGCGTACGACCGCTTTGGCGCGCCCGGCGGCTTCGGCGAGCATCTCGGTATGGGGCACGGTGCCGACCTCGACTGTGGGCCACCGTGCGTCGAGCCATTCGTACAGTGGCGCGTTGTTCGTCTTCACCTCGTCGGCGACCGTGATGCCCTCGACGATCATCTCCTCGCCGATGAGGTCGAGCACGGTGCGCAGGGCCGGTAGGTCGGCGGTGACCGCCAGGTCGATCCGCCAGGCGCTGCGCGGGACGGGGAAGCCCGCGTCGACCACGAGCAGCTCGTCGCCGTGGCCGAGCGAGCCGATGGCATGGCACAGCTCGGCGTTGAGCAGTCCGGAGCGTTTCACGGCGTTCTCCTCGGTGGATCGGGCGATCGTCAGAGATCGCTCTGGTACGGCAGCGACGGGATCGGCAGCGGCCGAGTGACGCTGAAAGCCGCTGCGCGTACGGCGTACTTCGCGGCGGCCGCGGGCGCCTCGCCGCGGGACAGTGCGACCGCGTACGCCGCGTTGAAGGAATCACCCGCGCCGGTCGTGTCGACCACATCGACGACCGGCGCCGGCACCCGCTCGTGACCGTCGGTCCCACGCAGCAGGACACCCTCCGCGCCCAGCGTCAGCACGACGTTGGGCACGGCGTCGAAAACGCTGTGGGAGGCGAGCGCTGCCGGATCGGTATCGGGCGGCAGCCCGGTGAGCGTCGCCGCCTCGGTGCGGTTCGGGGTGATGTGGTCGACAAGCTCGAGCATGCCCGCTGGCAGTGTCTCCACCGGCGCAGGTGCCGGGTTCAGCACGGTCGTGACACCGGCCGCCCGGCCGATCCGCAACGCTTCGTGGGCGGTGGCGACCGGGATCTCCAGCCCGACGAGCATCACGCCGACGCCATCGAGCCGTTCCGCGAGCCCCTGCAGGGCGCCCGCGTCGAAGTCCGCGAGCACCCCGGGCACGATCGCGATCCGGTTCTCGCCCTGCGCGTCGACGAGGATGACGCCGACCATCGTCGAGCCGGGCAGCCTGCGGGTGAGGCTCGTGTCGACACCCTCCTCGTTCCACAGCTCGAAGGCGTTGGCGCCGTAGTGGTCCTCGCCGACCGCCGTGCACAGCAAGGTGCGAGCGCCGAGCCGGGCCGCGCCGACGGCCTGGTTCGAACCCTTCCCGCCGTGCGCCACGGTGAAGTCGGACCCGACGACAGTCTCTCCCGCGAGCGGGGCCCGGTCGAGCCGGACCGTGAGCCCGGCGCCGTAGCTGCCGACGACGACGATGTCCGACATCGCACCTCATTCGTACCGGGTGGATTTGTACTGGGTGGTCCACAGGGGGTTGCTCGGGGACTGTAACGCGCCGGGGGAGGCGCCGCAAGCATGTGCTCTCGACGGGACCGCGGCCCGGAGCACATGCCGAGCAGCCGTCAAACCGGCCTCGCCACAGGCAGATTTCCCATCCGGTCCACGGCCTGGGAGGATCGCGGGTGCGGCCGGCCAGAGGATTGCGACACGGACCATAACGGTTCGGTGACGTGCTTGACTATGTGACAGGTTGTCTACGATCATCCACAGCCACCAGGCATCTCCACAGGGCGGTGCCGGATAGCCCTCGTCGGAGGTCATAAATGCTCAGAAGAAGGGTCGCCGTGGTCGCGGCGCTCGGTGCTGCGTCCCTCGTCCTCGCGGCGTGTGGCGGCAGCTCCTCCTCGACGCCGGCGACGGACGGCACCCCGACCGACTCCTCACCGTCCGCGTCGGCGACCGGCACGCTCGCCGGCTTCGAGCTCGCCGACTACATCAAGGACCACGTCGCGTCCGGGCAGAAGCTGAAGTTCGTCTACATCACCAACGACCTGTCCAGCTCGTACACGGCGGCGCAGAAGGCCGGCGTCGAGAAGGCGGTGGCCGATCTCGGGGTCGACGCCGAGCTGCAGGGACCCCCGACCGGCAAGGCGGAGGACCAGGTCTCGCTGATCCAGACGCTCATCGCGCAGAAGCAGGTGGACGGCATCGTCGTCGCCGCGGTGAACGTCGACTCGCTCAAGCCGGTGATCCAGCAGGCGTTCGACGCGGGCATCCCGTTCGTCTCGGCCTTCACCGACCAGCCGAACTCCAAGCAGCTCGCGTTCGTCGGTGCCGACAACACCGCCTTCGGCAAGGAAGAGGGCAGCAAGCTGGCCGAGACCCTGCAGGGCAAGAAGGGCAAGGTCGTCGCCATCTCGGTCGACACCGCGGCCGGCTGGTCCAAGGAGCGCATGGACGGGCTGAAGGAAGGGCTCGGCGACAACCCCGACCTCGAGTTCGTCGGCCCGGTCAACACCGGCATGGAACCGGCCCAGATGTACAACGCGATCCAGAACGCGATGACGGCCAACCCGGACGCGCTCGCCATCGCCAGCGTCGACTGCTGCAGCATCGTCGGGGCGGCGAAGTGGGCCGAGAAGGAGGGCAAGTCGGGCAAGGTCGTGGTGATCGGCACCGATGCCCTGCAGGCCACGCTCGACTACATCAAGAAGGGCACGATCGCCTTCGCACTGAGCCAGGACCCGGTCGGCCAGGTCTTCACGGCGATCGAGATGATCAAGGACTACCTGGAGAACGGCACGCCGCCGGAGACGAAGATCATGCCGGCGCTCCTCGTCGACAAGAGCAACGTCGACACGACAACCCCTGAGGGATGACGGAAGACACCCTGCTGCAGAGCCCGCTCACGCTGCGCGTGAGCGGGCTCTGCAAGCGCTTCGGCGGAGTCCAGGCGCTGAACGACGTCAGCCTCGACTTCCCGCCCGGCAAGATCACGGCGGTGCTCGGCGAGAACGGCGCCGGCAAGTCGACGCTCATGACGATCATGGCCGGGCTGCAGCGTCCCGACTCCGGCACGCTGACCGTCGCCGGGACGGCGGTCAGCGGCTACTCGCCGAGCCAGATGTTGCACGAGCACCGGATCGCGCTCGTGCCACAGGAGATCGCGCTGTGCCGCGACCGCACCGTCGCCGAGAACGTGCTGCTCGGCAGGGAACCCGGCGTGCTGCCGTCGCGGCGCCGGATGAACGAGCAGACCCGGGCGCTGCTCGAGCAGATCGACACCCCCATCGACCCGCGTCAGGACGCCGGCCTGCTGTCGGTGGCCGAGCAGCAGCTCGTCCTGATCGCGCGGGCACTCGCCCGAGACTGCCGGGTGCTGATCCTCGACGAGCCCACGACCTCTCTCACGCCGAACGAGGCGTCGCGGCTGTTCGCGCTGCTGCGCCGGCTGCGCGACCGGGGCACGACGATCCTCTATGTCTCCCACCGGCTTCCCGAGATCATCGAGCTCGCCGACCTGGTCCACGTGCTGCGCGACGGCCGGCACGTCGCATCGTTCGATGCCGCGGAGGTCACGACCGACCGGCTCATCTCGGCGATGGTCGGGCGCGAGCTCGCCGCTGCTGTGCGCGACGACGGCCGTACGGTCGGCTCACCCCTGCTCGAGGTCGCGAACCTCTCCGCTGCCGCCTTCAGCGGCGTGTCGCTGACCGTGTGCGCCGGCGAGATCGTCGGCGTCGCGGGCCTTCCCGACTCCGGCAGCAACGCCCTCGTCGCCGCACTCTTCGGCGCCGTACCCGCGACCGGTGACGTGCGGCTCGACGGGGTGCGCCTGCGTGTCCGCTCGCCGCGGGACGCGATGCGTGCCGGGATCGGCTACGTGCCTGCCGAACGACGCTCGCAGGCGCTGTTCCCCGACCTCTCCGTCAACGACAATGCGACGGTGCTCGACGTCGAGACCTCGTCCCGGTTCGGCCTGGTCAATCACCGCCGGCTGCGTCGCATGGGTAAGGCGCGGCTCGCCGAGTACGACGTCCGCGGGAGCTCCGGCGGTGTCGTCACCGGGCTCTCCGGCGGCAACCAGCAGAAGGTCATCCTCAGCCGCTGGCTCGCCCGCGAGCCCCGCCTGCTGCTCCTGGACGACCCGACACGCGGCGTCGACGTCGGGGCGAAGTCGGAGATCCACGACCGTCTCGTCGACGTGGCGCGCAGCGGCGCCGCCGTCCTGATGTCCTCCTCGGACCTGCCCGAGCTGCTGCGGGTCTGCGACCGGATCGTGGTCCTCAGCCGCGGTCAGGTCACCGGTGCCGTCGATGCGCGTACCGCGACCGAGCAAGAGGTGATGGCGCTCGCCACCCGGTCCGTAGCCGCGAGCCCAGCGTGAACCGCCCGACCCACCCGCCGTCGACCCTGACGAGAGTGAACTGATGCAGACCGCCGTACCCCCCGTGAGCACGCCGCCTGCCGGCCCCCGTACGACCCGGAGCATGGTCGACCGGGTGATCCGCCAGCGCGAGCTCGGCGTGATCCTCGCGCTCGCCCTGCTCTGCGTCTACGGCATCTTCGGCACCGACGGCTTCCGCAGCAGCGACAACCTGCTCAACGTTGGTCAGCAGGCGTCGCTCATCGGGATCATGGCGGTCGGCGCCACGTTCGTCATCATCGCCGGCGAGATCGACCTGAGCGTCGGCTCGATCTACGTCCTGGTGAGCATGTGCGTCGGGATGCTGCTGCAGGCCGAGGTCGCGTGGCCGGTGGCGCTGCTTCTCGGGCTGGTCGTCGGCGGACTGTGCGGCCTGGTCAACGGTGTCATCACCGTCGGGCTGGGCCTGCCCAGCTTCATCGTCACGCTCGGGACGTTGAGCGTGTTCCGCGGGATCGCGCTGCTGATGACGAACGCCGCGCCGATCAGCCTCGACCAGACCATCCCGAACATCGAGGGCTTCGCCTACCTCGGCAACGGCCGCCCGTTCGGTATCCCGATGCAGCTGATCCTGATGTTGCTCGCCGTCCTGGTCGGCGGGTTCCTGTTGCGCTTCACCAAGTTCGGCTTCCACACCTATGCGGTCGGTGGCAGTCGCGAGGCGGCGCGGCTGTGCGGGATCGCAACCGCCCGGGTCCGCGTGATGTCGTTCGTGATCCAGGGTGTCCTCGCCGGGCTCGCGGGCGCTGTCGGGCTGTCGTTCCTGCTCTACGTCCAGGGCACGACCGGGGTCGGTCTGGAGCTGCTCGTCATCACCGCCGTCATCATCGGCGGGGCCGCGCTGTTCGGCGGGTCCGGGACGATGCTCGGGACGTTGGTCGGGGTGCTGCTGATCGCGACGCTGCAGAACGTCCTGATCCTCGCGGGCGTGTCGTCGTTCTGGCAGACGATCGTCATCGGTGTCGTGATCATCGCCTCGGTCGCGCTGGACACCGTCGTACGCCGCAGACGCCGGGTCTGAGCCGCGCGCACCCCTTGACGCCGCGCGTGGCGGGTGTGGTGCCGCTAGAGCGGCACCCCACCCGCCACGCAGGGGTTCCGAGCGCGGAGGGCGTGGGATTCGAACCCACGGTGACGGGGTTGCCGCCACAGCGGTTTTCAAGACCGCCGCACTAGGCCACTATGCGAGCCCTCCTGGGCCAGCAGTCTCCCAGATCGCCCGCGGCCCGAGGTGCCGTACGGTGCGCGACGTGGAGCCGTACGACGCGATCGTGCTGGCCGGCGGGCGGGCGCGGCGCGCACAGGGGCGCAAGCTCGCGCTGCGGCGCGGGGGCAGGACGCTGCTCGCGCACGCCGTCGCAGCCGTCGCGACGGCCCGGCGCATCGTGCTCGTCGGCCCCGAGCCGCCTGCCAGCGACGTCCCGGATGCGCTCTGGTGCCGCGAGGACCCGCCGTACGCCGGGCCGGTCGCTGCCGTCGCCGCCGGGCTGGTGCACGTGACGGCGGACCGCGTGATCGTGCTGGCCGGGGACCAACCGCAGCCGGGTCCTGCGGTTACGGCGCTGCTCCGTGCGCTGACGCCGGACGTCGATGCGGCAGTGCTCGTCGACCGCGAACAGGTGCTGCAACCACTGCTGGCTGCGTACACCCGCCGGTGGCTGGCGGAACGGACGGCGACCGGCGCGGTGGCGGCGCGCGCGCTACTGGACGGTGCCCGGCTGGCGAGGGTCGCCGACAGGTGGGACGCAGCGGCGGACATCGACACGCTGGACGACGCGCAACGGCACGGATTCAGCCCGTACTGAAGCGATTCGCGGCGCATTCTCCATCGGGAGCGCACCCATTCCACGCCGGTCGAGCCCAGTCGAGACACTTTGGGCCTGGCGCGCCCGGCGCATGAAAGACCGGGCGAGTACTCGGTGGTCGAGCGTAGTCGAGACCACGCCG
Organism: Candidatus Nanopelagicales bacterium; assembly: GCA_017848795.1. Taxonomy (GTDB): domain Bacteria; phylum Actinomycetota; class Actinomycetes; order S36-B12; family CAIYMF01; genus JAFIHG01. The sequence goes on along the minus strand of JAFIHG010000018.1, from coordinate 2,209 downwards.
ATGATCATGGTCTCGACGACGCTCGACCAGCGGATGGTTGCGCCCGCTTGGTGGCGGAGGTCTCGAGCACGTTCGATCTACGAGGGGTCACCCGGATGCCGGGGGCAGCCAGCGCGGGGGGCGCTTCGCGACGAACGCGGCCATTCCCTCCCGCGCCTCGGCCGAGCCGAAGACGCTCGCGCTCAGGTCGGCGGTCCAGGCGAACGCCTCGTCCCGCGTCATCCCCGGAACGCGGCGCAGCAGTTCCTTGGTGTGCGCCAACGCCTGCGGACCGCCGAGCAGCAGCGCCTCGACGTACGCATCGACGGCGGAGTCGAGCTGCTCAGGTGCGACAACGTGGTTCACCAGCCCCGCGGCGCGAACCCGCTCGGCGTCGACCCGCGCACCGGTCAGCATCAACTCCCGGGCGTCGGCCGCGTTCATCCGCGCCAGGCAGACCACGCTGATGACGGCCGGTGCGACGCCGACCCTCACCTCGCTGAAGGCGAAGCGCGCGGTGTCCGCCGCGACCGCCAGGTCGCAGGCCGCGACAAGGCCGTTGCCACCGCCTGCGACATGCCCCTGCACCCGCGCGATCACCGGCTTGGGCAGGTCGAGCAACGCCTCGAGCACTTCGACCAACCGCGCCGGCCCACTGGAGGCGAAATCCTCGCCGCTGGACAGGTCGGCGCCGGCGCAGAAGGTGCTGCCCTCGCCGGTGAGTACCACCACGCGAGCCGTCTCGTCCGCGGCCGCGGCGTGCAGGTGCCCGAGCAGCGCCGTCATCATCGACGGGTCGAGACGGTTGCGTCGTTCGGGTGCCGCCAGGGTGAGGGTCACGACGCCACCGGCGCGCTCGTACCGGACACCGTCACGCTCCTGCATGCCGCGCACGGTACCCGCGCCGGGCGACCCGGGGTGTCCGGTCCAGTACGACGGGCGCGGACGGGCATGATCGGTGGTGTGACCGCCGCATCGGGTTCGCTCCCGTGGGGACGCGCCCGCCGGGCCGCCGCCCGCGCCGCGCTCCCGCGTCCCGGGCTCGCCGTGAGCCTCGAAGAGGCGACCGGTCTGGTGCTCGCCGCGCCGCTGCTCGCCCGTACGCCGCTGCCGCCGTACGACGTCGCCACCACCGACGGCTTCGCGGTGAGCGGTCCCGGACCCTGGACCGTCGATACCGGCGCGAGCGGCCGGCTCCACGACGGCGCCGCCGTCCGCGTCGCGGCAGACACCTCGCTGCCGCCGGGAACGGACGCGGTGCTGCCCGAGGCACACGCCGTCGTACGCACCGGCAAGGACGTCACCTGGCTGTACGTCGGTGACGCGCACACCGGCCGCCAGGCGCAGCGTCCGGGCCACATCCCGCCCGGCAGCTTCGTCACGACCGGCGGAGCCGAATGCGCGGCGGGCGGGATCGTGGCGCCCGCCGGAACCGTCGTCACACCGGCACTCGTCGCTGTCGCGGCGGCCAGCGGCAACGACACCCTGGAGGTGACCCGCCCACCGGACGTCGCGCCGGTGCTGCTCGGCGACACCCGCCTGGCGAAGGGACCGGCGCGGGGCGGCCGGACGCGCGAAGCCGTGACGCCGCTTCTTCCCGGCGCGATCGCCCGGGCCGGAGCGCGCTGCCTGCCCCTGCAGCAGGTGCCTGGCACGGTCGGCACGCTGCACGCGCAGGCCTGCAAGGTCGTCGACGACGTCGCCGCCGACCTGGTGCTGCTCACCGGTGAGCCCGGCGCGGCGGCGCAGCGCGAGGCGGCGTCGGTCCTGTCGAGCCTCGGCGCCACGCCGCTCGTCGCAGACGTCGCGGTACACCCCGGCGCGGAGGGCATCCTCGCCGAACTGCCGGACGGCCGCCTCGCGGCGTACCTGCCCGGCGACCCGGCCGGCGCCGTCGCGGCGCTCGTGACGCTCGTCCTTCCACTGCTGCGTGCGATGTCCGGGCGTGCCGAGCCTGCACCGACGCTCGCGTTGCTCGACGAGGCGGCGGAAGGCGACCCCGACGTGACGACGCTGGTGCCCGCCGTGCATCACCGCGGGGAGCTCGCCGACACCGCCGCCCCGGCAGTCGGCGGACCGCTGCTGGGCTTGGCGACCTCGCACAGCCTTGCCGTCGTGCCGCCCGGTGGCGCGCCGGCCGGGCAACTGGTCGAACTGGTGGAGATGCCGTGAGCGGGCGAGGAGCGAGCCGCCCCGGCGTGCGGATCGGTCGGCGGGCACGGCGGGGAGC
>JAFIHG010000017.1 GCA_017848795.1 Candidatus Nanopelagicales bacterium | reverse complement strand
GGTGATCCGCACCGCGTGCGTGATGACCGCCCACGGGTCATCGGCGGTGCGGGCGGCCTTGGTGCGCATCACGTCGAACGCCGCCGACGCGGCCTCCCACGGATCGAGCCGGTGCTTGTGCGCCAGCGCCGCGTACTTCTCGGCCGCGAACGCCATCAGCTCTGCCGCTTCCGGGTCGTGCTCCCAAGCGCCGCGACCGGCGGTGTGGAGCCGTTTCAGCAGGGCACGCAGGCCCTCGCCGGTGCGGTAGTCCTCAGCCGGCCGGCCACTGGGTTCGCTCATGGTGCTGGTGTCGTTGGTCATGGTCTGGGCACCTCCCGGCGGCGAGGTGCACCCGCAGGCGACTGCGGGTCTCGCTGTGACGGAAGGGGCGCCCACGACTCATCACCACCCGGCTACCTCATCCCGACCCCGGAGCGGCGCGGTCCCTGCTCGGCGCCGCCGCGACGGCCGAACGCGCTCAGGGGCGGCAGCCGCTTGGCTCGCTCGGCGACCCAGCGCGCGCCCTTCTCGATCGGGGCGCGGACGTGCCGGTTCATCTCGGCGGTACGGTCGATGCCCCGGCGGGACAGCGTGCCGCCGCCTTGGGCGAGCAGGTCGGTCGGGCGCACCCAATCCACGCCCCGGCCCCGCACCCGCGCCAGCTTCTCCTTCGCGGCCTTGCGGGAAAGTGCAGCTTCCTTGACTGCATCCGGCGTCCCCGCTGCGTCGGTCGTCTCGGCCGGGTTCGGATCGTTCCGCGCAGGGGGCGGCGGCTCGGGCTCGGGGTGCTGGCGATGCTGCTCCCGCATCCGGTCCTCGTCGTTCATGGCAGTGCTCCTTCCATCTCGGGCTGCGACCCGGACGGGTCCGCCTCATCGGACTGGTGAGCACGCGGCAGCCAGCGGCCCACCGTCGAGGGATGCACGCCCAGGTGCCGGGCGATGGCCTTGTTCGACCAGTCCTGCTCGCGCAGCTCGGCCGCGAGCACCCGGCGATCCGGCCCGCCGTCCGCGTCCGCATCGGTTACGCCTGCCGCCGCAGGTGGTGAGTCGAGAGGTAGTGCTTCGCTCTGTGGCAGGGCGCTGATCGGCTCGACCGCCGGCGGCACCTCGAGCGCAGCAGCCGGACGTGCGGTGGCGCGGGTCAGCACGACCGTCAGATGGGTGATCGCCAGCAGCACGACCGGCGGCACGGCGGCGACCGCGGCCGCGAGCGGGCCGGGCACGTCGGTGTCGGCCGCGACCACCGCGTGCAGAGAGTTCGCCGTCACCGACACCGCGGCACCGCCGACCAGCAGCGCCCACGGATACCACGCCGCCCGCTCACCAGCGAGGGCGACGACGGCGACCGTGGAGACCACGATCACGCCATCGACGATCAGCGGCCACGCCCACGCCTGCCCGGCCCCGATCCCGGAGCGGCGAGCAAGGTCGGCCAACGAGGTGAAACTGAGCCAGAACGCGCCGGCGGCGATGAACACCGTCCCGGCGACCGAGGTGATGACCGCCCACCGGCGTCCGCGCAGCTCCTTCATTGCAGCCCCCGCGTGACGAGCGCCCGCTGCTGCACGTTCCCGCGAGCGAACTCGCCCGAAGGCGATGCGGCGGGACGGTCCGGCCGGGCTCCGGCGCCGACGCTGCGATAGGCGCTGTAGACGGTGCGAGTGATTTCCCGCTCCCCGAAGTCCGACTGCGCGGCCGTCACCATCGCATCCAGAGCATCCGTGAGCGGCACCCCGCCCTCGGCCAAGCGGCACGAGGCCCAGAAGAGTTTGAGGTTGCGGTCGGTGGCCTGCCGGCCCAGCCACGTCGCCAGCCGCTCCGCGTCCTCCCGCCGCACCGGCCTGCCGGGGCGCGGCCGGGGCGCGGGCCGAGGATCGAGGAAGTCCCGCAGCCGGCCCGCATCTATCGGCCGGGCAGCACCGGCCGCGACCTGCTCGATCCGGTACGGGGTGCGCACGCCGTCCAGCCGCAGCAGCGAGGGCGGGGCAATGATGTAGCCGCCGTCCCCGCGACAGTCGATGCCGACCTTCCCGGCCTGCCAGGATCGTTGCGCCTGGTTCGGCTCGGCCGGGAAGTAGGCGTGCTGGCCGCCGGTCGGTGTGCGCACGACCGCCAACGGCTCCGGGATCAACCCGGCCCGCGCCGCCCGCGCATAGGCGGCATACCCGTTGACGCCGTGAACGTCCACATCGATCACGACCAGCCCCGAGACGGCGCCAGTCGGGATGCCGATGTTCGCGGTCGGCCGCGACCGCCACCACCCCTCAACCCGGGCCAGGTCGACGCTGGCCTCGTGGAACCCGCGCTCCGGGATCGGCCGCTTCCCGCCCGGCGCGCACGGGAACACCGGCACCCCGGCTCGCGCCAGCTCACCCGCCGCGACCGGCAGCGGCGCCCCGTCGAGCTGACCGAACACGGCGGCAGCCGTAGCGTGGGCGACCATCACAGGCCCCGTCCCGAGACGACCGGAGTCGCCGGCGTTTCCCGTTCCGGCAGCGGCTCGACCTGGCGTGCGGCCTGCTCTGGCGTCTCCTGGGCCTGCGACGTGTGCTCCGGGCCGTCCACGCGCAGGGACAGCGGGTTCCCGTTCCCGAGCTGTGCGGTGTCGAGCTTGTCGAGGATGTCGAATGCGGTGCTGCGCACCTGCTCGCCCGTGGCGCGCACGACCGCCACGGGGTCTTTCCCGTCCACGTTGGCCGCCCATCCGGCGACATATGGGATCGTGTAGTCGCTGGTGTCCATGCCGTGCGCGGCGGCGATCATCAGCGCGACCGACTCGGCCCGCACCTCGCTGATCCCGCGATGTTCGCGGGCGTCGTCCTGCTGGTTCGGGCCATCCAGCCGGACATGCGCCAGTTCGTGCGCGAGGGTCTTGACCTGCGCGGCCGGGTCCATGTCCGCGCAGACCATCACCTGACGGGTCTCGAAATCCGTGCAGCCGTTCGCGCCCCGCTCCATGCGGTCGCGCGGCATCCGCAGCACCTCGAACCCCAGCGACTCCGCCTGCTCGGCCAGGCCCTCCCACAGCCCGGCCGGGGCTTCGCCTTCCAGTAGCCTCGGACGTGGCAGCTCGGGAAGCGGGTCTCCGTGCGTCCTCGACACGTCCCACACATAGGCCGGGACGACACTGACGATCCGGCGACGCACGACCTCGCCGGGCCGCGGCTTCTCCCATGACCCCAACCGCCGCCACGACGCCGGATCGCGCGGGCTGGCCGATGCGAACCTCGCCTTGACCGGACCGCGAATCCGATACCCGCCGTCCTTCTCCGGCCAGCGGCCCATCTTCCGCCAGTCCTTGAACCCCGCCACCCAGGTCGGTGTCGGCGTCGGCACCCGGCCCTGTTCGTAGGCTTCCAAGTGCTGCGCCCAGATCAAGAGCGTGTTGTTGAACGAGCGGGTACGGAACCTCGCGGCGAACTCGATCGCACGACGCCAGTCATCGCCCGAGACCAGTTCCTCGACCGAGCGCACAATGCGCTCTTCCAGCGCGTCGAGCGTCGCCTGCCGCGCCGCCTGCTTGTCCTCGTTCGCAGCCATCGCCTGACCTCCCTCCGCCTGGGCCACTCCGAGAGGGAGCGACCGTGCGACCGCGAGGTACGCCGGGCGGATCAGGAGACGAGACGGACGACGGAGCGATGCTTCGGACCGCCAGGCTCCGCGATGAACCCGACGAGTCCCTACTGGCCTACGGGATCGGGCGTCGGTTGAGCGTGTGATCTGGCTAATCCTGCGGATATCGCCGGGTTACATGCGCACATCACCCGGACTGGCTTCCCTCCCCGCGGGTGATCGTCCGGTAGCGACTTGGGGGCAGTCCGACGCTGCGGCGGAACTGGCGGGCGGCGAAGTCGGGGTCGCCCCAGCCGACCTCGCGGGCGATCACCGCGATCGGTGCATCCGTGGTGCGGAGAAGACCGGCCATCCGCTCGGCTCGCAGCATGGTGAGGTAGGCGATCGGGGACTTGCCGTATGCCTCCGCGAACAAGCGACCAACCTGCGACTTCGACAAATGCACTTCGTTAGCCAGCTCCGACATCGACCAACGGTGCTCCGGGTCGTTGCGGAGCAGGTCCGCGATTCTGCGAGCCTCGTCGCGCAACGGTGCGAAGCGGCGAAGGCGAGGCAGAGACGGCCATGCTCTCGCGCGCTCGGTCACGGACGTGCGGACCGGGGAAGTCTTGATGAACGGTGCGATCACGTGAAGGACGTTGAACAGCAGCGCCTGCATCCGGTAGAAGTTCTCAATAAATCCTCCATCGGTGCTGAGGGCGACCAACTCATCCAGCCAGGGCATCAGCATGCCCGCCCGGTCTTCGCCAGCGTGCAGAATCTGCGTCGGTTCCGTGTACACCGTCTCGGCGAATCCCTGCGCTTCGTAGCGGTCCCGCAGGTACGCGGCGTACTGCCAGCGCACCTGATCAATGAGGTAGTCCACGTCCAGATAGATCGTGGTTACGGTGATGCGTCCTTCGGGTTCGCAACAGCACAGGGTGTTCGCCGCCAGGAGGATCACGTCGCCGATGGTGACGGGTCGCTGTCCGAACTCGCTGAACAGTATCGCCGATCCCGACCTGACGACGATGACCTGCACACAGTCATAGGCGACTGGACCGACGTAGGAGTGCATCGCTCGTGTGCGAGCGAGGATCGGGTGGTATCTGGTCGTGCTGGACATGGCCGACGCACCTGGATCGATGCATCAGCACACAAGCGCAAGCATCGGCTCGGTGAGCAGGTTCATGCTGCCGTCTTGACCTCCCACCGCCGCTTGCTGTCGCGCAGCACCGCCGGGTCGCTCGCCAGAACTCACGAGTGTCCACGTCCTGTACCGCGTTGCCGTAAAGCTCTGCGCCGCGCAGACCCGCGCGCCCACGTCCAGAGGATGAGGTTGGCGGCGAGCGAAGTTCCCAGGGCGAACATCCCCAGCGCCAGGTTGTGTCCGGTCCAGGCAACGAGGGCGCCGACGAATCCCGTCGCCGCCAGGAGCTCGATGAGGATCACGACGGCGACGCGACGCCACCGCGGGGACGGAGCACCGGCCGGGGTGTGGTCGGGCTGCTCGTCGCTAGGAGGTGCGGCACCATCGCCGCTGTTCGCTTCGTCACGTAAGGCGGGTGCAGCGAGAAAGGACGGGGGGCCGAACAAGGAATAGTGCCGCCATTGAGCCCATGTGGCGACGGCGCCCCACCCGCCCGGAGGAACGACGTTGCGTTCGTGCTCAGGCTGCGAGGCGAGAGCATCGAAGTCGCCCGGATGAGGAAGAGGTGCGGGACGAGGGGGGCGTTCAGGCGACTCATCGTGCGGTGACCTCATCCGAACCTCCTCATGATCGTGCGGCGCGGGTCTTCCCGCCGCAGCAGCACCGGTCGGAACGATCCCACCGTACTACGTCACTTGCGCAAGTATAAGACTGATGACGGGACACCGGCTGGACAGCGCATGGTCAAGAGTCGTTCATTTGCGCAAGTCGTTGACTATCAACTAGGCTCGCTCCCAGGGCCAGAAGGCCCGATCCATGCGCCGAGGAGGTGATCCGTCGTGAGCGACGACCACAGTCGATTGACCTGCCCGAGCGGGACGACGGATCGACTCCATGCGTGGGGTCGGACGCGATCCGCCGGGACCTGACAACCACGACCCCTCCGCGACTCTGACCCGCATGCGCTTGCCGATTCTCGGCGCGCGGCGGTTTCGTCGCGTCCGAATCAGTTGGGAGACACTCTCATGCGCACGTTCACCACCGACGTCGAGCTTCTGGCGTCGCCGCCGGGTCCCAGAGGCCCGGGCCGTCCCGTCCGCGACAAGAAGCGGACGGACATCACCACCTCGAACATTGCCGCCGGCCAGCAGCGGATTCTTGTCGAGTCGGCGGTCCTTCCTGCCGAGGCGACGCTCAAGTCGTTCAACACCAGCATCACAGGGCTGACCGAGGAGGCCGTCGAGGATCGCCGTGCCCGCTACGGCCTCAACGAGGTCAGCCACGACAAGCCCGCGCCCGCCTTGGTGCAGTTCCTCAAGACCTTCCTCAACCCATTCATCCTGATCCTGCTGTTCCTGGTCGCGGTGATGGCGTTCACGGACGTGATCTTCGCCGACCCCTCAGACGGCCCGGACTACACCGGCGTCATCACAGTCGGCATCATGGTGCTGGTCAGCGCCTCGTTGCGGTTCTGGCAGGAGTACCGCTCGTCACGGGCGGCGGAGCAGTTGAAGGCGATGGTGCGCACCACTGCCGCGGTCACCCGTCTGGTTGGGAGCAAGCCTGTGACGGGCGAGCTGCCGATCGAAGAGATCGTGCGCGGAGACATCGTGCAACTCGCTGCCGGCGACATGATCCCCGCCGACGTGCGCTTCCTGCGCACAAAGGACTTGCAGATCAACCAGGCCATGCTCACCGGCGAGGCCATGCCCGCCGAGAAGTCGATGGGTGCTGACGAGTCGGTGACGGGCACGAACATCCTCGACGCGCCGAACCTCGGCTTCATGGGCACGTCGGTGGTCTCCGGGTCGGGGACTGCGGTGGTGATCGGTACTGGCAGGCTGAGCTATTTCGGCAGCATGTCCTCCGCGATCGTCGGGGCGCGCCCGGAGACGGCGTTCGACGTGGGGATCAAGAAGGTCAGCTTCACGCTCATCAAGTTCATGCTGGTGATGGTGCCGACAGTGTTCATCATCAACGGTGTCACCAAGGACTGGACGAGCGCGTTCCTGTTCGGGGTCACCACCGCGGTGGGCCTAACCCCGGAGATGCTGCCTCTGATCGTTACTGCGAATCTCGCCAAGGGCGCCAAGTTCATGGCCCGGCGCAAGGTGATCGTGAAGCGGCTCAACAGCATCCAGAACCTCGGCGCGATGGACGTCCTAGCGACCGACAAGACCGGCACACTGACTGAAGACCGCATCGTTCTCGAGCGGCACCTGGACGTGATGGGTCACAGCAGCGAGACGACGCTGGGCTACGCGACGGCGAACGCGCATTTCCAGACGGGGCTTCGCAATCTGCTGGATGCGGCGATCCTCACCGCGGCAGGTCCAGAGGGGCTTGGCCGAGTGCAGCGCGAGTACACGTTCGTGGACGAGATGCCGTTCGACTTCGTCCGGCGCCGGATGTCCGTGGTCGTCAGCGACAGGTTCTCCCAGTTCATCATCACCAAGGGCGCAGTCGAAGAGGTTCTCTCTCTGTGCACCACGGAGCTTCACGACGGGGAGGAGACCTCGCTCACCGCGACACGCCGAGCGGAGTTGGACGCGCTGGTCGCCGAGCAGAACGAGCTGGGGATGCGGGTGCTCGCCGTTGCCGTGCGCTCGGTGGCATCAGGGGGCCGGATGGCCGCAGAATATGCCACCGCCGACGAGCGGGACATGACCCTGGTGGGCTTCCTGTCCTTTCTCGACCCGCCGAAGGCGAGCGCTGGTGCCGCGATCGCCAGCCTCGACCGGCATGGCGTGGCCGTCAAGATCATCACCGGCGACAACCCGGTCGTGGCCGCCACGGTGTGCCGTCAGATCGGCGTGGAACCGGGCCGGGTCATCCTCGGGTCCGATATCGAGCAGTTGACATCCCAGGAGCTGGCCGATCTGGCCGAGCAGACGACTGTGTTCGCCAAGGTGAGCCCCTCACAGAAGGCCCGGATCGTCCAGGCGATGCGGGAGAACGGCCACACGGTCGGTTTCATGGGTGACGGCATCAACGACGCTCCTGCGCTGCGCACCGCGGACGTCGGCATCTCCGTCGACACGGCCGTGGACATCGCGAAGGAGTCCGCGGACATCATCCTGCTGGAAAAGGACCTCACGGTCCTGGAAGGCGGAGTGATCGAGGGCCGGCGCACGTTTGTCAACACGATGAAGTACATCAAGATGACCGCTTCCTCGAACTTCGGCAACATGTTCTCGGTGCTGGTCGCCAGCGCGATGCTGCCGTTCCTGCCGATGATCCCGATCGTCGTCCTGGTGCAGAACCTCGCGTATGACCTCTCGATGCTCACCCTTCCGTGGGACAAGGTCGATGAAGGCGACATCGCCAAGCCCCGTAAGTGGGAGTCGAAGAGCCTGTCCCGGTTCATGATCTTCATCGGGCCGACCTCGTCCATCTTCGACATCACTACGTACCTGCTGATGTGGTTTGTGTTCCAGGCGAACTCGCCCGAGATGGCCTCACTGTTCCAGTCCGGCTGGTTCATTGAGTCGATCATCTCCCAGACGTTGATCGTGCACATGCTCCGCACCCGGCGCATCCCGTTCATCCAGTCCCGCGCAAGCCTGCCGGTGCTGCTGGCGACCGGGGCGGTCTGTGTCTTCGGGCTGATCCTGCCGTTCAGCGGATGGGGTCAGGTGCTGGGACTGGTTGCCCTGCCGTGGACCTACTTCCCCTGGCTGATCCTCACGCTGGTGACCTACTGCTTCCTGGTGCAGGGAGCCAAGAAGGTCTTCATCCGCAGGTTCGGCGCCTGGATCTGACATTCAACGTGTGGGGTGCGTCCGAGAAGACCCGGCGCACCCCACACTCCTGCCTCCGCAGCCCACGAGGCGCGCCACGCCGCTCATACGGACACCCGAAGGAGACCTACATGATCGAGTGGATCGATATCGTCATCCGCATCGCGGCCGGCGTCGGACTTGGCACCCTCATCGGATTTGAGCGTCAATGGCGCGCCCGTACGGCCGGAGTGCGCACAAACGCACTGGTGAGCCTGGGCGCGACGCTGTTCGTGATCATGGGCGCCTACAGCTTCAACGGCCCGGACGCCGATCCGACCCGAGTCGCCGCACAGATCGTCTCAGGGATCGGCTTCCTCGGCGCCGGAGTCATCATGAAGCAGGGTGCGTCGATCTCCGGGCTGAACACCGCCGCCACACTTTGGGCCTCCGCCGCGGTCGGCGCGCTCGCCGGAGGCGGCCTCGTCTGGGTCGCGGCCGCAGGCACCTTTGTCGTGATCGCAGCAAACGTCCTGCTGCGCCCGGTGGGGCGAATGCTCGATCGCCGGCCCGGCTCAACCGGCTGGGAGAAGAACACCGAGGTCGAGTACACCTTTGAGGTCCGCTGCGCCCGCGAGCATGAGGTTGAGGTCCGTGCCATCGTCTTCGACGCGGTCCACCGTCCCGACCTCACCGTGCAGTCCGTCGCCGCGACCGACCTTCCCGACGACCTCGTGGTCATCACCGCCACTGTGAGTAGCCCGGAGCGTGACGACCATCAGATCGAGCTGGCGATCGCAGACGTGATTCACACCCCGGAAGTGCTCGGCGTGCGGTGGACAGCTCAGGACATCAGTCCCGTCGACTGACCGCACCGGCAGGCTCGAACCTCGGCAGCCGGGGCGGGCGCCGCTGGTCGGCCGAGCCGGCGAGGGTTCCGTCCGGCGCGATGTGGGAGAACATCTGCTCGATGACCGTCAGGATGTGCGGGTCCTCCACGCGGTAGAGCTGCCTGCGGCCCTCGCGTCTGGCGGCGACGATCCCGGCCGCACGCAGCTTCGCGAGGTGTTGGCTCGCGGCTGGGACGTTCGTCCCCGACTGCTCTGCCAGCGTGGACACGTCGTACTCGCCCGCAGCCAGCAACCAGACGAGGTGAAGCCGACTCGGGGTGGACAGCATGTCGAACGTCGCTGCCGCCGCCGTCAGTTGCGCATCGGTCACAGGTCGGGGCTCCGTATGCGGTTCCATCCCTCTATCATCCAACGATCTGAGATATGCGCAAGCCATTGAACGTTGACTATGCTGTGTAGCGATAGCCATCAGCCCGCCGACCGAGGAGGTGAACGGCATGAGTTCCGACCCTGCCAGACCCGCCCACCGTTCACCTCGCCCCCACGCCACGCTGATGCACTGAGGTTGTCAGCGGCGGCCCTTTCCGCGACCCTCAGGAGACCGTGATGGCTTCGCTGCGCCCCTTCACCAGCCAAGACGCCTCGCTGCGCACCCGCAGCCACTTCCTCGCCGACGCGCTCGTGCTCGTCGCCGTCGCGGTGATCTTCTGGCTCCTGATCCGGCTCTCGTACGGCATCACCGAGCCCTTCGATCAGGTATCCGCCCCTTCGACGGTCTCTACGGACCCGGCAAATCTGCCGTACTACGCGGCCCGATCGCTGCTGCGCATGTTCGCGGCACTCGCCGTCTCCACGATCTTCACCTTCGTCTACGCCACCGCGGCGGCTAGGCTCCGACGGGCTGAGAAGGTCTTGCTGCCTGCTCTCGACGTGCTCCAGTCCGTCCCGGTCCTCGGCTTTCTGTCCATCACGCTGTCGGTCTGGCTGTTGCTGTTCCCCGGAACCGCGCTGGGCGTCGAGTTCGCGAGCATCTTCGCGATCTTCACCAGCCAGGTCTGGAACATGACCTTCGCGTTCTATCAGTCCCTGATCACCCAGCCCCGCGATCTGGATGAAGCGGCCCGACTGCTCCGGCTGACGAAGTGGCAGCGGTTCTGGAAGCTTGATGTGCCATACGGGACGATCCCGCTGGTCTGGAACGGGATGATGAGCTTCGGCGGCGGCTGGTTCTTCCTGATCGCCTCGGAGGTCATCAGCGTCAACAACCGCGTCTATGCGCTGCCCGGTATTGGCTCCTATGTCGCCGCCGCCTCCCAGAACGAGGAGATCGGCCGGCTTCTGCTGGCGATCGCGGTGATGATCGTGATGGTCATCGGCGTCAACTTCTTCTTCTGGCGACCCCTGACTGCGTGGGCCGAGCGGTTCCGCGCCGGCGATACGGTGACCGTCGAGCAGCAACGCAGCGTCGTGCTCGACCTCCTGCGCCGCTCAGTGATCCCCGCCATCGTCACTCGCGCTCTGCGCCCGGTCGGTGCCGGGCTCGAGCGGGTGACTCGGCCACTCGGTCGCGCTGATCGACCGCTACGGGTCAACCAGGCGCGTCGCCGTGCCGGGGACGTCGCGTTTGCCGTGATCGTGTGCGGCCTGATCGCCTTCGGGTTGGTGCGGATGCTCGCCTATGTCAACGACCATACTGGCCTAGAGCAGTTCGCCGTCGCCGCGGGCTTGGGCATGATCACGTTCACCCGTGTGCTGGTGCTGCTCATCGTCGGCACCCTGATCTGGGTGCCGATCGGGGTATGGATCGGGCTCAGCCCCAAAGTGACCCGCTTTGCCCAGCCGATCGTGCAAGTCCTGGCGAGTTTCCCTGCAAACTTCCTGTTCCCGTTCGTCACGCTCCTGCTGCTCCAGACCGGGATAAGCCTGAACATCGGCGGCATCTTCCTGATGGCGTTGGGTGCGCAATGGTACATCCTGTTCAATGTCATCGCCGGGGCCGCTGCGATTCCCAACGACCTGCGCGAAGCCGCGATCAACCTGCGGTTGAACCGAGCCCAGACCTGGCGCTACCTCTACGGGCCGGCGATCTTCGCCTCTTGGGTCACTGGCGGCATCACCGCCGCTGGCGGCGCCTGGAACGCCTCCATCGTCGCCGAAATCGTCTCCTACGGCGACCAGACCCTCACCGCGACCGGCCTGGGTGCCTACATCGCCCAATCCACCGCCGAAGGCGACTTCGCTCGCACCCTGGTCGGCGTGACCGTGATGAGCATCTTCGTCGTTGGGCTGAATCGTCTGCTCTGGCGGCGCTTGTACGGCTACGCCGAACGCCGCCTGTCCCTGACCTGAACCCGCACCAACCCGTGAAAGGACGTGAACTGTCATGGCCGCACCCACCGCGCAGACGCGCACCGCGCTGATCGAGGCCGAGCACGTCTCGAAGTCGTTCCCGTCGGCCGATGGCTCGACCCTGCACGTCCTGGACGACGTGACCGTGACCCTGCACGAGGGCGAGGTCGTGGCGCTGCTGGGCAAGTCCGGCTCCGGCAAGTCCACGCTGCTGCGCACTCTCGCCGGGCTCATCGCCCCGACCAGCGGCGACGTCCGCTACCGCGGGAAAGCGCTCAACGGCGCCAACCCAGGCGCGGCGATGGTGTTCCAGTCCTTCGCGCTCATGCCCTGGCTCACCGTGCAAGACAACGTCGAGCTTGGACTGCGCGCCGCGGGCGTCCCCGAGAAAGAACGCCACCAGCTCGCGCTGGAAGCTATCGACCAGATCGGGCTTGACGGCTTCGAGACCGCCTACCCGCGCGAACTGTCCGGCGGCATGCGGCAGAGGGTCGGTTTCGCCCGTGCGCTCGTCCTCCAGCCCGACGTGCTCATGATGGACGAGCCCTTCTCGGCTCTGGACGTGCTCACCAGCGAGAACCTGCGCGGCGAGCTCATCTCCTTGTGGGCGCGGCCGGACTTCCCGACCAAGTGCATCTGCATCGTGACCCACAACATCGAGGAAGCCGTGCTACTGGCCGACCGGGTGCTTGTGCTCGGCTCCAACCCCGGCCACATCAAGGCCGAGGTCCCAATCCTCCTGCCCCGACCCCGCGACCGCCGCAGTCCCACTTTCGAGGCTGCCGTCGATCGGCTCTACGCCATCCTCACCGGCCGCGACGAGAAGTCCGCGGCCGAACGCGCCGCCACCCCTGGACCCCTGACCCACCCGCTGCCGGACGCCAGCGTCGGCGGACTCGCCGGCCTGGTCGAAATCGTCTACGCCCACGGTGGGCAAGCCGACTTGCCCGACCTCGCCGACGAACTCTCCTTCCAGGTCGATGACCTGCTACCCCTGGTCGATGCCGCTCAAATGCTCGGACTTCTGGAAGTCGAGGGCGCCCAAGCATTCCTCACCGAAACCGGACGATCCTGGTACACCGCCGACATCCTGCGCTCTAAAGAGGTCTTCGCCACCCTCGCCGTCGAACATGCACCCCTCGTAGCAACGATCGTGAAGGCTCTGCAGAACAGCGACGGCGGTGCCCTGCGCGACGACTTCTTCCGCGATCTGCTTCGCAGGGGCTACAACGCCGAGGACACCGAGAAACAGCTCGACATCGCCATCGACTGGGGTCGCTACGGCGAACTCTTCGAT
The DNA here is from genome assembly GCA_017848795.1 of Candidatus Nanopelagicales bacterium. Lineage (GTDB taxonomy): Bacteria > Actinomycetota > Actinomycetes > S36-B12 > CAIYMF01 > JAFIHG01. Next base: position 26,606 of record JAFIHG010000017.1, on the reverse strand, counting down.
TACGACGCCAACACCGGAGAACTCGTCCTCTCCGAAGTCGCAGCGGCCCTCACCGCCATGCTGATAGAACGCGATGCCGACAGCGGCAGCTAGCGGAAGACAGTTCAGATACTCTGGTCGTGACCTACAAGATTGGCGCTGACGTTCGTCGTTGCTCTGGATGTGAGAAGAATGCCAAGGGCGCGCACCGCCTGTTGAGGTAGCACCCCATTGCCGAGTGCTGTGAGCTGTTGGTTTGCCGTCAGTCGATGCGTCGGAGCGGTGACCCAGCCAGCGGGGAGGCCCATGAGCCATTCCACAAACTCCGGTGCGGGGCGTGGCGCGGTGTCGCCAATCAGGAGTGCCGGCGCGGGGGCCGGTCTTCCCATGATGTGTTCCCACTGTGCGATCGCGTGGCCGTAGCGTCCCCAGCGGTGAAGATGTCCTCGATCAGGGACCACAGCATCTCCGGTTCGCTGCTCTTGGTGGGCAAGCCACTCGGTCCGTTGAGTGCCAGGTCGATGATCTGATGCGAGAGTGCGATCGTCCCTCTCCGTGCCCGCACCTGTTCCAGTGACTCGCCGCCGCGAGTCGAGTCCGTGGCGAGGGGAGTCCTGAACAACGCTCTTGCGATGGGCGGTGATGAAGATGCGAAGCCTTGGGTGAGGAGCGCCGACAAGGGACGCTGGTAGGCCGACCCATTGCGCATCCATCCCGAGGTCGGCCAGATCGCCGAGTACGGCGCCGGCTGCCCGGAGAGGTCGAGCTGCGAGGTCTCCCAGACCCCACGGGTCGGATTCCAGGTCGCGAAGGGTTGCATCGCCGGGGGTTGCGTGGTTGGGGTTGCGTTGCGCATCGTCATCTCCTTCCAGGGGTGCGCGGACGGCGGGAGACGACAGCAGCCCGCGCACGTTCTCGATGACGACGAGCTGGGGTTGCAGCGTCTCGATCGCGGCGGCCATGTACGACCAGAGCCCGGAGCGGGTGCCGGGCGCGAGGCCGGCGCGCTTGCCCACGGTCGAGACGTCCTGGCAGGGGAAGCCTCCGCAGAGCACGTCGACCGGGGGCACCGCCCGCCAGTCGATGGTGGTGATGTCGCCCAGGTTGGGGGCGCCGGGCCAGTGGTGGGCGAAGATACGCGAGACGTGTTCGTTGTTCTCGGAGAACCAGATCGTCTCGGCATCCAAGGCGTGTTCGACGGCGAGGTCGAGCCCGCCGTACCCGGAGAACAGCGACCCGACCCTGAGCGGGCGAGTCCTGTCGTGAGGGTCGTGCATGAGGGCTCCGGCTGACGGGTGATCCCCGGTCGGACTTCACGCATGAGGTCACCGCCGGGCTGGTCAGCGACCAGGTGCACGACCCCCCGAACCATCGCCGCTACGCCTCGCCGTCGCGGATGCTGCGACCCGCACTTTGGCGCACCACCCCGGTGCTCCCGAATCCGCGACTCTGGCGCCGGCGCCAGAGTGCTCAGCCCGCCGGCTTCCCGAGCCATCACACGTCTTTCAGAAGAGGCGCGAGCCGTCCCGAGTCGCATCAGATGCGACCGGGCTCGCGGGCTCACCTGCCCTCCGTACAGCGGCGGAAGGAGCAGACCAGGTGACGGTCTCGATGCGCGTGATGAGCGCAGGCGATGGGTACAAGTACCTGTTGAAGTCCGTCGCCGCCGGCGACGGCGACCGGAGCCTGAGCACGCCGCTGACCCGCTACTACGCGGAGGCAGGAACACCGCCGGGCTTCTGGATGGGCTCCGGGCTGGGCCGTCTCGGGCACGGCGAGCTGGTCGAGGGAGCGCAGGTCTCAGAAGCCCAGCTCGCGCTGTTGATCGGGATGGGCCATGACCCGATCACGGGCGATCCACTGGGCCGCGCCTACCAGCAGTTCGCGTCGATCACGGAGCGTGTCAGGCAGCGCGTCGACGCCCTCGATCCCGAGCTGGGGCCGTCCGCTCGGGCGCGCGAGGTGGCTGTGATCGAGGCGGAGGAAGCCGGGCGCGGCACCCGCCGCGCGGTCGCGGGCTACGACTTCACGTTCTCCGTGCCGAAGTCGGTCTCCACGATCTGGGCGGTTGCGGACGCCGGCACGCAAGCTCTGATCGCGGACGCCCATCACGCGGCGGTTGCAGAACTGGTTGCGTTCCTCGAACGCGAGGTTGCGGCAACCCGTGTCGGTGCAACCGGCCCGGACGGCGCGGTTGCGCACGTCGATGTCGCCGGCGTCGTAGCGGCGGCGTTCGATCACTACGACAGCCGCGCGGGCGACCCTCAGTTGCACACGCACGTCGTCATCAGCAACAAAGTCCTGACCGTGCAGGACGGCCGCTGGCGGACCCTCGCCGGCCGGCCGATGCACGCGGTGGTCGTCGCCGTCTCCGAGCTCTACAACGCCACCCTGGCCGACCAGCTCACCCGCGTCCTCGGCGTGGAGTGGGAGGCGCGCGAGCGAGGCAGGGATCGGAACCCGGCCTGGGAAATCGAAGGCGTGCCCGACGAGCTGGTGACCGAGTTCTCCACCCGCTCCCGGCACATCGAGACCGAGAAAGACCGCCTCATCGCCGAGTACGTCGCCAAGCACGGCCGGCAGCCCTCCGCCCGAACGGTGCTGAAACTCCGGGCGCAGGCCACGCTCGCCACGAGGCCGGAGAAGCAGGTCCGGTCGCTGGCCGACCTCACCCGCGAGTGGCGGCAGCGCGCCAGCCGGGTGCTGCGACGCGACGCGAACGGCTGGGCACGCACGCTCACCACGGCCAGCGCGGAGGCGCCGCGGCGGGTGCTGCGCGCCGATGACGTGCCGCTGGATGTGGTGCGCGAGGTCGGGCAGACCGTGATGGAGACGGTCGGTGAGAAGCGTTCGACCTGGACCCGCTGGAACCTGCACGCCGAAACATCCCGGCAGTTGATGGGGTGGCGGTTCGCCAGCATCCAAGACCGGGAGGCGATCACCGGGCTCGTGGTCGATGCCGCCGAGCACGCTTCGCTGCGGCTGACGCCGCCGGAGCTGGCGTCCAGCCCGTTGCAGTTCCGCCGGACGGACGGCACCTCCCGATTCCGGCCGCACGCCTCGACCCTGTTCTCATCCGAAGTCCTGCTGGCCGCCGAAGACCGCCTCCTGACGCGAGCCGCCGCCACGACCGGGCCGACCGTGCCATTGGAGACGGTCGAGAGGATCGCCCGCAAGCCCGACGCACGCGGCCGGGTGCTCGGCGAGGATCAGGCCGCGGCCCTGGCCGCGATCGCGGTCTCCGGCCGGGTCGTGGACGTGCTGGTCGGCCCGGCCGGGGCCGGTAAGACGACGGCGATGAACGGCCTCCGGCGGGCGTGGGAGAAGGAGCACGACACCGGCTCCGTGATCGGGCTCGCCCCCTCGGCGGTCGCCGCGCAGGTCCTCGCGGATGACCTCGGCATCGCCACGGAGAACACAGCGAAGTGGTGGCAGAACCACCTCATGTACGGGACCACGTTCACGGCCGGGCAGCTCGTCATCATCGACGAAGCCTCACTGGCCGGCACGATGTCGTTGGATCGGCTCACCCATGAAGCCGAGAAGGCCGGCGCGAAAGTCCTCCTGGTCGGAGACTGGGGCCAGCTCCAATCACCGGGCGCCGGCGGCAGTTTCGCCATGCTCGTGCACGCCCGCGACGACGCCCCGGAGCTGACCGATCTGCACCGCTTCACGAACGAGTGGGAGAAGACCACCTCGCTCCAGCTCCGCCACGGCCGCGCCGAGGCGATCGACACCCTGATCGAGCACGGCCGGATCACCGGGGGCGACGAGGAAGCGATGATCGACGCCGCCTACACCGCATGGCGGGCCGATCTTGCCGCCGGGCGCGCGTCGATCCTGGTCACCGAGACCCAGGCAACCGTCACCGAACTGAACGCCAGAGCGCGAGCGGATCGGATCATCGACGGCACCGTGAACCCCACCCGCGAACTCGCCCTGCACGACGGCACCGCGGTCTCGGAGGGCGATCTGGTCATCACCCGCGAGAACGACCGACGGCTCCGCAACGGCCGAACCTGGGTCCGCAACGGCTCCCGCTGGATCGTCACCGGGGTCCGGGAGGACGGGTCGGTCAGCATCCGCCCGGCCGGGCGCCGGTTCGGAGGCGGGATCGTCCTGCCGGCCGACTACGTGGCCGAGCACCTGGAACTCGGCTACGCGATCACCGCGCACCGCGCCCAGGGCGTCACCACCGACACCGCGCACGCGGTCGCCACCGCCACCACAACGCGGGAGAACTTCTACGTCTCCATGACCCGCGGCGCCCACAGCAACCACGCCTACGTCGCCGTCGACCGAGAGGACGCCGAACACGCGGTGCCGCATCCCGGCGACAACCCGAACGTCACCGCCCGCTCGATCCTCTACGGAGTGCTCCAGCACATCGGCGCCGAGCTGTCCGCGCACGAGACGATCACCGCCGAGCAAGACCGCTGGGGCTCGATCGCCCAGCTCGCGGCCGAGTACGACACCATCGCCCAAGCCGCCCAGCACGACCGCTGGGCCACCCTCCTGCAAGCCTCCGGCCTCACCGCCGAGCAGATCGAAGACGTGCTCGCCTCCGACGCCTACGGCGCGCTGTCGGCCGAACTGCGCCACGCCGAAGCCAACCACCACGACCTCGACACGCTGCTCCCGCGGCTGGTCTCCGCGCGGAGCCTGGACGACGCCGACGACATCGCCTCCGTCCTCCACGCCCGCGTCGCGCGCGCCACCGCCCGGCCCGCCGGATCAGGCCGAACCCGCAAACCCCCGAGACTGATCGTCGGACTGATCCCGCACGCCGGCGGGCAGATGACAGGCGACATGCGGCAAGCACTGGACGAGCGCCGCGAGCTGATCGAGGCCCGCGCCGACGCCATACTCCGTACCGCTCTCACCGAGAAGGAACCGTGGACGGCCGACCTCGGCACGGCTCCGAGGGGCAAGAAGCAGAAGGCGGTGTGGTGGCGTGCTGCCCGCACCGTCGCCGCCTACCGCGACCGCTACGGCATCACCGACGACCGAACCCCGCTCGGGGCGGCGCCAGAGAGCACCAGCCAGAAGATCGACGCCATCCGCGCCCGCGCCGCCCTCAACCGCGCCCAAGCCGCCACCATCGAGGGCACAACGACCGAGCCCGCGCGGCAGAGCGCCGCGGCTCGCCCCGCACCGAGCTTGTGAAACCCGGCTAGCGCAACCGGCCGTCAGAGAGAGCGTCCGGGCGTGCCCTGTGACGGGTGTCGGTGCCCGAACTCGCGCCCAGCCTCAGGCCGGGTCACGGCCCGCCGTGGGTTCGGGTCGGCGTCGAGCAAGGCGATCACGTCGCTGGGCTGAGTGACGAGCGACGCGAGACCCTGCTTGATGAGTTCGTTCGGCCCCGCGCTCGCGACGCTGGTCACCGGGCCGGGCACCGCGCCGACGCCTCGGCTGAGTTCGCGTGCGGCGATGACCGTGGTCATCGACCCGGATCGGGGACCGGCCTCAGGGATCACGGTCGCACCCGAGAGCGCCGCGAGCAGCCGGTTGCGGGCCAAGAATCTGTGTCTGGTCGGTGTCGCTCCGGGTGGCAGCTCGCTGACCAGCAGCCCGACATCCCCGATCCGGTTCAACAGCTCGTTGTGCCCGGCAGGATAGAGACGGTCCAGCCCGCCGGCCAGGACCGCGATCGTCTGACCGCTCGCGGCGAGCACGCTCTTGTGCGCGGCCCCTTCGATCCCGTATGCGCCACCGGAGACGACGACCCGTTCCTCATCGGCCAGACCCGTCGCCAGCTCGCCCGTGACCTGCTCGCCGTAGGAGGTCGCGGCGCGTGAGCCGGTGATCGTGGCCCGATCGCTCAGCGGCATTGTCAGGAACGAGGCCGCGCCCCGCGTCCACAGCAGGTAGGGGGCACGCTCGCCCAAGTCGTTCAGCCCGGCGGGCCATTCCTTGTCGGCCGGGATGAGCGTGCCGAAGCCGTGCCGCTCCGCCTGCGCTACCTGATCCAGCAGGCCAGGTGTGACACGCACAGCCAGTCGTTCGCGCCACATCAGTACGTCGGCGCGGGCCAGGCCAGACACCTCGTCGTCGGACTCCATCAGCCACAGCGTCTCGACCCCGCCGTGACGGGCCAGGACGTACCCGGTGGTCGGGTCGTTCGGTTCGGCGATCATCGACAGCGCGACCCGCGCCATCCGCTCACCCTGCACCTGCTCCGCCAACGTCGCCATGATCGGTGTCCCTTCCGCTCCAAGGTCACCGACGAGGTACACGCCCATCTGCCGCCGGGGTTCCCTCTGTCACGAGTCAGTCGTAGACTCGGGAGCGAGGCAGGTTCAGCAAACTACGCGGGTCCTTCGGGACGGCCCCTCGCGGGCACTCGGTTCATAGCCGCCTCCACGACGGACACCCGTCGCGCTATGACGACGAAAGAGGCCGCAATGCTCCGCACATCCATGAACCTGAGCGAACGAGGCTACGGCCTGTTCCGGTACGCGCCCACGAACCTGCTGCTCGCCGCGATCCGCTACCGCCGCCGAGGCTTGAAGTGGGGCATCCCCGCCATGCTGATCCTGGGCGGCGGCTACTACTTCGCCACGGCGATCTGCTACACGATCATCGAACGGGAAGGCCCCAGCCCGCTCTACCTGCTGGTCCTGCTGTTCGGCTGGAACACCCTCAAGTTCCTCTGGATCGGGCCCGTCAGCCTCATCGTGCTTCTCACCGTCCGCGCACAGGAGCGACGCCAGCGACGCGAGACCATGCACGCCGCCGTGCTCCCCGAGGACTACGCCGAGAGACTGGCCTAGTCGATCAGGTCGGAGAGTTCCAGCCAGCGTTCTTCGAGTTCTGCCGTCTCGTCCTCCACGGCGCGAAGGTTGTCTGCGAGCCTCTGTAGACCCTCGTAGTCGCCCTGGTCGTGGTCGGCCGTCCGCTGGTGCAGGTTCTTCACCTCAGCGTGGAGCTTGTCGAGACGGCGGTCGATCGAGGCGACTTCCTTCTGCGCGGTGCGTCGTTCGGAGCCGGAGAGCCCGGACGCGCCCGGCCCCGCGTCGGCGGTCGTCGGGGTGATCGGACTACTCGTGCGCGATGTCGGCTGTTCGCGCCTCAGCCGCAGGTACTCGTCCACTCCGCCGGGCAGGTGCCGCAAGCGTCCGTCGAGGATGGCGTACTGCTGGTCGGTGACCCGTTCCAGCATGTAGCGGTCGTGCGAGACGACGACGAGCGTTCCCGGCCACGAGTCCAGCAGGTCCTCCATCGCGGCCAGCATGTCGGCGTCAACATCGTTCGCAGGTTCATCGAGAGCGATGAGGTTAGGTTCGCTCAGCAGCAGGAGCAGCAGTTGGAGCCGCCGCTTCTGACCGCCCGACAGCTCGGCGACCCTCGTGGAGAGGTGTGCGCGGGCGAATCCGAGGCGTTCCAGCAGTTGCGCCGGCGTGAGGTCTTTGCCGTCGATCGCGAAGGTCGTCTGCGTGCGGGCCAGCACTTCGCGCACCCGGTCACCGCCGATGTCCGCGAGCTGGGAGAACTGCTGATCCAGTAACCCGAGCCGCACCGTCTTGCCCGTCTTGATCCGGCCCGACGTGGGCTGCACGGTTCCGGCGATCAAGCCGAGCAGCGTCGACTTGCCGCTCCCGTTCGCTCCGAGTATCCCGGTCCGCTCACCGGGGGCGAGCCGCCACGTCACCTCGCGCAACACGTCGCGGTCGCCGTAGCGCACGCCCGCGTCTTCCAGGTCGACCACCTGCTTGCCCAGGCGGACGACGGCGAGGCGTTGCAGCTCGATCGGGTTGCGCACCGGCGGCACGTCCTCAATGAGCTGGTTCGCTGCGTCGATGCGGAACTTCGGCTTGGAGGTGCGGGCGGGTGCTCCGCGGCGTAGCCACGCCAGCTCCTTGCGCATCAGATTCTGCCGCTTCGCCTCCGTCGCCGCGGCCATCCGGTCCCGTTCGACGCGCTGCAACACGTAGGAGGCGTACCCGCCCTCGAACGGCTCCACGGTCCCGTCGTGGACCTCCCAGGTCTCGGTGCAGACCTCATCGAGGAACCAGCGGTCGTGTGTCACGACCAGCAGTCCGCCCGAGTTCTTGGCCCAGCGGTTCCGCAGATGGCCGGCCAGCCAGGCGATGCCCTCGACATCGAGATGGTTCGTCGGCTCATCTAGAGCGATGACATCCCATTCGCCGATCAGCAACGCGGCCAACGCGACCCGGCGGCGCTGCCCGCCGCTCAGCTCGCCGATCCTCGCCTCCCACGGCAGATCGGCGACCAGCCCGCCGATCACGTCGCGGACCTTGGCGTCGCCGGCCCACTCGTGCTCCGGCCGATCACCGACGATCGACCCGCCGACCGTCGCAGTGGTTTCGAGGTCGTCAGACTGCGACAGCACCCCGAAGCGCACACCGCCTCGCCGCGTCACCCGGCCCGCCTGCGGCTCGATCAGGCCGCTGAGCATCCCCAGCAGGCTCGACTTGCCGTCACCGTTGCGGCCCACGATCCCGACGCGATCGCCTTCCTCCACCCCGACCGTCACCGAGTCGAACACCACTCGCGTCGGATACTCCAAGTGCAGGGCTTCCCCCACCACCAACGGCGCAGCCACTACCGCACACCGGCCTTCCCCGCACTCCGGTCAGGATGCCTCGGCCGCGCGACTCGACGCGCGGCGCGGGTGCGGCAAGCACCCCACGAACGCCCCTCGGAGCGGTAGAATGGAGGTGTCCGAACCACATACGGTTCCTGAGTGTTGGGCTCGTCGAGCAGCAGCACGTTCGGCTCGGCGAGCAGCACCAGGAGCAGCTGCAGCCTTCTCCGTTGCCCGCCGGAGAGCTCGCCCACCCGGGCCGAGAGGTGCGCGTGGGCGAAACCGAGCCGTTCCAGCAGCTGCGCCGGAGTGAGCTCCTTGCCGTCGACCAGGTAGCTGGTGCGCGCCTGCGCGAGCACATCGCGCACCCGCTCACCGCCCAGTCCGGTGAGCTCGCGGGACTGCTGGTCGAGCACGCCGATCCGTACCGTCTTGCCACGCGTGACCTTGCCGCTGCTCGGCTCGACGGTGCCCGCGATGAGCCCGAGCAGGGTCGACTTGCCCGCGCCGTTGGGGCCCAGGATCGCGGTGCGCTCTCCGGGCGCGATCCGCCACTCGACGTCGCGCAGCACTTCCCGCTCGCCGTACGCCACGCCGGCCCCGTACAGATCGACGACGTCCTTGCCGAGCCGCGCGGTCGCGAGCCGGGACAGCTCGACCCGGTCGCGCGGCGGCGGTACGTCCGCGATCAGCTGGTTCGCCGCCTCGATGCGGAACCGCGGCTTTGCGGTACGGGCCGGCGCGCCGCGGCGCAGCCAGGCGAGCTCCTTGCGCATCAGGTTCTGGCGCTTCGATTCCGCGAGCGCCGCCTTCCGGTCGCGCTCGACCCGCGCCAGGACGTACGCCGCGTAGCCGCCGGTGAAGGGTTCGACGGTCCGGTCGTGGACCTCCCACGTGCTCGTGACGACCTCGTCGAGGAACCAGCGGTCGTGCGACACGACGAGCAGGGCACCAGCGCCGCGCGGCCAGCGCTGTGCGAGGTGTCGTGCGAGCCAGCCGATGCCCTCCAGGTCGAGGTGGTTGGTCGGCTCGTCGAGCGCGAGCACGTCCCACTCGTGGACCAGCAGGGCGGCCAGCGCCACCCGGCGGCGCTGGCCGCCGCTGAGGTCGCGGACGCGTTCCTCCCAGGGCAGGTCGGGCACCAGTCCGGCGATGACGTCCCGGACGGCCGGGTCGCCGGCCCACTCGTGCGCGGCGCGCTCGCCCACGATCGCGTGGCCGACGGACTGCTCGTCGGGGAGGGTGTCGGACTGGTCGAGCACGCCGATCCGTACCCCGCCGCGCCAGGTGACGCGGCCCGCGTCCGGCTCGAGCCGGCCCGCGAGCAGCCCGAGCAGCGTCGACTTGCCTTCCCCGTTGCGCCCCAGCACGCCGATCCGGTCGCCCTCGTCGACGCCGAGGGTCACGTCCTCGAGCACCACGCGCGTGGGGTACTCCACGCGCAGGGCGTGCGCCCCGAGCAGGTGGGCCATGGTCAGCGCGCGCCCGTACCGTCGACGACGCGCGCCCCGGTGACCGGGCCGGCGGCCCGCTTGACGGTACGGCAGACCCCCGAGGCGGTGAGGGACACGGCGACGTCGAGCGCCGCCTCCTCGTCGGCGACGAGGAACGCGCACGTCGGCCCGCTGCCCGAGACGACGGCGCCGAGCGCGCCGTGGTCGCGGCCCACCTCCAGCACCTGCGAGAGCTGCGGGCGCAGGTGCAGCGCCGCCCGCTCGAGGTCGTTGGTGAGCGCGCGGCCCAGGGCGGCCGCGTCGCCGGAGCGCAACGCGCTCATGAGCGCCTCGCTGACCTGCGGCTGCGGGACGGCCGTGTCGCCGCGCAGCCGGTCGCACTCCCGGTAGACCTGGGCGGTCGACAAGCCGCGGTCGGCGAAGGCGAAGACCCAGTGGAACTGTCCGCGGGCGAGGGCGGGGGTGAGACGCTCGCCGCGGCCGGTGCCCACCGCCGTACCGCCGTGCAGCGCGAACGGGACGTCGCTCCCGAGACCGGCGGCGAGGCGGTGCAGCAGCTTGCGGTCCATGCCCGTGCCCCACAGTGCGTCGCAGGCGACGAGGGTGCCGGCCGCGTCGGCGCTGCCGCCGGCCATCCCGGCCGCCGCGGGGATCGCCTTGCGCAGCAGGATGTGCACGTCGGCGCGGCGGCCGGTCGCCCGTGCCGCGACCTGCGCCGCCGTCCAGACCAGGTTCGAGTCGTCGGTCGGGACGTCCGCGGCCGCCTCGCCTTCCACGCGCAGCGTGATCCCAGGCGTGTCACTCTCGCTGACGACGACCTCGTCGTGGAGGGCGACGGCGTGGAAGACGCTCACCACGTTGTGATAACCGTCCCGGCGGCGCGGGCCCACCGACAGCTGCAGGTTCACCTTCGCCGGCACCCGTACGGTCACCGGCACGCTGGTCGACACCGGCGTGAGGCGCAGTCCGCTCATGGCGCCACCGTCGGCAGGACCGCGGCGCCGCGGACCGTCTTGCCGTCCTGACGCTGTTCGGCGATGCGGGCGAAGTCGGCGATCGAGAGCTGCTCCCCTCGCGTACGCGGGTCGATCCCGGCGGCGCGCAGCGCGTGCTCGGCGGCGACCGGTGACCCGGCCCAGCCCGCGAGTGCCGCGCGCAGCGTCTTGCGGCGCTGCCCGAACGCCGCGTCGACGACCGCGAACACCGCCTCGCGCGTCGCGCTGGTGAGGGGCGGGGCGGTACGCCGCAACGCGACGAGGCCGCTGTCGACGTTCGGCGCCGGCCAGAACACCGTGCGCCCGACGACGCCCGCGCGCCGCGGTTCGCCGTACCACCGCGCCTTCACGCTCGGCACCCCGTAGGTGCGGCTGCCGGGCGGGGCGGCGAGCCGGTCGGCGACCTCCGCCTGCACCATCACCAGCACGCGTTCGATCGACGGGAAGGTCGCGAGCAGGTGCAGCAGCACGGGAACCGCGACGTTGTACGGGAGGTTGGCGACAAGGGCCGTCGGCTCCGGACCGGGCAACTGCACGACGCGCAGCGCATCCGCGGCGAGCACGGTGAGGCGGTCGGCGAGGTCGGGCCGCCGGTCGCGGACCGTGGCTGGCAGCGCCCGCGCGAGCGCGGGGTCGATCTCGACAGCGGTGACGTGAGCGCTCGCCGGCAGCAGCCCCAGCGTCAGGCTGCCCAGACCAGGGCCCACCTCGAGCACGACGTCGTCGCGGAGCAGCCCGGCAGCAGCGACGATGCGGCGGATCGTGTTGGCGTCGATGACGAAGTTCTGCCCGCGGGCCTTGGTCGGCCGGAGGTCGAGCGCCGCTGCGAGGCGGCGTACGTCGGTGGCGCCCAGCAGCCCGTCACCGTCCTCCGTCACACCCCGACGCTACCGTCCGTTCCGCGTGCCGGCCCCGGGCCGCCGGCAGGCAGGTGGGGCGCTCAGAGGTAGCGACCGCAGTACGGCCAGGGGGCCCGGCCGCGGTCGTTGTAGAGGATCCGCGCTCGTTTGGTCTGTTCGGCGGGGGAGGCGTCGATCGGGTCGCCGACACCGCCGACACCGTGCCAGGTGCGCAGGTCGAACTGGTACAGACCGCGGTACTTCCCGGTCGGGCTGACGGCCCGAGGGTTGCCGCCGCTCTCGCACTTGGCGAGGGCGGCGAAGTCCGGCTCACCGTCGACCTTGCCGGTCGCGGGGGTCCACTGCTTGGGGTAGGTGATCTTGACGTCGCTGCCGGTCGCGCCGCTGCCCTGGCTCCCGCTGCTGCGCGTCCCGACGCCGATGACCCAGTCCACCGCGCGGGACAGCACCCGCGTCCGTACCTCGCGGCGCACCTGCGTGCCGTCGACGTAGCGCGCGCGCACCCGCTTCTCCTGCACCCCGTCCCGCCCGGTCGCGATGACCCGGGTGGTGCCGACCGGCAGGTCGGCCCGCCGCACCCACCGGGTCTGCGCCCGTAGCAGCGTGCGGTCGGTCCGGTCCACGAGGCGCACCCGGGTCACCGTGTACGTCGCGCCCTCGACGACGGCAGCGCGGGCGGACGCCGAGACCCGGTCGTCCGGGCCGAGCGTCACGGGCCCCTGCGCGAGCGCCTCGCCGACCGTCGCGGCGGTGGTGACGAGGGGGACCGAACGGCCACCCACCCGTACCGTGACGTGCTTCGGGGTACGGACGGTGAGCCGCGCGCCGGTCCGCGCCAGCGGCGCGATCGCCGGCAGCGAGACGTACGCCTCGCCCGGCACGGCTTCCTGGGCGAGCAGCCCGCCCACATCTGTCGAGGTGGTCCAGACCTCGTGCGTGGCGTCGTCGACGGTCAGCTGCACGCGGCGCCCGAACGCGACGTCGACCTGGGCGGTCGTGCCGAGGTCGGCAGTGAGGTCCGGCGTGACGCGGTCCCGCGGGCCGACGAGCACTCCTTGCTCGGCGAGCAGTTCGGCCACCGTCGCGGCGTCCGTGACGACGGTCGTCGACCGGCCGTCGACGACGAGCAGCAGGTGGCTCGCGGCCCGGGCCCGCACGACGAGCAGTGAGCCGACCAGCGCGATCGTGACGAGGACGGCGAGCGCACCGAGACCGAGCCGGCGCAGTCCGGGCGCCCGCAGGAATCGCCCCTCGGGCAGTACGTCGCTCACCGGAGGAGGATCGGCTCACCGGCGGCCGGACTGAAGCGCCTCGCGTTGATCATGACGTTGCGGGTCGGTACGCGCCGGAGCGACCCGTGACGTCATGATCGACTTGCGGTAGGGCGCGCGACCTCATGGTCGACCGGTCGGGGCGGCCGGCCGACGTTCAGAGTGGGCCGAAGACGCGTGCCGCGTTGTCCCACAAGTGCTGGGAGAGCTCGTCCTCGCCGCACTGCAGCACGTCGGCCATCGCGCGTACGGTCAGCGGGACCAGGTAGGACGCGTTCGGCCGGCCGCGGTACGGCATCGGGGTGAGGAACGGCGCGTCGGTCTCGACCAGCACCCGGTCCAGCGGCACGACGGCGAGCGCTTCGCGCAGCCCGGCGGCGTTCTTGAAGGTGACGGTACCGGCGAAGGAGAGGTACCAACCGCGCTCGGTGCAGTAGCGCGCCATGTCGACGTCGCCGGAGAAGCAGTGGAACACCACGGTCTGCGGCGCACCTTCGTCCGCGAGCACCCGCAGCACGTCCGCGTGCGCATCACGGTCGTGGATCACGAGCGGCTTGCCGACCTCGACGGCGATCCGCACGTGGCGGCGGAAGGACTCCTCCTGCACCTCGCGGCCCTCCGCCGCGGTGCGGTAGAAGTCCAGCCCGGTCTCCCCGACCGCCCGTACGCCCGGCTCGCGCGCGAGCGTCGCGATCTCCTCCCAGGCCGCCTCGAGGGCGGCCCGCCCTTCCTCGGCGGCGATGCGCGGTGCTTCGTTCGGGTGCAGCGCGACCGTGGCGACGATGTCGTCGTACGCCGCGGCCAGCTGCGCCGACCACCGGGCGCTCGCCAGCTCGCAGCCCACCTGCACGATCCGCGTCACGCCGACCGCACGCGCGGCGGACAGCGCGTCGTCGACGCCGAAACTCCCTGCGCCGTCATCGATGTCGAGATGGCAGTGAGTGTCGACGACCGGTACGCGCAGCGGCTCGGGCGGTTCCGGCCGTGTCAGGTCGCGCGAGCGCCCGCCCGCCGCGGTGTCCGCGCGACGCCGGCTCACGTCCCGGACTCCGCAGGTTCCTCCAGCCGCGGGAACAGGACCGCGCCCTTGGTCACCGGCACTCCGGTCGGCAACTGGCCCCACCGTCCGACCTCACCGACCGGCTGACCGCTGATGCGGCCGAGAGAGGTCGCCGCCCCGAGCTGGTCCCACAGCGCGGTCGTGGCCTTCGGCATCACCGGGTGGTAGAGGACAGCGATCGCCCGCAGCGACTCGCAGATCGTGTAGAGGACGGTAGCCAGGCGCTCGCGGCGCTCGGGATGCTTGGCGAGCACCCAGGGCTCCTGGTCGGTGACGTAGTGGTTCACCTCGTCCACGAACGCCTTCACCGCGACGATCGCGCGCTGGAAGTCGAGCACCTCCACGGCGTCGTCGGCCTCGCGTGCCACGCGCGCCACCGTCTGCTGCAGGGCGTGCTCGGCGTCCGTGTACGCGCCCGGCGCGGGCAGAGCACCGTCGAAGTACCGCCCCACCATCGCCGCAGCACGGGAGGCCAGGTTGCCCAGGCCGTTCGCCAGCTCGGCGGTGTAACGCGCGCTCATGTCCTCCCACGAGAACGACCCGTCCGAGCCGAACCCGATGGCGCGCAGGAAGTAGTAGCGGAACGCATCCGAGCCGAAGTGGTCGATGATCTGGCTGGGGGCGATACCGGTGAGCTTGCTCTTGCTCATCTTCTCGCCACCGACGAGCAGCCAGCCGTGCGCGAAGACCTGGCGCGGCAACGGCAGACCGGCGGCCATGAGCATCGCGGGCCAGATGACGGCGTGGAAGCGCAGGATGTCCTTGCCCACGAGGTGTACGTCGGCGGGCCAGACCCGCGCGAACTGCGTGGCACCGGGCGTGCCGGGTTCGTCGCCGCCCCCGACCGCGGTGTAGTAGTTGAGCAGCGCGTCGAACCAGACGTACACCACCTGCGCCGGGTCCCACGGCACGGGGATCCCCCAGTCGAAGGTCGACCGGCTGATCGACAGGTCCTGCAACCCGTGGCGTACGAACGAGACGACCTCGTTGTAGGCCGAGGGTGGCGCGACCGCGGTCGGGTTCGCCTCGTAGTGGGCGAGCAGCCGGTCGGCGTACTCCGACAGGCGGAAGAACCAGTTGGTCTCGCTGACGAGATCGACGGGCCTGCCATGGATGCGGCACACCTGTTGCCCGGCGAAGTCACCCGTCCCGTCCTCGAGGTCGCCGGGGAGCTTGAACTCCTCGCAGCCCACGCAGTACGGCCCCTCGTACTCGCCCTCGTAGATCTCCCCGGCGTCCTTGAGCCCGGTGAGGAACTGCTGCACGCGCTCCGTGTGCCGGGTCTCGGTGGTACGGATGAAGTCGTCGTTGCTCGCATCGATCGTCTCGAGTACCGGTAGCCACGCCGTGGCCACCAGCCGGTCCGCCCAGTCCTGCGGTGCGGCGTCGTTCGCAGCGGCGGTCCGCAGCACCTTCTGGCCGTGCTCGTCGGTCCCGGTCAGGAACCAGACGTCCTCGCCGCGCTGCCGGTGCCAGCGCGCCAGCACGTCGGCGGCCGTGGTCGTGTACGCGTGCCCGATGTGCGGCGCGTCGTTGACGTAGTAGATCGGCGTCGTGACATAGAACGCCTTGGTGCCGCCGGTGGACTGCCGGGGCGCGCTGGGCGCGGGCTGCTCGGACACCCGGCAATCGTACGGGCGCCCGGCCCGCCACCCGTGTCGGCGCACATCTGACCTTCGCGACCGGGAGCAGTAAGGTGAGCCTTACCTACTTCCGGAGGTGCGTCATGGCGACCAGCGTCTCGTCCACCCGCCTGCCGTTCGCGGACCGCGACGTGGCTCATCTGCCCGGGCACTGGTTGCTCGCCCGGCTCGGCAAACGGGTGCTGCGGCCAGGTGGTGCCCGGTTGACGACGGCACTGCTCGGAGACGCGCGGCTCGCCGGCGCGGACGTCGTCGAGTTCGCCCCGGGCATCGGTCGTACCGCGTCCGAGATCGTCGCGGCCCACCCCGCGTCGTACACCGGTGTGGACCAGGACCCCTCCGCCGTCGACCTGGTGCGCGCGGTCGTCGGCAGCCGCGGACAGGTCGTGCACGCGGACGCCGAACACACCGGGCTGCAGGACGGCGCGTACGACGTCGTCGTGGGAGAGGCGATGCTCACCATGCAGACCGACCGTGGCAAGGCCGAGATCGTGGCCGAGGCGCGCCGGCTGCTGCGGCCCGGCGGACGCTACGCCGTCCACGAGCTCGCGCTCACCCCCGACCACCTCGATGACGACACGAAGACCGAAGTCCGCCGCGCGCTCGCCCGCTCCATCAAGGTCAACGCCCGCCCCCTCACGATCGCCGAGTGGCGCGAGCTGTTCGAGCGGAACGGCTTTACCGTGCAGGCGGTGCGCACCGCGCCGATGGCGCTGTTGCAGACCAGGCGCCTGGTGGCCGACGAAGGGGTGCGCGGCACGTTGCGGCTGAGCTGGAACGTGCTGCGGGACCGGGCCGCGCTGCGACGCGTCCTCGACATGTGGTCGACGTTCCGCCGCTACCGCCGCGAGATGGTCGCGGTCGCGCTCGTCGCCGACAAGCGCCCCGCCTGACCGCGGCAGCCGTCCTGACCGAACGCGACGTCCGGGACGGTGGACGGCTGCCAGACCGGGTTGAGCCCAAGCGCAAGGGCCGGCGCCTGCCAGGCGCCGGCCGCCTTCTGGATCACGGCGTAGTACCACTCGGACTCGATCCCAGGTGTCCACCCCCGCAGGAAGCGGCTGATCCGCTCCTGCACGAATGGCCGGCCCAGCAGGCTGGCGTGCAGCCCGGGCACTTCGATGGTCGGCACGTGCGAGACGGCTCCCGGCGGTACGACGGCGGCGCTGACCGTCGGCAGGAACGCGAGCACGCGTACGCCCGCCACCGGACAGAGCATCTGGTTCCGGTAGAACGACGCGTGGGCGAGGATCGAGCGCACGAACGGCTCGTCCGCCGATATGTGCGCACCGGTGGACCATCGGGCGACGGCGAGCATCCCGCGCAGCTCCCAACCCGACGCGAGACCCCAGCCGGCGCTCGCGTCGGACGGCGGGAAGTAGACCCGGCCGGGCTGCACGAGCGGACTGAGCAGGATCGCCGCCGCGACCGCGCGGTGCGCATGCTCCGCGAGGTAGGCACGTACCACGAGAGTGCCCTCGCTCTGCGCGAGCAGCGCGATCGGTCTTCCGGTCCGCGCCGCGAGCGCCCGCACCTGCCGCGCGAGGAGGTCGGCGCTGGTGTCGAGCGACTGGTGGGTCTGCGCGGCGTCGTACGGGTCGGGGAGCCCGTCGTGGTCCGCGCCGGCGTACGAGTAGAAGACGACGCCTGGCCGCTGTGCACCCTTCGCCGGCTGGTACGAGGAGTCGTACCCGGGGACGTAGAGGATCTCGTCCGCGATGCGGTGGTCCGCCCCCGCCTGGATCTGCGGTGGCGGCCGGTCGGCGAGCTGCTGACCGAGGCCGAAGAGCCGGCCCAGCAGCGCCAGGAAGACCAGGCTCAGCGCGAACACGACCGGCACCGATGGGAACCACCGCAGGCGCGCCGGCCCGCGTAGCACGGTCGCCACGAGCCGGCGCCAGAGGAACGCGTTCGGGACCGCTGTCGCTGCAGCGACGGGAACGTCCCAACCTGCAGGGGTGAAGCTGACGACCATCGCGGCGACGGTCAGCCAGCCGAACGCCGCGATGCTCCACCCGATCGTGGCGAGCGAGGGCAGCCCGCGCCACCACCCCCGCTCGATCCCGCCGCGGCTGAGGGCGGCGGCGAGGACGGCGAGGGGCAGCAGCTCGCCGAACAGGAACCACGACAGCGCCGTCTCCGAGGCCGCCATGGCGACGACCGCCCACGGGGAGAGCAGCAGCAGCGTCACCGCGACGTACGACGTGCTTCGTCCCCAGGTCACCCGCCACGCCGGCCGGCGCCGGTCCTCCGGCCAGGCCAGCTGCACGATGCCAGCGACGAGCAGGCTGCGCAGCAGCACGGCCGCGACCACCTCACCGGCCAGGCCGGGCCAGCTCTCGTGGTACACCATCAGCCACCGCAGGTCGTGGAACACCCCGTACGCGGCAGGTGCGGTCAACTGCGGCGACAGTCCCGTTGCGGAGTCGAACCCGACCACGCGCAGCACCAGCGCGCCCGCCAGCACGGGCACCGTGCACAGCGCCACCAGTCCGGCCGATCGTGGAATCCGGAAGGTGGCCACAGGGCGAGGGGTCCGATCGGGTGCGGGTGCGCTGCCCCTTCAGCCCACTCATCGTCACGCGACCCGCGACACCGGGCAATCGCGGCGGGCAATCGCGGCCGTTCAGTCTGCGCGGCGGGCGGCGACGATCGCGTCGTACACGGCACGCTTGTCGAGCCCGAACGCCGCAGCGGCCGCTGCGATGGCGGCCTTGCGGGGATCTGCGGGTGCGGGACCCGGAGCGGTGCCCGCCGGCGCGCCCTGCACCACGACGGTGATCTCACCCTTCACCCCGTCGGCGGCCCACGCCGCGAGCTCGCCCAGCGAGCCGCGCCGCACCTGCTCGTACCGCTTGGTCAACTCGCGGCACACCGCCGCCGGACGGTCGACACCGAACGCCTCGCCCATCGCCGTCAGGGACGCCGCGAGCCGGTGCGGCGCCTCGAAGAACACCAGGGTGCGCGGATCGCCGGCCAGCGCGGCGAACGCGCGGGTCCGCTCGCCCGCCTTGCGCGGCGCAAAGCCCTCGAAGGCGAAGCGGTCCACCGGAAGCGCCGACAGGGCCAGCGCGGTGAGCACGGCCGAGGGACCCGGCACCGCGGTCACCGGGAGCTCCGCGGCAGCACAGGCGGCGACGAGCCGATAGCCCGGATCGGACACGCTGGGCATGCCTGCGTCGGTAACCAGCACGACGCTTTCGCCGGCGCGCAGGGCGGCGAGCAGCTGCGGGAGGCGCTCGCGTTCCACCGCGTCGTAGTACGCGACGACGCGGGCGGTGGTTCGCACGTCGAGCTCGGCGAGCAGCCGGCGCAGCCGGCGGGTGTCCTCGGCGGCGATCACGTCGGCCCGACGCAGCTCGGCGACGAGCCGGGGCGAGGCGTCGCGTACCTCCCCGATCGGGGTGCCGGCGAGCACGAGTACGCCGCCTGGCGCGTCCACCGCGCGCGCAGGAACCTCGCCGGTCGTCCGCGCGTGCTCGCCCACGGCCACGACCCTCCCACGCACTCCTGCGGCACCCGCCCAGTACCTGGCCTGCCGAGGGTACGGATTTGCCCGATGTCCCACGTCGGTACGGTCGCCGCCCCTACCCTTCCGCCGTGGTCACCCAGGAACGACGCGTGAGCGGAACCGGCGGACGGGTCGTCCTGATCGCGAGTGTTGCGGCACTGGGCGGCTTCCTGTTCGGTTTCGACTCCTCGGTCATCAACGGCGGGGTCAACGCGATCCGCGACGAGTTCCAGACCGGGGACGCGCTCATCGGCTTCGTGGTCTCGATGGCGCTGCTCGGTTCGGCGCTCGGCGCGTGGTTCGCCGGTCCGCTCGCGGATCGGTTCGGCCGGATCCGCGTCATGATCGTCGCGGCCACCATCTTCCTCGTCTCCGCCGTCGGCACCGCCCTGCCGTTCGCCATCTGGGACCTGATGTTCTGGCGGCTCGTCGGCGGTTTCGCGATCGGCGCGGCCTCCGTGATCGCGCCCACGTACATCGCGGAGATCGCCCCGGCGCGGGTACGCGGCCGTCTCGGGTCGCTGCAGCAGCTCGCGATCGTGTTCGGCATCTTCATCGCGCTGCTCTCCGACTACGCGCTCGCTCAGGCGGCCGGCGGCTCGGCGAGCAACGAACTGTGGTTCGGCTTGCAGGCCTGGCAGTGGATGTTCCTGGTCGGGGTCATCCCGGCCGCGGCGTACGGCGTGCTCGCGACGACGATCCCGGAGTCGCCGCGCTGGCTGATCGCGCGGGGGCGGATCGACGAGGCACGCGGCGTGCTCGCCGGCATCGACGACGGGACCGTCCCGCTCGACACCCGTGTCGGAGAGATCCGCGCGTCGATCGCGACCGAGGCGCGGCCCACGCTCGCCGACCTGCGCGGCGGACGCTTCGGACTGCTCCCGATCGTGTGGGTCGGCATCCTGCTGAGCATCTTCCAGCAGTTCGTCGGCATCAACGTGATCTTCTACTACTCCTCGACGCTCTGGCAGGCGGTCGGCTTCAGCGAGGACGACGCCCTGCTGACCGGCGTCATCAACAGCACCGTCAACATCGTCGCGACCTTCATCGCGATCGCGCTGATCGACCGGGTCGGGCGCCGCAAGCTGCTGCTGGTCGGCTCGCTCGGGATGTTCGTGTGCCTGGCCGCGATGACGGTGACCTTCATGACCTCGCCGACCGATGCGGACGGCAACCCGCTGCTGGCCGGCGGCGCGTCGACGGTCGCGCTGCTCGCCGCGAACGGCTTCGTCTTCTTCTTCGCCTTCTCGTGGGGCCCGGTCGTGTGGGTGCTGCTCGGCGAGATGTTCCCGAACCGGATCCGCGCGGCGGCACTCTCCGTCGCGGCCGCCGCACAGTGGATCGCCAACTTCGTCATCTCCTCCAGCTTCCCGTGGCTGGCGGCCAAGTCGCTGGGCGTCGCGTACGGCATCTACACGACGTTCGCCCTGATCTCGTTCTTCTTCGTGATGACCAAGGTGCGCGAGACCAAGGGCCGCACGCTCGAGGAACTCTCCACGCCCGGCTGACCGCGGGACTATGTCGCCGCCGTCGGGTACGGCCGGCGCCGGCTCCTAGGATCTGGCGGGTGAGCCTGTCGCTGCGCGAGCCGGAGTTGAGCGGCCCGCACGTGGCGCGGTCCCCCGGGCGGACGTTGGCACGACGGCTGCACCCGCCGCTGCCGACCGACCGCCTGCTGTCCTGGATCGTGACGCTGGCGATCACCGGCATCGGCGCCTGGCTGCGCTGGCCGTCGCTCGCGCTGCCCCACACGTTCGTCTTCGACGAGACCTACTACGCCAAGGACGCGTTCTCGCTGCTGCAGTTCGGCTACGAACGCGAGTTCGTCGACAAGGCCAACGACCTCATCATCGCCAGCAACGGAGATCCCGCGACGCTGCAGGACGTCTTCGGCACCGGGCCGGAGTTCGTCGTGCACCCGCCCGGCGGCAAGTGGGTCATCGCCATCGGCGAGCACCTGTTCGGCATGACGCCGTTCGGCTGGCGGTTCATGGTCGCCGTCCTCGGGACGCTCGCGGTGCTGGTGACGGTACGGGTGGGTCGCCGGCTCACCCGCTCGACCCTGGTCGGGGCGGCTGCGGGCCTGTTCGTCGCGCTCGACGGCATGACGATCGTGCACTCGCGGACCGCGCTGCTCGACCCGATCCTGATGTTCTGGGTGCTGCTCGCCTTCGGCGCGCTGCTGCTCGACCGGGACCGCACCCGCCGGGCCGTCGCGGCGCAGGTCGCGCTGCTCCCCGACGACCGGGCGGCGCTCGCGGCCGGCCGTGCGGGACAGCTGGGCGTACGGCTCGGGGCCCGTCCCTGGTTGTGGGTGAGCGGGGTGCTGCTGGGCCTGGCGTGCGGCACCAAGTGGTCCGGGGCGTACTACGTGCTCGGGTTCGCCGCGCTCGTGCTGGTCTGGGACACCGGCACGCACCGACTGGTCGGCAACCGCAACCCCTGGCTGCGTACGTTGACGCGCACGGTCCCGGTGCTGGTCGTGACCTTCGGCATCGTGGCGGTGCTCGTCTACCTCGCCACCTGGACCGGATGGCTGCTCACCTCCGGGGGCTACTACCGGGACTGGGCTCAGGACAATCCCGCATCCGGCCTGGCCGCGATGATCCCCGACGCACTGCGCTCGCTGTGGCACTACCACGTCGAGGCGTTGCGGTTCCACACCGGACTCACCTCTCCGCACTCCTACCAGAGCAACCCGTGGGGATGGCCGCTGCAGGCCCGCCCCACCTCGTACTACTTCGAGAGCCCGACCCGCGGGGAGAGCGGCTGCACCGTCGACAAGTGCGCCTCGGAGGTCATCGCACTGGGCAACCCGATCATCTGGTGGGCCGGCGCCCTCGCGCTCGTGCACCAGGCCTGGCGGATGCTCGCCCGCCGCGACTGGCGCGCGGGTGCGGTCTTCGTCGGGTTCGCTGCCGGCTGGGTGCCGTGGCTGTTCTTCCAGCAGCGCACCATCTTCACGTTCTACGCCGTGGTGTGGGTCCCGTTCCTCGCCCTGGCGCTCGCCTCGTCGCTCGGCGTGGTGCTCGGCCCGAGCCGGGGGGCGTGGAACCGCCGCGCCGTCGGGGCGACCGTCGTCGGCGCACTGCTGCTGACGATCGTGGCGGCGGCGTACTGGTTCTACCCGATCTGGACCGCCGAGGTGATCCCGTACGCCCAGTGGTCGCTGCGGATGTGGTTCCCCACCTGGATCTGATCGTTCGCGCGGCCCGCCGCAGGCGTCTTGCGTTCCGGTGCCCCGGGTACCGTGGGGACACCGACCGGAGGAGATCCATGTCCGACCGTCCCCGCATCGCGCTCAGCACCACCGTGCGACGTGCCGAGCGGCTCAGTCCGTCGTTCGTACGGCTGGTGCTCGGTGGCCGCGACCTCGACCGTTTCCCTGCGCCGGAGCACGCCGACGCGTACGTGAAGTTCGTGTTCCCGGTGCCGGGTGTGGAGTACCCCCGGCCGCTCGACCTGAAGGCGGTACGCGCACAGCTGCCGCCCGAGCACCTGCCCCATACGCGCAGTATCACGGTGCGGCGTTGGGACCCGGTGCAGCGTGAACTGACCGTGGACTTCGTCGTCCACGGCGCGGCGGGCTACGCCGGCCCGTGGGCGGCGCAGGTGCAGCCCGGCGACGAAGCGCTGTTGCTGCCACCGGGCGGCGCCTACACCCCCGATCCGCAGGCCGCCTGGCACCTACTGGCCGGTGACGAGAGCGCGCTGCCCGCGATCGCGGCGGCGCTCGAGCGGATCCCGCAGACCGCACGGGTGCACGCCCTGGTCGAGCTCGGCGATGACGGCGATCGGGTCGCGCTGACCGACTCCCGCGTCACCTGGCTCTCGCGCGAAGGCGGTGCCGTCGGCTCGGCGCTCGTGCCGGCCGTGCACGCGCTCGACTTCTCCGACGACGTGCACGCGTTCGTCCACGGCGAGGCCGGGTTCGTCAAAGAGTTGCGCCGCTTCCTTCGGGTGGACAGGCACGTTCCGCGTGAGCGGCTCTCGATCAGTGGCTACTGGCGGGTCGGCGTGGACGACGAGGGATGGCGCGCCCAGAAGCCGGAGTGGAAGCGCGAGGCGGCCGCCCAGGACGTCGAGGCCGACCACACCACCTGAGCTGTGCCGAGCCGGACCCGGGGCCGTCGCAGACGGCTCGCGCGGCAGGAGTAGCCGATGGTCGGCCAGTACGACGGCAAGGCCGTGCGAATCGCGGCCGCGGAGGTGGCTGCCAAGCACCCCGGTGCCACGGCCGCCTAACTCGCTTGTGGGGACCAGTGGCGGGTCCCGTAACCTGTACCGCCGCCCCGCCCGCTAGGTGTACGGGCGCGCGCCGTTGCACGTGTCCCGGGCCCTGCGCCGCACGACCCGGGATCGAGATCGTGGGAGACCCGTATGACGACCGCTGCGCTCGGCCCGCAGGACGAGAAGCTCGACCGGGCGGTGCTGCTGGTCGCCGGGGTGGTCGTACTCGGCGCGATCATGTCGATCCTCGACGTCACGGTCGTCAGCGTCGCGCTGCCGACGTTCCAGACCGCGTTCGACGCCGAGTACTCGACCGTCGCCTGGACGATGACCGGGTACACGCTCGCGCTCGCCACCATCATCCCGGTGACCGGCTGGGCGGCGGACCGGTTCGGTACCAAGCGGCTCTACATGCTCGCGCTCGTGCTGTTCGTGCTCGGGTCGCTGCTGTGCGCCTTCGCCTGGGACATCACGAGCCTTGTGACGTTCCGCGTGCTGCAGGGCCTCGGCGGCGGCATGCTGATGCCGCTCGGCATGACGATCATGACCCACGCGGCCGGCCCGACGCGGGTCGGCCGGGTGATGGCGGTGCTCGGCGTACCGATGCTGCTCGGACCCATCGCCGGGCCGATCCTGGGCGGGTGGCTCATCGGCATCGCGAGCTGGCACTGGATCTTCATCATCAACTTGCCGATCGGCATCGCGGCACTCGCGGCCGCCGCCCGGCTGCTGCCGCGTGACGACCCGAAGCCTTCGGAGTCGTTCGACTTCGTGGGGATGCTGCTGCTTTCTCCCGGGCTGGCGCTCTTTCTGTACGGCGTGTCGAGCATCCCGGGCGCGGGCACGGTCGCGGCCACCGGAGTGCTGCTGCCCGCCGGCATCGGCCTGGTCCTGGTCGTCGCGTTCGTGTCCCATGCCTTCCGCGCAGCCCACCCGCTCATCGACCTGCGCCTGTTCGGGCACCGGCAACTGTCGATCTCGGTCGTGACGATGTCGCTGTTCGCCGTCGCGTTCTTCGGCGCGATGCTGCTGTTCCCGACGTACTTCATCCAGGTCCGGATGGAGACGACCCTGACCGCCGGTGTGCTGCTGGCACCACAAGGGCTCGGCGCGATGCTGACGATGCCGATCGCGGGCCGGCTCACCGACCGCCGCGGCCCGGGAGGGTTGGTGCTCGGCGGCATCCTGCTGATCGCTGTTGGCATGGGCGTCTTCACCCAGGTGACGGCCACGACTTCGTACGTCCTGCTGCTCGGCGCGCTGTTCGTCATGGGCATGGGCATGGGCATGACGATGATGCCGATCATGTCGGCCGCGCTCGCCGCGCTCAGCCACCGCGAGGTCGCCCGCGGCTCGACGCTGATGAACATCGTGCAGCAGACCGCCGGTTCCATCGGGACCGCGGTGATGAGCGTGATCCTCACCGACCAGTACCTGTCCAAGCCGGCCGTCGTCGCCGTACGCGCTGCTGGCGGCGATCCCTCGCAGATGGCGGACCTGCCCCCGGACGTGCTCGCAGCGGCCCCGGCGCAGATGGCCGAGGCCTTCGCCACGACCTTCACCGTCGCCCTGGTGCTCGTCCTGCTGTGCTTGGTACCCGCGCTGCTGCTGCCGCGCAAGCTGGTGCCACAGTTGCCGGCCGACGAGGACGCGCCCCCGGTTCCCGTGCACTGAGTCGAGTCAGACGACCCCTCACCGTCGAGCCGCACTCGACAGGCGGGACCCCGATGCCCCGTCGGGGCGCTGAAAGACCCACCTACCACTCGGTGGTCGAGCGTAGTCGAGCCACCTCGCGCCTGGTGACGCCCAGGTCGGCGCTGAATTGGCCGGCTGACCCCTCGTCGGTCGACGCAGTCGAGTCACCTAGGACCTGGTGGCGGCGCCGGCGAGCGCTGAAGACCCGCCTACCACTCGGTGGTCGAGCGTAGTCGAGACCGTGAGGATCTGAATCGAAAATGGCGGGCCATACGCAGGGGATCCGCGACCGCGGCCAGTTTCTCCACCGTCCAGGGCGGCCCGAAGGGCCCGAGTTGCTGCTCCGAAAGAGCGGACGCAACCATCCGTCGGTCGAGCGTAGTCGAGACCATGATCACTGACGTGGTCTCGACTACGCTCGACCACCGAGTTCTCGCCCGGTCCTTCACGCGCCGACGGGCGCGCCGCCACCAAGTGCCAGGTGACTCGACTGCGCTCGACCGACCTATCGTCGTGGCCGCCGTTTCGGACTCAGGCCCGTTCCCGCACAGATGATCATGACTGAGCTCGATCACCGTGGGGTCCCCTTGCCGGTGACGCTCTCGGCGCCGGTGCGCAGGGCAGTGGACATGCTGTGCGACCGCTGGTCTTCCGGTCTTGTCGGAGGGTGTTGTCGGACCCTGCTCCTACAGTTGTTCGTATGTTGCAGACGCCGGCGGCCGGTCCGCGGGAGGTCCATGCCGCGCTGGATCGGGCGCGAGCAGATCTTGCTCTGGTGAACGAAGCGGTTGCTGCTGGCGTGCTGATCGATACCGCGGACGAGGCGTTGCCGGAACTGACCGCGGACCTGCTCGCGGTTTCGGATGCCGCGCAGGCGGCCGCTACGGCGGCGTTGGGTCGTACGCACGACTGTGGGGTGCTGCGCGGGCGCGGGTTCGTCTCGACCAAAGCGTGGTTGAAGGCCACGACCCGGTGCGGGGACCGGGACGCGGCCCGGCTGCTCGCGCGGTCACGGGATCTGCAGCGGCCTGAGCTCGCGGCGACCCGCTCGGCGTGGCTCGCCGGGCGCATCGTGGGGGCGGGGGTGCGGGAGATCAGCCTGGGGCTGGTGGCGTGTGAGAAGAAGACCCGCACCGATGCGGAGCTGACGGCGTTGGTGTTCGGGGAATGCCAGCAGGTGCTGCTCGACATCGCGCAGCGCGAGAACGCCGACCATGTCCGTGCCGCCGCTGCGCGGATCCTGGCCACGGTGTTCCCCGACGGGGCCACCGCTGATGAGCAGGAGGCCTACCACGCCCAGCACCTACGCCTGACGCGGGTGGGCAATGAGACCGACGTGCGCGGGATGCTCTCGGCCGAG